>JBHOQX010000100.1:0-234329 GCA_042408595.1 Roseiflexaceae bacterium | reverse complement strand
GATAAGTTGATACTCAAAAGAGATTAAGAAGGCTTGAAGCTTCATTTTGATACCTTCCTCACTTTTGTTTCAAAATAGGAAAACAGTAGAAAGACAAATAGTACTGCCATGCCCGCAACTATACCTGGCAGGACAGCAACTCACGCGCCGCGCCGGCGCGCCAGCCGCGCTGCGAGCTGCCCGACCGGCCCCTGTCCCAGCACCAGCACCCGCACGCCGGCCAGGTCGCCATCTGCCGGCTGTCCGTGGGCCGCGGACACGCCGCTGGCCAGCAGGTCGATGCCGTGCAGCGCGGTGGCGGCCAGCGCCAGCAGCACCCCCTGGCGCGGCTCGATGCCGTCGAGCGGCGTCACCCGCCGGGAGTCGGCGATCAGCGTGGCCGCCTGGCCGCCCCAGGCCGGGCTGACGCCGGCGAAGCAGCGCGCCCCGCCGACGAACACCCAGCGCCCCTCCAGCTCCGGCGGCGCGTCCACGCCCCGCCCGACCACCCTGCCGACCGTCTCATAGCCGGGGACGACCGGGAAGCTGAGCATCGGGTGCGGCAGCCGCCCGGCGAGCAGCATGCGTTCGGTGCCGGCGCTGATCGAGGTGTAGACGGTGCGCACGACGACATCGCTCGGCCCCGGCGGGGTCAGTTCGACCGGGCGCAGCTCCACACGTTGCGCTTCCGGGATGACGATCGCATCGGTGTACATCGGATCGGCGACTTCCTCCAGGGGTGCTCCACCCATTGCGCCAGCCTCCAGCCCCACGCCTCACGCCTCACCCGTCCGCATGCAGTGCTCATCCGGCGGCCTGGCGGCGCGCCAACCGCCGCTGCTGCCCGGCGCGGATCCCCTTGATGACGAACTGGGCGCAATTGACCAGATACCCACAATAGGCGACCAGCATGAGCGTCATCACCGCACGCTCCGGCCAGGCCAGCCACTGCGCCAGGAAGTACAGGTTGTGCAGCGCCATCGCCACAGCGTTGCCGACATCTTCCCAGAAGAACTCGGGCGCCAGAAAGTACCGGCCGAAGACGTCCTTTTCCCAGATCATCCCCGTGATCGTGATCGCCCAGAGCAGCGCGATCTTCACCAGCACGCTGGCCGTCGCGAGCGCGTAGCCCTGGCCGGTCAGCAGGTAGCGCACCACCAGCGCCAGGCTGACCAGGAAGGCAAGGAACTGGATCGGCGCCAGAATCGCCTGCACCCGTGTCCACGGGCTCGCGTTCCGCAGCGCCAGTTGTTCGGGTGTGTACATGGGTGCGTCGTGTCGGGAAAATACTTTACAGCAGCGGCTGCAGGAAGGCCCGGCGCTCCAGCGGCAATGGCTGCGGACGCTCGCGAGACAGGGCGATGCGATGCCGTATTTCAGCTTGAAGGACGCCGGTGCTTAGATTATAATACCAAATGTCCCGCTTGTGAATATGTACAAGGTTTGCGCAAACCCTCTACAACGGTTGTAATCGCGCCTTGCAAAGCCAGGTTTACACGTCGGGCGGCAGAAGGCAGCGGGTCACGTGTCGTGCCGCTGCCCCACGAGCCCGTCCGGACCACGGGAGCTCCCCATGGCGATCACCGATGGCTCAATCGTCTACCTCACGTCCGGCTCGCCCGAGTCGCTGGCGGCGCTGCCGGGGCTGGCCGGGTTCGCCGTGGCGCTCGACCGCCCGCTGACCATCGTCGCCGTGCAGGGGCGCGAGGCGGGCGGGCGGCTCGATGCGGCGCTGGCCGCCCTGCCGCCTGGATGGGCGCCGGAGGTGCTGGCTGTCGCGCCGGACGCGGTGCCGGAGATGCTGGCGCGAATCGCCGCGAACGGCGGCGGCATCCTGGCGCTGTTGCCGCGCCGCCCGCACGCCGCCGGGCGGATCCTGCTCGGCAGCGAGTTCGAGCGCCTGCTGCGCCACGGGCCGCTGCCGGTGCTCGCGCTCCCCGCCCATGGCCGTGTCACCCGCCCGTCGCGCATCCTCTTCCCTGCCGACCTTGCGCCGCGCTCGGCGGCGGCGTTCGATGCGACGCTCACGCTGTGCCGGGCGCTCAACGCCGAGCTGCATCTGCTCCATGTCTTTGGCGACGACCGGTTGCTGCCCGCCGAGCAGGACCTTGCGCGCCGGCGCGCCGCCAGGTCGCCGCGCGAGTTGCTGGAGATCGACCAGGAGCAGGTGCGTGCGCTGGTGGGGCGGGCCGCCGCGGCCGGCATCGCCGCGCGCTCGCGAACGGCCGAAGGGCGTGCCCATGCCCAGATTTGCAGCTACGCCGCCAGCAACGGCATCGACCTGATCGTGATGCCGTCGCACGGGCCGCGCACGCTCGAAGACATCTTCCGCGGCAGCACCACTGTGCGTGTCGTGCAGAGCGCCCCGGTGGCGGTGCTGGCGATCCGTGGCTAGCGCGGGGATGGCCCGGCCGCCTGGCGGTTCAGCGGCGCTCGGCCAGAAACGCGCCCAGGATGGCGGCGTACTCGTCCGGACGCTCGACCATCGGCAGGTGGCCGCAACGCGCGATCCAGGCGAGCCGGCTGCCGGGGATGGCCCGCGCCAGCTCCTCCACATTGATCGCCGGCATCGACTGGTCCTCGCGCGCGGCGACGATCAGCGTCGGGGCCTGGATGCGGCATGCCGCCGCCGGGATGGCGTCGCTCACCGCCGAGCGCGCCGTGGCCAGCGCCGTGTCGTAGTCCATGGTCAGGTAGTCGAGAAACCCGGCCCGCAGCAGCGCCGGATCGTCCGGCACCTGGTAGAAGTAGCGCCGCGCCGACTGTTGCACCAGGAACGGGATATCGGCCATCCAAGGCGCGCGGAAGCGCATGATCGCGCCGGTGACACCCATGATCGCGCTGAAGACCGCCCGCTCGGCCGCGTTGCGAAACAGCCCGACGGACGTCAGCGCCAGTCGCTCGACCAGCTCGGGCCGGTCGGCGGCCAGCAGCATGGCGATCGCTGCGCCGTTCGAGTGGCCGACGACATGCGCCCGCGCCACGCCCCGATCGGCGAGAAGCGTCGCGAGCGCCCGTGCCTGGTCGGTGATAGCGCGCGCCCGGCGCACCGGCCGCGAGCGCCCGGAGCCGGGCAGATCGGGCGCCAGGAAGCGAAAGTGCTCGCCGAGCCGCTCGATGGTCGGCCGCCAGTAGCGCGCCGACCCGCCCCAGCCATGGATCAGCAGCACCCACGGCGCGCCGGCAGCGGTATCGACGACATCGGCGACCAGCGGGTCGCCTTCGGTCTGCACGGTGACTGTCCGCATCATACCGCTGGCGCGAGCGCGACCTTCCCATCGCCGGCTTCGTGCCGGCAGGCGGCCAGCGCGGCTTCCAGGCGGGGCGCATCGATCCGGCGGCCGATGGCGAGCGCGCGCGGCAGCTCGTCGGCCCGCGGTGCGAAGGCGGCGACGCTGGTCTGACCGCCGGCCAGGTCGAAATGCACCCAGCCGCGCCGCACCTGCACGACACCTTTCATCCGCAGCACCTCGCCGAACGCGCCGGCCGCCGCCTCGTTCAGTAGCGCGCGGAGCGCCGCCTCGTCGTAGACGCCGGGAAGCGGGCCGTACCAGTTCTCCAGACCCAGGGCGGCTTCGTGCTCGCCATGCTCGTGCGCGTCATCGGCGCCCAGGGCCGCCTGATCGAAGGTCGCCGTCTCGTCCAGCGCGCCCGACTCGACTGCGCCATAGAGCGCCGTAACGATCCGCGCGTGTGGGTTGAGCGCGCGCAGCGTCTCCTGGATCGTACGAACCTCTGCCGGCGTCACCAGGTCGGTCTTATTGATGATCAGCACCGGCGCGATATTGGCCTGAGCCTCGAAATAGCCGGGCATCCGGGCGTACTCGCTCAAAAACGCGCGGGCGTCGATCAGAGTATAGACGCGCACGCTCCGGACGGCGTCGGCCAGATCGGGCCGGCCCAGCACCCGCAGCAGCGATGTCACCTCGGCCACGCCGCTCGGCTCGATCAGCAGCCGCTGTGGCGCCCAGCGCGCCACCACCTCGCGAATCTGGCGGGCCAGGTCGTTGCGCAGGGAGCAGCAGATGCAGCCGTTCGGCAACTCGACCACGTCCGCGCCCCGCCCATCGAGCAGCGCGCCGTCCACGTTGACCGCGCCGAAATCGTTCACCAGCACGACCGTCCGCACGTTCGGGTCGGCCTCGGCCAGCATGCGCCGCAGAAAGGTCGTCTTGCCCGCGCCGAGGAAGCCGACGACCACCTCGACATCGGCCGGGCGCAGCGTACCGCGCGATTTGAGGCCCCAGTTCCAGATTTTGTTCGGGATCGGCAGCACGAGCAGCCAGTGCTCCAGGATCGCCAACGCCATCAGCGCGCCGAGCAGGGAGTAGCCGACCGCCTGGAACGGGGCGGCCTCCGGCGCGAGGGCGCGCGCGAACAGCAGCGCGGCGATCACGGTCGAGACCGTGACCGAGAGCGGGAAGAAGACATTCATCGGCTTCTTGGTCAGGAAGCTGCGCAGGAACTGGAGGTGCTCCGGCAGGAACTCCTCGTTCAGGTTGCGCACGCCGAAGAAGACGTTCAGCTTGGCGCTCTGGTGCATCCACCACATAATCATGAACGTCCACAGCCCGACCTGGTTTGCGCCGCCCCAGGTCAGCGCGAAGACGGCCAGCGCCGCAGCGATCACCGCCAGCTCGTGGTACAGGCTGGTCTGCACGGCGTGGCCGAAGTGCCGCGGGCCGCCGCAGCCGTCCGGGCAGGGGGTGCGGCGCGGGCCGGTGACATACCCCATGTAGAAGCTCATCTCCTGCCAGCCCCAGGCGAGCGTGCCCCAGGTGAAGGCCAGATATGCACCGGCGACGCTGGTGTCGCTGCGTGTAGCGTAGAGGCCCCACAGCGCGACGGCCATCAGGAGCGTCGCGCCGAGAAAGCTCCACTTGAACGTACGGCGCGGCAGGCCGTCCAGGTAGATGATCAGGCCGGTGGTGAACCACCAGACGAAGAGGGCGAACAGTACGGGGAGGAGGTACAGGTGCATGTGACTTCTCGCAATCCAGGCTCAACGGATGCGCAGATGATCAGGTGAACGGGAAGCATCGCCCTCCCCGCGCACCGACGCGTCCGCTCAGGTGCGCAACAGACGCTGCTCGTCGGCCCTGAGTCTAGGGAGATAATGCCGTAGCTGCGCCGCCAGGATGTCGCCGGTCATGCGCAGCTGTGCCAGCCACGGGACCGGCGTCATCGTTTTGTGCATGTAGGACTCGAAGGTGAGTTGCTGCACGTCCCGGTTGCGGCACATATCGGTGAAGACTTCCATCTGCCGCTGGTTGCCATAGCCCCAGCGTTGCAGCCAGCGCAGGAAGCGGTACATCGTCCCGTAGGTCTTCCACCAGGCGCGCTCATAGCGCCGCAGCGCCTGGAGTGAGGCGTCGGGCAGGCTGGCGGCCAGCGTCTCGGCGGCCAGCTTGCCGCTCTTCATCGCCCAATAGATGCCTTCGCCGGAGGTGCCGACCACCAGCCCGGCAGCGTCGCCGATCAGCATCACCCGCGCGAAGGCGATCTGTGGACGGGGATGCATCGGCAGCGCATGGGCTTCGGTCATGTACACTTCGCCACCTTCGATGTCGGGCGCGATCCGGCGCTTCAGGTTCTCCAGGTGCGTCTTGACCGCTTTGGTGTGGCCGTGCCCCGCGCCCATGCCAACCGCGACATGGTCCTTCTTGGGGAAGGCCCAGGCGTACAGGTCAGGGCTGACATCCGCGCCGAGGTAGAGGTCGGCGGTGTCCTCCCAGCGGGCCATCTTCTCCGGGGGCAGGCGGATGCGGTCCTGGATCGCCACGCAGCGCGGCAGGTTCGGCAGGCCGAGCGCCCTGGCCGTCGCCGAGTAGGCCCCGTCCGCGCCGATCACGGCGGCGACCCGCAGGGTGCGCTCGGTGCCGCTCGCCCGCTCGCGGTAGCGCGCCGTCACACCGCTCGTATCCACAGCGAGCCCGGTGAGCTGGCCCTCGATCAGCGTCGCGCCGTGCGCCGCCGCCCGCTGCCGCAGATACTGGTCGAACTCCTCGCGACAGCACATCGCGATGTAGTCGTCCTCCTGCGGGCCGTTGATCCCGGCGACCTCGATCGCGACCGTGCGCTCGGTCGGCGAATGCACCAGCGCGCGGCGTACCTTGCGCGAGATCAGGCGTTCCGGCAGGTCGAACTCAGCGAACGCGACCGGCGGCACTGCGCCACCACACGGCTTGATACGCGACAGGTCGCGCTCCAGCAGGATGACCGGCACGCCGGCCTTCGCCAATGTCTCTGCCGCTATCGTGCCGCCGACCGCTGCGCCGACAACCAGGACTTCGTCCATGCCCTTCGCCTCCCGTGCGCCTGACACGATGACACGGTGCGGTCAGGCGTATCGCATATGCCTGCCAGGCCGGATTGACGAGCCCTGCCGCTCGCGTGCCGCCCTGTCAGCGAATCCCGAGCGCTGCCACCAGCATCCCCCACACGAACAGCGTTGTGCCGCTGGCGTTGTAAAAGACCGCATTGGCGCGCGGGTCGCGGATGAAGCGCACCTGGAACGGTAGCTGCGCCACGAACAGCGCGGCGATGATCGCGAACGCCAGCCAGCGCCCCCACACGGCGAACATCATCAGCACAAACAGTTGCGCGGTATCCATCGTCAGCACCGCCAGCCAGGCCGCGCCCCACGGCCCATAGAGCACGGGAATGGTGCGGATACCCATCGCACGGTCGCCCTCGATGCTCTTGAAGTCATTGATGGTCATGATCCCATGCGCCCCGACCGAGTACAGCGCCGCCAGGACCACGCTCGGCAGGGTGAGCGGGGCGAAGGCCAGATGCCCGGCCAGCCATGGCAGCCCCTCGTAGGCCACCGCCACCAGCGCGTTGCCGATCCAGCCGTTGCGCTTGGCGCGGATCGGGTGGACGCTGTAGATCACCGCCAGCAGCATGCCCAGGCCGGTCAGCAGGGCGACCGGCTGCCCCAGAAAGAAGGCGATCGCGAGCGCCGCCGCCGCCAGCACGCCGATCGTGATAAAGACCTGGCGCGTCGAGACCAGCCCGGCGGGGATCAGGCGCGCCGGCTCGTTGATCGCGTCCACCTCGCGGTCGCAGTAGTCGTTCAGCACCTGCGACATGCCGCAGACAATCGGGCCGGCGAGCAGCGTGCCGAGCGCGATCCGCCCGATGTCGTCGACCGTCCAGCCGGTTGCGCCGCTGGCCATGCTGCCGCAGAGGAAGGCCCAGGCCGGCGCGAACCAGGTGACCGGCTTCATCAGCGCGAGCGAGCGCGCCAGCGGGTTGGCAGGGGCTTTCGGTTGGGTGATCGCGGGGGTGGTGGCGGTCGGGTCTGCCATGCGTGTGTCCAGTGCTTTCAGTCCCGCAGCATGCGGTCGGTGAGAGCGGGCTACAAGCCCGCACAACGGCGCGCACCCGCGCCTCAATAGATGATCTGATCGGCCGGGATATCCTGCAGCCCGCTCCAGGGCGAGGCAACTGGCGCCCGAATCTGGCGGCCCAGCCGCAGCGCGGCCAGCAGCCCTAGCGCCAGCAGCAGCACCCCCAACGACGCCGCGTACACCAGCGTGTAGCCGAGCGCGACATTGCCGGACTGTGCCTGCGCCAGGTCGCGCACCAGCCCGCCGGCCACCGCGCCGACCCCCTGCGCCAGGGCTTGCATGACACCCCAGAGGCCCAGGAGCAGCCCGGCGTGGCTGCGGTCCGCCAGGGCCATGACCAGCGCGACGCTGCCGACGATAAACAGCCCGCGCCCCATGCCGATCAGCGCGACGCCGGAACGAAAGGGGTTGCCCAGCGCCGGGCTGTTCGCCAGTGTAATCACCAGGAAGCCCAGCGCGCCGACGGCGCAGCCGAGCATGATCGGCAGCACCGGCGAGTAGCCGCGCCAGAGCAGCCAGCCGGCGGCGGGGATCGCCAGCAGCATCGCCACGCCCCACAGCGCGGTCAGCCCGGTGGTCGCAGCGATGCTCATGTCGAGCACCTGGCCGCCGTATGGCTCGAGCAGGACATCGTGGGTCGCGAAGGCGACCGTTGCCAGGAACAGCACCACGAACAGGTTGCGCACCGGGCGCGTGCGCGCCAGCACCCGCAGCGACTCGCCAAGCGCGGGCCGGACGCGGGGCTCGTCGTACTCGCTGATCACCGTGCCGTCGGGGCGCATCCGCTCCTGCTTCCAGATCGACACAAAGGCGAACACGATGAAAATAACGGCGGATGTCTTCAGGATGGCGATCAGCCGCTCATCGCTATAGTCGAGGAGCAGATTGCCGAGCAAGATCGAACTCACGACCGTGCCGAGCACGAGCAGCATCCAGAGCACGGCCAGCACGCGCCCGCGCTCCCGCGGCGGCGTCAGGTCGCTGACCAGCGCCAGGTAGGCGGTCTCGGCGATGTTGACGCCGATGCCGTAGGCCAGAAAGATCAGGACGCAGACGATCACCGATGGCAGGTAGGGCAGGTGGCCGTGCCCGCCGAGCAGCAGCAGCGAGAACGGTACGTTCGCCAGCCCGCCGAAGGTCATCAGGATGCCGAGCACGATGTAGGGCGTGCGCCAGCGCCCCTCGGCGCGCTTCTGGTCGGAGCGGTAGCCGATCAGGGCGCGCACCGGCGAGACAAAATAGTGGATGGCGATCAGGAACCCGACGAGCGCGGCCGAGATGCCGAGGTTATCGATCAGTACCCGGTTGAGCGCGCCGGTGATCGGCGCAAGCGAGAGCCCCATGCCGAACTGGAACAGCCCGAGGCGCAGCACCCGTAGCCAGCGCTGCGTCTCTTGGTGGCGCGCGAACCAGCCGGCGATTCGCGCACGCGCCTTGTCGAGTCCGGCCTTGCCTGGTATCACGGCGATCCCTTAAGCGAGCCAGCGAGGAGATGGAGGGCACAGCGTGATCGCCCATTCCTGGTGAACGCTGCACCCTCTGCGGCGTACACACCCTGATCCGCATCGCCTGCAATCGGCCTATTGCGGCTTGCTCGACAGCATCGCCGGCACCTGCCCGGGGTTGGCCGAGCCGGGCGGCAGGCTCGCGCCGCGGTGGCACATCCAGCAGGACGGCTCCTTGTTGTTCATCAGCGAGAGATACTGCTGCTTGATGTGCTGCGTCATCTGCAGCATCGTCAGCGCGTAGCCCTTCTGCGGGATCTCGTTGCTCGGGAAGTAGCGCGCGTTGTGGCAGAACGTGCAGCCCACCCCCAGGCTTTGGTTCATGTGGTACATCGTGTACTGGTTGAGTTGCACCGCGTTCAGATCCGGGTCCCTCTTGCCGGTGATCTTGAGCACGTCGAGGTTATCGAGCGGAAGGCGGAAGCTATCCGGGTTCGTGCTTTGATCGGCGGGGTAATTGGTGCCTGGGCCGGTCTGACCGTTGAAATTGACCGGACGGCCATTGTGGCACGTCGCGCAGGTGATCTGCTTGTTGCCGACCGATTCGGGCAGCTTCGCGACAAAATTCTGGTTCAGGTCGGCCGACATCAGCATCATCTGCCGCGATTTGGCCTTGTTCGGGTTCGACTCGTCGGCGAAGTTGCCGTTCGCCAGGTTATGGCAATGGGTACAATCGACTTTGAGCCCACCGGAGACCTGCGCGACCATGTAGTTCGCGATCTGAGCGGTGCTAAGCCCCTTCAGGATCTGAACATTTTGTGGCTGTGGATGGGCGTTGGTATAGGCGGTCATCGCCGCGAGCGACTCGGGTTTCAGGTAGTTCGACGGCAAGTTGGTATAGGCGGTGTAGATCGGCGAGGGCTGTGGCGCGGCGGCCCGAGCCTGCGCGCGCAGATACCCGCTGATCCACCAGACGACCCCGATGCTGCCGACCAGGAACGCCAGCGAGATCAGCGCGAAGACGGCAAGAAAGGCGGAGCGCTCGCTGAAGAGTGGCGCGGCGTTGCGACTGTTATACATAGGATGGCCTCTTTCAATCGTCGCGCACTATCGCACTGGCGTTTGCAAGAACTGCGACCAGTCGGCCTTCGGGTCGAGCGGGGCGACGATATGCGCCTTCTCGGCCCAGGCATACCAGTCGTGAATAACCGTCCCCGACAGCAGCAGCCCGATCGCGCCGGTGATCACGCACAGAACGGCGAACCACCACGCCCAGTAGTGGATGCTGGCCGCGTTGGCGTTGAAGCCCATCGTCCAGCGCCAGAAGAGCTGCGCACGGTGCGTCCCCGGCCCCTCGATCTGCATCTCTTTCGCTTCCAGCTCCGCGCCGTAGGGTGATGTAGCGACGATCGTCGCGCCGTGCATGCCCAGCAGCATGGTTGAGCCGAGCAGGAAGAAGATCGAGAGCATGTGGAACGGGTTGTAGTAGAAGTTGCCATAGCGGATGCTGACGTTGTTCGTCCAGTCGAGTTGGGCCCGCAGGCCGTGGCCCGGCGCTTCCGCCCAGCTTCCGAGCAAGAGGGGGCGGATCAGGTAAATGGTGAAGTACAGGAACAGCGCCGCGGCGAACGCCCGCGCCAGGTTCGCGCCGACCCCCGTCTCGCGGGCGCGGGTGTAGATCCGCACCCACCACGCCAGCACGCTGAGATGCAGGAAGAAGGTCGCCACCTGCCAGTTCCCGCCTTCGTACCACGGCGCGATCCCCAGGCCGTACTTCGGCGGCGGTGGGTTGACCGACAGGTTCGGGAACTCGCGCAGGAACAGGATGAAGTTGTAGTTGACCTCCGGCGAGGTGATGTATGAGATCAGGATGATGAACACCGTCGTGCTGAACGCCCCGAGCGCGATCGCGCCCCACAGCCCCAGATAGAACGGCCCGATCGTGCCGCTGCCGAACAGCCGGTCCATCCAACCGATATAGGCTCGCTTGTTGATCCCGAACGAGGTTGCCAAGCCCGCGCGTCCCTCCTCCAGCGCATTCAGGTCCACCTCTGGCTCCGGGCGCGTCCCCCGCGTGACGACCGCCGCACCGATCAGGCCGGTCGTCGCACCGGCGATGCTCCACCAGGGCAGGCGGTCCCAGAAGCGCCAGAAGGCGTTCCAATCCCACACCAGCGTGCCGGAGAGCAGGATGCAGAGGTTGGCGACCAGCACGGCGGCCGCGGCGAACCAGAAGGCGATCCGGTGGATGCCGATCTCGCCGATACTATAACCGGTGGTGATGCCGCGCCAGAAGACGTCGATGTTATGCACGGTGGCCTTCGGCCGGTTCATGATCATCCGGATGGCCGAGCCGTGCATCGACAGGAGCATGGTGCTGAAGAACAGCAGCGAAATGCCGATCGCGTGGAACGGGTTGTAGAAGAAGTTGAAATACTGGTAGCCGATGTTCGACACCCAGTCGAGATGGTGCGTGATCCCGAGTGGGAAGCCGTTGCCCCACGAGCCCATCAGCAGCGGGCGCAGCCATTGCAGCGTGATCCAGGACGAGACGACCGCGAAGAAGCAGAGCGGCACCTCGATCCCCATGCGCAGCTTGCGGCAGATATCGATCTCGCGCAGCCCCCAGGCGATAAAGGCGATCGTGGCGCAGATCACAATGATCTGCCAGTTGAACCCCGGCTGGCCCGGCGCCTGGAGGCGCAGCCCCACCGACAGCGGCGGCGGGTCGATCCGCGCCTGGAGGATGTTGTACGTGCCTTCAACGACGATAAACTGGTAGAAATAAAAGATCGCGCCGATCGCGGCAAACGTGACTGAGACCAGACCCCAGAAGCCGACATAGAACCGCCCGATCCAGAAATCGAGCGGATCGCTGCCGAACACCTGCGCGAACATCGTCCCGCCAGGGCGTTTGTAGAACTCTTCGACAAGCGAGAACGGGATCACATCGCCGGCCTGGGCATCGGCGGCGGCGAGCGCGCCCGCGGCGCGCTGCTCCGTCTCGACGGTCCGCGGCGTCCCGCCGCGCGTGACGGGGTCAGACTCGGGCGGCGGGACCGGATCGGGAGGTCGTTCTGACATCGGGGGTCTCTCGCTTTCTAGTCGCGGGAGGGTGCCGTCTCATAGCCGGGTCGTTGATGTGCCAGGCAGGCCGACTGTGCAGTCCTCTGGCTAGCGGCGCCTGGATGGCTGCAGGGCTGGGCAGTCGTCCTACCCAGCCCGCCGCTGGCACGGCGACGCCGGTGCCAGGCCAACCGAACGGGCCACGAGCGCCGCTTAACCGCCGCCGACCAGGGCCAGCCAGTTATACCTGGGCGAGCTGAGGACGACGAAATGGATGACGAGCGCCATGATGATCCCAAGCAGCGTGTAGATGATAGCGACCGTCCGAAACTCGATCGGGGGCCGTCGCATGGATACCTCCTTCCTCGGCTATTGCAGCCATGGCCGCCAGAACCAGACCAGGGCGTGCGCGATAAGGACGATCACGACCATGCCGTAGGTGGCCTGGACGACGATACGATGGACGAGCCATTCCTCGTTCGTGAACAGCCCCTTCCACGGCGATGGCACCAGGTCGTTGCTGTACACCTCCGCCTCAACCTGCCGTGCGGTTGTTGCGCGTTCCGACATGCACTCTCACCCCCTTTCCAGCCTGCGGATCGACGAGCCTTGCGCGTGCGGCACCTGTTATATGCATCTGGCGCGGCGGAAGGGACGACTCCACCGCTTCACCAGCGGCCGCCGGAGAGATGCGCCGTGCGTGGGCGCGACCGAGGCGGGTAAGTATCATGCGAGTGTTAAATCTTTTCTAGGTGGGCAGTCTCGATTATAACCTTTAAGAGCGGAAATTGTCAATCAAAATGTATTACACATCATCTATGCATTTGTTATGCACATGGTGCACATCCTGCCGCCATCGCTGAGGCGATGCACAGATGTCATTGGCCGGAGGGAGGCGCTCACCCGCACCGCGGCGAACAGCTTTCTGCACCCCTCCCCCCGTCCTCTTGGGGAGGTTTTTTGCGCTTACCGGGCCCCAGCGTCGTTGGTTCCCCCCGCTCCCGGCGTGGGAGCGAGGGACAGAGGGTGAGGGCCACGGGCGCCCGGCCGTGTCAGCAGAAAAACCTCCCCCCATAACCTCCCCGTCTCCCTCCCCGCAGAGCGGATGCTACTCCGGCATTGCGGTGCGGGGGTTGACGGCAACGCCCTTTGACGTATAATGCACATTGCCTACACATTGTCTCTCCATGTCTTCGCGCATCCTGTGCCAGTCGCACGCCTCGCTGTGCGCTCCCGCCCTGAAACTGGTAGGAGGAACGCTCAATGAACGAGCAGGTGACGCACCTCCTGAACCTTCCAGACACCCCCCGCTACAACATCAAGGCTGTCGTCCAGGAGACCCAGGTGAATATCTCGACCCTGCGCGCCTGGGAACAGCGCTACGGCGTCCCGCATCCGAAGCGCTCGGATCACGGCCATCGGTTGTACTCCGAACGCGACATCGGGATCATCAAATGGCTCCGGCAGTGCACCGAGCACGGCCTGGCGATCAGCCAGGCGGTGGCCATGCTGCGCGACCGCAACGACGAGCACGAGCGGGAGTACTCCGCGGGCGCGGCCGTGACGGCGCAGGCCGGCTGGCTGGAGTTGCGCGAGCAGTTGCTTCAGACGCTGCTCCATGTCGATCTGCGCCAGGCGCACCTGTTGGTGAACATGGCCTGCACGCTCTACCCGCTGGAGACGGTTATTCTGGAGCTGTTTCACCCGGTGCTGATCGAGATCGGCCGGCGCTGGGCGGCTGGAGACGTCTGCGTCGCCGAGGAGCGCTTCGCCACCAACTTCATCCGCCAGCGGCTGCTTGCGCTGGTGCAGCTCCACGCCCCGTTCGCCCACGGTCGGCGGGTCGTCTGCGCATGTGTGCCCGGCGAGTTCCACGAGCTTGGCCTGCTGGCCTTCGGGCTGCTGATGGAGCAGCGCGGCTGGGAGGTGATCTACCTGGGTCAGAGCACGTCCACAGATGGACTGGCGGAGTTCCTTGAGCGTCTGGCTCCGGCGCTGGTCTGTGCCAGTGTCTCCATGGCTGAGCATATGCCTGGCCTGCTGGAGATCGCCGAGGCTATCGCGGCGAAGCCAGACTGCCGCCTGCTGCTCGGCTACGGCGGGCGGGTGTTCGACGAGTACCCCGAGCTTGTCGTGCGGGCGCCGGGTGTGTTTCTGGGGAACGATCTGCGGCGGGCGGTCGAACGCGCCGTAGCCCTGGGCGAGCAGATCGATCATTGGCTCATCCCGCCGTCGAATGGGAGGCTGGTGCGCGAAGCCTGGTGAGGCGAGCTCGATCGTGCAGCGCTCGCCAGGCGAGCATCGCTGGCATGCCACGGTGCGTTCGCTCGCCCGCCAGAATCTGTCCCCCGTACCTCGCGGTGCGCATCCGGGGCTGGCTCGCGCGGCTGCCGCCGGCCGTGCTTGCTCGCCTGGCGCGGGTAAGCCCTCCGCCTGCCGCCCCGCCGTCGCCCCTGCATGCGCCATCCATCGTCATTCGTCACTGGCCATCCGCTGTCAGAGGAGATCGATGTCCAACCAACCCTACGACGTCGTCGTGATCGGCGGCGGGCCGGCCGGGGTGACGGCGGCGCTGCGGGCGCGCGAACTCGGCGCCGCGGTGGCGCTGGTGGAGCGCGGGCTGCCCGGCGGCACCTGCACCAACGACGGCTGCCTGCCCACCCGCGTGCTGGCCAGGGCCGCGCGGCTGGCGCGCGACGCCCGCCAACTCGCGGCGTACGGCCTGAGCACCGCGCCGCCGGCACTCGACTTCGCCGCGCTGCTGGCGCATGCCCAGCAGATGATCTACACCGTCCACGAGAAGAAACAGATCGTCGCCACCCTTCAGGCAAGCGGAGTGGATGCGCATTTCACGGTTGGGCAGGCCGCCTTCGCCGGCCCGCAGACCCTGGCGCTCGCCGACGGCCGGCAGCTCGAAGCGCGGACGTTCATCATCTGCGCCGGCGGGCGCGCCCGGCGGCTCGACTTCCCCGGCGCGGCGCTGGCGCTGACCCACAGCGACGTCTGGCGGATGCGTACCCTGCCCCGTTCGGTCGCGGTGATCGGCGCGGCGGCCACCGGCTGCCAGCTCGCCTCGATCTTCGCCGCCTTCGGCGCGCGGGTGACGCTGCTCGAGCTGGCGCCGCGCATCCTCCCCGGCGAGGATGAGGCCGTCTCGGCGGCGCTTGATCGCGCCTTCCGCGACCGCGGGATCGATGTGGTGACCGGCCTGAGCGGTGTCGAGCGGATCGATGAGCAGGACGGCGCGACGCTGCGGCTCACGTACCAGCGCGATGGCACGCGGACGCTCGATGTCGAGGCGGTCGTGCTGGCGGTCGGCTGGCCCGGCAACATCGAGGGGCTGGGGGTGGAGGCGGCGGGCGTCCAGACCGAGCGGGGCTACATCGCCGTGGATGACGGCTTTCGCACCAGCGCGCCGCACATCTTCGCCGCGGGCGACATCACCGGCCGCATGATGCTGGTGCAGAGCGCCACCTCCCAGGCCCGGGTCGCGGCGGAGAACGCGGTGCTCGGCGCCGGGGCGCGCCACCGCCATGCCATCGTGCCGCACGGCGGCTTCACCGACCCGGAGTACGCCAGCGTCGGGCTCACCGAGGCGCAGGCCCGCTCCGTCGGGGGGTGCGTCAGCGCCACGGTGCCCTTCGCCGCCATCGACCGGGCGGTGATCGACAGCCGCACCGAAGGGTTCTGCAAGCTGCTGGTCTCGCCGGAGGACCACCGCATGCTCGGCGCGCACGTTGTCGGCGAGCAGGCCGTGGAGATCGTCCACGTCGTCGCGGCCGGGATGGCCGCCGGGATGCGGGTGGAAACGCTGGCCGAGCTGGAGATCGCCTACCCGACCTACACCGCGGTGCTGGGCCTGGCGGCGCGCGAGATCGTGCGGCAGTTGGGCGTGATGCCGCTGACGCGCGAATGGCACATCTTCGGGCGGCCGCATGCCGAGTGGGAGCGGCAGGGATGATGCGGCGGCGCTGGAGCTTATGATGCAGACCTATGACGCCGTCGTCGTCGGCGCGGGGCCGAACGGGCTGACCGCCGCCTGCCTGCTGGCGCGGGCCGGCTGGCGCGTGCTGGTGATCGAGGCGCGCGAGACGGTCGGCGGGGGCGCGTCGTCCGCCGCGCTGACACTGCCGGGCTTCACCCACGACCTCGGCTCGGCGGTGCACCCGTTCGGCGTGGCCTCGCCGGTGTTCCGCGCGCTGGAGTTGGAGCGCTACGGCCTGCGCTGGGCCCAGCCGCCGGCTCCGCTGGCGCACCCGCTCGACGGCGGGCGCGCGGTGCTGCTGGCGCGCGGGGTGCGCGCCACGGCGGGCGGCCTGGGCCGGGACGGCCCGGCCTACGCGCGGCTGATGGCCCCGCTCGCCCGCTGGTGGCATCGGATTCAGCCGTTCGTGCTCGACCCGCTGCGCTTTCCGCCCGCTCCCTTCGCGGCGGCCCGGTTTGGCCTGCGTGCCCTCTGGCCGGTGGCCGTGCTCGCCCGCGGGCTGTTTCGCGGCGAGGCGGCCCGCGCGCTGCTGGCCGGGCTCGGCGGCCACGCCTGCCTGCCGCTGGAGGCGCCGCTGAGCGCCGCGCCGGCTCTGGTGCTCGGCGCGCTGGGGCATGCGGTCGGCTGGCCCGTGCCGCGGGGCGGCGCCCAGGCGCTCGCCGACGCGCTGGCGGCCTGCCTGCGGGTCCACGGCGGCGCGATCCGCACCGGCTGGCGTGTGACGCACATCGACGAACTGCCGCCGGCCAGGGCGTACTTGTTCGACGTGACGCCCCGGCAGTTGCTGCAGATCGCCGGGGAGCGGCTGCCCGCCGGCTACCGCCGCCGGCTGGCGCGCTTCCGCCCCGGCCCGGGCGTGTTCAAGCTCGACTACGCGCTCGGCGGCCCGGTGCCGTGGGCCAACCCGGCCTGCGCCCGCGCCGCCACGCTCCACCTCGGCGGGACGCTGGCGGAGATCGCCGCCGCGGAGCGGGCGCCGCATCGCGGCGAGCCCGCCGGGCGCCCGTTCGTCCTGGTCGCCCAGCCGTCGCTGTTCGACCCGGCGCGCGCCCCCGCCGGCAACCATACGCTCTGGGCCTACTGTCACGTCCCGCGCGGCTCCGTGGTCGATATGGCCGCGGCGGTCGAGGCGCAGATCGAGCGCTTCGCGCCGGGCTTTCGCGGCCGGGTGCTGGCGCGGCACACGATGGATTGCGCCGCCATGGAGGCCTGGAACGCCAACCTGATCGGCGGCGACATCAGCGGCGGGCTGCCCGACTGGCGGCAATTGCTCACTCGGCCCATCGCAAGCCGCTGCCCACACCGCACGCCCGCGCCGGGCATCTATCTCTGCTCGTCGTCCACGCCGCCTGGGCCGGGCGTCCACGGTATGTGCGGCGCGCACGCGGCGCGCGCGGCGCTGGCCGACTGGTCCGCCGGGCGCGTGGATGCGGCAAGATCGGCGCGTGCCGCCATCGCCAGACGGTGAACGCCAGGGATCGCCGCGGGCCGGCCAGCCGGAGCTACCGGCTCCACGCTCGCTCCCCGCTCCAGACCACCGCACGATCGCCATACCGCCAACGGCCCCTTATCTGGTGCGAAACTTGCTGATACGCCAGCAACGTTAACAGCATCGCATGAAAACCGGAGCGCAGCACGCATGCGAGCGACGCGCACGCACACCGCCCGGGTGGGCTTCCTCTCCACTCGCCTCGCCGGAACCGATGGTATCTCGCTGGAAGCCGCCAAATGGGAGACGGTGCTGCGGCGGCTGGGGCACGCCTGCTCCGCCTTCGCCGGCGCGTGCGACTGGCCCGCCGATCGCGCCATGGTGGTCCCTGAGGCGCACTTCGCGCACCCGGAGGTCCAGGCGCTCCAGTCCGACCTGTTCGATGATCAGCGGCGCACGTCGGGAACCTCGCGGCGCATTCAGGAGCTCAAGGACTACCTGAAGCAGCAGATCGGCGCGTTCGTCCGGCGGTTCGATCTCGACATCCTGGTGGCCGAGAACGCGCTCTCGATCCCGATGCACGTGCCGCTGGGGCTGGCGCTGGCCGAGTTCGTCACCGAGACCGCCATCCCGGTGATCGCGCATCACCACGACCTGGCCTGGGAGCGCGAGCGCTTCACCATCAACGCCGCCGGCGACCTGCTGCGGGCGGCGTTCCCGCCGGTGCTGCCGACCATCCACCACGTGGTCATCAACTCGTTCGCGGCAAAGCAGATCGCCATGCGCACCGGCGAGCGCAGCGTGCTTATCCCGAACGTGATGGACTTCGACACCCCGCCGCCGGAGCCGGCGCCTCCGGCGCAGGTGCGCCAGGCGCTGGGCGTCGGCCCGGACGAACGCTTCCTGCTGCAACCAACCCGTGTGGTGCCGCGCAAGCGGATCGAGCAGGCGATCGAGCTGGCCCGCCGGCTGGCGCTGCCGTGCGCCCTGGTGATCTCGCACGCCTCCGGCGACGAAGGGGACGAGTACGCGGCCTACCTGCACCAGTACGCCGGCCTGCTCGGCGCACGGGTGATCTTCGCCGGCGACCGGATCGGGCACGGCCCCGCCACGACGCCCGGCGGCCTGCCGCTCTTCTCGCTGGCGGACGTGTACCACGCCGCCGACCTCGTCACCTACCCCTCGGCCCTTGAAGGGTTCGGCAACGCCTTTTTGGAGGCGATCTACTACCGCCGCCCGATCATCATGCGCGGTTACGATATTTTTCAGACCGATATCAAGCCGAAGGGATTCCGCGTGCTGACCTTCGGCGATTTCATCCCCGAAGCGACTGTCGAAGCGGTGCGCGCCCTCCTGCGCGACCCGGGCGGCATGGCAGAGCTGACCGCGCATAACTATGAGATCGGCCGCCGCTTTTACTCGTTCACCGTATTGGAGAACCAGTTGCGCGTTTTGATGAATGAATGCCTCGGGACGTAGAGGATTGTGGATTGGTGCGAAAGACTCGCTCACGTATCTCCCTGCTCGTTCAGGTGCCTTTCGACCCCGTTTCAGAGAGTACGAGGTCCTGGAGGTGTCGACCAACAAACCTCCGCAACGCGCAAGTCCTGTTCTGTGCTACGAATGATTGGTCGTTCGCGCCGGGGACGGTATCACTCCTCACTCATCCCCCACGGCCAGTTGCTGCTTCATCCAGGCCGCGCTGTTGTGGAAATTCACGACCGCGCTCCCCGGCGGCACCAGCGCGTCGCACGCGGCGCGCAGCCCGTCGTCCAGCCGCAGCTCCAGCACCGGCAGCGCGTCCTCCAGGTGCGCCAGGGTGCGCGGGCCGAAGATCGGCGCAGCGACCGCCGGCTGCTCCTTGACCCACAGCAGGGCCAGCCGCGCCGGGGGGATGCCGGACTCCTGCGCCAGCGCCGCGAACCGGCGCGCTGTGGCGATGCCGCGCGCCGTCACCCGCTCGGCGTAGACGCCGCCGCGCCGCGCCGCCCGCGAGTCCTCCGGCAGGGCCGCCGGGTCGTGGTAGCGGCCGGCCAGCACCCCCTGGGCCAGCGGCGCCCACGGGATCAGCCCGATGCCGTGGCGCAGCGCCAGCGGCACCAGCTCGTTTTCGATCCGCCGATCGAGCAGGTTGTACGGCGATTGTTCGCTGATGTAGTGTGGGAAGCCGCGCCGCTCGCTCACCGCCAGCGCCTCCATCACCTGCCAGGCCGGGTGAGTCGAGCAGCCGATGTAGCGCACCTTCCCCTGCCGCACCAGGGTATCGAGCGCGCCGAGCGTCTCTTCCACCGGCGTATCCGGGTCGGGGCGGTGCATCTGGTACAGGTCGAGCTCGTCGGCCTGCAGGCGGCGCAGCGAGGCCTCGCACGAGGCAATGATGTGGCGGCGCGAGAGGCCGCGGTCGTTCGGGCCGGGGCCGGTCGGGAAGAAGACTTTGCTGGCCAGCACGACCTCGCGCCGCCGGCCGGTGCGCGCCAGCCAGCGCCCGATGATCCGCTCGCTCTCGCCGTCGTTGTACGAGTCGGCGGTGTCGATCAGGTTGATACCAGCAGCCAGCGCCCGATCAAGGATGGCATGCGCCTCGGATTCATCGGTGGGGTTGCCAAAATTGAGCGTCCCGATCGCCAGCGGCGCGATCTTCAGGCCCGAGCGGCCAAGCGAGCGGTACTCCATAGACTGGCTCCTTCGCGTTCAGCGTGCAACATTCAGGGTGTGGGGTCCAGGCTTCGGGCTTCTGGGTTGCAGCATGCTGCGGTGCGGTACGCGATATCCCTTCACACCGTGCACTGCTCCGACGGTCCGGAGTCGCCCCATGTCACCATCACCGCCGTGCCGTACAGCACGACCTCCGGGTAGAGCGGGTGGAGCGGCAACGGGAGGAGCGGCTCGACCGGCGCGGTGTCGCGGATGCCATGAACCGCGGCCGGAGAGTAAGCGGCGGCGATCCCGGCGATCCCGGCGCCGCAGATCACCACATCGGCGGACTGCGCGGCCATGGGTGGCTCCGTTCCGGTAGCGGCGGGTGTGGCGCTGATTGTAGCATAGCCGGCGGCGGGGGGCGCTTGCAGGCCGCCGGGGGGCGCGGTAGAATGCGCCGCGGTATGCGGTTGCCGGAGACTGAACGACCAAAGCAGACTTGACCGATGGGGCACACCTTCCGCACACGTCAAGCCGGCTTTCATCGATCAGCAGCTATTTCGTCCGTCGTCCGGTTTGACAAAGGGGCCACGTCTTGCCCGAACGAATCCTGATGATCGCGCCGACCAGCTTCTTCGCTGACTACGGGTGCCATGTGCGCATCTGGCAGGAAGCTCGGGCGCTGACGGCGATGGGCCACCGGCTCATCATCACAACCTACCATAACGGCGATGATATGCCGGGGCTGTCCATCCGGCGATCCTGGGATGTTCCCTGGATCAAGCGAGCGATGGTCGGCTCGTCTAGACATAAAGTTTATCTCGACGCCGCCTTGTCCTGGCGCTCGCTGGAGACGGCGCTCCGGTTGCGCCCGACGGTGATTCACGCCCACCTGCACGAGGGTGCGCTGATCGGCACGTTGCTGAAGCGGCTCCTCAACGTGCCGCTGGTGTTCGACTACCAGGGCAGTCTGACGGCGGAGATGATCGACCACGGCTTTCTGCGCGGGCCGGAGAGCCGGCTCTACCGGCCGCTGCGCGCGCTGGAGCGTTGGGCGAACCTGCAGGCCGACGCGTTGATCACCTCGAGCCGCAACGCTGCCGACCTGCTGCGGGCGAACTTCGGCTTTCCGCCGGAGCGGCTGTACACGGTGATCGACGGGATCAACACCGAGCGGTTCCGCCCGCCGGAGCGCACCCCGCAGGCCGAGGCCGATCGCCAGGCGCTGCGAGCATCGCTCGGCATTTTGCCGGAGCGGCGGGTGGTCGTGTACCTCGGCGTGCTCGCGCCGTACCAGGGCATCGATCTGCTGCTGGAGGCGGCGCGGCGGCTGGTGGCCGAGACGCCGGACCTGCATTTCCTGATCATGGGCTACCCCGGCGTGGAGCGCTACGGCGCGCTGGCCGAGCGGCTCGGCATCGCCGGGCATGTCTCGCTGCCCGGGCGAATCAGGTACAAAGACTCGCACGCTTTTCTGGCGCTGGGCGATGTCGCCGTCGCGCCGAAGATGAGCGCGACCGAGGGGAGCGGCAAAATCCCGCAGTACATGGCGATGGGCCTGCCGGTCGTCACGTTCGATACGCCGGTGAGCCGCGAGTACCTGGGCGATCTCGGGCTGTACGCCCGCTTCGGCGACACGGCGGACTTCGCGGCGACGCTGCGGCGGGCGCTGGACGACCGCGCGCTGGCGGCGCGCCTGGGGGCGGCGGTGCGCGAGCGGGCGGTGCGCGAGCTGTCCTGGGAGCAGGCCGGGCGGCGGATCAGCGCGATCTACGCGGCGGCGCGCCAGCGGCGCGGGCGCGCGGCGGGGACCGCCCCAGGGGCCCGGCGCGAAGAGCACGAGGACGTGGCCGAGCGGCGGGCCTGACCGACGGTAGTGTATGCATGCTCAAGAATTGGGACGAATTACCCCTGGCATTCCGTATTCGGGCGTAGTATAATCTCTCTTAACGGAACTGTCATCGGAACATCGTGCATGTGGAGCTGCGGCCTCGCTGTGCGCCGCGCTCCGCCTCTGGCGACCACGAAACGGCTCTCCCGCGACGCAGGCGCCAACACCGTGCCAGGGACACCGGATTGTTGCTACCTGTCGTAGAGGTCAATGGCGACCTTCGGGAAGGAGGCTGGTCAATGATTGACCAACACGTTCGGCGCTTGATCGAGCATGCGGTTAACTCGCCGACCAAGCTTCAGCTGCTCCTGCTCTTCGCGGACAATCCGCGCTTCTCAGGCACGGCGTGGCAGGTTGCGCAGCGGATTTACCGCGATATCTGGAGCACGCGCGAAGCGCTCGAGGGGCTTGCCGCCGCTGGCGTACTGCGCGCGTCGCCCGGCCCCGATCCGGTTTACCGCTTCGCCCCGGACGCCGATCTGCACGAACCGATCCGCCGACTGTGCGAGTGCTACAACGAGCCACTAGAGCGCGACGCCATCCAACGCATGGTGCGCGAGAACGCCGGCATCGTGCCCTCGGTGCGCGCGCTGGGGACATATGAGTTCGAGTATATCTGAAGCGGGCGGAACGGGCGCTAGTGCGCTTCGGCGGCGGGGTGTGGAGGGCCACGGCCCTCCACGCGCTTTTTGCCGGATGTCGCGGCGCGTGCCCACTGCTACGCGGCCGCCGCCCCTCGTGCCCGCCCTTGGCTGAGCGCGCCTCATCCTTCCAGGTGTACGTGTGGTCGTGAAGTGGCACGGCCGCGCCGCTTCGTTGCCCGGGCCGCGCGCCGCTTGCACCGCTCCCCCACGGGGGCGGACGGATGTCATCACCGCCGCGCGGTTGCCGTCACCCTCGAAGCCGCAACCGCCCGTCCCTCCCCGCCATGCGATGGTATAATCCCACTGTAATAAACGCGCGCGCGATGCAACTGGTGCATGCGAATGGCGCCCCGCCACGTAGATAGGTTGACCCGATGTTCAACGCGTTTCGCAAGAAGTATGACAAGGCCACGCCCGCGGTGCACGATCGCATTCCCCCCGGGCAATACCTGACCGAAAAGTTCCCCGTGCTGCACTACGGCGAGGTGCCGCACTACCGCGATGTCGAGCGCGACTGGGATTTGCGAGTGTGGGGCGAGCTCGCCGCCCCGGCGCGCTTCTCCTTCCGCGAGTTCCGCGCCCTGCCGACCGTGACGATCACCACCGATATCCATTGCGTCACCCGTTGGTCGAAGCTGGATACCGTCTGGGAGGGGGTGCGCTTCTCCGCGTTCCTCGAGCACATCCCGCCGCTCACGCCGGCCGCCCGGTTTGTCGTCTTTCACTGCGAGCAGGGGTTCACCGCGAACGTCCCGCTGGATGTGATGCTGGACGACGATGCCCTGCTGGCGTACCGGTACGCCGGCGAAGAGCTGACGCCTGAGCACGGCTACCCGCTGCGGGCGCTCGTGCCGAAAAAGTATTTCTGGAAGAGCGCCAAGTGGCTGCGCGGGATCGAGTTCCTGGCGGAGGACCGGCTCGGCTTCTGGGAGCGCTACGGCTACCACAACCACGCCGATCCGTGGAACGAGGAGCGCTACGCGGATGAATGATCCGCGCCCTCGCCCCCGGCGAAGCCATTCCTGACAAGCGTCTCCAGCGCGGTGACCGCGTCGTCTGCCTGCGGCCCGGTCGCGCGGATGCGGATCGTCTGCCCCTGACGGACGCCCAGCAGCAGCAGTTGCACCGGGCTTCTGGCGCTGACCGGGCCTTTGCCGGCGGTCAGATTTTCCACGGTGATCTCCGCCGCGAACCCCCTGGCCAGCCTGGTGAAGGCGGCCAGCGGGCGGGCGTGCAGCCCGGCGGCGTGTGTGACCGTCACGGTCGTCTCAGCCATGGTGTCCCTCGTTTCCTCCCTGGTGGCGTGCTCCGGCGGCGCGTCCGTCCGCGCCGTGATCGAGATGTGCGGGGCGATCGCGCGCAGCGCCCGCGCCAGCCGCGCGGCGGCCAGCGGCCCGACATCGGCGAGATGGATGGTTCGGCCGCCGGCCAGGCGCAGCCATATGCCGACGCCGCGGCAGGTGTCGCGCGCGGCAGGCGCGGCGATCGCCACGCCCGCCACCCCGTCCAGCGGGATGCCATATCGTCCACCCGTGCCGAACACCCCGTGGGCCAGCGTCAGCTCGCTGGGCGTCAGGCGCGCGATCCCGCCGCGGTAGCGGACCTTCAGCAGCGTGCGCGCCGACGGGCGCGCCAGACGCCAGGCCATCGCCCGCTCCGGTTTCATAAGAGGAGATAGGGTTCCTCGAGCGCGGCGCACAGATCGGCCAGAAAGCGCGCCGCAGTCGCGCCATCAACGACGCGGTGGTCCGCCGAGAGCGTCAAGGCCAGGCGCGGCTGAAGCGCGAGCTGCCCGCCGATGTTGACGCCGCGCTCGATGACCCGCCCGACCGCCAGGATCGCCGCCTCCGGCGGGTTGACCAGGGCGGTGAACTGATCGACACCGAACATACCCAGGTTCGAGATGCTGAAGGTGCTCCCGCTCAACTCGGCTGGCGTCAACTGACGCGCCGCAGCACGGCGCTTGAGATCGTCCAGCGCCGTGGCGATCTCGGCAAGCGTCCGACGCTGCGCGTCGCGGATGACGGGGACCAACAGCCGCCCGTCGCTGTCCATGGCGATGCCAAGATGGACGCTCGCATAGGTGACGATGCCACCGTCGCGGAAGCTGCTGTTCAGCGCCGGGTGGCGCAGCAGCAGCGGCGCGACCGCCCGCGCGATGATCGCCGTCAGCGAGGGCCGGCCCGGGACGCGCTCGCGCACCGCCAGGAGCCGGGTGGCATCGATCTCGCGCTGGAGCGCGAACTGCGGCACCAACGCCGCCTGCGCCATCCGCTCCGCGACGACCTTGCGCACGCCGCTCAGCGGCGCGAACACCCCGGCCTCCGGTGCGGGTGGCGTGGTGGGTGGCTCGGTGGCCGGCGGTGGCGGGGTGATCTGCGCGCCGCCGTTGTGGGCCGCCAGGTGGGCCTCGATGTCGCGGCGTTGGATCCGGCCACCCGGTCCGCTGCCGCGCACCGCCTCCAGGGCGAGGCCATGCATTCGCGCGAGCCGGCGGGCCAGCGGTGTGGCCGGCGGGCGTCGGCCTTGCGTTGCGGCGGTGCCTGGGGCCGCCGCCACCAGGGAAGGCGGCGATGGCGCCGCTGCGCGGTCGGCCGGCGGCGCATCGATCGCTGCGGCTTCCTCGCCCGGCGCGAGGATCACCGCCACCACCGTCGCGACCGGGACGGTCTCGCCGGGGCCGGCGCGGATCGGCCCGAGCACCCCGCTGGCCGGCGCCTCGACCTCCATCGTCGCCTTGTCGGTTTCGATCTCGAACAACGGCTCGCCGGCGGTGATGGATTCACCTTCGCGATGAAGCCAGCGCACGATCGTGCCATGCTCCATCACCATATCTACCTTCGGCATGATCACGGCGGTCGGCATGGTGGCTACTCCCGGGCAAGCGCCCGCGCGGCGGCGGCGATGTCCTCGACCTGCGGCACGGCACGGCGTTCCAGGTTCCGGTTGTAGGGGATCGGCGTCTCGCGCCCGCCCAGGCGGCGGATGGGCGCGTCGAGGTAATCGAACGCCGGGCTGTCGGCGATGCGCGCGACGATCTCGCCGCCGTACCCGCCGGTCAGCGGGGCCTCGTGGACGACCAGCACCCGCCCGGTGCGCCGCGCCGACTCGACGAGGGTCGGCACATCGAGCGGCCGCAGGGTGCGCAGGTCGATGACCTCGGCGTCGATCCCTTCGGCGGCCAGCACCGCGGCGGCCTCGAGCGCCCGACTCACCATGATGCTCCAGGCGATGATCGTCAGGTCCTGGCCCGGGCGCCGGATCGCGGCCCGGCCCAGCGGCTCGGCGACCGGCTCCTCCGGCACCGGCCCCCTGGCACGGTACAGCAGTTTGTGCTCGATGACGATCACCGGGTTCGGGTCGCGGATGGCGGCCAGCAGCAGCCCCTTGGCGTCGGCCGGCGTCGCCGGCATCACCACCTTCAGCCCCGGGATGTGAGCGAACCAGGCCTCCAGGCTTTGGGAGTGCTGCGCGGCCGCGCCGGTGCCCGATCCGGCCGGCGTGCGCAGCACCATCGCGACCGCGACGTTGCCCCCGAACATGTAGCGCATCTTGGCGGCCTGATTGACGAGCTGCTCGGACGACAGCGTGATGAAGTCCATGAACTGGATCTCGGCGACCGGGCGCATCCCGGTGATCGCCGCCCCGATCGCCAGCCCGGCGATCGCTGCCTCGGAGATCGGCGTGTCGATCACCCGTTCCTGGCCGAACTCGTGGATGAGATCGCCGGTGACGCCGAACGCGCCGCCGTAAACGCCGATATCCTCGCCGAGCAGCACGACGCGCGCGTCGGCCCGCATCTCCTGGCGCAGCCCCTCGCGAATCGCCTCGGCGTAGCTGAGCTCACGCATAGACACCCTCTTCAAGCTGCGCTGGGTCCGGTTCGGGGCTCGCCTCGGCGAAGGCGACCGCCGCCGCCACCGCCTCGCGCGCCTGCTGGCGCAGCCTGTCGGCCGCCGCCGCGTCGAGCGCGCCGGTGGCGACCAGGCGCTCGCGCAGCCGGGCGATCGGGTCGCGCTGCTTCCAGGCCTCGATCTCCTCCTGTGTTCGGTACAGGTTGCGGTCGCTCTTGGAGTGCCCACGCCAGCGGTAGGTCGTGCATTCGACCAGTGTCGGGCCGTCGCCTGCCCGCGCCCGGGCGACCGCCTCGGCGACGGCCCCGTAGACCGCGATCAGATCGTTGCCATCGACCGTCACGCCCGGCATACCGTAGGCCGCGGCGCGCATGCTGATCGCAGGAATGGGGAAGGCGTGCTTGACCGCCATCGACATGGCGTACTGGTTGTTTTCACAGACCCAGATCACCGGAAGCTTCCAGATCGCGGCGCAGTTGAGCGCCTCGTGGAAGGCACCCTCGTTCGCCGCACCGTCGCCGAAGAAGGCCAGGCAGACCTCCTGGCGGCGCTGGAGCTTCAGGCTGAGGCCGACGCCGGCGGCGATCGGGAGCCCGCCGGCCACGATCCCATTCGCCCCAAGGTTGCCGCCCACCACGTCGGCGATATGCATCGAGCCGCCGCGCCCGCGGCAGTAGCCGGTCTCCTTGCCGAGAAACTCGGCCATCATCCGGTTCAGGTCGGCACCCTTGGCGATACAGTGGCCATGGCCCCGGTGCGTCGAAAGGATGAAGTCCGTCGGTTCGAGCGCCGCGACCGCCCCGACCGCGCTCGCCTCCTGGCCGATCGAGAGATGCATTGTGCCGTGGATCAAGCCGCGCATGTACAACTGCTCGGCGGTCTCTTCGAACGCCCGAATGCGCTCCATCTGGCTCAGCAGCTCGACCAGTCGCTCGACCGTCAATCCGGCCGGCAGAGTCGCGGGGAGGGTGGTGGTCATGCCTGGTGTCATCTCCACTCTGTGTCCTCACAGCAGCTGGTCCTGAAGGCGCCGAAGCTGTACGACCGTCTGGGTTTCATCAAGCTGCACATCGGCGTAGCTGATCGGCTGGCCGATCGCGATATCGCGCAGCAGCGTCGCCCCCTCCGCCAGGCCGAGCGGCAGCAGGCGCTCCTCGCGCGCTACCGTCGCCAGTTCCGTCAGCCCGTAGACGGTATAGCCGCCGATGCCGTCGATGCGTTCACCGGCGCGCAAGTCACGTTTGGCGACCGTGATCACTTCCGCAACCATCCCGTGTGTGGGCGCGATGGTTGCTTCGTGTTCAAGCACCGCCCGTGCAACCGAGAGCGGTGTCTCCAGGCTGGTCAGGTGGTAGGGGCGGTACAGCGTCCAGTTTGGCCCATCGCCGATGTTGAGATAGCGCAGCTCGTCGATCACGACCGGTAGGTCGCTGGTGAAGACCACGAACACCCCGGGCGCGATATCGCCGATCACGTAATCCACGATGCCGGGCGGGGTCGAAAGCCCGCCCCGCGCCGCTGGCGCGAAGACCGTCGCCAGTTGCTGAAGCGTGGCCTGCGGGCCGTGCATGCCGCGTTTGCCCGGCAGCAGGCCGGTCGCGTTCGCCAGCGCTGCCATCTCGACCATGGTCTTGCTGCCATCGACAAACGAGCAGAGCATCTTCGGCGAGGCGCCGACCTGGCGCGCCCGCGCGGCCACGCTCTCCGGCGTCGCCGTCCGGTCGAGCGGATTGTTCTTGCCTTTGCCGGCGCAGAGCACCTCCAGGCCGAGGGTGCGGGCGAAGGTATACAGTTCGAGCGTCGCCGCCGGCTCGTCGCCGGCTGAGCCGGTGTAAACCACGCCCGCCGCATCGGCCATCCGCTTGAGCAGCGGCCCGACGGTGACATCGGTCTCGACATTCAGCAGCACCACATGCTTTTTCCCAAGGATGCTCGCCAGCGCCACCCGCGCGCCGATGTTCGGCGTCCCGGTGGCTTCGACGATCGCCTCCAGCGCGCCGATCCGCGTCAGCAGGTCGGCGCTGCGGGTGATCGCCCGGCGACCGGTGCGAATCGCCGCGTCGGCGGTTTCCAGATCGTCGGCGATCACGATCTGCTCCGGCGGCACCCCCGCGCGCACAAGGGCGGCACGGGCCCGGTCGAGCGCGATGTCGGCGATCGCGACCACCCGCATGCCCTGCATGCGCTCGACCTGGCTGACCATGCCGGTCCCCATCTGCCCGGCCCCGACCAGGCCGACCCGAATCGGATCCCTGGCGGCTGCCCGGGCGGCCAGCTTCTCATACAGCCCCATGCATATCCTCTACTCGTTCGCCCAGACGTGGATCCACATGCCGACCCTCGGTTCGGGCAGCGGGCGGGCTTCGACACAGACATCGCCCGGCAGTTCGGCCTCCGCCGCGCCGTTGGCCTTGAGCACCAGGTGGCCGAGCGCGGCGAGGTTGGCGTTGGCGATCGGGCCGACCGCCAGAATCTGGTAGCGGGCGTCGTCGATCACGATCTGCTGCCCGGGCGCGAGCGGCCGGGCTAGCGCAGCGCCACGGTGCAGCAGGGCGAACTCCGCTAGTTCCTCCGGCGCGCTTTCGTTGAACAGCACCCAGACGCCGGCGGCGGTAAACTCGCCGGCCAGCGGGCCGAGCCGCGTGATCTGCAGTGCGAGGATCGGCTCAGGCATGCTGCTCATCGATCAGCTCGACATCTTCCGGCTTGACTCCGGACACGAACAGATCGGGCGTGATGTAGCGGAACAGCGGCCCGGATGGGCGCGTGGCGTGGACATCGACGGTCAGCACTTTCTTCATCGGGTACACACCGACGCGGGCAGTGCCGCCGCAGTCGATCACGGCGACGGCGATCTCTTCGAACGCCGCTTTCGACTTGAAGCCGTCGAACACCCGGCCCCCCGTCAGTTCGGCGATGTGCGCCGCCAACGGATGGATCCCGCCGCCGGTGACGCAGTAGATCAAATCCTTGCCGGGCTTCGGCTCGACGATCAGCGGGCCCCCCCAGCCCCCCTTGCCGGCCTTGATCCGGACTTTGCGGTAGACTTTCTCTTCGCTCATGGTCCCTCTCCGTCCGCAGCCGCGGGTTTGCGCGCGGGCGCGGCCAGCGGCAAACCCGGCGGCCGGCGAGTCGTTTAGTACAGCCCGAAGCTGGCCAGCCAGGCGATGAGCACCGCGATCGGGCCGGTGATCATGCGCGAGAAGAGCACTGCCGGCACGCCGACCTCGACCGTCTCCGGCTCGGCCTCGCCGAGCGCCAAGCCGACCGGGATAAAGTCGCACCCGACCTGCGGGTTGATCGCGAACAGCGCCGGCAAGGCGTACTGCGGCGGCATGCCGCCCTTGGCGATCACCGTGCTGCCCAGCAGTGTGCCGATGATCTGCGCGATCACCGCGCCCGGGCCGAGCAGCGGCGAAAGCACCGGCAGGCCGATGATGATCGACAGGATCACCAGGCCGACCACGTTCGACGCAAGCGGTTTCAGCGTCTCGGCCAGCCACGTGCCGACGCCCGAGTACAAGATGATCCCGATCACCAGCGAGATAAACGCCATGAACGGCAGGACGTTGGTGATCACCTGGTCGATCGCGTCGCGGCCAGCCTGGTAGAGCGCGCCGACGACGCCGCCGACGCTGCGTCCGATTCGGGAGATGAAACTGGTCAGCGCATTCATGCCGCCACCTCCGCCGTTGTCTGCGCCGCCGCTCGGCGCGCCAGCATGATCGCCGTGATCCACTGAGTGACCAGCCCGCGGATGAAGATCACCACCAGTCCGACAAGCAGATAGCGCACGGCAAGCGGCGCCAGCGGCAGCCCGAGTGCGCTGATGCCGGCGGCGATCCCGGCCCAGACGAACAGCTCGCCCGGGTTGACATGTGGGAAGATGCCGAGGGGCGGGTGGACGAATGAGACCGCCGAATCGTAGAAGGCCGGCTTGAAGCGCTCTGGCAGGAAGCGGCCCATGGTGTAGGCCATCGGATTGGTCAGGAAGAAGACCGCCAGCACCGGCAGCAGCAGGTAGCGCACCGGATAGTACGCGATGCCCGGCCGTGCCGCCCATTGGCCGACCTTGTCGATCCGCTCCGTGCCGATCAGCGCGATCAGCGCGTTCACGCCCGTCAGTAGGACGATCAGCGTCGGCACGATCCCGGTGACCAGGCCGACGAAGGTCTTCCCGCCCTCGACGAACATGCCGATGAAATGTGTCGCGAGCCAGACCAATGCATCCATAGGTGACTCCTTCGCTACGCGTGGCGTATGAGCAGCCGCGTGTCGACATAGACCGTTTGTGGCGTCATTGGCCTCCTTTCTGCGCCTTGGCAGATACGGGCATCGTCTGCTCACCGAGCGGCCGCGGGCGGATGCGCCGCTCGGAGTGGAGCCGATAGAGATGCGGTGGTCAGGCGCGGGCAGGCAACCCGCCTGGCGCCGCCGCGGCTGCTGGTTGAGAAACGAGGCCGCGTGACGGATCGCACCCCACTGCCGGGCCGTTATCCCGGGCGGCGGCGTGTCCAGGGCGGCGAGCGCCCCCAGGTTCGTCCCGTTGAGCGTGGCGAGGGGCTTCGGGCGGGCGAAGACCGTCCAGCCGGCCAGAATTTCAACGGCGCGAATCGCGCCGGCGCCGTCGGCAGCGACGATCGCGTAGGTGCGGCCGCGCCAGCGATCGCCGTGGAGCCCGACGGCGCAGCGGCCGAGCGTCCGCAGCGCCGACAATCGGCGGGCGAAGCGCCGCATCTGCAGGTATGCCAGGGCAAACTGCGCCAGCCAGAGCAGCCCGAAGATCAGGAAGGCATACAGCACGATGCCCCTCCTTGCACAGATGTGCATGATATTCACATTCGCTACCAACCTGTGAGCGTGAGTATAGCAGCCGTTGCGCTGTTGTCAAGGGTTTTACGCGCATTCGCGCAAAACTCTCACATATGTGCAGCGAGGGTGAGGATTCGTTCTGCGGCGGCGCTGTCGGTCACCAGGACATCGAGGTACCTGCCGCGGAGGGCGCCGAGGATGGCCGGCGCCTTGATGGCGGAGGCGGCGGCCCCGATCACCAGCGGCAGCCGGGCGATCGCGGCGTGGGTGATGCTGATCAGGCGGGCATCGATCTCGGCGGCGACCGGCTGCCCGTGGATGTCGAAATGACGCCCGCAGATATCGCCGACCGCGCCGGCCGCCCGAATCCGGTCGAACTCCTCCGGCGTCAGGTAGCCGGCGCGCAGCAGGCTGGAGACGTCGGGCTCGAGCGTGCCGATGCCGACCAGCGCCACATCGGCGTTGGCCGCGAGTTGCAACGTTTCTGCGATGTTGCGCTGTGCCAGCAGCGCCTGCGCGATCTCCGGCGTATCGACGATCAGCGGGGCGTGGAGGTAGCGGTGCCGCCCCGTGAGGCCGCGCGCCAGCCGCTGCGCCAGCGCCGGGCCATCGATGGCCGGCTCGGCCGCGCCCACGCCGCCCATCATCTGGACGACTTCGACATCGTAATGGCGAGCCGGGCGGAAGGTATGGGCGATGGCGTGCACCGTCGTTCCCCAGGAGATGCCGAGCACCCGCGCGTGCTGCAGGTAGCTGTCGAGCAGGCGCGCGGCCAGGCGAGCGACCCGGTCCAGCGTCGCCTGCGGATCGTTGACGACCGTCTGGCAGACACCTACCTCCCGCAGACCGAACTGCTCGGCCAGCCGCCGCTCGAGGGCCACCTCGCGGTGCAACGGATGGCGGATGGTGATCTCCACAATCCCGGCGTTGCGCGCCTCCTTCAGCAGCCGGGAAACATTGGAACGCGAGACGGCGACCTGATCGGCGATCTCCTGCTGGCTCAGATCGTCGTAATAGTAGAGCGTCGCGATCCGGGCGAGAAACTCAGCGCGATCATCGGTCATGGCGTGCTACACCGTCACAACATAGCGACACACAGCGGATGCCCCCCGCGCCGGGTGCCTGGGGTCTCGAGGCACTGCACAGATGTGCATAGTATACACGATATTGCAAGCGCTGTGGAGCGGTCCAGGTGGCGTGACGGGGGATAGTGAGGACCACGAGCGCAGAACGCCGGTCGCGGCGCGGCAGCCGGGAGTGGCGCCGCCCGGCTGAGGTTCACGTGCCGGGGATGGCGAGCGAGGCCCGCTTGAGCGCATCAGGTGAAGCGAAAAGCCAGCGCCGGGCTGATCATTCGCACGAGCATCGGCAAACCTGCCATGCAATTTGAACGTAGCTTCGACGGCTCGCACAGCCGCCCAGAGAACGATGACAGCGAGAATGATGTCGTTGCTGCCGCCCAGATTTGCGCCAACACGGTCGGCGAGTGCGATGCTGGCTCCACGAGAGCTAGCACGAGTAAGATCACAGCAGCCACCTTACGATGAAAACGACGCAGGAAGAGACCGCCCACGTGGAAGTCCCTTTCAGGACCTTCAGCGCGTCCTCGCGCGCCTCGGTAGTCATGCAAGCAACAGGGATGGGGCCTCCAGGATCAGCCGTGGGCCCCTTGTTGACTATTCAGCATCAGAAAGTGCCAAAGAGTTCTTCCCGCTGCTGACCCAAATCGAACGCCAAGTATCGAGGGAATTTGGCTTTCTGATGCGGCAGTAAAACGTTTGTCGTCCACGGCAACGCCCGAAGAGCCTTTGTTCATCAGCAGTATCGTTGAATTGGGTCGGATGCAGGCTGTTGTTGCGCGGCGTGTGCCTGAAGCCACATGCTCATCCTTACACGCACATGCTGAACAGCCAAGACGTTCATCCCTTCGCTCGTAATCTACCATTCGCTATCCGCCCGCCGGATTCGCAATCGAATAAACATAGTCGGGGTGACTGTAGCCTTCTAGCATCACCTCGCGCTCGTAGTGTAGCCCAGACTTCTCCGCTACTCGGATTGAGGCCACGTTCTGCGGATCAATAAGGGCGATCAGACGCGGCAGACACAAAACACCGAACGAATAATCACGCACCGCCACAACCGCCTCCGTCGCATAGCCGTGGCCCCAGAAGGACCGGGCCAGGCGATAACCGACCTCGATCTCGGGCCGCCCGGCGACGTCCGGGAAATGGAACAGGCCGCAGTACCCGATCACCACCCGACTGCTTCTTTCCACGACCGCCCACGGGCCAAATCCCAATTTCTGATAGGTTTCAAGACAACCACGCACCCAATCGCGCACCCATTGTCCGGTTTGGGCCCCCGGCCCGTAACGCATGACTTCGGCATCACCGAAAATACGGCTCATGGCTTCACTGTCGAAGACGTGAAAGCATCGAAGGAGAAGCCGTTCAGTTGCTACGACGATCACGCCCTACAACCCCGTATACTTGATGAAGCATCCTAACGGCCTGTGCTTCACCTGCGGCGCACCGAGAGATCGAGACGGCATCGCCTCAATCTAGATTTCAAAATCGCATCGATCTCGCTCGCCGCTATGTGTCGTCGGCTGCAACACGGTTTTGGACGGCATGACGGATCGAGCTGGGGCAGTGGCTAGATGCCGAATGGTGAACGCCCGGGCGGTGGAGCGCTGTGCCTGTCCTCATGCCGTTGAAGCGGTGGTGACATTGCACATACCGTTCGGCCGTTGACCACTACCGGCTTGCCGATGCGAGCCACGCGCCCCGCGATGTCCGGCCACACTCTAGCGTGTCGCTGCCCGTCCGTCAACCCGATGATCGCGCGTGCACGCCCCACACCGCCGCGCCCCCGAGCGCTACCATCCGCCGGAAGCGCGCTTCGGCGGCGGCTGCGCGGCGATGGCGCCTGGATCGGGGCGGGGGCCAACGCAAAAGGGGGAGAACGGTCATCCGTCCTCCCCCGCCGCCCTTTGCCGGGCGGGCGCGATGTGCCCCCAAGCTATAGCCTTATGCGCCCAGGTGGATCTGCAAGTATTCCAGCGCGTACTCCAGCCCGTTCTGCAGCGTGGCCCGCGTGGCGATCTGGCTGAAGTTCACCCCCAGTCCGACCAGCGTCTGCGCGATCTCCGCGCTAATGCCCACCAGCACGCTGCGGCAGCCGAGGAGCTGCGCGGCCTGCACCGAGCGCACCAGGTAGCTGGCGACCGAGGTATCCACCACCGGCACCCCGGTGATGTCCACGATCACCACCTGCGCCGCGTGCCGCCCGATCGCCTCCAGCAGGTTCTCGAGGATGCGCCCGGCCCGCCGGCTGTCGATCACACCGATCAGCGGCAGCAGCAGGATGCCATCCCACACCTGGATCACCGGCACCGAGAGCTGATCGAGCAACGCGGCCTGCGCCTCGATGATCGCCGCTTTGTCCTGGATGGCCTGCTCCAGTTGCTCGATCTGCGCCTGCCGCGCCTTGATCGCAGTGATGTCGGTGATGATGCCGCAGACGCCGAGGAGCTCGCCCTGACGGTTGCGCAACGGAAACTTGCGCGTCCAGATTGTGCGCACCTCCCCGGCTGTGCTGGTCATCTGCTCTTCGGCTTCGAGCACGCCGCCCTCGGCCATGACCTGGTTGTCCCCATCCAAGAAGACCTTGGCCTGCTCGGGCGGGAAGTAGTCCAGGTCGCCGTAGCCGATCATTTTGTCGTAGGGCTGGCCGACCAGCCGGCAGAATGCCTGGTTGCAGGCGATCCAGCGGTGCTCGCGGTCCTTGACAAAGATCGGGTCGGGAAAGGTATCGATCGTGGCTTGCAGCAGTTCGAATGATTGCCACTCGGGCGGAATAACGGGCATGGTCTTCTCCTCGCTGGCGCAGCAGCCGAGACACGCCCCTATTCTATCGCCGGGGCGCAGCCGTGGAACGAGCGGATATGTTGCGGTTTGGATACGAGCTTGCGTCAGGCGGCGGCGATCAGCGTGCCTTCGCCGGCAGCCTGCCCGAGGAGCGCCAGGCGGAGTAGCCCCGGCGCCGGCCCGATCAGGTGCACCGTCAGCGCCGGGTGGGCGGTGACGAGCCGCCACATCAGCTCGACCTTGCTGCGCATGCCGCCGGTCACATCCATGCCGTGCGATGCGCCCGCGCCGGCGAGCACGGCAGCGATGTTCTCCGGGCCGATCCGCGGGATGCGCGCAGCATCCGGTACGCGGTGCGGGTCGGCGGTGAAGACGCCCGCCTCGCCGACCAGGACGATCCGATCCGGGCGGAGCGCCGGGTCGGCGGCGAGCGCCACGAGGAGCTGCTCGGTCGAGATGATCGCGGAGCCCTGCACCCCGTCGAACGCTACATCGCCGTGGACCACCGGGACGAGGCCGTGATCCAGCGCCACGGGGATCAGGCTGGTGTCCCACGCGGCGAGCGCGCCGCCCGTGGCCCGCAGCGTCGCCGAGGGCTGGAGTGCGAGCGCCGGCACCCCCGCCGCCAGCAGTTCGTCCACAACGATCCGGTTGAGCCGGAGCGCTGCCGCTGCGGTGAGTGCGAAGCCCATCCAGTCGCCGCCGGGCGGGAGGCCGAGGTGTACGCCGTAGCGCCGGGCGTAGCTATGGCCGTAAGAGCCGCTGCCGTGCCCGATCACCAGGCGCAGCGGCGCGCCGGCGGCCCGCGCGTCGTCGAGCGCCTGCCGCACCTCGGCGGCCAGCCGGCGGATGGTTGGCAGGTCGGGCGTCTCGGGGGTCGTCTTGTCGGTGATCACCGATCCGCCGAATTTGATGAAGGTGAGCATGCAGACGGGCAGATGGTCAGAGATCAGAGGGTCAGACGGTCAGACGCTCAGAGGGGTCAGACGCTCAGGCGTTTGGGGCATCTACGATCTGATCAGTGTGCCGTGGCCAGCACCAGCAGCGCGGTCAGGCCCCACAGGATGACTGCCACCAGCAGCGGCGGGTCCTTCAGCACTAGGTCGGCCGGGTTGCCGCCGCCGCCGCGTTTGTAGATCAGGTACAGGTAGCGGAAGATCGTGTAGACGACGAACGGCACGGTGATCATCATCACTGGGAACGGCTTGAGGGGCAGCGTCGGCGCAGTCGAGGTGAACAAGGTGTAGGCGATGATCGTCGCCGCCGTGACGATCGACATCATCTGGTCGAGCAGCGGCAGTGAGTACTCGTCCAGGATACGGCGGTGCTCGCCGGCGCCGTCTTGCAGCAACACCAGCTCGGCGCGGCGCTTCGCCAGGCCGAGAAACAGCGCCAGCAAGCCCATGCAGATCAGCAGCCAGGGGGTGATCGGCACATCGATCACCCAGCCGCCGGCGACCGCCCGGATGACGAAGCCGAAGGCGATGGTGAAGATGTCGATGATCACCAGGTGCTTGAGGTAGTAGGAGTAGAGCACGCCCTGCACCAGCAGGTAGGTCACCAGCGCCAGGCCGAAGTTGAGGTTCTCCCAAAGGCTACCACCAGGCGTGTAATCGAGCAGGAAGCCGGCCGGCAGCGCGACCGTCAGCAGCGCGACCGCCGCCGCCAGGGCGACCTTTGGGCTGAGGCGGCCGGCGGCCAGCGGGCGGTAGCGCTTTTTCGGGTGCGCTCGATCTTTTTCGATATCGACCAGGTCGTTGATCAGGTAGATCGCGCTGGCGACCATGCAGAAGAGCAGAAACGCGCCGCAGACTCGCAGCAGGTAGGCCGGCTGCAGCCAGAGGCGCCCCTCGGAAAAGACGATGGCGGCGAAGACGAAGACGTTTTTCAGCCAGTCCTTCGGACGCATCGCCCGGAGCAGCTCGGCGAGCATGCCCAGGCCGCGCGCGCGGACCCCATCCGCCGGTATCGTTCGAGCCATGCAACCGGTTCCTCACGCCGACATGCGCGCTGCGCGTGCAGCGCGGGGGTCGGTGGTCAGAGATGCTGCGCCCCGTGCGCCCAACCCAACACCGCCCCTCGGAACGACAGCGCCGCGGCCACGCCGGGCGCGCTGGCATTCTACCGGAGGATGGGGACGCCGTCAACGGGCTTGACAGCGCCGCTGCGAGCGTGTACCCTGCGGCCGGAGGCACGGCGCTTGCCGCGGCGCGGGGCAGGGTGCCACCGTGACGAGATGACAAGCTGACAAGCTGACAAAATGTGTCATTGATCATTCCTCATTCTTCATTGTTCATTCTTCATTCATCATGCATCACGCATCCTTTGTTCACGGTTCGAACAGATGCAGCTCTTGATCGCCACAACCAACCCCGGAAAACTGCGCGAGTACGCCGCGATCTTCGGCGGGCTGCCGGTGCAGCTGGTCAGCCTGGCGGAGGTCGGGATCACCGACGATGTGGAGGAGAGCGGCGCGACCTTCGCGGAGAACGCCCGGCTCAAGGCCGAGGCCTACGCGGCGCGCAGCGGCCTGCCGACGCTGGCGGACGACTCGGGGCTGGAGGTCGCGGCGCTCGGCGGCGCGCCGGGGGTGTATTCGGCGCGCTTCGCCGGGCCGGGCGCGACCGACGCCGAACGCAACGCGCTGCTGCTCAAGCGGCTGGAGGGCGTGCCGTTCCACGCCCGGCTGGCGCGCTTCGTGTGTGTGATCGCGCTGGCCCGCCCCGGCGCCCCGACCGAGCTGGTCGAGGGGACGCTGCATGGCGTGATCGAGGCCGCTCCGCGCGGCACGGGCGGCTTCGGCTACGATCCGCTGTTTTATGTGCTCGATGAAGACCGCACGCTGGCCGAGCTGCCGCCGGAACGCAAGAATGCGATCAGCCACCGGGCCCGCGCCGCCGCCGCCGCGCGGGCGGTGATCGAGCGCTGGCTGGCGGAGGAGCTGCGTGATTGAGCCGCGGCGATCGCGGCAAGCGGGGACGCTTGCTTCATCCGATCTGTGCCGCCCGGGTGCCACCTGATCGCCACCGGGCAGCGGGCTGAGATGGCCTCGCCGGTCTGGCGGGGCCGTTCGTTTGCCACTGCGCTTGATCTTGACAGTAGAACGTAATACTGTTATAATCGGCTCCAGTGTCGGGGAGGATCAGCAGGTGAGCGGGGAACGCTACAGCATCGGCGAACTGGCCGCCGCGGCCGGGGTGACGCCGCGGACGATCCGGTTCTACACAGCGGAGGGGCTGCTGCCGCCGCCGGAGACGCGGGGGCGCTACGCGAGCTACGGCCCGGCGTATCTCGACCGGCTGCGGCTGATCGGGCGGCTCAAGGCGGCGTACCTGCCGCTCAGCGAGATCCGGGCTCGGCTGGCCAGCATGAGCGATGCCGAGGTACGCGCCGCGCTGGCGGAGGATGCGCCGGCGGACAGCGCGGCGGCCTACCTGGCCCGGGTGCTTGCGCCGCCCGCGGCGCCGCGGGCGGTCGCCGAGGCGCCGGCGCCCTATGGGGCGCGCATGGCGCTGCCGGTGGGGGCGCCGCGCGCCGCGCGTTCGCTGGGGCGGGCGGTGGCGCCGGACGCGGCAGCGGCCACGGAGGATGGCGAGCGCTGGCGGCGCGTGCCGCTGGCGGACGGGGTTGAGTTGCATATCCGTGAGCCGCAGCCGCCGCGGCAGGCGGCCCGCGTCCAGCAGGTGATCGAGCAGGCGCGGGCGCTGCTGTTCGACGATGTGCGCGCGAGCGAGGAGAGACAACGATGACACGCGAGGCGATGCAGCTTGACGTAACGTGCGACCAGGCGATGGTCGCCGCCGAGGTATCGTCGCCCCGGATGGTGGAGTGGCGCATCGTTGCGCCGGAGGCGCCGGCGCACGCCCGGCGCGCGCCGCTCAACCTGGCGCTGGTGGTGGACCGCAGCGGCTCGATGCAGGGCGACAAGTTGGGGTTCGTGCGGCAGGCGGCGTGCCATGTGCTCGACCTGCTCGAGGCGCAGGACCGGCTGGCGGTGGTCGCCTACGACGACGAGGTGACGCTGCTGGCCCCCGCCGCGCCGGTGACCGCGGAGGCCCGGCGCGAGATCGCCGCGCGGGTGTCGGCGCTGGTGCCCGGCGGCTGGACGAACCTGTCGGGCGGCTGGCTGGAGGGCTGCCGCCAGGTCGCGGCGGGCGCGGACAGCGGTGCCGTCGGCCGGGCGCTGCTGCTGACGGACGGGATCGCCAACCGCGGCATCACCGATGTCGAGGAGCTGAACCACCACGCCCGCGAGCTACGGCGGCGCGGCGTCGCGACATCTACGTTCGGCGTCGGGCTGGATTTCAACGAGTATCTGCTGGAAGGGCTGGCGAACCAGGGCGGCGGGCGCTTCTTCTATATCGAGCGGCCGCAGCAGATCCCGGATGTGTTTCGTGCCGAACTGGACGATCTGCTCACGATCGTCGCTCGCGAGGCGTTGCTGAGCATCAGCGTCCCGCGCGGCGTGGCGGTCGAGCTGCTAGGCGACCTGCCGCACGAGCGGAGCGGCGAGCGGCTGCGGGTCTTCCTGGGCGACCTGTGCGCGGGCGAGCGGCGCGCGCTGTTCACGCGCGTTCTCACGCCGCCGGACGCGCCCGGCACGGCGGTGGCGCTGCGCGGCGAGCTGGGCTATGCCGGGCTAGACGGGCGCACGGCGACACTGGAGGCGCTGGTGAGCTTCCGCTACGCCCGCGAGGCGGAGGTGCGGCGCCTGCCGCTGGACCGGGCGGTGCAGGAGCGCGCCGCCGAGGTGGAGCTGGCGGCGGCGGCGGCGCGGGCGCTGCGGCTGGAGCGCGCCGGCGAGCGCCAGGCGGCGCAGGCGCTGCTCCAGCAAACGATCGCGGCGAGCGCGGCCATCGCCGCGCCGGCAGCGGCGGCGTATCGGGCGCTGGCCGCGGACCTGGCGGATGGGCTCGGCGAGGACGAGCGCAAGCGACAGCATTTCGCCACGTACCAGCGCCGCCGCCTGGCACGTGAGGCATGAACTGGGGTCACTCGTCCGGCTCGAGGTAGAAGCTCAGCGGGTAGCCGGCGTCGCGGGCAAGGCTTTGCGCCGTGTAGACGCGCTCGCTCGCGTCGCGGTAGGGAAGGGTGACGACCAGGGCGCGGCCGTTGTAATGCGCTTCGAGCATAACCTGCACGGCCCGTTCCATCGACAGCTCGAAAATGCCCTGGAGCACCAGGACGACGAACTCCATCGGCGTGACATCGTCGTTCTGGATGATCACTCGATAGGGCTTTTCGAGCTCCTCATCACTGGCGACGACCAACTCGATGGCCGGAACGGTCTCGACCTTTGGCGCGGTCAGCACTTCCACGGTCATGGACGCAGCGACTCCTTCTGGCTTCTCGCGTGCATGATACCACACCCGCCCGATGGATGCGCCGCCCCCTGTGCGACAGGCCGATTCGCTATGGTGTCTTTTGCAGACGCGGTGATGCCTCGGGGCGGCGGTCCGTCCACGTGATCAGGCGCACGCCGCCGCCCCAGGTGAAGTAGTTGTACGCCCAGTTGGTCAGCACGATCAGCCGGTTGCGGAAGCCGATCAGTTCAATCAGGTGGACGAACAACCAGCCGAGCCAGGCGAAAAACCCGCTCCAGCGCAGGCCGAAGGCGTCCATCACCGCCGCGCGCCGCCCGATTGTCGCCATCTGGCCTTTGTCGAAGTAGGTGAAGGCCTCCCTCGGGCGGCCCCGTATATCCGCCAGGATGTTACGCGCCGCCCGGCGGCCCATCTGGATCGCGACCGGCGCGACCATCGGGTAAGCTACGCCCGGACGGTACCCTTCGAGGTAGGCCATATCCCCAATCACGAACACCATATCGCGGCCCGGAAGGGTTAGTGTTTCCGTCACCTTCACCCGCGCGCCGCGCGCCTGCGCGGTGCCCAGCGTGTCGGCCAGGTGCGCCGCGCGTACGCCCGCGGCCCAGACGACGGTGTCTGTCTCGATGAAGCTCCCGTCGGCGAAGTGTACGCGCTCCTCGCCGACCGAGTCGACTCGCGTGCCGAGCCGCACGTCCACGCCCATCTTCTTCAGGCGGGCCAGGGCGCGCGCGCGCAATTTCTCCGGGAAGGTTGAGAGAATCTCATTGCTCGCCTCGACCAGAACCACCCGCGGCTCGTGGCGGTCGATCATGGGGTAGTCCTTGCGCAGCACATGGTGGATCAGCTCGGCGAAAGCCCCCGCCAGCTCGACGCCGGTCGGTCCGCCGCCGATGATCACGAAGGTCAGCAGCGCGGCGCGGCGGGCAGGGTCGCGCTCGTGCACTGCCGCCTCGAACGCCAGCAGCAGGTTGTTGCGCAGCCGCTCGGCATCGTCGATGTCCTTCATGCCTAGCGTGTGCTCGGCCAGCGCATCGTTGCCGAAATAGTTGTTGGCGCTGCCGGCGGAGATGATCAGGTAGTCGTACTCGACAGGCGGGCCGTCGGTCAGCACCAGTTTGCGCTCGAAGTCCACGCCGGTGACTTCGGCCATCAGAAAGTCGGCGTTGCGGTAGCGCCGTAGAATGCCGCGTACCGGGTAGGCGATCGACTCGGTCTCGATCCCGGCGGTCGCCACCTGATAGAGCAATGGCCAGAATCCATGGTAATTGTTGCGGTCGATCACCAGCACGTCGACATCGGTGTTGCCGAGCGTGCGCGCGGCGGCCAGCCCGCCGAAGCCGGCGCCGATGATCACCACTTGTGGTCGGCCACTCCGCCGCGGCAGCGGGGTGGCTTCTGCGCCACCGAGCGGCTGCGGCGCGGCTTCGGCGCCATCGAGCGGCTGCGGCGCCGCAACGGTCAGCGCCGGCTGGCGGGGGTCCGTGTCGTTCGTTCCATTCGTCATACCTGCTCCTTGCGGCGGGACATGTCCGCGCCGGGTGGGGATCTGCCGCCGCTGCCCGCGATGGACGCGCTGGCAGCGGCGGCAGGCGTCTGTCATGATTGTAGTGAATAATGTCACAAATAGCAAGCAACGCGCACCAGATGCTTCGGGAGGGCTTTAGCTTCCTATGTGCACTAACGTGCCGTGTCGGCAGCCGAACATGGTAGCGGCTTTGCTACCGAATTGCGACAACCAGCGGTGGGCAGAGCTTTGACAGTGCCTCGGCGTTGCGGTAGAGTGAAGGTCGACAGCGTCGGTCGCACGCTCCAGGAATGCAAGAGGTGTGCCAATGCCCGCAACGACATCTTCGCCATCGACTCAGACCGTCGCACAGCTTCTATCGGCGGGCGGCCATCACGATCTCTCCGGTCTGTTGCAGGCTTCGCTTGATCGCCTCGTTGCTGTCTGGCCGGCGGAGGCCGGTGCACTCCTCTACCAGAAACCATCGGGCGAGGCTGTGGTAGTTGCACACGGCCAGCTCGACACCGACACGACGCGCATGATCGCCGAGGCCCGCTCGGCCTTCGCCCGGCGGAACGACAGCCGCGAGCCGGCGATCGGCTATTTCGCGATCGACGACGAGCGGCAGTTGCTCGAGCTGTCGCTTCGCAGCGGCCAACAGACGGTTGGGCTACTGCACCTCGTCGTTCGCGAGGCGGATGTCGAGCGCTCGGGGCAGCCGCACATCGACGAGGATGTGGCGGTGCTGCTGGTGCGGGCGCTCGGCGGCGAGGCTGATAAACTGGTTACGTTGCAGCACGCCGAGCAGGATCTCCGCGAGCTGCAACTGCTCTATCAGGTGGGCCAGGCACTGGCCGCCAACCTCGACCTCAAGAGTCTGCTGGCGGAGATGACCGAGCGCGTGCCGGAGGTGATCGGCGCCGAGCGCTGCTCGGTGCTGTTGCTCGATGAGGAGCGGGGCGAACTGGTGCTGGAGGCGGCCGATGCGCTCACCGGCGAGTGGCGCGAGTACCGCATTCCCCACGATCGCGGGATCGCCGGCTGGGTGGCGACCAATGGGATCGGCCAGATCGTCAACGATGTCGAGCAGGACCCCCGCTGGTACGACGGCATCGCGCGCGACACCGAGTTTGTCACGCGCTCGCTGCTTTCTGCGCCCATGCGCCACGGCGAGCGCACGGTCGGTGTGGTCCAGGTCTTGAACAAACGCAGCGGCGAGCCGTTCACCGAGCGCGATCTGCAACTGATCACCACGCTGGCGAGCCAGGCGGCGATCGCCGTCGAAAATGCCCGGCTGGTGGCGAGCCTGAAGAGCGAGCGCGACCGGCTGCTGGCGAAGGAGGCGGAGGTGCGCGCCGCGATCGCGCGCGACCTGCACGACGGCCCGGCGCAGAGCATCGCCGCGATCACGATGAACATCGAGTTCATCAAGCGGCTGCTCCGGGCGATGCCGGAGCGTGTCGAAACCGAGCTGGATGTGCTCTCCGACCTGGTGCAGAAAACGGCGCACGATATCCGCACGTTGCTGTTCGAACTGCGCCCGCTGGGCTTGGAGACGCAGGGCCTGCTGGCGACGCTCCAGCAGTATGTCGAGCGCTTCCGCGATCCGGCGGGGAAGGTCTGGCTGCGGCTGGAGGCGCCCGCCAGCCTGCCGCGGCTGCCGCTGGAGAAGGAGAGCGCGATCTTTCTGATCGTGCAGGAGGCGGTGAACAACGCCCGCAAGCATGCCGGCGGCGGCGAGGTGACGATCTACCTTTACCAGGAGGAAGGGCACGTGATCGCCAGTGTTCGCGATCGTGGGCGGGGCTTTAATCTGGCGGCCATCGAGGCCGGCTACGTCAGCCGCGGCTCGCTTGGCCTGCTGAACATGCGCGAGCGTGCCCGCCTGATCGGCGCGGAATGCCGCATCCGCTCGGCGCCTGGCCAGGGGACGACGGTGGATGTGCACGTGCCGCTTGGGTAGTCATGAACCCACCGCTCACCCCCTACCCCCTTGCGGGGGCAGGCGGGGGACCGCGTGCGGGCTTCCGCGCCTGGGCGATGCCACACCAGCTACAAAGGAGGTTTGTGTGAAGAATGATCAATGACAGATCGTGTCACCTCGCCATCTTGTCACCTTGTCACCTTGTCATCTTGTTGCCCGTTCACCCGCTCGCCCTCCCCGCATGCTCAGCCGACCGGCACGCCTGTATCTGCTCCACAGCGCCATCCAGACCTTCGGCCTGGCGGTCTGGGGCCTCTTCTTCAATCTGGCCGTCCTGGCCTTCGGCTACGACCGCGCGTTTCTCGGGTGGCTCGGCTCGGCCGGGATCGCCGCCGCGGCGGCGCTGAGCTTGCCGCTCTGGTGGCTGCTCGGGCGCATCGGGTTGCGTCGGGCGCTGGTGCTCCAGGCTGGGTTGTATGCCGCCGGCGCGCTGGTCATCGCGCTACACCCATCGCCGGCGGCGCTGCTAGCAGCCGTAGCGGTCTCGGCGGCGGGCGCGGTGTTGGCCCAACTGGCTGCTCAGCCCTTTATGATGCGCCATAGCAGCGCCGCCACGCGCGACCGGGTGTTCAGCTTCGCCGCGGCGCTGGCGATCGGCGTGGCGGGGCTTGGCAGCCTGGCCGGCGGCTTGCTGCCGGGCACCCTCGGCGGCGCGCTTGGAGTCGGCCCGGAGAGCGCCCTCGCCTACCGTGCGACCTTCGGCGTCGTTGGGGCGGTGCTGGGGCTGTCGGTGGCGCCGCTGCTCCTGATGCGCGAGGGCGCGGTCGCCGTGGAGATCGACACACGGCGGCGCGGAGACGTGGAGGCGACGACACGGAGCGAAGAGCCCCCAGGGCACGCACGCCGCCGCGTTTTCCCCGCTCCAGGTCTTCCTCGATGTGCGGCGCGCGTGCTCGGGGAGCCGTGGCCTGCCATCATCCGCCGCCCATGGCCGCTGCTGCGCCTGCTGGTCACACCCTGTCTGATCTCGTGGGGCGCAGCGCTGCTCATCCCCTACTTGAACCTGTTCTTTAACGAACGCTTTGGACTGTCCGGCGGGGCGCTCGGTGCGACATTCGCCGCGCTGGGTGTGGCAACCGGCCTGGCGACATTGGCCGCTCCGTTGCTCTCGGCGCGGCTCGGCGCGATGCCTACGGTCGTGCTGACAGAAGCGCTGTCACTGCCGTTCCTGCTGGCGCTCGGGTTCGCCCCGTCGCGCGAGCTGGCGCTTGGCGCGGCGCTGGCGCGGGCCGCGCTCTTCAACATGGGCGCGCCACTCTACGACGCCTACGCCATGGCGCGGGTCCCTGAAGCGGTGCGCCCGGCGCTGAGTGGGCTGCTGGGCGGCGCGTCGAGCGTGGGGTACCTTCTGATGCCGCCGCTGAGCGTGTGGGTGCAGGCGCGCTATGGCTTCGCGCCGCTGTTTCTCGCCACAGCCGCCTGCTACGCCCTGGCGACGCTGCTGAATTACCTGCTGTTTGTGTGGCGCGACGAACGGCGCCGCTAACGAAAGGCCCAGGACGAAGGACAAACGCCTGCCCCTGCGCGCCGGAAGCTCCCTGGATCGGCCTGGCCCGCATTCGTCGTTCGTCCGATCCCCTGAAACCATCGCGCCGCGTCGCAGCCGCGCCTACACCACATCCGGCCCCGGCGGGGTCGCCGGCGGGGGTGGTTGCCGTTCCTCCTCACTTGCGGCGCGCTTCACGACCGTCAGGTCCGGCTCGGCGCCCTCGGGCAGTTCGCGCTTGAAGATGTAGTAGGCGTTGCCGCGCCATCCGTGCTGGATGCCGATCAGCTCCCAGCCGTCCGCGCCCATGCCGTTGAGAAAGCGCCGCCCGAAGGCGCTGTCGCGCTCGCGCTCTTCGCGATGCGTCTCATTCCCTTCGATGGAGACCCGATCCCAGGGTTCGACATAGGCGACTTTGTATTCCCATCTCGTGGCCATGCTATTGCCTCGCTTTCGTCTCAGTCGCTGTTCGGAGCGATGCGGCGGGAGACCGCCGCCCATGGGCGCTTACTGGCAAGTGTACGCCCTGGCGCGCCGCTGCGGAACTGGCCGTTCGGGTAGCCTGGCGGCCCGGCGATCATAGGGGGCCTGGCCGTTTCGGCAGGGCGCTCACGCGACCGACAGCACAATCTTGCCGGTGTTTCGGTTCTGCTCCATCGCCTGGTGCGCCGCTGCGGCCTCGCGCAGCGGGTAGACCGAGTCCACCACCGGGCGGAGCTCGCCGCTGGCGAAGCGCGGCATGGCGAACGCGACAAACGCCTGAGTCAGCGCGATCTTCTCCGGCAGCGGCGTGCGGCGCAGCGTCGTGCCGCGCACCGTCAGGCGTTTCGCCAGGATGGGGCCGAGGTCGAGGTCGCCGCGCGAGCCGCCGAGAAAGCCGATCAGCATCAGCCGCCCGCCGACCGCCAGCGCGGCCAGGTTGTCCCGCCAGTACGGCGCGCCGACGAAATCCAGGATCAATTCCACACCCTGACCGTCCGTGGCGGCGCGTACCCGTTCGAGGAACGACTCGCGGCGGTAGTTGATCGCCTCATCGGCGCCGAGCTCGCGGCAGCGCGCCAGCTTCTCGTCCGACCCGGCGGTCGTGAAGACCCGCGCGCCGGCGGCGCGGGCGAGCTGGATGGCTGCCGTGCCCACCCCGCTCGCGCCGGCGTGAATCAGCACACGCTCGCCCGCTTCCAGCCCGCCGAGCGTGAACAGGTTCAAATAGGCGGTCAGAAATGCCTCGGGGATGGCAGCGGCCTGTTCGAACGACAGCCCCATGGGGATCGGCATCGCCATGCCGGCCGGAACCACGGCCAGCTCGGCGTAGCCGCCCCCGCTGACGACCGCCATCACCCGGTCGCCGGCGTGCCATGAGCCGGCCGGCTGCACCACCTCGCCGGCCAGCTCCAAGCCGAGGATCGGCGAGGCACCGGGCGGCGGCGGGTAGGCGCCACGGCGTTGCAGCAGGTCGGCGCGATTGCAGGCGGTGGCGCGCACCCGCACCAGCAGCTCATCCGGGCCGGGCTGCGGATCGGGCGCGTCGCCGTAGCGCAGCACCTCCGGCCCGCCCGGCTGGTCGAAGAGGATCGCTTTCATCGCAAGGCTCCGTGTGTCTGGCGGTGACACGATGACACGGTGACACGGTGAAGGTGATCCCGGTCATCTCAACATATCATCGTGTCATCATGTCATCGTGTCATCGCGTTACCGGCTCGATCGGCGCCGGCAGCGGCTCCGGCAGCGCTTCGCCCCATCGTAGATCCTTGACTCGGCGGAACGCCTCTTTGTGGCGCTTCAGGGCGCGGTACCAGGCCACGCCGTCGCGGGTCGATAGTTTGGCCTCGGCGTACGCCTTGTTGGCCTGCGGCTCGCGGATCACGCGTCCCCAGATCGACTGCTCCGGCAGGAAGCGGGCCAGCGCGGCGTAGGCGAATTTCGCGTCCTCCCACTCCGACGGGGCGCCACGCGCCCGGCGCTGGAACGCCGGCCGCCGCAGGCGCTGCGGAAAATGGCACCAGTCGTTCTCCAACGGGCACGGGCGGTCGTGGGCGCAGGGCGCGATCGTACGCGCGCCAGCGCTCAGGAGCTGATCGCGCGCGGCGCGGGCCACCGCGAAGCTGGCGCTGTCGCCCGGCTCGACGATCAGGAGCAGGCCGCCGGCCAGGCGCCAGGCCGCATCGATTATGGCGGGGCGCGCGTCGGGTGGCAGTTCGTTCAGCACGTGGCCGAGCACGACCAGATCGTAGGTCGGATGGCGGGCGCTCGCGACGCCGGAGAGGGTACGGAGGTCAGCGCGCTCCCAGCGAGTGGCGCGCACGGCCGGCGCGCTGCTCGCGGACGCCAGCTCGCGCCCGAGCGCGATCAGTGCCGCCTCGCGCTCCCACGCGACCATCCGGCTGATCGTCGGCCAGACAGCCGCAGCGGCCCAGAGCGCCGTGCCCGGCCCGCTGCCGAGATCGAGCAGCGTCGCCGGCTGCCAGGCGGGAATGCGCGCGGCGGTCGCGGCCATCGCGCCATAGAGCTGCGCGTAGGTCGCCGGCAGGATGATCGCTGCGTAGCCGAGCGCCTGCGCCGCATTGGAAACGAGCGGCGCGCCATCTGGCAGGCGCGGCGCGCGATAGCGCTCGCTCAGCGCCTGGGCTTCGCGCACCCAGCGCGACGGGTGCGTTGTGCCGAGCGCGCGGGCGATCGCCCCGTCAAGTTCAGGTGGCAAGGTGAGCATGGCAGGTTAGAGCTTCCATCAGAATATCCGTTTCTTACGTTCGGGATGCCGAGAGGCGCTCATGGCGGCACGGTGGGTGGCGTGGTCGCGGTGGGCGGCGTGGTCGCGGTGGGCGGCGCGGTCGCGGTGGGCGGCGCGGTCGCGGTGGGCGGCGCGGTCGCCGTGGGCACTGACGGGGTGGGCGTGGGCGTGTGCGCGTCCGCCGGCTGCGCGGTGGTCGGCGAGGGTGTGGGCGGCGACGTGGGCGGCGTGGTCGGCGCACTGGTCGGCGAGGGTGGGGGCGGCGTGGTCGGCGCGGCGGTCGCAACGGCAGTCGGCGCGGCGGTCGGCTTGCCGGATGCGGGCGGCGCGGTCGGGGTGGCCGCCGGCGGCGTGGGCGTGGCGCTGGGCGGCCCCGGTGTGGCGCTGGGCGGTTCGGGCGTGGCGCTCGGCAGCTCGGCGGTCGGCGTCACCTCGGCGGTCGGCGTCACCACCTCCGTCGGCGATGGCTCGGTCGGTGGTGGCGGCTCGGTCGGGATGAATGGCGGCTCGGTCGGGATGAACGGTGGCGGGGTGGGCGATGGCGGCGGCTCGGTCGGAGCGGGCGGCGCGGTGGGGAGCCCGGTCGGTTCGAGCGTGGCGGTCGCCGTGGCTGTCGGGCTCGGCGGGGGGGGGGGGCGGTGATGGCGCGATCGTCGCCACGATCGGCAATGCCGGTGTGGCCGGCAATCGGATCGGATTGGTGACGACATTGCGAATGAGCAGAAAGATCGCGAGCACGATGCCCGTGCCGACGAGAAACGGCCAGACCCGCTCGAACGTCAGGAAGCTGAGCAATCCGACCCCGGAGCCGGTCGCCGCAGCGGCGCGGCGGGTCGGCGGCAGGGGTGCATCCGGGTAGCCCTCGTCCGCATAGCGCTCAGGAATGGCTGCTCCCGCGGGGCGCGATGCGATTCGCGGCGCGGGGCGCGGCTCCGGCGGCATGGGAACGGGTTCGCCACGCGGCGGGCGGGCCGTCGGCGGGGGCGGCGGGGGCGGCGCGGGGCGCGGCGTGTGCGCCCGGACGGTGGGCGGGGCCGCAAGCGCCGCCAGTTGCTCGGCCGTCGCCGACGCGATCCCCCGCCGCGCCGCGACCGTGCGCAGCGCCTCGACAAACGCCATCCCGCTCTGGTAGCGCCGCTCCGGGCGCTTGGCGAGCATGCGCGCCAGCACGTCGTCCAGCTCGCGCGGCTGCGACGGATCGACACTCGACAGGGCCGGCGGCGGCATCTGCACATGCGCCACGATCAACTGCGGCGTCGCCCCGGAGAACGGCACAGCGCCGGTGATCATCTCGTAGGTCGCCACGCCGAGCGAGTACAGGTCGCTACGCCCGTCCACCCGCTGCGCCGAGGCCTGCTCCGGCGAGATATACTCCGGCGTGCCCATGAAGACGCCGGTGCGCGTCAGCCGCTCGCCATCGCGCTCCGGCCCCTGGGCGATGCCGAAGTCGGTGAGCAGGACGCGCCCGTGCGCATCGATCAGGATGTTCTGCGGCTTGATGTCGCGGTGCACCGCGCCCTGGGCGTGGGCATAGTCGAGCGCGGCGGCGATCGGGGCGACGATCGCCAGCGCATAGCTGAAGCCGAGCGCGCCCCGCTCCTGGATAATCGTGTGGAGCGTGCGGCCCTGGACGTACGCCATCGCGATGTAGCGCAGGTCATCCTGCTCGCCGACATCGTAGATGGTGACGATATTCGGATGATGCAGATTGGCGGCCAGCTCGGCCTCGCGCTCGAACCGGCGGATGAACTCCGGGTCGAGCGCGAGTTGTGCGGCGAGCACCTTCAGCGCGACCGTCCGCTGCAGGCTGGTGTCGCGCGCCCGATAGACACGCGCCATCCCGCCGCGGCCGATCTCCGCTTCGATGATGTACCGTCCGAGACGCCTGCCGACCAGATGTGTCAAGTCTTCGCCTCGCCGCCTGCGCGGGCATTGGATCGCTGCGCAGATCGCGGAACGTGCCCGTCAACCAAGCTGGCCTCGTGGCTTGTCCCGCGCGCTGCCTGTGATACTAAACGCCGTACGACCGTCAATATCCCGCATCGCTTCAACGTGCCGGGGAGACGTTCATGAGGCTGGTATTTTCACAAACGTGATGGTATAATCCCTTACAACTATACGGGATTGTACCATACTACAGGCGGCCTTCCTTGCCGAGCCGCCGCTGTGCATAAGGAGCGCGCGATGCAGCCTGGGCCCGCACCGGTTCTCGTGATCCGCCGCCAGGAGGGCAGCCTGACGCAGATCGAATGGAGCAAGCCGGTCCTCTCGATCGGGCGGGATCACGCCAATGACATCGTGATCGACCACCCGCTGGCTTCACGCCGCCACGCCCGGCTGGAGCACGACGAGAACGGCTATCTGGTGCGCGACCTGGACAGCACCAACGGCACCTACGTCGATGGCGAGCGGATCGCTGGCGCGCGCACCCTGCACAACCAGACGCGGATCTGGATCGCCGACACTGAGATCCTTTTCAACGACCCGGAAGCCACGCAGAAGGGCCCGCTGCCGGTCGAGATTCTCAAGCGCATCCAGAGCAGCGATGAAGCGCTGCGGGTCGACAGCCGCACCAAGGAGGTCTACGTCCATGGGGACCTCCTCTCCCCGCCGCTCACGGTCAAGGAATTCCAGCTCCTCGAATTGCTCTACAGCCACAAGGGCGAAGTGATCAGCAAGGAGGAGATCGCCCGCGGTGTGTGGGATTACGAGGTGTACGACTTCAACGCGATCGATGCCCTCGTTTATCGCCTGCGCCAGCGAATCGAGCGCGATCCGGGCAACCCGCGCTTCCTGGTCACTGTCCGCGGATTCGGCTATAAACTTGTGACACAACCGGAGTGAGGTCGTGGAGGGGCATTGCCCCTCCACGACCTCTTGTGTAGCGCGCGCTACACAAGAACTGCATGGCAGGCCGCAAGCCGGCCACACCTCCCGCGATGCGAGCGACCCCGTAAGCCCTGTAAAAGGGAGAATGGAGAAGGAAAATCGATAATTTGCGGTGTTTCCCATCCTTCATTCCCCCATTTTCTATGTTTCGCGTTCCATTTGCTATTGTTCCATATTCCCTTCACATTCAATGACAGCTCTTATCCTCACCACCCCGAAACGGCTCCGCGGCACGGTCGAGGTCCCCGGCGATAAGTCGATCTCGCACCGTGCCGTGCTGCTGAACGCCGTCGCCGAAGGGAACGCCACGGTGACCCACTTCCTCACCGGAGCGGACTGTCTCTCGACCATCGGCTGCATCCGTGCCTTGGGCGTGCGTGTCGAGCGCGAGGGCGACACCGTGCGCGTGTTCGGCGCGGGCCTGCGCGGCCTGCGCGAGCCGGCGGACGTGCTCGACTGCGGCAACTCCGGCACGACACTGCGCCTGCTCACAGGGCTGCTGGCCGGCCACCCCGGTCTGTTCGCGGTTCTGACCGGCGATGAGTCGCTCCGTGCCCGCCCGCAGCAGCGGATCGTCGCCCCGCTCCGGGCGCTCGGCGCGAGCCTCGACGGCCGCGCCAACGGCGACCGCGCGCCGCTCGCCGTGCGCGGCGCAGCGCTCCACGGCGGCAGCTACCAGTTGCCGATCGCCTCCGCTCAGGTCAAGAGCGCGCTGCTGCTCGCCGCGCTCGCCGGCAGCGGCCCGCTGACCCTCACCGGCCGGCTCGACGGGCGCGACCATACCGAGCGGATGCTCGCGGCGATGGGAGTCGACATAACCGTGCAGCCTGAGCGGATCGTCCTGACCCCGCCGGCGCACCCGGTCTTTCCCTACCCGCTCTCACTGCGGGTACCGGGCGACCCATCGTCCGCCGCGTTCTGGTGGGTCGCTGCCGCCATCCACCCGGACGCTGAGGTGACGACCGTGGGCGTGGGCCTGAACCCGACCCGCACCGGCGCGCTCGATGTGTTGCGGATGATGGGCGCGGACATCACGGTCACGAACGAGCGCGCCGAGGGGAGCGAGCCGGTCGGCGACGTGACGGTGCGCTCGTCGAACCTGCGCGGGATCGAGATCGGCGGGGCGCTCATCCCGCGCCTGATCGACGAACTGCCGGTGCTGGCGGTCGCCGCCGCCTGTGCCTCCGGCGACACGCTCATCCGTGACGCCGCCGAGCTGCGCGCCAAGGAGACCGACCGGATCGAGATGGTGGCGAACGGGCTCGATGCCCTCGGCGTCACCGTCGAGCCGACCGCCGACGGCATGGGTATCAGCGGCGGGCGTGGGCTACGCGGCGCGCGGCTGCGGAGCCACGGCGATCACCGCCTGGCGATGACATGGGCCGTCGCCGCGCTCGTCGCCAGCGGCGAGACGAGCGTGGATGGCGCGGAGGCGGTGGATGTGTCGTATCCCGGCTTCTGGGAGACGCTGGAACGGGTGCGGATGGGGGGCTGAAATCGCCGACCACGGACGAAGGACGGCGGACGAACGCCGAGCGCAGGCGACAAGGAGCCAGGGTGACACGGTGACACGACGTGTCATTGCTATTCTTTATTCTTCATGCTTCATGCTTCATTCCTCATTCGTCATTCTTCATTCAGTACTCGTCCACCATCCACCACCCCTGGCAGGTGCGCCATGACCGATCCCGACGCCCTCCGCGCCGAACTGGCGGCTCACCAGCGCCGGCTGGCGATCCTGCGCGAACAGGCCGCCATCGCCGGACGGAACGCCGACCCCGCCGTCCTGCTCGAAATCCAGGACATCACCGCGCGAGTGGATGTGCTCGAGCGCCAGCTCGCCGGCCAGCCCGCGCCGCAGCCGGATGCCGCCCCGGCCGACTGGCTCCGGGGGCTGCCCGGCGCCGCCGGCGACGTGATCGTGGCCAACATCGGCCCCGGCGCGCGCCAGGTCGCCGTCGGCAAAGACATCCGCCAGGGCGACGCGCCCGGCCCCGCCGACGCCGACGACCTGGCCGCCCGCTTCGATCAACTGGAGGCCGCGCTCGCCGCGCTCCGCCCGCAGCTCGGCCCCGCCGCCGAGATGGCCGCCTTTCAGCTCCGGCTGCTGCGCGGCGAACTGACCAAAGATGAGAGCGGCACGCCGAGCGCCGCCGCGATCACCGCCGTCGGCGGCTGGCTGCTGGCCAACGTGCCGCAGCTCGCCGGGGCGCTCGCCGCGCTGCTCGCCGCCCCCGCCGCGCGCCGCGCCCTGGCCCGCGCCGGCCCTGAGGCCGTCGCCTGGGCGGATCGAACGAGTGGATGATGCGGATAGCGCGGGCCACGGCGAATCGCACGCGCCCCATGGCGAATGGGCGGCCAAAACCCCGAGCGCCGCCGTTCAATAGGATAGACCCGCCGTGACCCAACCGCCGATGCACCCTGATGACGACAACGCCGAATCGCCCCTGCGCCGCCTGCTGCCGCGCCGTGTCCCGCGCGACATGATCGCCGCCAACGTCGGCGCGGGCGCGAGCAACATCGCCGTAGGCAAGAACATCGTCCAGATCGGCAGCCTGATCATCCCCATCCCGTTTCTTGTCGGCGTGATCGTCGTCCTGCTCGGCGGCATCGGCCTGATCTCCTGGCAGCTCGACCGCGCCTTCGCGACCGGGGACGCGCGCATGCCCGGGACCTTCAACGTCGCCATCGCCGACTTCCGCGCGCTTGACGCCGGCGGCCGCCCCGCCCGCGATAACGCCACCGGCCGCCAGCTCAGCCAGTGGATCTACCAGGTGCTCGCCGCCAACCGCGAACTCTACCGGACGATCGACCGCGACGCCGAGGCGACCCTGGCGCTGTGGTACGACGGCCTGCCGCGCAGCGTCAAGACGGTCGCCATCGGCCAGATCGACGGCGCGACCGCCGATGAGCGCGAGAAGGCCGCCGCTGCCCGGGCCGACGCGATCGGCGCGGACGTGATTATCTACGGCGACGTGGACGCAAAGAACGGCCTGCTGCCCGAGTTCTATGTCGTCCCGCGCCAGCGCTACGCCATCCACGAGATCGTCGGGCGCTACCAGCTCGGCGTCGAACCGGTGCGGATCGACATGAGCGACCGCCCCGCCACCCAGCAGCGCATCAAGCCGCGCGCCATCGCCCTCTTCTGGCTGCTGATCGGCCTGCGCTACGCCGCCGCCGGCGACGCCGAACGGGCGGTCGCGCTGCTTGCCAACGCCGACCAGGCGCTGCGCGACTGGCCCGAAGGCGTGCCCGGCCAGGAGACGCTCGATTTCATCAAGGGCCAGGCCGCCCTGTTCGCCGCCGGCCGTGCCGGCACGCCGGAGGACTTCGAGCGGCTGGCCGCCCAGGCCCAGGCCGCCTTCGACGCCGCCATCGCCCGCGCGCCCGGCTTCGCCCGCGCCTACCTCGGTCGCGCCAGCGTGGACTACCGCCGCGCCGCGCGCCTCCCGCTCGCCGACCAGACGGCCACGCCGCTGCTCGACCGCGCCATCGCGACCTACCAGGAGGCCGCCCGCCGCGCGCCGGGCACGCCGAACGAGGCGCTCGTCCGCAGCGGCGCGGCCCTCGGCATCGCCCTCTGCCACGGCCTGCGCGGCCAGGCCCACATGCTGCGCGCGAACGCCGCCCGCGGCGATCCGGCTGCCGCGCTCAGGGAAGTGCAGGCCGCCGAGCCGGCACTGGACGCTGCGATCGCCGGCGCGCGCCAGGCGCTCGATGGGCTGATCGCCACGCCGGAGCGCGACATCCGCTACCTCGGCCAGAGCCAGCTCGCCCTCGCCATCGCCGCCCGCCAAAAGGGCCTCGCGCGCGAGTGGCAGGCCGACCGCGCCGGCGCGATCACCTGGCAGCGCGCCGCCCGCGATGCTGCGGATGCCTGCATCGCCCTCGGCCGGCTGCCGAACGCCGACCTGGACGACGTGCTGCGCCGCGACGTGATCGCTGGCGGGTGCCAGCCGGTGCGCGCCGATGCCGCCAAAACCCTGGATCGTCTGGAAAAAGGAACGTGAGGAGCGCCGCCATGCGCGCCGCCATCCCGGTCGTGGTCGTTGCCGCCGGCTGCCTGCTGTCGATGTGCGGGCAGGCCGGCGAGCCTGCGGTGCCGCGCCCCACCGCTCCGCCCGCACCGGCCGAAGCCGCTTCGCCCACGCCACCTCCCACCGGTGCCTCGCCCTCGCCCGCGCCAACCGAGCTGCCGAGCGCCGACCGGATCGCCACCCGCGTCGCCGAGGAGAGTGCCGTCGCCGCAACGCTCACCGCGATCGCTAGGGCCAGCCCCGCGGGGACGCAGCCTGCTCTCCCCGAGCCTACGTCGCCCCCACCCGCGCCGACAGGCGAAGCGCCGCCCACGCCGCCCCCGCCCACGCCGCCCCTGCCCGCCGAGGAGCCGGTCGCCTACCAGGGGGTGCCGCCGGAGGGGAACCTGCTGCCCGACAGCGACGTGACCGACGACAACGGCGCGGCAGTGGGCGTGATCAGGGGCAGCCTCCAGATCGCCGATGTGAAGGGCGAGCGGGAGGGGCGGCCGCTGGTGCGTGGTCGGCTGGCCATCCGCATCGCGGCGCGCCTCGAGCGGCCCGGCGAGCCGGCGCAGGATGGCGCCGGGATCGCGCGCGTGCTGATCGTGATCAAACGCTACGACGGTGACAACCCCGGCACCGAAGTGCACCAGCGCGAGGAGCGGAACGCCGCCTACTGCGCGTTCGGCGGCGGCGAACCGGATTGTAATGTGTGGGTCTTCGCCGAGCACGGCAACCAATGGCCGAACGGCACGCCACTGGAGAGCGGGCGGTATTGGGTGAGCGCGGAGATCGTCCTCAAGGACCAGCCGAACGTGTCGAATAGGCCGTTCTGGTTCACCAACTTTTACCTGGAAGCCTCGTGAGGATGGCGGATGGGCGCTTGTCTGCCTGTTCTCCGTAAGTTCTGCCATCAGAAACTAACTGCACCTGCTGCTGGATACGCCATTGACCGCGACCGGCAGGTAAGCCCGCGGGATCAAGCCAGCCGGAGCAGCCGCGAGCGCCGGCGGCGCCGCCGGTGCGTTCTGGCATGGCGCGCCGGCGCCCGCCCTGGCCGGGATGACGACCAGAGTGATCGAAGAGGCTGGGTAGGTCAGTTGGACGTTGCCGCTGGAGATATCCAGCGCGCCGGTCACCGGGACGATCTGGCCGAGATTCGCCGGGCTGTAGCGCCAGACTTCGGCAGTCCCCGTGTTCGGTACATTGAGCAGCTTCACCGGTGGGCTCAGGTCGCCAGCGGCCTGCTTGTTGATGATCATAAGCGTCGTCGCGCCGTCGCTGCTGCGCTGCGCCGCGAAGATCGCCAGCCGGTCCGAGGCGACGTTGTACGGATAGCCCTGGCTGGAGGCAGAGAAACTGATGTCGCCGAAGCTGCCGCCGCGCCCGTCGTAGTTGCGGTACATACGGAAGGCGAAGGCCCCTGGCTGGTTCGCGGCCGGCGGGCCGGCAAGGGTCGCCAGGTCCAGCCCCTCGCGCCCGAAGATGCCGAGCACGTCGGCCTGCGCCAGCGCGCCGTTGATGTGGTCCAGCGCGCCCCAGTTGTATTCGGTCAGCGCGATTTTCGTGCCCGGGTAGCGCTGGGCGACCCACTTCTTGAAGCGCGGGATAAGGCGAATCGAACCGGGGGTGTCGCCTGGATCGACCCGGCTGTACGTCGCGTCCTTGGCCAGCGAGCGGCCGATTGTGTTCTGCTCGACATACCTCGGGTCCCACAGCGAGGCGGTCGAGCGCAGGCGGTTGCGCTGCGTCTCGGCGTTGCCCGCCGGGCAGAACGCCAGGCAGCCATAGTTGTTGAAGGTATCGCTGTCGTCCGGCGTTGGATAGTAGTGCTCGTCGAAGTAGTCGAGCAGCCGCGTGCCATCCCGTGCTTCAGCCGCGCGCATCTGCTGCAGGTAGTACTCGGCGAAGCCCATGCCGTGAATGAACCTGTCATCCTGCGACGTGCCCTCGCCGATGAACGCCGCCCAGCCATAGTCGCTTGGGCCGAGCACCTGCGCACCGGGATCGGCGGCCTTGACCATCGCGGCGTACGGTGTGGTCAGATTGACCAGTTCGTCGTAGCCGACACGGCCGGGATGAACATCGTAGTGCTGTTCGTCCCACTTGCTCGGTTCGTGGCCCATCTGGTAGATCGCCACGCCGCCCTGTGCCGCCGGGCCGTGCGTCTGGACCAGATGCTCGACCCATCCGCGCATGAACGCCGCGTCCACGGCGCGGCTGCTGCCGGGCGGCTCCGACAGGAAGATATAGTTGCCGGCGGCATCGCGCCCGTTGCCGCAGCCGTACCCGTTGTAGGCGGACTGGTTCGGATATTGCGAGCGGGGATACGAGCAGTTCCATCGGCTATCGTTGTTGATGTAGCCGATGATCGGAATGGTCAGGATGCTCTTCGCGCCGTTCGCCCGATTCGCACGCACGAATGCATCGGCTGCAGCCCCTCGGGTGGGGCTGGCGTTGCCGTTGCCGCCGGTGAAGTAGCCGTCCGCGCCGGTGTTGCCGGAATCGACCTGCCAGTTGTACCGGTTGGCGGCTGTGCCGCCGGAGCGCAACACCGGCACGCGCAGCTCGCGCACCAGCGCCGGGTCGGCGCCCTGATTCATGCCGTAGATATCGGGGCTGATCGGGTGGCGGTCGCGTGCGGCATCGACTTCGAGCGGCGGGACACTGGCCGCATGGGTCGGCGGCTGGCTCCACAGCGCCAGGCCGCATGAGGCGGCGGCCAGACAGGCAGCGGCAAGCCGGGCAAGGCGCGGCGCAGCGCGGCGAGATCGGCGAGACATAGCGCTCCTGGGATGTTCGTGCCGTACGGCCAGGCTGGCCTTCCACGACGGGTGCGGTACTAACGTAGTATATACTATTTTGTGTCGGACGACGTGTCAATTGTATGAAAAACGTGAAGGCGGCTGTCATCCGCCGGTTAGGCGGGTGTGCTATCCTGGGCGCGGGTTCGCGACAAGCTACCAGGGAGGCAGGTCTTGAAGATACTGGTCACCGGCGGCGCCGGCTACATCGGCAGCATCGCTAGCGCCGAGTTGCTGCGCGCCGGCCACGAGGTCGTTGTGTTCGACAACCTGTACCAGGGCCACCGCGCGGCCGTGCCGCCGGAGGCGGCGTTTGTCGAGGGCGATCTGCGCGACGCCGATGCTGTGGCGCGGCTCTTTGCCGAGCACCGCGGCATCGACGGGATCATGCATTTCGCATCGTTCACGCTGGTCGGCGAAAGCATGGAGCAGCCACTCAAGTACCTGCGCGACAATCTCGTCGCCGGGGCGAACCTGCTGGAGCAGGCCGTCGCGCACGGCGTCGGGCGCTTCATCCTCTCCTCGACCGCCAATCTGTTCGACGATCCGGCGAAGATCCCGATCGAGCCGGATGAGCGGATCGTGCCCGGCTCGCCCTACGGCGAATCCAAGTATTTCCTGGAGCGCACGCTCTACTGGTTCCACCGGATCTACGGCCTCAAATATGCCTGCCTGCGCTACTTCAACGCCGCCGGCGACACCCCCGACCGCGGCGAAGACCACGACCCGGAGTACCACATCATCCCGATCATCATGCAGGTGGCGCTCGGACAGCGCGAGCAGCTCACGGTCTTCGGCAACGATTACCCGACCCGGGACGGCACCTGTGTCCGCGACTACATCCACGTCGTCGATCTGGCGCAGGCGCATATCCTGGCGATGGAGGCGCTCGACCGGCTCGGCACGGCCACCTACAACCTGGGCAACGGCAACGGGTTCACGATTCTGGAGCTGATCGAAACGGCAAAGCGGGTGACTGGACGTGACATCCCGTACACGTTCGGCCCGCGCCGCCCCGGCGACCCGGCGATCCTGATCGCGTCATCGGAGAAGATCCGCGCCGAGCTCGGTTGGCAGCCACGCTACCCCCAGCTGGAGCAGATCGTCGCCAGCGCCTGGGAATGGCATAGCCGCCATCCGCACGGCTACCGGCTATAGCGCCGGGCCGGGCTCATGGCGCCGCCGCGCTTGATCATCCGCGCACCACGGTGTTCTTCAGGTGCAGCTCGCCGACGGTGATCTGCACGATGTCGCCCGGCGCGAGCGTGAACGACTCGGGCGGCACGATGCCGGTGCCGGTCATCAGCAAGACGCCGTGCGGAAACGACAGCTCGCGCCCCAGGAAGCCGGCGAGTTCTTCGAGCGCCCGTTTCATCTGGCCGGTGCTGGTCTCGCCCTGAAAGACGACCGCGCCGGCGCGCTCGATCACGAGCCGGATCGGGAGTGCGCGTAGCGTATCCGGCGTTGCCAGGACGATCCCGGGGCCGAGGGCGCACGAGCCGTCGTAGATTTTCGCCTGCGGCAGGTAGAGCGGATTCTCGCCCTCGATCGAGCGCGAGGACATGTCGTTCCCGGCGGTGTAGCCGACGATCTCGAGCGCCCGGTTGAGCACCAGCGTCAACTCCGGCTCCGGCACGTCCCACGCGCTGTCGCGGCGGATGCGCACGGGCGCGTCGGGGCCGACGACGCGCCAGCCGATGGCCTTCAGGAAAAGCTCCGGCCGTTCGGCGTCATAGACGCGCTCATAGACGTCTGCCACGGTTGATTCGGCGCGGCGGGCATCGCGGCTGCGCAGATAGGTCACGCCGCTGGCCCAGATCTCCTGCTCGGGTTCGATCGGGGCGAGCAACGGACTCGTGGCCGGATCGCCCACGGGGAGCGCGGCCAGCAGTGAGCCGATGGCGTCGCCCGGCAGTTCGAGCAGCAGGCTCAGGCGCAGCGTGGCGGGTAGCAGCCGGCCGTCGCAGGCCCAGCGCGGCCCGGCAGGCGTCTGGTGGCGGGTGAGCAGCATGGCTTCCTCCTTGCGGCGTGGCGGATCGGCGGCGCGTATCATACCATGGGCGGAGCGCGACGTTCGGAGCGCAAGGTGCACCATGTAACATGCAAAGAGCGAAGTGCGGAGTGCGGAGTGCAGAGTGCTGCCTGTCTGCCTCCTGGCTCCCAGCCCCTAGCCCCTAGCCCCTGATCCCTGACTCCTGACCCCTGGTATAATGGGAAGCAGCCACCTCTCCACTGTGGAGGCGCCGCGTGAATACACAGCCGACGCTGCTTGGCATGCTCGCCGCGGGCGAGGATGACCGCCCCGCACTGCTGGCGCCAGGCCGCCCGCCGCTGACCTACCGCCAACTGCGCGCGAGCGTCGCGGCGCTGGCCGAGCGCCTGAACGCCCTGGGGCTGGGCCGCGGCGACCGGATCGCCATCGCTATGCCTAACGGCCCGGAGCTGGTCCTCGCCTTTCTCGCCGCGGCGACCTGCGGGACCGCCGCGCCGCTCAACCCGAAGTACACGGCCGAAGAGTTCGCGTTTTACTACGACGACACCCGCGCCCGCGCGCTGATCGCGCTCCCCGGAACGGTCGATGCCGCCCGCGCCGCCGCCCGGGACGACATGCTCTTGATCGACGCGCTGCCGCGGCCGGATGGCACGCTCGCCTTCGAGACGGCGCGCGGCGCGGCCCGCGCCCGCCCGGTCGAAGCGGCTGGGCCGGACGATGTGGCGCTGATCCTCCATACCAGCGGCACCACCAGCCGCCCGAAACGCGTCCCCATCCGGCACCGCAACCTGGCCGCCTCCGCCGCCAACATCGGCCGGACGCTGCGGCTCGGGCCGGATGACCGGTCGCTCTGCATCATGCCGCTGTTCCATGTCCACGGCATCGTCGCCTCGATGCTATCGGCGCTGGCGGCGGGCGGATCGCTGGTCTGCCCGGATGGCTTCGACGCGCTGCGCTTCTGGGCCTGGGTCGAGGAGTTCCGCCCGACGTGGTACTCGGCGGTGCCGACGATGCACCAACTGCTGCTGGCGCGCGCCGGGCGGCGCCACGGCGGATCGCATGCGCCCGACGACCTGATTCGCGCCCGCCCGTTCCGCTTCATTCGATCCAGCAGTGCCTCGCTCCCGCCGGTGGTGATGGAGCGGATGGAGGCCACCTTCCGCGCGCCAGTGATCGAGTCCTATGGCATGACCGAAGCGACGCACCAGATGACCTCGAACCCGCTGCCGCCGGGCATCCGCAAGCCAGGCTCGGTCGGGATCGGTTTTGACGTGGATGTGGCGATCATGGACGAGTCCGGCGCGCTGCTGCCGCCCGGCAGCCTGGGCGAGGTGGTGGTGCGTGGGCCGAATGTGGTCGATGGCTACGAGAACAACCCGGAGGCCAACGCCGCAGCGTTCGTGAACGGCTGGTTCCGCACCGGCGACCAGGGCGTGATCGACGCGGACGGCTACCTGCGGCTCACCGGTCGGCTGAAGGAGTTGATCAACCGCGGCGGCGAGAAGATCTCGCCGCTGGAGATCGACGACGTGCTGCTGCGCCACCCGGCTGTCGCCGAGGCGCTGGCCTTCGCCGTGCCGCATAAGACGCTGGGCGAGGAGGTGCACGCCGCCGTTGTGCTGCGCGCGCCGGCCAGCGAGCGCGAGCTGCGCGACTTCTGCGCAGCGCACCTTGCCGAGTTCAAGGTGCCGCGGGCCATCCATATCCTGGAGGTGCTGCCGCGCGGCGCGACCGGCAAGCTCCAGCGGATCACGATGGCGAAGACGTTGGGCATCGGGTAGCCTCTTGCCCGCTCTTCGGGCGTACTGCAGCCGGGCCTGAGAGATTTTTCGGTGGTTGTAGGAGAAGATTTCACGCCCTCACCCCCTGCCCCCTGATACCGATGACTCTCCCCTCTCCGCGTGCTGGGAGGGGGAAGGGGGGAGGGGGTTCAGCCGGGTTGTTGCAATCTGCAATCCGATGCGTATCGCAATTGTCGGCGCCGGCGCGATCGGTGGCTACCTCGGCGCGCGGCTCGCGCTCGCCGGTGAAGAGGTCACCCTGATCGCGCGCGGCGCGAACCTTGCTGTTATCCGGCGCGATGGCTTGACGCTTGTCCATCCGGATGGCCGCCGTGAGATCGCGCGCCCGGCCCTGGCGACAGACGACATGGCCGCCGCCGGCCCGCACGATGTGGTCGTCGCGGCGGTGAAGGCCCACCAACTTGCCGCCGTCGCGTCGGGGATGCGGGCGCTCTACGGCCCCGCGACGGCGGTCGTCACGGCGCAGAACGGCATCCCGTGGTGGTACTTCTACCGGCACGGTGGCCCCTTCGATGGTCGCCGAATCGCGGCGGTCGATCCGGATGGCGTCATCGCCGCATCGATCGAGATCGATCGCGTCATCGGCTGCGTAGTCTATCCCGCGGCGGAGTTGGGGGCGCCGGGCGTGGTGCGCCATATCGAGGGCAACCGCTTCACACTCGGCGAGCCGGACGGCGCGCGGACCGAGCGGATCCAGGCGCTGGCGGCTGCGTTTATTCGCGCCGGGCTGAAGGCGCCGGTGCGGGCCAACATCCGCGATGAGATCTGGGTCAAACTCTGGGGCAATCTGGCGTTCAACCCGATCAGCGCGCTGACGCGGGCCACGCTCGACCGGATCGTCGCCTACCCGCCGACGCGGGCGCTCGCCGCTGCGATGATGGCCGAGGCCCAGGCGATCGCTGAGCGGCTCGGGGTCACCTTTGGTATCACGATCGAGCAGCGCATCCGCGCGGCTGAAACCGTCGGTGCGCACAAAACGTCGATGTTACAGGATATTGAGGCAGGGAGAGCGACCGAAATCGATGCGCTGGTCGGCGCGGTGATTGAACTCGGCCAGATGGTCGGCGTCGCGACACCGCACCTGGACACGGTCTATGCCGCTGTTAAGCTGCTCGAGCAGCAGCCTCCGAAGGCGGCAGGTTGACCCGGACCTGCCTTTGTGATAAAATCTACAGAGAGCCTTTGTTGGAAGTAGAAAGGAACCCGTCCGATGAATCTCAAGTCGCGGTTCACGCTCGTCGTTCTGGCGGCGGTCAGCGTGTTAGCGCTGGCGGCCTGCGGGGGCGGGGGCGGCGGCGGTGGCGGCGGCGGACTTCAGATCGGCACGCAGGGTGAGTCGCTAGCCTATGACAAGGCGACGCTCACGGCACCGTCGGGCAACTTTACCGTTACGTTCAAAAACAATTCGTCCAGCCAGCAGCACAACTTCGTCCTGGTAAAGGGTGGCGATGACGTGGCGGCGAAGGTGGATGAGGAGGGCAGCGCGGCTGGCCCGCCGGACTACCTTCCGGCCGATAAGTCCCAGATCTGGGGGCACACCAAGATGCTGGCTGGCGGCGCCTCCGAGTCGGTCACCTTCTCGGGCCTTGCGCCTGGCACCTACACGTACCTCTGCACCTACCCCGGCCACTACGCCGCGGGCATGAAGGGGACGCTGACGGTTCCCTAGCGGGACAGCCTGCCTGACGAGGCCCCGTCGCCGGACGAGCATCGCCGGCTACGGGACCTTTTGCTTTCCCACACCGACCCAGATATCGCGCGAACCGCTGAACGCTGCCGCGACCAGCGCGCCGAGCAGCGGCGGGCCGCGGCGCACCCGCATGCTCACCCAATACCATGCGTCGTGCTCCGCCTGGTTGCGGAAGACCGGGAAATAGATGCCGGTGGTGAACTGGGCCGCGAACTCCGCGCGGCCGCTCGTCCGGTTGCCGAGCGCCCGTCGTCCGGGTTCGTCCGGCCATGCCGAGTCGACGAAATAGTACTCCGCCGTCGTGCCATCTGCCCCCGCCGCATAGCCGACGAGCAGGATCGCATGCCGGCCATAGATCGTGAACGGCCCCAAGCGGTTCTCGCCGATCTCGACGATCACCAGCGCGCCGCGGTCGATTAGGTCGCGTAGCACCGTGTCAGCGTCGGTGTCGCGCAGGTTGCCGAAGTGCGTGCCCGCGCCGTGCCGCCGCAGCAGCCAGCCGGTCACCGGGCTGGGCGTGCCGCCGAGCCGCCGCTGGAAGAAGACGCCGGCCTCGCGCACCAGGTCGTCCTTCGCATAGACGAGCCGCCCGGCGAGCAGATTCAGCGCGTTTGCCGCCGCGACACAGCCGCATTCGTTGACGCCCTGGCGCTGGATGGGCCAGGCCGCCGGATCGGGGCAGGCGACGGCCGAGCGGATGGCAAGGGTCATCGCACCCTCCTGTCGCGCGGCCGGCACGCGCTTGTGCGGCGGCCCGGACGCCGCTATACTAGCGCGAGCGCCCGCCTCTTGCAAGCTGAGACTGGAGCCTATGCAGCCAACTGAACGCCTGTATTTCGCCGACGCCTACACGACCCGCTTCGAGGCGCGGATCGTCGGGCGCGCTTCGCGCGACGGCCGCCCCGCCGTCGCGCTCGACCGCTCAGCCTTCTATCCGGAGGGCGGCGGCCAGCCGGCGGACCGTGGCGAGCTCGGCGGGGTGGCGGTGCTGGATGTGCAGGCCGAGGACGGGGTCGTCTGGCACCTCCTGGCCGCGCCGATCGCCGCGGAAGATGTCGTGGGCGAGGTCGAGTGGGCGCGGCGCTTCGATCATATGCAGCAGCACCTGGGTCAACACCTGCTCTCGGCGGCGTTCGAGCGGTTGTTCGCCCTGCCGACCGTTTCGTTCCACCTCGGCGCGGCGGCGGCGACCATCGACCTGGCCGGCGCGGCGCTCGGCGCGGAGCAGGCCGCTGCGGCGGAGGAGCTGGCCAATCAGGTGATCTGGGAGGACCGCCCGGTGCTCGCCCGGTTCGTCGCGCCGGAGGAACTGGCGGCGCTGCCGCTGCGCAGGCCGCCGGCGGTGGACGGGCCGGTGCGCGTCGTCTCGGTGTCCGCGTTCGACCACTCGGCATGCGGCGGTACCCACCCGCGCAGCACCGGCGGCGTCGGCCTGGTGCATGTCCGCCGTTGGGAACGGCGCGGCGGGACGGTGCGGGTCGAGTTCCTCTGCGGCGGGCGGGCGCTGCGCGACTACCGCAGCCGCGACGCGGCGCTCCAGCGCGCGGCGGCCGGGCTGAGCGTCGGCGTGGACGAGCTGGACGCGGCGATCGCCCGGCTGCGCGCGGCGGAGGAGCAGGCGCGCAAGCGGCTCGACGCGGCGAGCGAGCAGGTGGTCGCGCTGGAGGCGGCCCGGTTGCTGGACGAAGCGCGGCGCGCCGGGCTGCCGGCCGTGCGGCGGGCGTTTAGCGGGCGCCCGGCGGACGAGGTGCGGGCGCTGGCGCGGGCGATCGCCGCGGCAGGCGGGGTGGCGCTGCTGGGGGTCGTCGGCGAGAAGGCGCAGTTGATCTTCGCGCGCGGCGAGGGGATGCCGGTGGATTGTAGCGCGCTGCTGCGGGCTGTGATCGCACCGTTCGGCGGGCGGGGTGGCGGCGCGCCGGCGCTGGCCCAGGGCGGCCTGCCCGGCCCGGCGCACCTCGACGCGGCGCTCGATGCGGCGCTGGCGGCCGTCCAGCGCCATGGCTGAGCCGCAGCGGGCGGCCCAGACAAGGTTGCGACAGCTTCTCAGCTCGACGCTCCGCCGAGCCACTCCCGCCGCAGCTCGGCGAACCGCCCCGCCCGGATGCTCTGACGCACCTGGCGCATCAGCTCCAGCAGAAAGGCGACGTTGTGTAGGCTGACGAGCCGGATGCCGAGCAACTCCTGCGCGCGGAACAGGTAATGGAGGTAGGCGCGCGTGAAGGTTGCGCAGGTGTAGCAGGGGCATGTCGGGTCAAGCGGGCCGGTGTCTTCGCGCAGCGCGGCGTTGTTGAGGTGCAGCTTCCAGCGCCGCCCGGCGTCTTTCACCAGCGCCGTGCCGTGCCGCCCCAGCCGCGTCGGGCTGACGCAGTCGAACATGTCGATCCCGCGTGCCACGCCCTCGATCAGATCGTCCACATCGCCGATGCCCAGCAGGTGGCGCGGCAGCCGGTCCGGCAGAAACGGCACCGTCATATCGATCACCTCGTAGATTTGCGCCTTGTCCGCGCCGAGCGAGCCGCCGATCGCCAGGCCGTCGAACGGCAGGCCGCCGATGTACTCGGCGCTGGCCCGCCGCAGGTCGGGGAAGACCCCACCGTGGACGATGCCGAACAGCGACTGGTCGGGGTTCGGCGCGGCGAACGGCAGCCCCGCGCCGCCGAGGGTGCGCTGGTGAAACGCCAGGCAGCGCGCCTCCCAGCGGTGCGTGCGCTCCAGCGAGCGGGCGGTGTAGTCGTAGCCGGCGCGGAACGGCGGCAGTTCGTCGAAGCACAGGATGATGTCCGCGCCAAGGCCTTTCTGGACTTCGATGCTGCGCTCCGGCGTGAAGACGTGCGACGAGCCGTCGATGTACGACTTGAAGATCACCGCATCCTCAGTCACCTTGACCATGCCCGGCTGTACGGCCTGGGTCGGGCGGCGGCCCTTGACCTCGTCGGCGATCCCGCCGTAGACCAGGCTGAATACCTGAAAGCCGCCGCTGTCGGTGAGGATCGGCCCGCGCCACCCCATGAAACGGTGCAGCCCGCCGAGCCGCGCGATCAGCTCGTGGCCGGGCTGGAGGTACAGGTGGTAGGTGTTGCCGAGGATGATCTGCGCGCCGGCGGCCCGCACCTCGTCCGGAGTGAGCGACTTGACCGTGCCGCGCGTGCCGACCGGCATGAAGACCGGCGTCTCGACCGGGCCGTGCGCGGTGGTGATTAGGCCGGCGCGCGCGCGACTCTGCGGGTCGCGGGCGGTGATCTCGAACGTCAGCGGCATAGCCCCTCCTGCGTGCCGGGCGCCGGCGCATTATAGACAGGTGGGGCCGGGGCGTCAATGTGGTGAGGGCCTATGAGCAGCATCTCGGAAAATATCCGGTCGATCTTCGTCGCCGATGCCGGCTGGACGGAGTGGGCGGTCTGCGCCGTCATCCTGGCCATCGTGCTGGCCGTCACCGCCGCGACCGATCTGCGGCTGAACTGGTCGGCCCGCCACCGGCGGGCGCCGGCGCCGGAGCGGCGCAAGCGGCTCCTCAACCGAAACGACGTGCTCAGCGTGCTGGCGCTGGTCGCCGCGCTGGCCACGGTGCGCTGGTTGCCGCTCATCCCGCCGGTGGCGGGCTGGGGCTGGCTCGTCGCTGTGCTGGCGCTGTGCGTCGTCGCGAACATCCTGCTCGAAATTTTCGCCTGGCTGCACCGCACGGTGGGGCGGCTGGCCTGGCGCGCGCGGTGCGGGCTGCTGCTGAAGTTGATAGCGACCGCCTGCGCCATCGCCTTCATCGTAACGCTGCCGCGCCATCACCTGCTCGAGCGCAACCTGATCCTGATGAACCTGGTGCTGTGCGGCGGGCTGACGATCTACCGGGAGGCGCGGCGGCGGGTGCGCGCCGGCGACCGGGTCGGGATCAGCCTGGTCGGCAGCACGATCGTCGTCTGGCAGTTCCTCAGCCTGGTCGCCGTGGTCGTCATGCCACTGACCTTCCTGGTGGTGGTGGCGCTGTCCGTCAGCGGGCTGCTGAGCGGCGCGCAGGGGCCGCAACCATCCGATACCATTATTCCGCGCAGCACGCTGCTGACGGGCGCGGACTTCCTCTGGTTCCCGCTCTTCTGCGTCTCGGCGCTCTATCTTGCCGTCTATCTGACGCGGCGCATCACCGGCGCGCGCGGCTTCTCCTGGCTGGACCCGCCGAACTGGCGCACGCTGCTGCCGCACCTGAAGTACCACTACAGCCCGGGCGGCCGCAACCTGGCCGACCTGGTGCGCAAGGCCTATCTACGGGCCATGGTCGCCGGGCCGGGCGCCAGCGACGATGACGTGCTGGACGCGCTGGCGGCGGCAGCCCAGATCGCGCCGCGCCACCGCGGCCGGCCGGGCTTCGTCGGGTTCGCCATCCTGGGGGACCCCGGCGAGGGGGACGACAGCCAGGTCTACCCGGCCGGCGCGCCGAACGAGCCCGACGCCCAACGCGGCGCGGCCAAACAGGCCCCGGCGCAGAGCATCGACCAGGCGGCCGACCGGGGCCGGCACCTCGATTTCATGATCATCAGCTCGGATATCGTCTACCCCGCCGGCGAGTTGATGGACTACGAGCGCTGCGTCTACCGGCCCTACCGCGCCCTCGACATCCCGATCTACGCCATCCCGGGCAACCACGACTGGTACGACAGCCTGCACGGCATGTTGGCGAACTTCACCTATGCCGCGGCGAACAGCGCCACGCCATGGGCGCCGCGGCTGCGCGCCATGCCGTGGGACTGGTGGCCGTGGCGCGGCGAATACTGGCGCACGATCCACGGCCTGCGCCGGGACCACCGCCAGCTCGCGCTCGGCGGGCGCGAAGACCAGCCGGACGGACAGCAGCGCCTCTCGTTCTTCGAGATCGTCGTGCCGGGCGATGCGCCGCTCTCGGTGCTGGCGCTCGACAACGGGGTGTCGGGGTCGGTGGACGATCTGCAATGGCGCTGGCTCGAGCGCCGGCTCGGGGAACTGCGCGCCGGGCCGGGCGGGGCGCTGCGCTTCATCATGGTGCTGGTCGGCAACCCGCTGTATGTCGATGGCGGCTTCGCCGGCCGGCGCACCGCCCCGCCTTCGCCGCCTCCAGCGGACCGCGAGACCTACGACATGCGGGCGCTGTACGAGATGCTGCGGCGCTACCGCGTAGACGTGGTAATGGGGGGCGACACGCACGCCTACCAGCGCTACGAAGTGAGCTACCGCGACGAGGGGGGCGCGTGGCGCACGATGCACCACATCGTCAACGGCGGCGGCGGGGCGTTCCTCAGCCCGCCGATGGACTGGGGCTGGATCGACTTCGCGCCGGGGCTGCCGCTCAGCCAGCGCACCGTCTATCGAAACGGCGCCGGGGCGGACCAGGTCGTCCTGCTGGATGTCTTCCCGACCGCGACCGAGATGATCCGCAAGTTCCAGCGGCCGCCAGACCCAGCGGCGCGTGGGCTGCGCCGCTGGCGCGAGGCGTATGTCACCTGGCTCACCCGCGTCGCGCTGCGGTATGGCTTCACCAACGCGCTCGATCACGACGGCCCGCCGCTGCTGCAGAGCTACGTGACGGTGGAGCTGGAACGGGATGCCGCCGGCTGCTGGGAGCTACGGATCGTCCCCTGGCTCGGCTCCGACGGCGCGACCACACAGCTGATCGAGCGACGCGACCGGGCGCTGGTGCTGCGGCGCTGCATCAGGTGACAAAGGGCGAAGGGCGGAGGGCGACGAGCGAAAGCCGGCTGTACTCTCGTCGAGCGTGCGGCCCAGGAACCGGGCATACGCTCGCCCTGCGTCCTCTGTCCAGCGACATCAGTCGTCGAGCGCCCAGCCGTGCTGGTTCGCCAGCTCGCGCAGCACCCGCAGCAGCGAGCTGAGCTGCTTGTACACCAGGCGCACCTTCATCGGCGCGCCCTCGTCGCGCTGCACCCACTTCGCCAGGTCGCCCTCGGCGTGGGCGCGGGCGAGGCGGTCGGTCTCGTCCATCAGCTGGTCGAGCGAGCGGATGCGGAAGACGCGCGCTTTGTTCTTCGGCTGGTTCTCGATCGTCTCGTCTTCGACCGAGAGGTAGCCCTCGTCGTCCGCGTCGCCGTCCTCAGCGTCCCACAGGTCGTCATCCGCTTCGCCGGCCGGGGCGCCCGGCGCGAACCGTGGCAGGGGCCCGCCGGCTGACGGCACGGCCGGCTGCCCGACCGGGGCGGAGCGCAGTTCCACCCCCTGCTGAAGTGCTTCCAGCGCGGCGTCGAGCGTCAGGTTCGGGTTGGCGGCGAAGTAGCTGGCGAGCCGGCTCAACTCCGCAGCGGACATGCCCTCGTCCACCGCGGCTTGGGCCAGCTCGAGCTGCGTGCGGCGGTTCGGGATGCGGCGCAGGTGCTGGGCCTGGGTCACGTTCAGCTCACCATCGCGCAGCATGGCCTGAATCTCCTCCGGCAGTTCGAGCAGGCCGAGGTAGCGCCGCACGGTGCGCCCGGACAGGCCGACCACGCGGCCGGTGGCTTCATCCAGCTCACCGTCGGTGCGCAGCCCGCTCCGCTCGGCGGTGTACGCCCGCAGCCGGGCGAACGCGCGCGCCTTCTCCAGGTCGTTCAAGTCCTGCCGCTGCACGTTCTCGGTGAGTTGCTGCACGAAGGTCTGCGGGTCGTCCTCCTCAAGCAGGATGCACGGCACGCGCTCCAGGCCTAGCCGCAGGGCCGCGGCGCGGCGGCGGTTGCCATACACCACGCGATAGCGCCCGTGCCCGATGGCTACCACGCCAAGCGGCTGGAGCAATCCGTGCTCGGCGATGGTCGCGGCCAAGCCCTCGATATCGCCGGGGTTCTCGCGCACGCCCTGCGGATCGGCTTCAAGCGCCGCGGGGTCGAGATAGAGGAGTTGCATGCGGTTCTCCGTTATGGCAGGAGCCAGATGCCAGACGGTCAGCCAATCTGCACGCCGCGCTCGCAAAACGGTCATACAGCCGGCGTCCAGCGGTTCGATCTGGCACGGATGTTCGGTTTCGGAGTATACCAGAAGAGGCGGTGGCGGGCAAGCACGGCGCGCGGCGGTGGGCGCCGGGAGGCCGGGAGCAGGGGAGCAAGGGAGCTGAAGGAGAGCGTAGGTTCAGCGCGACCTGCGACCTATGCCCTGCGGCCGGTCACGCCGCTAGCTCGTGCGTCAGGGGAACATAGCGCTCGACCGCCCGGTGCAGTTGTTCGCCAAGCATCGGGCGGAGCAGGACACCATTCGCTTCCAGGATAGTGGCCAGGTGCTGTGAACGGGCGCTGTTGGAGAGGAGCAACACCGGCGTTTCGCGTGTATCGGTATCCGATCGCAGGAAGATGTAGAGGTGTGGATTATCGAGATGAGAGGTCAGCTCCATCAGGATCAGGTCGGGCGCAAGGCTCCGCACGGCGCTGCGAACATCATCGCATAGACGCGAGGCGGACAGGAAGCGAACATCATGGTCGCTGCCAGCGAGCTGCTGGCGGACGGTCTGGGCGACGATCGGGTCGTCGGTGAAGCAGACGATACGGGCCATCGGTCTGTCCTCCCCGCCATACGAGTCCCTCCACCAAATATAAATCATTTCCGTCCTAGAAAGTTACGCCATTGTCTCCGGAGAAGCTACGACACCCCTTCGTATTCAAGATCGCTAGGTCAGCACCTCGAGCCCACCGGGCACGACCTCGACGGCGACCGAGCGTGCATCGGTGGCGATCACCTCGCCGTCGGTCGCCACCGGGATGGGCGAGCTACTTTCCACGCGCACGCTGCGGGCGCGGCCCATGGTGACCTGCCGCAGCGTGGTATGGGCGCCGTCCATCAACTTTGGAAGGTAGCGGATGATCTGGTCAAGCCGCAATTTATTCACGATGCACAGATCGAGCTCGCCGTCGTCGATCCGCGCCTCCGGGGTCATCCAAAAGCCGCCGCCCTGGCAGCGCCCGTTCGCGACACTGGCGAACAACAGCCGCCGGTGGAGGCGCCGGTCCTCGTAATGCACTGTCATCGGATCGGCCCGATAATGCGCCAGCGCCCGGATGATCGCCAGGAAGTAGACGGCGATGCCCTTCAGCTGGGTGATCTTGAGCGCCTCGGCGGCGACCTGCGCATCCAGTCCCATGCCGAGCGCGTTCACGAAATAGCGCGCCTCGCGGTCGGCCACCTGCACCCGACCAAGATCGACAGTGCGCCGGCGGCGGCGTGCGATGCGCTGGACGGCGCCGTGCAGATCGTTGGGCGCCACCCCGTCCAGCGACTTGATGAAGTCGCTCCCCGTACCGAGCGGGACGATCCCGAGCGGGACACGTGCGGCCCCTGCGGCTTCCGCGCCTTTGATCCCGTTCACCACTTCGTTGATCGTGCCGTCGCCGCCAACCGCAACGATCTGCTCAAAGCCGCGCTCGATCCCCTGCCACGCCAGCTCGGTCGCACCGCCGCGCGCATGGGTCGTCACCAGTTCATAGCGCAGCCCGGCTGCGGCGAAGGCGTGCTCGAGCTCGGCGCGGCGGCTGCCGGCGGCACCGCGGCCGGCCCACGGGTTGAGAATAATCAGCGTTGGCGTCATCGCCGGGCCTCTGGTAGTGGTAAGATGCTGCTGAGCGGCGCAATGATAGGAGGTTGGCGCGGCGCCGTCAAGCGCCGGCCCGCGGAGGCGCGCATGCCTGTGATCGACGTAATCGGTCTGGATGCCGACGACACCCTTTGGCACAACGAGACGCTCTATTCGCATACCCAGGAGCAGTTCCGGCAGTTACTCGCACCGTACCATAGCTCAGCGTGGATCGACGAGCGGCTGTACACCACCGAGATGCGCAATCTCGCAACCTACGGCTATGGGATCAAGGGCTTCACGCTCTCGATGATCGAGACGGCGATCGAGTTGACCGAAGGGCGCATCGGCGGGCGCGAGATCGCCCGGATCATCGAGCTGGCGAGGGCCATGATGGCGGCGCCGGTCGAACTGCTCCCCGGCGTTGCCGAGACGCTGCCCGCGCTGGCGGCGCGCTACCGCCTGCTGTTGATCACCAAGGGCGACCTGTTCGACCAGGAGAGCAAGGTGGCGCGCTCCGGCCTGGGCGCGCACTTCGAGCGGGTCGAGATCGTGAGCGACAAGACCGAGGCCAGCTACCGGCAGGTGCTCGCGCGCCACGGCATCGCGCCCGAGCGCTTCGTGATGGTCGGCAATTCGCTGCGGTCGGATGTTGTGCCGGTGATCGCGATCGGCGCGCGGGCGGTCTACATCCCCTACCACCTGACCTGGGCGCACGAGGCGGTCGCGCCGCCGGTCGGCGAGCGGCGCTACATCGAGCTGGCCTCGATCCGCGAGCTGCCGGCGGCGCTGGCCGCGCTTGAATCCGGTGCCAGGGCGTGAGCCGTGCCAGGGCCCGTTTGCTTGACAAACCAGCGCTCCCATGCTATAGTCAGAGCCGGCTACTAAACCGATTTACCAGCGATACTACAGATACCGGCGCCCAGCAATGAAGCCAGCTGGAAGGACTAGCGTGTCCATTCCCCAGACAGGCGCTCTCGCATTTCTGTGCCCGCCAGGCGTGCGCGGCCGGCGTGCCGCCGCGCGCGCCCAGCGTTTCTCCTCCAACACCCGGCCCCGCGCCGCCCAGCGCCGGGGGCGGCCGCGCTCACCGCCGACCGAGAGCGCCCCTCTGGCCTGGCGCGGCATGGAAAGGAGGTGACCAGCGGAGAGCGCCGGCCTGCCAGCGGCGCATCCAGGCAACACCCAGCCAGCGTAGTAGAAACCAATCCTTGCGATGGACAGCAATATCAGCAAAGGAGCGACCCTGGTATGACCCGTGTATTCAAACTCCTCGGCCTGATCGTCACGGTGACGGTCTTCCTGGCGGCCTGCGGCGGTGGCGGCGCGACCGCCCCGGCGGCGACGAGCGCGCCATCCGGCGGCGGCACGGCAGCGACCGCCGCTCCGGCGCCAACCGCCGCCCCCGAAGCGACGAAGGCCCCCGAGGCCACGGCGGCCCCCGAGCCGACGAAAGCCCCCGAGCCGACGAAAGCCCCCGAGGCGAACCAGCCGACGGCCGAGCCGACTCCGGCGCCGGAGGTGGTGGGCAGCGGCAGCACGAAGATCGTGATCTGGCACGGCTGGGATGGGGAGTACGCTAAGGCGATCAAAGAGATATTCGCCGAGTATGCCACCAAGAACAACGTCCAGATCGAGTTGCTGAAGGTCTCCGACCTGAACAACAAGGTGCAGGTCGCCGTGCCGTCGGGCCAGGGGCCGGACATCATCGCCTGGGTGGACGACCAGATCGGCAAGAATGTGCTGGCCGAGATCATCCAGCCGGTCGATCAGTACGGGATCACCGAGGACTACCTCAAGCAGAACTTCACCGAGCAGGCGGCGGCGGCGATGATCTACAACGGCAAGCCGTACGGTGTGCCGGAGTCGATGGAGGCGCTCACCTTCATCTACAACAAGAAGCTGATCAGCGAGGACAAGCTGCCGAAGAACACCGACGAGCTGCTTAAAATGGCGAAGGAGTACAACGGCCCGAACAAGTACCTCTTCGTCTACAACGCCAAGAACGACGCCTACTTCTCGGCCCCATGGTGGCAGGGCTCGGGCGTAACGCTGGTGACGCCGGACGGCAAGACCGGGCTGAACACGCCGGAGGGAGTCAAGGCCGGTGAGCTGATCAAGAGCTTCACCACGATTATGCCGAAGGAGATCGACTACGGCGTGGCCGACTCGCTCTTCAAGGAGGGCAAGGCCGCGATCATCATGAACGGCCCGTGGTCGATCGCCGACTACCAGAAGGCCGGCCTGGACATCGGCCTGGCGACGATCCCGATCGTCAGCAGCAGCGGCCAGCCGGGCAAGCCGTTTGTCGGCGTGAAGCTACTGATGCTGGCCAACAAGGCCAAGAACCCACAGGCCGCCGCCGACCTGATGAAGTACTACGGCTCGCCGGAGGTGCAGGCCAAGCTGGCGCAGGTGAACAAGCAGGTGCCGGCGAACAAGAAGGCGCAGGAGCAGGTCGCCGGCGATCCGATCATCGGCGGCTTCATCAAGCAGGCGGCGAACGGCGTGCCGCTGCCGAATACCGAGTACATCGACGCGATGTGGGACCCGATCGCCAAGACGGTTGAGGCGATCTGGACCGGCGCCCAGAGCCCAGCGGATGCCGTCGCAGGCGGCGCGAAGCTCTTCGAGGAGAAGGCCGCGCAGCTCAAGTAACCGCGTGACGATGGGGCGGGCGGGGCGTGTGTGGCGCGCTTCCTCCCGCCCATCGCCCCTCACCACACGGAGCACGTTTATGGCCCAGCCAGTCGCGAGCGCCCGCGTCGGGCAGGCGCCACGCAGCCGCGCACGCAGCGCCCGGTTCGGTCTAACCGTCGCCGCCTACATCACCCCGGCCCTGATCGCGATCGCGATCGTCAATGTTTTTCCGCTGCTCTACAGCTTCTACATGTCGCTGACGAACCGGAACGGGCCGCGCCGGTTCCCCGCCGGCAAATACCAGGTTACCGGCTTCGACAATTATGCGCGCCTGCTCGGCGATACGACGTTCTACACGGTCTTCCTGCGGACGATCCTCTACGCGGTGATCTGCGTCGCGCTGTTTTTCGTCGTTGGGCTGGCGTTGGCGTTGCTCCTGAATCACCCGGCGATCAAGGGCCGGGCCGCCTGGCGTACCCTGCTGATCCTGCCGTGGGCCGTGCCGACGTGGGTGACGGCGCTGGTCTGGAAGTTCCTGTTTCACGGCCAGTTTGGCGCGATCAACCACATTCTGCGCGCCTTCAACCTGCCCGCGCCGGACTGGCTGCTCGAGCCGTTCACCGCCTGGGTGGCGATCATTGTCGTCAACCTCTGGATGAGTTTCCCGTTCTTCATGCTGATCCTGGTCGGCGGGCTGAATTCGATCCCGGAGGATCTCTACGAGGCGGCGAGCATGGATGGGGCCAGTTTCTGGCGCCAACTCTTCACGATTACTCTTCCGCTGCTGCGCCCGGTGGCCTTGCCGGCGATCATTCTGAGCCTGATCACGACCTTCCAGATGTTCAACACGGTCTACCTGATGACCAAGGGCGGGCCGTTCACCAAGGTCGGCGAGGCCGGCGCGACCGAGCTGCTGCTCGTCTGGGGCTACAACAAGGGCTTCCAGGGCAGTATGCAGTTCGGGCTGACATCGGCGTTCTCGATTGTGGTCTTCGTCATCCTGCTCTGCATGACGATCGGCTATACGCGGGTCACGCGGGCGACGAGAGGAGTGTACGAATGATCTCCACGCGCAAATCCAGCCCCGCGACGGTCGTGCTGCTCCACGCCGCGCTGCTCGTGGCCGTGATCTTCGCGCTGTTCCCGATCTATTTCACCTTTCAGGCATCGCTGCGGCCCGGCAATCAACTCTACTCGACCGACCTGCAGCTCTGGCCAAAGGATGCGACGCTCGACAATTACAGCTACGTCCTGACCAAGCTGCCGATGCTGCGCTGGATGACGAACAGTTTCATCGTGGCGGCCGCCACGACCGTCCTTACGCTGCTGATCAGCGTCTCGTGCGCCTATGCCCTGTCGCGCTTCAAGTTCCGCGGCCGCGGCGCGCTGATGACGACCATGCTCGCACTCCAGGCCTTCCCGGCGCTGCTGGCGCTGTTCGCCTACTATCTGATCCTGAACAGCATCGGGCTGACAAACACGCTGATCGGTCTCATCCTGGTCTACTCAGCCGGCGCGATCGTCTTTAATGTCTGGAACCTGAAGGGCTACTTCGACACCATCCCGATCGACCTGGAGGAGTCGGCGACGATCGACGGCTGTACGCCGACCCAGGCGTTCATCCGGGTGATGCTGCCGCTGGCCCGCCCGGCCCTGGCGACGACCGCGCTGTTCGGCTTCCTGGCGGGCTGGAACGAGTACATCATCGCCCAGACGCTGCTGTTCGACGAAAAGCTGTATACCGCGCCGGTCGGTGTCTTTGGTCTGCAAGACGGCTACCGCAACCCCTGGGGCTGGTTCGCGGCGGCGTCCTTTGTTGTGTCTGTGCCGGTCGTCGTGCTGTTCCTCTTCCTGCAGCGCAACCTGGTCTCCGGCCTGACGCAGGGCGGGGTGAAGGGGTAGCTGTTCGAGGATCGTGGTGCGAGGATCGAGGATCGCACGGCTCACTGCGATCCTCGATCCTCGTCAAGTGATCATCAGGCTTGGCTCGTGTCCGATCTAACCGAACCCTCCGGCCAGCCGTCCGCTGATTTCGTCTTCGGCACGCTGGCGACCGACGCGCTGCGCCTGGCCCACCTGAAGGCCGCGCGCGCCAGCATCGCCCACACGCTGGAGCCGGCGGACCCGCCGCCGGGCGCGCCGATCACGCTGACGGTGACGCTCGGGCCGCAGGTCGTGGCCGATCAGGTCGCCTGCTACTACACGACCGACGGGACGGAGCCGGAGGGCGCCCGCGGCGTCGCTGCGAACGGGGCCGTGCTCCTGCTCGAACGCGGCGGCAGCGCCTGGGACACGCTGCTGTGGGGCTATCTGGAGACCTGGCGGGGGGTCTTTCCGCCGCAGCCGGCCGGCACGCTGCTGCGCTACCGGATCGAAGCCTGGCAACATGGCGGCGCGACGCGCTGGGCCGACGAGATCGCCGGTGTCGTCGCGGGCGAGCGGCCCGCCGGCGTGCGCGACGAGGACGCCGGGCTGTTCGCGGTCGGTGGGGCGGCGCTCTGGCCGCTGCGCCGCCCGGGGCGCTACGCGGTGCACGTGGACGACGAGCGCGTGCCGGCCTGGCTGCGCGAGGCGATCATCTACCAGGTGTTTGTCGATCGCTTCGCGCCGGGCGCGGGGCGGGGGTTCGCCCGGCCGGAGACGCCCGGCGGCTTCTTCGGCGGGACGCTGCGCGGCGTGATCGAGCGGCTCGACTACATCGCCGCGCTCGGCGCGACCTGCATCTGGCTCTCGCCGATCTTCCCCAGCCCGTCGCATCACGGGTACGACGCCACCGATTACGCCGCCGTCGAGCCGCGGCTCGGCGCCGAGGCCGACCTGCGGGACCTGGTGGCCGCCGCCCATGCCCGCGGCATCCGCGTGCTGCTTGACTATGTCGTCAACCATGTCTCCGACCGTCACCCGGCGTTCCAGGCCGCCCTCGCCGCGCCGGACGCCCCGGAGGCGGCCTGGTTCACCTTCACCCGCTGGCCCGACCAGTACCTCAGCTTCTTCGGCGTGCGCGACCATCCGCAGATCGACGCCGACGCCCCGGCAGCGCGCGACTACATGATCCGCTGCGCGACCCGCTGGCTGGCGCTGGGGGTGGACGGCTTCCGCCTGGATTACGCCAACGGTCCGACGTACGCCTTCTGGAGCGCCTTCCGCGCCGCGACCCGCGCCGCCGCGCCCGAGTCGGCCACCATCGGCGAGGTGGTCGAGACGCCGGCGCTCCAGGCGAGCTACGCCGGGCGGATGGACGGCTGCCTGGATTTTCTGCTGCTCCAGGCGCTGCGGCAGTTCTTCGCGTTCGGCACCATCGGGCCGCGGGCGTTCGATGCCTTGGTCCGGCGGCACCTGGCGTATTTTCCGCCGGAGTTCGTGCTGCCGTCGTTCCTCGACAACCACGACATGAACCGCTTCCTCTGGGTGGTGCGCGGCGATACGCGCCGGCTGAAGCTGGCGGCCCTGTGCCAGTTCACGCTGCCGCACCCGCCGATCATCTACTACGGCACCGAGGTCGGCCTATCGCAGCAACGCGATGTGCGCTATCCCGACGGCAGCGGCCATCCGGAGGAGGCCCGCCTGCCGATGCTGTGGGGCGACGCGCAGGACGCGGCGCTGCTCGATTTCTACCAGAGGCTCGGTGCGTTCCGGCGCGCGCACGCCGCTGTGTGGCGTGCCCCCCGTACGACGCTCCTGGCGGATGACGTCACCGGCGTGCTCCTCTACCGCTGCGGCGCGGATGTGATGGTCGCGCTGAACAATGGCCCCGCGCCGCGTCGCGTTCCGGTCGATCCGGTGCTGCGAGTCGGCATAGCGACCGATCCGGAGGTGGCACTGACCGGCGGCCCGTTGCTGCTGCCGCCGTTCGCCGGCGCGGCGCTCGTCGCTTGACGCGCCCCGCCGCGGCCTCTATACTGCGTTCTCGGCATCCGCCCGCGAGCCGGGCCTGGCGCATATCGAGCCGGGGATGTCCCCGTGTGCGCCGCCGGCGCAGAACCGCACGTCCCCCGCATGGCCGATACGACCACCTGCGCCACCGAGCCGCCCCGCAGCCGGGCCATCCAGCCGGCCAGCCTGCTCGCCTGGGCGGGGCTCGCGTTGTTCGCCGGGCTGATCGGCGCGTTTCTCGTGTTTTTCGCCGTCCACGCCCGGCATCTGCTGGCCTACCCCTACCCGCTCGATTACGGCGAGGGGCCGCTGCTGGCCCAGGCGAACGCGCTCCGCGCCGGCACGCCGCTCTGGCGGCTGTATGCCGACCCAGCCGCGCCGCCGTACCTGGTGGTGAACTATCCGCCGCTCTTTCCGGCGCTTGCGGCGGCGCTGGCCCCGCTGGCCGGCGGCGCGCTCCCCGCCGGACGCGCCGTGTCGTTGCTGGCCGGGCTGGCGTGCGCGCTGGCGATCTGGCGGCTCTCCGCGCCGGTGAGCGAACGATGGACGGCAGGCGGCGGATGGCGAACGCAACCCCCGCCGCCAGCCGGCACCCTGGCCGAAAATGCAACCGGCGTTCGCGCTGCACAGCGGCTGATGTCCGCCGCCCGCCTGCTGGCGGCATTGAGCTTTCTGGCGCTGCCGATCGTCCGCGAGTGGTCGGCGGTGATGCGGGTGGACATGCCGGGCGTCTGCCTGGGGCTGTGGGGGCTGGTGTGCATCCGGGCCGTCGGGACGAAGGGTCAGGGGCTAGGAGTCGTCGATCTGCACAGTGCTGATCGCGTCTCCCAGATCGGGGGGCGAGCGAGAGCTCGACCTCACGCTCACTCCTTCGTCGTTTCGTCTCGATCGTGGCTCCTCTGGCTGGGCGCGCTGCTCTTCGTGCTGAGCCTGTACACCAAACAGTCGCTGGTGGCCGCGCCAGGGGCCGCCGTGCTCTGGCTGCTGGCGCTGCGCCGCTGGCGTGAGGCGCTGCTGCTCGGGCTGTTGGTTTCCGGTTTGGGGGGGGCGCTGATGCTTGCCCTGCACCTCGCCAGTGGCGGCTGGTTCGTCGTCCACCTGCTCACAGCCAATGTGAACGCCTGGGAATGGGGGCTCGCCGCCGGCTTCTGGCGTGGCCAGGCCGCGATCCTCTGGCCACTGCCGCTAGCGGCGGCGCTCGGCGGGGGGCTGGCGCTGGCCGGGGGCGGCGGGGCGCGCGCCCTGGCCGGGCTGGCGCTGCTCTACGCGCTGCTCGGCCTGATCGCGGCGGTCGGGATCGGCAAGGTCGGCGCGTACCTGAATTATTTCCTCGAGCTGTACGCTGGGCTGATCTGGCTGGTGGCGCTGGCGTTCGCAGATAGGCGACGAAAGACGAAAGACAAGGGACGAACACATGCTGTACGACGCGCGAACCTCGCTGCCGCCGGTGCAGCCGATGCTCATCCCGCGTCTGTTGTCCATCGCCGGTGGGCGCGCCGGGTGCGCCTGGCCGCCCTGCCATCGTGCGTGCTCGCCCTCGTGTCGCTCGCGCTCGGGCGCTACTACCCGGTGTGGAGCGAGGAGTACCTCAAGCCGTATGGCCTGGTCGAGCAGCAGGCCCCGCCGCGGATTGCCTTCGGGAGCTACGGCGTCTGGGCCGATCTGCGGCGCGAGGCGGATGTGCTGGCGACGCTCGGCCGGGTGAACGCAGCGCTGGTGGCCGAGGTGCGCGCCGCCGGCGGTCCGATCCTGACGGATGTGCCGGGCATCGCCGCGGAGGCCGGGCAGCTGTCGCGCATCCAGGCCTTCGAGCACCGCCAGCTCCTCGACGCCGGGGCGTGGGACCAGCGCCCGCTGCTGCGCGACCTGGCCAATGGGCGCGTGCCGCTGGTGGCGCTCGATTATTTGGGCAACTGGCTGACGCCCGAGATGATCGCGCTGATCACCTATCGCTACGCCCAGGATGGCTCGCGCGGCCCGTACGACCTGTACCGCCCGATCGACATCGGCCCACCCGCGCCGCGCGACTTGCCGCTGGCGGATGGGCTGCGCCTGGCGGCGGCGCATCTCGCGCCCGCGGCGGGCGGCGCGGCCTACGCGCCGGGCGAGACCCTCCTGCTGACGCTCGAGATCGGGCGGAGCGGCGCGGCTTCGCCGCCGGCCGGCGCGCTCCGCGTCGCGCTGCTTGACCCGGCGGGGGCACCGGCGGCGCAGGCGTCCGCGCCGCTGTTCTACGGCGCGCTCGCCCCGGCCGACATTCCGGGCGACGAGGCCGTGCAGCATCTGCAACGGCTGCCCCTGCCGGGCGATCTCGCGCCGGGGCGTTACCGGCTCCAGGTGAGTCTGAACGGCGGCGCGGCGCGCGACGTGATGGACGTGACCATCGCCGGCGCGCCCGCCCCGCGGATGGGCCGCTTCGGCTACGCCGTGCCCCCGGCGATGCTGGCGGCGTGGCGCGCGTTCGGCGGGGAGGCGCTCCTTGGCGAGCCGCAGATGCCGGCCGTACCCCTCCCCGGCGGGGCGCTCCAATGCTTCGCGCGCGGCTGCCTGCGGCTCGGCCCCGGCGGCGCGGAGCGGCTGCCGCTCGGCGAACTGGTCGCGCTCGGCGACAGCGGGGCGCGCTTCGTGCCCGCCGCGGAGCCGCAGGGCGCGCTGCGCGAGCTGTGGCTGGCGCACGGCGGCGCGGCGGTGCTCGGCCCGGCGATCACCGGCGAGATCCGGCGGCGCGACCGGGTGGTGCAGTACACCCGCTATGCCCGGCTGGAATTGCCGCTGAACGGCGATCCTCCGCGGCTCGCCCCGCTCGGCGCAGAGTACCTCAAGCTGCCGGGCGGCGGGCCGTACCGGGGGTATGCGGGGTAGCGCGCACCCCGGGTCCGTCCGCGCCCGCTCACACGAACGCCGTGGCCTGCTCGACTTCAGATGACCCCGACGCCGACCGGCACGCTGGCTCCGAGGAAGGGCCGCGCCGCGGCGAGAAACGCATCGCGCCGCTCGATGAAGGGCATATAGAACGCTTCGCGCGTACGCGCAGGGCGCCCGGGCTGCCCGGACGTCATGTGACTCGCGGGTTCAACGCCGCCGGCTTCAGCGCTATTCGCCGGTCTCCATCACCTCCGCCAGCGCCGCCTCGTCCGCCGCAGCTAGTGCCGCGACCGCCTGCACCAGCCGGCGGAGATGCGCCAGCCGCGCCTCCTGGGCGGCGTCGAGCGCGCCCATCGCGGTGTACCCTTCCAGCAGCCCGGCGCGGAACACGCCGGGGTGGGCCGGCGCCAGGCCGAGCGCCAGGTCGAACAGTGGATCGCCAGCGGCCAGCGGGCCGGGGCAGGTGAGCGCTTCGAGCTGGATGCTCTCCGCCCGGGTGACGATGGCGTGCGCCGGGGTGACCGCGCCGTGCAGCGCGCGCGGCTCGGCCCAGTCGAGCGCCGGATGGTCGAGCAGCGCCGCCCACAGCCGCGCCGCCGTCGCCGGCTCCAGCAGCGCATCGGCCTGGGCGAAGGCGCCGATGCGCTCCAGCCAGCCGCGTAGCGCCGCGCGCCATGTCGCCGCCGGCCAGCGGCCCGTGGGTGTCGGCCAGCCGAACCCTGGCGCCGGGGCCTGGTGCAGGCGGCGCAACGTCCGCCCGACCTGCCGGGCGGCGATGCGCAACAGGGCGTCGCTCTCCACCTGGTCGAGCGGACCACCGCCGACGTGGCTTTCCACCGCGTAGCTGAAGGGATGTGCCGTGCGGCTCAGATCGTGGGCTATCAGGCGGCGGGCGGGGAGGTTGCGCGCCGCCATGGTGCGGAGAAAGAAGACCTCGGCGCTCAGGTCGCCGTCCGGCGCGATCACCACGACGATGGCGCTGGCCGGGGTGGAGACGCGCACCTCGACCCGCTCCGGGCATGCGCTGAGGAGCGCCGCGGCGCGCGGGCGCATGTTGAGCGGCGCAACCACCGCCTCGGTGTACTGCCCCAACCGGCCGAGCACGCGGTGATAGGCCGTCTCGCCGGGAGCCTCTTCCACGCCGGTGGGCGGTAGAAGCGCGTCGCTGCCGTTCAGATGCTCGAAGACAGACTGCACGGGGCGGATTATACCGCAGACAGTCAGACGAGCAGACGGGCAGACGGGCAGACAATCTGCAATCTGCAATCGCGAAACGGTCGGACGTCCGACGGCCAGAAGGGGTCGAAATGGGGAGGTTTGGAGGGCGTAGCTCCAAGATTTCTTTGGAGATGAGAGATCACGGATCAAAGATCTCTTGCTCCCGTCTCTCATCTCCTGTCGCTTCAGGCTAGGCATCCTCCGAGTACAGCGAAGTGCTCAGATAGCGCTCGCCGTTGCTCGGGGCGACGAAGACGATCAGTTTGCCGGCGTTCTCGGGCCGCCGCCCGACCTGGAGCGCTGCCCAGGCCGCCGCGCCCGAGGAGATGCCGACCATCAGCCCCTCTTCCTTCGCCAGCCGCCGCGCCAGGTCGAAGGCGTCGTCATTGGCGACCTGGATCACTTCGTCGATGATGCTGGTGTTCAGCACATCGGGGATGAACCCCGCGCCGATCCCCTGGATCTTGTGCGGCCCCGGTTTCCCGCCGGATAGCACTGGCGAGGCCGCCGGTTCGACCGCGATCGCGCGAAACGACGGCTTACGCGGCTTGATCACCTCGGCCACGCCGGTGATCGTGCCACCCGTACCGATACCGGCCACCAGGATGTCCACCTGACCGTCGGTGTCGTTCCAGATCTCCTCGGCGGTCGTGCGCCGGTGCACCTCGGGGTTGGCCGGATTCTTGAACTGCTGGGGGATCCAGGCGTTGGGCAGCTCGGCGGCGATCGCCTCGGCCTGCGCGATCGCACCCCGCATTCCATCCGGTCCCGGCGTCAACACCAACTCCGCGCCGAAGCCACGCAGCAGCTTGCGCCGCTCGACGCTCATCGTCTCCGGCATGGTCAGGATGACCTTGTAGCCCTTGGCGGCGGCGACGAACGCCAGCCCGATGCCGGTGTTGCCGCTGGTCGGCTCGACGATCACCGTCTCGCCCGGCCTGATCTTCCCCTGGCGCTCGGCGGCTTCGATCATCGCCAGGCCGATGCGGTCCTTCACGCTGCTGGCCGGGTTGAAGAACTCGAGTTTCGCCAAAATGATGGCATCGGTATCGTTCACGCGATTGAGCCGGACCAGCGGCGTGTTGCCGACCAGTTCGGTGATATTGTTGTAGATCCGCGCCACGCTCTGCCTCCGTGTTGTTGCATTTGTGAGTCAACATTTCTGCCGGCATTATACGGGCCATGGAGAGGTGCGTCAACCAGGGCAACCATGCAGTGCTATAATCGTCGTATCACTCATCTCGCTCGTATGCCGGCAGAGCGAATCGCGGGAATATCCTGGGGGCGAGCCCCGAGAAGGGAGAACGACCAATGGGCGACGAACAGAAACGGCCGGACGGCGGCCAGGAAGCGGCATCGGAGCTGCTGAACGCGCTGCGGACGTTGGGCGTTGAGCTGACCAGCACGCTGCGCACGGCCCTGCAGAGCGAGCAGTTTCAGCGCTTGCAGCGCGACCTGACCAGCGGCGTGCGCGAGCTCGCCGGACAACTCGAAAAAACGGTTGAAAAGGTGCAGACCGACCCACGCGTGCAGGAGGCCAGCGAGAAAGGCCGGCAAGCGCTCCGGCAGGCGCAGGAGAGCAAGGTCGTGCAGGATGCGGAAGAGATCGTCGTCAAAGGTATTGCGGCGATCACCGAGCAGTTGCGGCAGCTCAGCACGCGCTTCGAGTCCGGTGCGCCTGGGGAGAGCGCCAGCCCACCGACGGAGCGTGTTCCTGTGGAGCACACGCCGGGCGAGGGTGGCCCGGACGCTCCGGCGACCGGCGAGACGACCAAGCTCGACCAGTAGCCGACGCAGGCGCGTAGGGGCGGATGGCAACCCAACCCTACGCGCCTGCCGCCTCGATCTCGCCGCGGTGCTCCCGGGTATGCTCGATGATCCGGGTGAGAAAGCGCCGCTTGCTGATGATATCGCCGTAGGGGCCCGCCGCATCCAGGTCGGGCACGGTTTCGACAGCCCGGCGGGCGGTGGCATAGGCGTTTTCCAGGCGGCTCATCACTTTTTCGCGCGGCAGGTCGGCGTTTTTTTCGCGGCGCTCGGCGTTGTTCTGATCGGGCGCCATCCAGCCGGTCGCCGGGTCGAGCGGCAGGAGCGTCTTGGCTTCGCCGAGCGCCAGCAGCGCCAGACCGTAGGTCGAGTCCGCGATGTGCGCGGCGATATCGTGCACCGTCCAGCCGTCGGCGCGGGCGGCAGCGCGCCATTGGGACTCGTCAATGCGGGCCAGCACGGCGACGAGCGCCGCGCGCTCGGCTTCCAGCGCGGCCAACAACTCTGCTCGGGTGTGGGCGTCGGTCATCGGTGACCTCTCTTCCTGGCCTTGCGGGCCGGTCGATGGAGTGCGGATGTTGGCATTATACAAGGTTTGCCGCGGTAGCTCACCGCGCGGTGCGGCGCTTGGCCGGGCGCGCGTGCCGGTGTTACGATCGCAACGGCTATGACATGCCGTCTGGCTTGCGCTTCGCTGATCGCTGTCGTGCTGTTCGTTGCCTGCGCTGGCCTGCCGGCGGGCCTGCTGCCGACATCGGTCCCTGCCGGGACGCCGACCGCCATGCCCCCGGCGGCCACCCCCCCCCTCGCTACGACCCTTGCGCCCGCGATCCGCCCCGCCGGCGACCCAACGCCGCCCCCGGGCCTGCCGCGTGCCAGGGTGACTCGTGTCGTCGATGGCGATACGATCGACGTGCGGCTGGATGGCCGCGAGGAGCGCGTGCGCCTGATCGGCATCAATACCCCGGAAAGCGTCGATCCGCGCCGGCCGGTGGAGTGCTTCGGTCAGGAGGCGTCGGCATACGCCAAGGCGCTCCTTTCTGGCCGGACCGTCGCGCTCGAGGCGGACAGCAGCCAGGCGGACCGCGACCAGTACGGACGGTTGCTGCGCTATGTCTGGCTCGACGATGGCCGCCTGTTCAACCAGGTGATGATCGCCGAGGGGTACGCCTACGAATACACGTACGACCTACCCTACAAGTACCAGGCGCTCTTCCGGGCGGCGCAGCAGGCCGCCCAGGCCGCCGGCCGCAGCCTCTGGTCGCCCCAGACGTGCGCCGGGCGGCGTGCGGCGGTGACGACGCCGGCGCCGAACATCACGCCGGTCGGCGGGGCCGACCCGGCCGGGGTGCCCGGCGCGGGCCGAAGCTGCCCGCCCGGCTACCCGGTGAAGGGCAATATCAACCGCCGGGGCGACAAAATCTACCATGTGCCAGGGAGCCAGGACTATGCCGCGGTCGGCCCGGAGCGCTGCTTCGCCACGGCGGCGGACGCTGAGTCCGCCGGCTTCCGCCCGCCGCGGCGCTAGCGGCCGCGGCCAACGCACGATAGGCGCTCCGCAGCGCGTCCGGGCGACTTGAAGGCCGGCGGCCCCCCTCCCTCACTGACGGGATGTGCGATGGGGGAGGTTTGAAGGGGCTTTGCCCTCCCACGATCTCTTCGTTGGCGCGTGCGCGCGCCAACGAAGGGGCGCGGGTGGCTAACCGTGCCGGCCCTTACCTCCTGCCCGCTCGCCGTATGCCGGCAGGGGGACGGGCAGAGAAATCTGTTCGCCCCTGAAGCGTGCGGAGAAGGGGGCGAGGGTGGGGCGACGGCCTGCTGGGGCTAACAAAGCGCCGCAGGGCGGGCCTCGCCCCGCCACACCGCTCGTGCTGCGGGCGGCCGCGGATGCCCTGTCACCGAAGCGATTCAGATAGTCGCTCGGAGAAGCGTTGCATCCTGACACCTCACGGGGATCAGGCACGTCATGCATAGCGAATGCATAAACTTTGTGAACCTTGACACGACCGTGAATTCTACCTATACTATCATCAGGTTTGAAAGGTTCCGCAGATTTGCCCTCAGAAGCTCATGGCTGTTGACACCCTGTCCGTGCCTGGCCGCGCTGGCGACGCGCCGCATGTGGTGATCGTCGGCGGCGGGATCACCGGGCTGGCCGCCGCCGAGTCGCTGGAACGGGCGATCCGTGCCGGGGTGCCGGTGCGCTACACCCTGATCGAAGCGACGCCACGGCTGGGCGGCAAGATTCTGACCGAGCGCGTCGGGCCCTTTCTGGTCGAGGGCGGGCCGGACTCGTTTGTCGCGCAGAAGCCGTGGGCGGCGGACCTGGCCCGCGCGCTGGGGCTGGGGCCGCAGCTCACCGAGGCCGCCACGGTGCGCCAGGCGACCTGGGTGTTGCACCGGGGACGCCCGCGCCCGATGCCCGTGGGGATGCAGCTGATCGTTCCGACGCAGGCCGGGCCGTTCGTGGCGTCGCCGCTGCTATCGCCCCTGGGCAAGCTGCGGATGGCGCTCGATCTGGTCATCCCGCCGCGCCCGCCCGGCGGCGACGAGTCGCTTGCGGCGTTCATCCGGCGGCGCTTCGGACAGGAGGCGCTGGAACGGCTGGCCGAGCCGCTGATGGGCGGTATTCACAGCGCCGATCCCGAGCGCCAGAGCCTGCTGGCGACCTTCCCGCGCTTCCGCGAGCTAGAGCTGCGGCACGGCGGCCTGATCCGGGGGATGCGGGCGGTACAACAGCGCATCGCGCAGGATGGAGGGCGACGGGCGAATGCCGGCTATGCCCGCTTCCTGCGTCGTCCACGGCAGCACGGCTTTCGCCTTCCACCTCCTGTTGTCGATCATCGGCCCCCGGCCGCCGGAGCCGCGCCCTTCCTCACGCTGCGCGGCGGGCTAGGAACGCTGGTGGCGGCGCTGGAAGCTCGCATCGGTGGGCGGACGCTCCTGGGCCGGCGGGTCGTCTCGCTGGCGGCGGCGACGGCCGGCGGCCCGCCCTACCGGCTGTGGCTCGACGACGGCGCGATGCTGGAGGCCGACGCCGTGATTCTGGCGACGCCGGCCGTCGCCGCCGCCGATCTGGTCGCGCCGTTCGCGCCCAGTCTGGCCGCCGAGGTGCGGGCCATCCGCTATGCCTCGACCGGGATCGTCACGCTGGCCTACCGGCGCGCAGAGATCGGGCAGCCGCTCGACGGCTTCGGCCTGATCATCCCGCGCGGCGAGGGGCGGGCGATCAACGCGATCACGCTCACGTCGCAGAAATTCCCCGGGCGCGCGCCGGATGACCACCTGCTGCTGCGGGTGTTCGTCGGCGGAGCGCGCACCCCGGAGGCGCTGGCGCTGGACGACGAGCGGCTGCTCGCGCTGGCCCGCGCTGAGTTGCGTGCCATTTTCGGCATCGCCGCCGCGCCGGTGCTGTCGCGGGTGCACCGCTGGGAGAACGGCAATCCGCAGTACGATGTCGGCCATCTCGACCGGGTGGCGCGGATCGAGCGGCTTGCGCCCGAGGGCCTGACGCTCTGCGGCGCAGCCTACGGTGGGGTTGGCATCCCCGACTGCGTGCGACAGGGGCAGGAGGCCGCGGCCCGCGCGCTTGCGCTGGTCGGGCGGCTGGCGGCAGGCACCCGGCCTACGCAAATCGCATAGGCTGCCTTGGGGGCAATCGCGATTGCGCGGCCGGCGTTGGGAGGGTGTCGTCCGGTATGGTGGGGGAGCGAGCGCAGCATGGAGCGCGAGACGATGCCAGACAGCAGCGCGAGCGAGCGGTCGGATTCGGCGTGGCTCTCGCTGCAGGAAGCAAGCGCGCTGCTCGGCGTCGCGCCATCGACGGTGCGCCGCTGGGGCGATACGGGCCGCCTGGCGACAAAACGGACGCTCGGCGGGCATCGGCGCTTCGAGCGCGCCGCCGTGGAGCGCCTGGCGGCCGGCCAGCGGACGCCGCAGGCCTCGGCGCAGCTGCCGGCCGTGCTGGCGGGCAGCTGGGGGCTGGACTCGCGGGCGATGGCGCGCCAGGAGTGGCATGCCCGCCTCGCTAGCCGCGCCGACGCCGAGCGGATGCGCGGCCTGGGGCAGCGGTTGCTCGGCCTGCTGATCCAGTACGTCAACCGCCGCGAGGAGGACGAACGCTTTCTGCGGGAGGCGCGGGCTGTCGGCGCGAGCTATGGCAGCGAGGCGAAGGCTGCCGGCGTCAGCATGCACGACACGGTTGAAGCGTTTCTCTTCTTCCGTGGCTCGTTTTCGCGGCTCACTCTGCCGCTGCCGGGCATCGCCCAACCGCACGATCTGGCGCAGGCCGCCGAGTTGCACGCGCGCATGGACCGCTTCATGGACGCTATTCTCCTCGGCGCGATCGATGGGTATGAGCGGTAGGAAGCAGGGACATGAAGAGCGACGCAGCGAGGGACGAGGGGCGAGCGGCTGGGGGCTAGCGACGGGGGGCGTGCGCCTGGTGCCTTCACCCGTATCACCCCCATCACCCTGTCACCTGGTCACCCTGTCATGTCGTCATCGTGTCACACTACGTGAGGGCGGGCTGTGCAGCCAGTGATCATCGGAATCCACCAACGGACCGCGCCGGTGGCGCTGCGTGAGCGACTGGCCTTCGGTCCGGATGAGTTATGCGGTGCGCTGCGGACGCTGGCCGGCTACACCGCCGAGGGCTACATTCTCTCGACCTGCAACCGTGTCGAGGTCGGCGGGCTGGCGGAGGACCGCGAAGCCGGCGCGATGGCGCTGCGGCGCTTTCTGGCGGACTGGCACTTCCTGCCGGAGGAACGGTTCGCGCCGTACCTGGCGACGTTCGCCGGGGATGAGGCCGTGCGCCACGTGTTTCGGCTGGCCGCCGGGCTCGACTCGATGGTGCTTGGCGAAGACCAGATTCTGGGGCAGCTCAAGCAGGCGCTGGCCGCGGCCCACGCCGCCGTCGCGATCGGGCCGGTGCTGCACCGTATGCTGCACAGCGCGCTGGCCGCCGGCAAACGCGCCCGCAGCGCCACGGCGATCGGGCACAGCCACCTATCGGTCGTCTCGGTCGCGCTCGAGCGGGCGCGGCAGGTCGCCGGGCCGCTGTCCGAGCAGCGCTTCCTGGTGATCGGCGCGGGGCGCATGGCCGAGCTGGCGTTGAAGCACATCGGCAGCCGCGGGGCGCGAAGCATCGGTGTGGCCAACCGCACGCCGGAGAGGGCCGCCGCGCTAGCCGGGCGCTACGGCGCGGCAGCCTGGCCGATGGAGGCGCTCCCGGCGGCGTTGCGGGCGAGCGATGTGGTGATCAGTTGTACCGCCGCCCCTGGCTACGTGCTGGACACCGCCGCCGTGGCGGCGGCCGTGGAGGGGCGTGCGGCGCCGCTGGTGCTGCTCGACCTGGCCGTGCCGCGCGATATCGACCCGCAGATGCGGGAGACGCCAGGTGTGGCGCTGATCGACATCGACGACCTGCAGGCGACCGCTGCCGCCAACCGGGCCGCCCGCGCCGCCGCCGCCGCCCACGCCGAGCAGATCGTCGCGGCCGAGGCGGCGAAATTCGCCGGATGGCTGGCGGCGCAGCGCGCCGTCCCGACCATCCGGGCGCTGCACGAGCGCGCCGAAGCCATCCGCGCCGCCGAACTGCGCCGCACCCTCGCGCGCTGCCCGGAGTTGACCGACGAACAGCGCGCGGCGATCGACTCGCTCACCGCCGCGCTCGTCAACAAGCTGTTGCATCATCCGATCACCGCCCTGAAAGACCCGGACCATGTCGAGCTTGCCCCGGTCGTGGAGGAACTGTTTGCCCTGGAGCGCTAGCCGGTGCGGTGACACGATGGCACGATGACAGGGTGACGGAGTGCTACGGTGACGGGGCGACAGGAGTCATCGATCGTTCTTTCTTCGTTGTTCATTCTTCATTCATCACTCGTCCATCGTCCACCGTCTATCATCAGATACCCGGAGCACAGCCATGACCGAGCATGAAACCACGGGCCGGCGGTTGTTCGTCCAATTCACCGCCTTCCACATCGATCCGGCGTGGCGGCGCCTCACGCACGGCGCGCGCGCCGAGGGGCGCGAGGCGTTCGCGCGGGCCATCGAGGAGGCCGCCCCTGGCATCACCACCTGGGCCTACAGCACGATCGGCTTCAAGGCCGACGCCGATCTCCTGCTCTGGCGGCGCGGCACGGATCCGCTGGCTATGCAGGAGATGACCAGCCGGCTGCTCAACAGCGGCCTTGGTGTCTACAGCCAGATTTCCCACCAGCTCTACGGCTTCACCCGCCCATCCAGCTACACCCGCCGCCCGACAACTCAGGAACAGGCGGTCGATCTGGACGACCGGCAGACGTATCTGATCGTCTATCCGTTCAGCAAGACGACCGAGTGGTTCCTGATGAGCAAGGACGCCCGGCAGGGGATGATGAACGAGCACATGCGCATCGGGCATGAGTACGCCGATATCCGCCAGGTCTTGCTCTACACCACTGGCCTGGACGACCAGGAGTTCGTCGTCGCCTACGAGACCGAGGACCTGCCCCGCTTCAGCGACCTGGTCGTCGCGCTGCGCGCCACCGAAGCCCGCCGCTACACCCTGCGCGACACGCCGATCATCACCGGCGTCCATCGGCCGCTGCGCGAGGCGCTGGCCCTGATCGGATGACACGATGACAGGATGGCCAGATGACCAGCTGATCTTGATGGGCACGCCTCGTGTCATCATGTCAGCAGCACCGAGGGTCATACGTGACCGCTAACGACCGCTTCCTCAACGCCTGCCGCCGCGCGCCGACCGACTGCACACCGGTGTGGTTCATGCGGCAGGCCGGGCGTTACATGCCCGAGTACCGGGCGCTGCGCGAGCGCTACGGCTTTCTCGAGATGGTCAAGACGCCGGAGTTGGCCGCCGAGGTCACGCTCCAGCCGGTCCACGCCTTCGCGGTGGATGCGGCGATCATCTACGCCGATATCCTGCCGCCGCTGGAGGGCATGGGCCTGCGCCTGTCCTATGAGCAGGGCGAGGGGCCGGTCATCCATAACCCGCTGCGCTCCCCCGCCGACATCGATGCGCTGCGCCTGCCGGACCCCGAGGAGAACTCGGGCTACACGCTGGCGGCCATCCGCCTGGTGCGGCAAGCGCTCGGTGGGCGCCTGCCGCTGATCGGCTTCAGCGGGGCGCCGTTCACGCTCGCCTGCTACGCGATCGAGGGCGGCGGCTCGAAGGACTTCCGCCGCGCCAAGCTGCTGATGTACCGCGAGCCGGAGGCCTGGCGCGCCCTGATGGGCAAGCTCGTGCGCCTGGTCGGCGACTACTGCCGCGCGCAGGTGGCCGCCGGCGCGGATGCCATCCAGCTCTTCGACTCGTGGGCCGGCGTGCTCGCCCCGGACGACTACGAAGCCTACGTGCTGCCGTATGTGCAGGCGGTGATCGCTGCGATCACGACCCAAGCACCAGGCACCGAGACCCCGGACCATCCATCCGGCGCTCGGGGCACGATTCTCGGTTCCCCCCCGCTGATCTACTTCGCCACCGACACCGCCGGGATGCTGCCGCTGCTGCGCGCGACCGGCGCGGACGTGATCGGGCTGGACTGGGGGGTGCGGCTAGACGATGCCTGGGCGCAGCTCGGCCCGCAGGTCGCCGTGCAGGGCAATCTCGACCCGGCAGCGCTCTTCGCCCCCTGGCCGGAGCTGGAGCGCCGCGCCGCGGATGTGCTGCGCCGCGCCGCCGGGCGCCCGGGGCACATCTTCAACCTGGGCCACGGCATCCTGACCGAAACGCCAGTCGAGAGTGTCGCCCGACTGGTGGAGTTCGTCCATGCCTTTTCGGTGAGCGATGAGTACGTGACACGATGACACGATGATCCACAGCCCGGCATCGGCTGTCTCACCCGGTCACCGTGTCAGATCAACAGGTGAACTATGAGCACCCCCACACCCCCGACGGGCGTCTTGCTGATGGCCTACGGCACGCCCGAGACGCTGGACGATGTCGAGCCGTACTACACCCACATCCGCGGTGGGCGCGCGCCCGCGCCGGAGGCCCTGGCCGACCTGCGCGAGCGCTACCGGCGGGTTGGGGGGCGGACTCCGCTGCTGGACCTGAGCCGCAGTGTCGCCGCGCAGCTTCAGGCGCGCCTGGAGGCCGAATCGCCCGGCAGCTACCGCGTCTACCTGGGGATGAAGCACTGGCATCCGTTCATCGCCGCGGCGGTCGGGCAGATGGCCGCCGACGGCATCCGCGAGGCGGTCGCGGTGGCGCTCGCGCCGCACTACTCGCGCTACAGTCTCGAAGGGTATCGTAAGTACATCAACCAGGCGCTTGCGCAACTGTCGGATGCCGATCTTCAGGTGACATTCGTCGAAAGCTGGCACGAGGAGCCGGGCTTCCGCCGGCTGATCGCCGACCGCATCCGGGACGCCCGGGCGCAGCTCCCGCCCGCGCTGCGCGACGACGCGCTGGTGCTCTTCAGCGCGCACAGCCTGCCGGAGAAGATCGTCGCGGCGGGCGACCCGTACCCGCGCGAGCTGCACGAGAGCGCCGCCGGCATCGCTGAGCTGCTTGGCCTGCGCGACTGGCGCTTCTGCTACCAGAGCGCCGGGATGACCGGCGAGCCGTGGCTGGGGCCGGATATCCTCGACGCGCTGGAGGCGCTGCACGCCGAAGGGGTGCGGGCGGTCATCAGCGCGCCGTTCGGCTTCGTCGCCGAGCATTTGGAGGTGCTGTGGGACATCGACACCGAGGCCCAGGCCAAGGCCCACGAGCTTGGCGTGGCGCTCCAGCGCATCCGCATGCCGAACGCCGACCCGGAGTTTGTCGACGTGGTGCGGGCGGTGGTGATGCGGGCGGTCGATGAGCAACGAGGTCCGTAATGGCGTAAGGACGATCGACGCACGACGGTCCGCTGTCCGCCCGACAGGCACCCAGCGTACGGCTGCAGCGACCAGAGAGAACAATCGTGAGAACGCACCACCGACGTTTGACCGATCCTGCTGTGCCCCGCATGGCAGCGGAGGAGTGCGCGCCAGCCGTCGCCGGTGGTCCGTGGTCCGGGGGCGTTGGCCGGCCGGTCGTGATCGGCACTCGGCGCAGCCAGCTCGCCCTGGCGCAGACGGCGCTGGTGCGCGCCGCCCTGGAAGCCGCCCATCCCGGGCTGCGGGTCGAGGTCGAGCTGATCACCACCAGGGGCGACCTGATCCTCGACCGGCCGCTGAGTGCCGTCGGCGGCAAGGGCTTGTTCGTCGCTGAGATCGAGCAGGCGCTGCGCGACGGCGTGATCGATCTGGCTGTCCACAGCGCCAAAGATTTGCCGTCCGACCTGCCGCCGGATATGGCGCTCGCCGCCTTTCCACCGCGCGACGACCCGCGCGACGCGCTGGTCAGCGCCGGAGGACGGCGGCTGGATGACCTGCCGCCCGGTGCGGTGATCGGCACCAGCAGCCTGCGACGGGCCTGCCAGATCCGGGCGCTCCGCCCCGACCTGCGCGTCGAAACCCTGCGCGGCAACGTGGACACGCGCCTGCGCAAGTTGCGCGAGGGCGGCTATGACGCGATCGTGCTCGCGGCGGCCGGGCTCGCCCGGCTCGGCCTGGGCGATGTGGTGACGGAGCTGCTCGCCCCGGCGCGGATGCTCCCGGCAGCCACCCAGGGCATCCTGGCGATCGAGTGCCGCGCCGACGATACGGCGACCGCGGCGCTGCTCGCGCCGCTCGACGACGCGGCCGCGCGGACGGCGGCTCTGGCGGAGCGCGGCTTCCTGGCGCGGATCGGCGGGGGCTGCCATGCGCCGCTTGCGGCCTACGCCCGGATCGACGGCGGCGACCTGCTGGTCGAGGGGCTGATCGGCGCGGCGGACGGCCGGCTGGTGCGTGGCGTCCGCCGCGGCCCGACGGACGCTCCGGCGGCGCTCGGCGCGGCCCTGGCGGAGGAGCTGCTCGACGCCGGTGGGGCGGCGTTGTTGGAAGAGGATGGTGGTGGGTGAGGGACGGCGGACGGGGCGAACGCAGGCTGTGCAGGTCGGAAACGTCTTTAGATGTGGCAAACGTTTGTCCGCGGTCCGTCGTCCTTCGTCGTCGTATCGCCTACCTTTGTCCGCCGCCGTTCGTCGTTCGTCAATCTTCGCGCTGCCATGCCGCTCCCGCTCGACGGTAAAACCATCGCGATCACGCGCGCCCGCGAGCAGGCCGGCGATCTGGCGGAACGGTTGCGTGCGCTGGGGGCGGAGCCGGTGATCTGTCCGGCGATCGCCATCGCGCCGCCGGAGGACACCGGCCCGCTCGATGCCGCCATCAGCCGGCTGGGGCGCTACGACTGGCTGATCGTCACCAGCGCGAACGGCGCGCGGGCGCTGTGCGACCGGATGGCGGCGCGCGGCGTGCCGGTGGCGGCGCTGCGTGGCGTGCGGGTCGGCGCGGTCGGCCCGGCGACGGCGGCGGCGCTGGCCGAGCGTGGCATCGCCGTGGACTTCGTCCCGTCGGCGTTTGTCGCCGAGGCGATCCTGGCCGAGATCGGCGACGTGGCGGGCCGGCGCATCCTGCTGCCCCGTGCCGACATCGCCCGCGAGACCCTGGTCGAGGAGCTGCGGGCGCGCGGCGCGCAGGTGGACGATCTGGTCGCCTACCGCACAATCCCCGGCGACGGCGCGGCGCTGCTGGCGCCACTGCTGCGGGCCGGCGCGGTCGATGCCGTGACATTTGCCAGCTCCTCGGCGGTGCGCTACCTGCTGGACGGCCTGCCGGCGACCGGCATGGAGCCGGAGGAGGCGCTCGCCTGCCTGAACCGGACGGCGATCATCTGCATCGGCCCGGTGACCGCCGCGACTGCCCGCCGCGCGGGCCTGCGTGTGACCGCCGAGGCGCGCGAGTCCACCGCCGCGGGCGTGGCTGCCGCGCTGTGCGACGTGTTTAGGGGGAGTTCAACGGGGTGAGTCCGGGGTGTTCACTTAAGACAGCCAGACGGTCAGACGCTCAGAACGAGCACATCGTCTGGCGTCTGGGTCTGACCCCTGGCCTCCGCCCCCGTCTCTTGGCTTCCGGCGTCTAACTTCTGGCTTGTCGCCATGTTTCTCCTCAGCGAGCCAACCGACGAACAAATCCGCAACGCGCTGCTGGCGCAGGCCCGCCTGCCGCTGAGCTACGCCCCGGCGGGGATGACGCGCGGCCCTGCACCGCCCGGCTTCACCGTGGATCACACCCGGCGGCGGCTCGGCGGCGGCGCAGCGACGTTCGCGGCGGCGCGGTCGGCGCTCCGCGGCTGGCGGCAAGTTCCGCAGGGCTGGGTGCGCCTCTGCTGGCCGGACGTGCCGCTGGCGGAGGGCGCGACCGTCGGTGTGCTGGCGCGCTTGCCCGGAATGTGCTCGCTCAACGCCTGTCGCGTGGTTTACCTGATCGACGAGGATGGCCCGGTGCGGCGGTTCGGCTTCGCCTACGGCACGCTGCCCGATCATATCGAGCGCGGCGAGGAGCGCTTCCTGGTCGAGTGGGACTGCGTGTCGGGCGACGTCTGGTACGACATTCTGGCCTTCTCGCGCCCGGCGCACCCGCTGGTATGGGCGGGCTTTCCGATCGTCCGGCTGATGCAGCACCGGTTTGCCCGCGACTCGCAGGCGGCGATGGTGCGGGCGGTCGCGGAGGAGTTGGCCAAAGGGCGGGAGACAGATGATGGGAAGAGAGCGGACGAAGAACAGAGGATCGGAGACGGACAATAGAGGACGGTGGATGATTGACGAACGCAAGCTCTGCTATCGTGGAACGCCTTCAAAAGAGGTACGACGAGCATCTGTCGGTCGCCGTTCTGACCTATAGCCAGGAGGCTTTCCGTGGCACTTATTCAACGCCCCCGCCGCCTGCGGCGCACACCCGCGTTGCGCCGTATCGTGCGCGAAACGGCGCTCGCCGTCGATGACCTGATCGCGCCGCTGTTTGTCGCGGCCGGGCGCGGGATCGAGCGGCCGATCGGATCGATGCCCGGCCACGCCCAGCGCTCGGTCGACCGGCTGGAGCGCGAGATCGACGACTTAGCGGAGCTCGGAGTCCCGGCGGTGCTGCTGTTCGGCATCCCGGATCGCAAAGACGCCCAGGGCTCCGGCGCGTGGGACCCGGCCGGGCCGGTCCCCGCGGCGACGCGGATGATCAAGGCGCGTGCCCCGGATTTGCTGGTGATCGCCGATGTCTGCCTGTGCGAATACACCGACCACGGGCACTGCGGCCTGCTCGCCCCGGAGCCGGGCGCCGGCGATGTGCTCAACGACCCGACGCTCGACCTGCTGGCCCGCGCCGCCGTGGCCTACGCCGAGGCCGGCGCGGACATCGTCGCGCCGAGCGCCATGATGGACGGACAGGTCGCCGCGATCCGCGCCGGGCTGGACGCCGCCGGGTTGAGCCATGTGCCCATCCTGGCGTACGCCGCCAAATTCGCCTCGGCGTTCTATGGCCCGTTCCGCGAGGCGGCGGAGAGCGCGCCGCGCTTCGGCGACCGGCGCGCCTATCAGATGGACCCGGCCAACGGCCGCGAGGCGCTCCGCGAGATCGCGCTCGACGCGGCGGAAGGGGCGGATCTGCTGATGGTCAAGCCGGCCGGCCCATATCTCGACATCATCGCTGCCGCGCGGGCGCGCTACGATCTGCCGCTGGCCGCCTACCAGGTGAGCGGCGAATACGCCATGCTCAAGGCCGCCGCGCAGAACGTCTGGCTCGACGAGCGACGCGCCGCGCTGGAAAGCCTGACGGCTATCCGCCGCGCCGGCGCCGACATGATCATCAGCTACTATGCCAAAGAGGCTGCGCGCTGGCTTGCTCAAGACGGCCAGGCGTGATCGCGAGGGGCTCACGCGCGTAGAGGAGCAAAGCTATGTCTCATGGCGATCAGCGCCCGGTGTTGCCCCCCGACCTGCCGGTACCGGTCGACGATGGCGCGTGCGACCACCTGCCTGGGCTGCGACTCCCTCCCATCCCGCTGGCCTCGACCGCCGGTGGGGCGGTGGACCTGGCAAGCCTGCCCGGCAGAACTGTGGTGTTCTGCTACCCGCGCACGGGCGAGCCCGGTGCGTCGATCCCGCCGGAGTGGGATGCGATCCCGGGCGCAAGGGGATGTACCCCGGAGGCGTGCGCGTTTCGCGACCACTACCAGGAACTCCGGGCACTCGGTGCGCGCGTGTATGGTCTCAGCACCCAGGATACCGCCTACCAACAGGAGGCGGCCGCCCGGCTGCATCTGCCATTCGAACTGCTGAGCGATGCGAATCTGGCGTTTGCGCACGCGCTGCGATTGCCCACGTTTGAGTTCGCCGCGATGACGTTGATCAAGCGCCTGACGCTGATCATCCGCGATGGGCGCATCGAGCACGTGTTCTACCCGGTCTTCCCGCCGGATCAGCATCCCGAAGAGGTGATCGCGTGGCTGCACCCCCGCTGATGTGTGTCAACCCCAATCACCAGGAGACCGAACCCATGAACACATCCCGTTCCGCCGAGTTGTTCGCCGAGGCGCAGCGCCTCATCCCCGGCGGGGTGAACAGCCCGGTGCGCGCCTTCCGCGCCGTCGGCGGCGTGCCGCGCTTCATCGCCCGCGGCGAGGGCGCCTACCTGTACGACGTGGACGGCAACCGCTACATCGATTATGTGCTCTCCTGGGGGCCGCTGATCCTGGGCCACGCCCATCCGGACGTGGCCGCCGCCATCGCCGCGCAGGCGGCCCGCGGCGCCAGTTTCGGCGCGCCAACTGAGCTGGAGAGCGAACTGGCCCGGCTGGTGATCGAGATGGTGCCCTCGGTCGAGATGGTGCGCTTCGTGTCGTCCGGCACCGAGGCGGCGATGAGCGCGCTGCGGCTGGCGCGCGCCGCCACCGGGCGCGACAAAATCATCAAGTTCGCCGGCTGCTACCACGGCCACTACGACGGCCTGCTCGTCCAGGCCGGCTCCGGCGTCGCGACGCTCGGCCTGCCGGATAGCCCCGGCGTGCCGGCGGCGGTCGCGGCGAGCACGCTCACCGCACCGTTCAACGACCTGGACGCGGTCGAGACGCTGCTGCGGCGCAACGAGGGGCAGGTCGCGGCGATCGCGCTGGAGCCGGTGGTGGGGAACATGGGCTTCGTGCCACCGCAGCCCGGCTTTCTGGAAGGGCTGCGCCGGCTGTGCGACGACCATGGCGCGCTGCTGGTGTTCGATGAGGTGATGACCGGCTTCCGCGTGGCTCCCGGCGGGGCGCAGGCACGCTATGGGGTGATGCCCGACATCACCTGCCTGGGCAAGGTGATCGGCGGCGGGCTGCCAGCGGCGGCTTATGGCGGGCGGCGCGAGTTGATGGAGCTGGTCGCGCCCGCCGGGCCGATGTACCAGGCCGGCACGCTCTCCGGCAACCCGCTGGCGATGGCGGCGGGGATCGTCACGCTGCGGGCGATCAGCGCGCCGGGCGCGTTCGAGCGGCTGGAGCGCGCCACGCAGCGGCTGGTCGCCGGGTTCGCCGCAGCGGCGTGCGAGGCCGGCGTGCCGCTCCAGGCCGGGAGCGCCGGCAGCATGTGGGGCTGCTTCTTCGCCGAGGCGCCGGTGACTGACTACGCCAGCGCCAAACGCGCCGACACCGCCCGGTACGCCCGCTTCTTCCACGCCATGCTGGCGCGCGGCGTGTATCTGGCGCCGTCGCAGTTCGAGGCGGCATTCGTCTCCCTGGCGCACGACGACCCGATCATCGACCGGACGCTCGCGGCGGCGGCCGAGGCCTTCGTGGCGGCGCGGTAGGGGCGGTTGCCGGGGCACCACGCAGGGTTGGCGCTTCGCTACGCAACCAGCGGGCGGCGGTCGCTATCATTCGCCCGATGAGCCGGGGCTATGTCAGGCCTGAGAAGCTGCCCGAAACGCTCCCGGCAGAAGAGCGGGGCCGCAGGCCGCTCCACCCTGTTTCAGACTGCGGCTGAAGGGCGAACACCATGCGTACAAACCTTGGGACATGGGACCGCGACATCCGGCTGTTCCTGGGCTGCTTGCTGTTCTTCGCCGGTATGTTCATGCTCCGCGGCCCCTGGGCGATTCTGGCGGTGATCGCCGGCCTTGTGCTGGTCGTCACCGCGGCCGCAGCGTTCTCGCCGCTCTACCGCCTGCTCGGCATCGACACGCGCGACACGCCGGCGGAGCGGTAGGATAGGCGTGTGTTCAGATGTGGTGTGGGCGCCGTGACGTGCGTCGTTCGTCGCGCGCGGAACGCGCCGATACGAACGACGCACGTGGTATCACGCGTGAGCGCGGTTGCGGGTTATCGCCCCATCCGGGGCAGATACGGCGCCTGCGCCCGCAGCAACTCGTCCCCCAGCGCTGCGGCCTGGTCGAGCGAATGGACCGCGCCGTCGAGCACAAGCGCCTGGATGAACTTGTCGCGGCTCCCTTCGAGCGCCGCCTCGACCACCGTCTCCACCCACTGGTAGCGGGTTGCCAGCGTCCCGGCGACCGCGGCAGGCAGCGGCGGCTGGGCGATCGCCCGCAGCCCCTCGCCGTCGGCGACCGCCGGGCCCTCGACGATCGCGCCGACTGGCAGGTTTGGCACCTGGCCGGTGTTCTGCAGGTTCGCCGAGTAGACCCGTCCGGCATCGTTGCGGATGGAGTCGATGATGTCGAGCACCTGCTCATGCTCGCCGCTCAGTCGGTCGAAATAATCCGGCGGCAACGGCCCGGGCGCGAGCGCGTCGCGCTGCATCTCGGCATAGATCGCGTCGCCGAAGCGGATGGTCCCCTCGAAGCTGAAGGCCGCTGGATCGACGCCGAGCGTCGTGCCGAAGTAGCGCCCCTCGCGGAAGAACTGCGGGAAGAACTGGGTGACGTGGCGGTCGAGCGGGGCCGGGAACGCGCCGAATAGCTGGAAGAGCTGCCAGGAGAACGGATTCGGCGCGATCGCGTCCGGCCCATGCGCCCCCTCCTGCCCGAACTCGTGGGCCTGCGGCGGGCGCTGCGCCTCGCGCGCCGCGATCGCGCGCAGCCGGGGCATGGCGTCCTGCCCGTTCACCCGCACGCTGAGGAACCAGGTCAGATGGTTGATGCCGACGGCGGTGTACTGCAGCGACTCCGCCGGGACGCCGAGCGCCGCCGCTAGATAGACGCCGACCGAGCCGACGCCGTGGCACAGCCCGACGACCGGCGCGCCGGTCGCCTTGCGGATGGCGCGGCAGACGGGGGCCATCGGGTTGCCGTAGTTGAAGAACAGCGCATCCGGGGCCAGATCGAGCACGTCCTGCGCGATCGCGACCATCGCCGGGATCATGCGCAGGGCGCGCGACGTGCCGCCCGGCCCGACCGTGTCGCCCACCGGCGCGAAAATTCCGTACTTGCGGGAGATCAGCACGTCCTACTCCCAGGCGCGCCGCCCGCCCACGCCAATCGTGCAGATCACGGCGGTCGCGCCCGGCAGCGCCTCGCGCCGGTCGAGCGTCGCCGAGAGCGTGATCGGCGCCCGCCGTGCCGCGATCATCTTTTCGGCCAGGCGCGTGGCCGTCTCCAGCGCCTGCGGGTCGATGTCCACCAGCGCCAGCTCGGCGGCGGCGCCGGCGCGGATCAGATCGGCCAGCAGGCCACGGGTAAACATGGCGCTCCCCGCGCCGATCAGAACCAGTTTCTCAGCCATGGGTGCGGTCATCCTTTCACGTCACGTAGGATTGCTATTGCAGCGCCCACATCATCGAGACAAGCGGCCATCATCCACTGCGATCGCCCCTCGCGCACCTCGTCACCCATCCAGCACAACGACCGCCTGCAAATTCGCCGGCGCGTCCGGGTCGCAGCCGTTGTGCAGCGCCCGCGCCAGCGCGAGCAACTGGCCCGGCGGCAGCAACAGAACGCTCTGCGCCGCCTCGCTCAGCCCCGACGCCAAGGCGATGTCGGCCTCGCCCTCGCCGAGCGTGAGCGTCCGCGCGCCCTGCGCCCGCATCTCGGCCAGCACCGGCGCCTCGTGCCGGCGGCGCGACTCGGCCAGCAGGCCGACGATCAGCGCGCCGGGGCCGGCCATCGCCCGCGGGCCGTGGCGGAACTCCAGCGTGTGGAACGGCTCGCTGTGGCTGACCGACATCTCCTTCAGCTTCAGGCTCAGTTCGCACGCCAGGCCGTAGCGCGGCCCGCTGCCCAGGAAGTAAAAGCGGTCGAGCGACGGGTCGCCGCCCAGTGCGCGTGTCGGCGCGTGCGCCGCTTCGAGCAGCCGGCGGCAGATGTCCGGCAGGCGGCCAAGTTCGTCGAACAGGTCGTCGCGCCCGGCCCACAGCGCCAGCGCCGCCAGCGCCGTCAGATAGATCGTGGAGAAGGCGCGCGTTTGGGCCATGCTCGTCTCCTGCGCCGCCGGGAACACCAGGTTGAGCGCGCCAAGTGTGGTGAGCGGCCGCCCGGGGTAGCAGGAGAGCGTCAGGATCTCGCCGCCGCCGTGGGCGCGAAACGCCTCGCAGGCCCGTAGCGTCTCGGTCGTCTCGCCGGAGCGGCTCACCGCCACCAGCAGCGTGCGCCCGCGCCCGGCGAGCGCTGCCTCCGGCCCGAGCCAGAGCTCCGAGGCAGGGAGCGCATCGGCGGGCAGCCCCAACTCCCGCGCCAGCGCGGCGGCGGCGAGCGGCAGGTAGTACATCGAGCCGCAGCCGACAAACAGGAGGCGCGCGTAGCTGCCATCGCGGAACAGCGCGCGCAGGTCGTCCGCCTGCGCCGCCAGCCGATCGAGCGACGCGGCCCAGACCTCCGGCTGGCTCATGATCTCACGGCGGGTATGTTGGCCGGGTGTCATTGCGACTCCTCACGTTGTGTCGGGCTTGATCGCCTCGGGTGCTGCGCAGGGTGCGCGCAGCACGATGACAAAGCCATCGTGTCCTGGTGTTTTGATGGCACAAGAGCGCCGCCGTGCCTCACGCCACGATGACTCGCACGCCGCGCGCTTCCAACTGGCTGGTGAACTCGGGCGGCGTCCCGCTGTCGGTCACCAGCGTATGGATGGCGGACAGCGGCGCCACGTACGCGGCGGCCACCCGCCCGCACTTGGTATGGTCGGCGACGATGATCAGCTCGCGCCCCAACTTCAGAATCTCGCGGTCGGTGCGCGTTTCCGCCGAGAAGTCGTTGGTCAGGCCATGCGCGATATCGATCGCCCGGATGCCGAGGATGATCTTGTCGACGCGAATCTCGGACAGCGCCTGCTCGGTGAGGTGCCCGATGAACGACATCTCGCTGCGGCGCAGCACGCCACCCAGGGTCACCAGGGTGATCCCCGGCGCGTCGGCGAGCGTGTTGGCCGCCAGCAGCGAGTTGGTGACGACCGTGAGCGCCTGGCGGTCGCGGAGGTGCCGCGCCACCGCCAGCGCCGTCGTCCCGCTGCTGATAAAGACCGTCTCGCCGCTCTCGATCAGCGCTGCCGCAGCCGCGCCGATCCGTTCCTTGGCGGCCGCCTGCTCCCCGGCGCGCTGGAGCGCTGGCAGTTCGGGCGGGGCCTGGCGCACGGCCAGCGCCCCGCCGTGGATGCGCTGTACCGCGCCGCGTCCGGCGAGCGCGTCGAGGTCGCGCCGGGCCGTCGCCGGGCTGACGCCGAACTCGGCGCAGATCGCGGCAAGTGAGACGCGCTGGCGCTGCTCGACGTAGCGGAGGATCTGTTCCTGGCGCTCGAAAGATGGGACGGCGGCGCGAGGTCGCATTCGCTCACCAATCGCTCATAACTCAATCGGAATGCGGTCACAAATACCACAGCAAGAGCCGATTGTCAAGGGGGAATTTTTCTCCGGCGGAGATGTATGCACATCTCCGCGGCTGTCTGAAAAGCCCCCAGCGGGGGCGGCGGGGGCCGCCTGCTCCCAGACCCGGCCGCGCGGTGGAGTATGAGGAATCTTGGAGGTTTGGAGGGGCGAAGCCCTTCCAGGCTCTCTTCTATTCACGTCGGCGGGATTTGGGGAAACTGGCTCCGCGTGCCGGGGAGCATCATGAGCGACTGATGAGCGGATTGTGAGTGATAGATGAAAGGAATGTACGGCGCGCGGCGCCGGCTCAACCCGCCTGTGGTAGGGCGGCGGCCCGCTCCGCGCCGCGCGCGTAGGCCAGGTTGTCGCGCAGGTGCTCGCGCAGCGGCTGCTCCGCCGAAAAATCTTCAAACGAAACCCACCCGTCGTAGCCGACGGCGCGGAGCGCGGCAAACAGCGCCGGTACGTCCACCATGCCGCCGCGTAGCGGGGCCCAATTCGCCTCCCAGGCGAGGCTGCCGTCTGGTCGGCGGCCGGCGGGCCGCCAGGCGGCGCTCTTCAGGTGCACGTGGGCCAGGAGCGGGCCGAGTGTTTCCAGGCCGAGACGGTACTCCTCGAATTCCTCGAAGACCATGTTGCCCGCGTCGTGGATCACGCCGACATGTCGCGGATCGAGGCCGTCAAGCAGCGCGGCGGCGGCGCTCGCGCTCGGCGCCAGGCTGCCGTAGTGGATCTCCAGCAGCGCCCGCACGCCGTAGCGCGCCGCCAGCGCCGCTGCCGCGCGGAACCCTTCCCGCGCCCGCGCGCGATGCGCCAGGAAGCTGCCGTCCGGTTCGTACGGCGGCAGGATCACACGTAGCTGCGGCGCGCCCAGCACCGCCGCGGCGCGCATGGCCCGCTCGACCTCGGCCGGCCGGTCGCAGCGGGCGTACGTGCCGATGCTTGGCATGGCCAGGCCGGCGGCCTCGGTGAGCGCCCGGATGCGGGGCGCGTCGGCCTCGAACGTCACGAACGGCCAGGTGCAGCGGTTGCCGGCCCAGAAGCCCGGCGCGCCGTCGCCTGGCGGCTGGTCGGCTACACGCCACTCGATGCCGTCGAAGCCCAGGTCGCGCAGCGCCGCGACCGCCTCCTCCGGCGTCCACTCCGGCGTGCTTACCGTGCAGACCGCGTAGTTCATTGCCGCACCTCGGGGTTGCGATTGCCGATTGCTGATTGCGAGCGTGGTGCGCAGGCCGTGCCTGGCGGCCGTCAGGCATCGAGCAGGTGGCGCAGCGCGCGCACGGCCTGCCGCATGCCCTCCGCGCCGCTGAAGCCGCCGGCCGGCCCGGCGACGGCCAGGTGCGGCTCCAGCGTGAGATAGCCCTGGTAGCCGCGGGCGGCGAGCGCGGCCAGCAGCCCGCCGATCTCGCCGTCGCCCTCGCCCGCCGGCACGACCGCGCCGTCCGCCAGGCGGGCGTCCTTGATGTGGACGTGCGCCACGTCCGCGGCCAGCAGCGGCCACGCCCGGGCCAGTGGGCGCACCCCGGCCTGCACGAAGTTCGCCGGGTCGAACGCCTGGCGCAGCGCCAGCGAGCCGACGCCGTTCAGCAGGTCGCGGCAGCGCTCCGGCGTCTCGCCGTAGATGCCGCGCTCGTTCTCGTGCACCAGCAGCACCCCGGCTCGTTCGGCGCGCGCCGCCAGCGCCGCCATGCGCTCCAGCACCGCCCCGCGCGCCGCGTCAGGTGCGGTACTGTTGACATAAAAAGAGAACACGCGGATCAACCGGCAATCGAGCGCCTCCGCCGCGGCGATCGCCCGGTCGAGCCGCGCCGCTTCGTAGGCCGGCGGCTGCTCCAGCCCCGACTTGCCGACTGGGCTGGCGATCGCCGACACAGCGAAGCCGCGCGCCCGCAGCTCGTCGCGCGCCCGGCGAAGCTGCGCGGCGTCCAGCTCAACGACGTTGACGCCCCAGGCGGCGCGCAGCTCGAGGGCGCGAATCCCCTCGGATTCGAGCAGGGCGAGCTGTGTCGTGAGATCGGGGTCGATCTCGTCGCCAAAGGCGCTCAGATGCGGAACGAGCATGGGTGCGTCTCACCTCTTTCAAACCGGCCTGGCTTTACAGATCATCAATGACAACGAATGCGTCCAATTCGACCACGGGGGCATTCGGTCTGCCGACACGCTCGATTCGGCCAGTATCGTCCATCAGTCCGCCGGCTGTCCCGGCTGCGGCGGGCGGGGCGGGCTGGTCGCCGCCGAGCCGAAGGCCGCCCGGTAGATCGTCAGCGCCAGCGCCAGCGAGCGGCGGCCTTCTGCGCCGGGCACCAGCGGCGGGCGATCCTGGCGCACGGCGGCGGCGAAGTCGGCCAGCAGCCGGGCGTGTCCTTCGGCGCCGATGCCGGTGGGGCTGGCCCCCGCCCCCGCCCCGACCGGCCCCGCCGTGTCCGGCGGCGGTGCGACTCCCTCGACGGCCCAGCGCGCGATCCGCTCGCCTTCGATCTGGATGCCGCCAGCTGTGCCGTAAACCTCGACACGGTGCGGGAAACCGGGCGCCGCTACAGTCGTCGCCACGACGCTGCCGAGCGCGCCGCTGGCGAAGCGTAGTGCCGCGGCGATGCAATCTTCCACCTCGATGGCGCGGGCTAGCGTGGCGGCGCGGGCCTGGACCTCCGCCACATCGCCCATGAACCAGAGCAACAGATCCAGCAGGTGGATGCCCTGGTTCATCAACGCGCCACCGCCGTCCAGCGCCCAGGTGCCGCGCCACGCCGCGCTGTCGTAATAGCGCTGCGGGCGGAAGTACGGCACGCTGACCGTGCCGAGCGTCAGGTCCCCCAGCGCGCCGGCGGCGACCGCCGCGCGTACCGCCTGGAATGTCGGGTCGGCGCGGCGCTGCAATGCGACGCCAAGCCGCACGCCGGCTCGCGCGCAGGCGTCGATCATCGCATCGGCGTCGGCCAGCGAGAGCGCCATCGGCTTTTCGACCAGCACGTGCTTGCCGGCCTGCGCCGCTGCGATCGTCTGGGCGGCGTGCAGCCCGCTTGGCGTGCAGATACAGACCGCATCGATGTCGCGCCGGGCCAGGAGCGCGGCGACATCCGGTTCGCACGGCACACCGAACAGTGCAGAGGTCTCGGCCTCGCGTCCGGGGCTGCCGCGACAAACGGCCTCCAGCCGCGCGCCAGGGGTGCGCGCGATCGCGTCGGCGTGGTAGCGCGCCACCATCCCGGCGCCGACGATGCCGAAGCGCAGCGTCATACGCCGCCCCGTAACCGCGCCAGAAGCGCTCCGTACGCGGCGCGGTCGAGCGGCAGATCGACCGGCCGCTCCAGATGGCTGGAGAGGATGATCGCGTTCGCCAGTTCGAGCGACTTGCGGGCCTCGCACCCGTCCGCGCGCGGCGGGCGACCTTTGGCGATCGCCTCCGCCAGGTCGCGATGCACCGCCAGATGCCCGCCGCCGTCGCCGGAGACGGTTTGCGCGCTGATTGTCGCGTCCGGAACGTCCCACAACTCCGGGCAGCGCGCCAGATGCTCCCGCAGCGAGGGCATGTAGCGCAGCGTGGTCAGGTCGTCCCCGGCGATCACCAGGGCCCCCCGCTCGCCGACGATCTCGAGCCGCCCAAGCTCGCCGGGCTCGGCGGTGCTGAAATAGACGTAGCCGGGCGCGCCGTTGGGGTATTCGAGCAGCGCCTGGGCGGTATCTTCGCATTCGATCGTGTGCGCGCGCGTACGCGCCCAGCCCCAGACGCGCGCCGGCATCCCGGCCAGCCAGCAGAGCAGATCGAGCGGATGCGGCGCCTGGTTCAACAGCACACCGCCGCCCTCGCCGCGCCAGGTGCCGCGCCAGCCGGCGGAGCGGTAGTACGCGGCGGTGCGGTAGGTCGGCTCGACGCACAGCGTGCGAACGAGCGGCCCGATCTCGCCCGCGTCGATCAGGGTGCGCGCCCGCTCCACGATCGGGCGGAAGCGGTGCTGCAAATTCACCGCCAGGAGCCGCCCGGCCGCGTCAGCGGCAGCGATCATCGCGTCCGCCTCGGCGACCTCCACGGCGAGCGGCTTTTCGACCAGCACGTGCGCCCCGGCGCGCAGCGCGTCGATCGTTAGCGCGGCGTGACTCGGGTGCGGCGTGCAGATCACAGCCACATCCGGCCGTAGCTCCGCCAGCATGGCGTTGTGGTTCTCGAAGAACGGGCAGCCGAGCTCGTGGGCACGGGCCGCGCCCCGCTCGCCAGCGACATCGGACAGGCCGACGATCTGTGCGCCGGGCAGTTGGCGCAGTGCGGCGATGTGGCTGGCGGCGATGCTGGCGGCGCCGCCGATCAGTGCGTAGCGGAGCTGCACGGCGGGCAGATCTGATGCGTCCATTGAGCTACCTCCTCGGAGCGAGCGTTATGTTCTGATGGATGTTGGAGGTGCGCCGAGTCAGCGATCACTGGTACGACGTGCGCAGTCGCCTCGGCAGGGGCGGTGTGGCGGGCCGCAAGCCCGCCCACCGAGTTCGTTTTCGCATGCGCGGGCCCGCTCAGAGCTATTGAAAGGGCGAAGCCCCGCCAAACCGCCCCACTGCGTCCGTCCTGTCATCGACTGAGACCGATCAAACGGATGTCCGTCTCCACCGTCAACAGCGTCTTGCTGCGAGCGCCGGGCCGCGCCAGCAGCAGGCCGGCGGCATGGCGCCCGGCGCGCTGCATGGCCCGGGCAGCGTTCTTCAGCGTGCAAGCTCGGGGTCAACCGCCCATAGTTCCTGGCGAAAAGCGGCGCGCGCCCGATGGATGCGCATCTTCACAGCGCTCGGGCCCAGCGCCAAGGTCGCGCCGATCTCGTGGTACGAGTGGCCTTCGATATCGCGCAGCACCAGCACTTCGCGTGTCCGCGCGTCCAGGCGCGCCAGGGCCGCCAGCAGCGCCGCGCGCGCTTCGGTTCGAAGCAGCGCCTCCTCCGGCGTCGGCTCGCGCGTGTCGGCGAACCGCAGCTCCTCGATGCTCCCGCTGGCCGGCGGGATGAGCGGCACCGTCGCCGGGCTGCGCTTGCGGCGGTCGAGCGCATCCAGGCAGGTGTTGACCGTGATTCGCATGATCCAGGCGCCGAGCGTCAGCGGGTCGTGCAGCGTGTCCAGCGAGCGAAAGACCTTGAGGAAGACCTCCTGCGCCTGATCTTCGGCGTCCTCGCGGTCGCCCATGAGCCGAAACGCCGCTCCGAACACCTGCCCCCAATAGCGGGTGACCAGGCAGTCGAAGCTGGGTGACGCGCCCGCCGGGGTGGGGTCGCCCGGGGGTTGCGCCTCGAACGGGAGTAGTGTCAAGACAGCGTTCCTCTCATCTGAACCAGGCAGACGGGGTGGGAGACGACCTTCTGCCCTCCCGATGCCCCTGTGTCAGCCTCACTCGTATGTTTCATCGCTTCCGCGGGTGATGGCGGCGTCCTGCCCGCCACATGCCCCTACTGCACTAACCGCCCGCGCCTGATGCATGCAACACCGCCCGCCAGCAGCGCGCAGGCCAGGGCGATCACCGGCAGCAGTGGGGTGCCATCGCCGCCTGTGTTGGGCAGCTCAGAGGGCGCCGTGCCGCCGGTTTCGCCCGCCTGCCCAGCTTGCCCGGCGTGCGCCCCGCTGATGGTGACGGTGATCGAACTGCTGGCGCCGCTCGCGCCGGCCGGACGAACGCCGTAGGTCGCGCTGCCGTTGGCCGAGGGCGTCACCCGCAGCACCCACGTGCCATCGCTGCCGACCGTGGCCGTGCCGAGCACCTGGCCGCCGGCCAGGATTTCGACCGTCGAGCCGGGCGCGCCGGTGCCGCTCAGGTCGAAGCTGGCGTCGCCGATGGTCGCGCCATCCGCCGGGCCGGCGATGGCTGGCGCCGCCGCTGCGCCGTCGGCCTGCCCGCCCTGGCCGGCCGCTGCGTGGCCGACGCTCAGGTCCGCCGGCTGGCCGGCCGCCGCGACCGCGCCGGCGGCATCCAATGCCCGGGCCACGACTTTGTGCGCGCCACGTGCGATGGTCGTGTCGAGCGACCATGCGCCATCCGGGCCGACCGTCGCCGTGCCAACTGATGCACCGTCCACCGTTACGTCGACCGTCGAGCCGGGTGTGCCGGTGCCGCTGAGCCTGATCGTGCCCGCGGCGACGGGTGCCCCAGGCAGGTTGATCGTCGGGGCAGCGATGGCGGCGCCCGCCGGAGCCGCCGTGGCTGCCGGAGCCACAGTCGGGGCTGGCGCAGCCGTGGCCGCGGCCGCTCCTTCGGCCACCACTAGCCGCGATGCCGGGGCCGAGGCGGCCACCGTGCCGCGGTTATCGAGCGCGTTCACAATGATCGTGTGCTCGCCGGGGGCGCTGAAGCTCACCGGCAGCCGCCAGGCGCCGCCAGCATCTACCGTCGCCGTGCCGGCCGGCTGCCCGTCCACCACGACTTGCACGGTCGAACCGGGCGCGCCGGTGCCCTGCAGCTCAACCGTTCCGGCCGACACGGTCGCGCCGTTGGCCGGCGCGGTCAGCGCCGGCGGGGCGAGGGGAGCAAACGTGTTCGGGCCGCGGCCGGCGAGGTAGAGCCACAGCAGCAGCGCGGCAAGTATGAGCGCGATGATCAGTTTGATCCAGTCGTAGCCCAGCCAGCCGGTCGGCGCGGTCGCAACCGTGCGTTGGACGCTCATGCCTGCGCCTCCTTCGCGGCCAGCCCGGCGCGCTGACGCGCCTCCGCGATCCATTTCTCCGGCTCGAACTCTTGCCAGGGCTGCGGCTGGATGATCGCGCGCACCTGCGCTGGCGTCATCTCGCCGAGCTGCGCGAAGGTACGGACGCCCGCGGCGAAGAGCTTGTGCTCATACACCGGGCCGATCCAGTTGATGTCGATCAGCGGGTCGTGTACCGCGGCGCGGGCCTGCGCCAGCTCTGCCCGCAGGCGCGCCAGCTCCTCGGCCAGCCGGCTGTTCTCGGCGCGCAGGCCGGCCAGGTCTGGGGTTTCGGCCGGCGCAGCGCCCGTGGCGAGTTGGTGGCGCAGCGGGGCGTTCTCGTCGCCCACCCGCACCACCGACGCCAGCGTGCCGGCCACGCGGTCGCTGTCCGGGAGCGCCGCCTTTTCGCCGGCGCGGCGGCGGGCCTCGGCGATCCAGGCGGCCGCGTCGATGTCCTGCCACTTCTCGGGCTGGATGATCGCCTGCACCTGCTCCGGCGTCATGGCCGCCAGGTCGTCGAAGGTGTCCACGCCGGCAGCGTAGAGCTTTTCCTGGTACACCGGGCCGATGCCGTTGATGTCGATCAGCCGGTCGCGCGCCATCCGGCGGAGCGCAGCGAACTGCTCCGTGAGCCGGGCGTTCTCGGCCTGCAGCGCGACAACGTCGGTGTTCGCGGCGGCCCCGCGTGCGTCAAGCTGCGCCTGAAGCCGATTCCGCTCGGCGGTCAGGTCGGCGAGCGCGCCCTGAAGCCGCTCCAGGTCCGCGCCGCGCTGGTTCGCCAGCGCCGCCGCCGCCTGTGCGTCCGCCGCCAGCCTGTCGCGCTCGGCCGCCAGCGCCGTGAGACTGGTCTGCACGTCGGCGAGCTGGGTTCGGCCCCGGCCGCTGGTCGATTCGAGCTCCGTCAGGCGCGTGACGACCTCGCGATAGCGGGGCCGCCAGTAGATCCAGTCCACCACCCACTCGGCGAGAAAGCCGATCAGCACACCGAGCACCAGCCACCAGAGCCAGGAAGCGAGCATGCCTTGCCCTCCTTTGCTGGGGGGAATACCGGACGTGATATTCGCTTGCTGCGTTGCTGGCTACAATAGCAGTATACCTCTTAATTTGATGGACGTACCCGGTGGTCCGCGCCGCAGGCCGTGTAAAGGGCCGCAGGCCCGCGTGTGCGCGCCCACAAAGGGGTTTCGGAGGGCTTTGCCCCGCCAAACCTTCCCGCCGCGGACGTCCTCTATTTTGAGCTGTTGATGTCGGCTCCGTCCAGCGTCAGCTGGTCAAGGTACAACGAGACCTTCGGATAGAGTCGAGATCTTGTTCGAAAGTTCATCCAGCGGTGGGGCGGTGGATCACCACAGTTGCGCCATCCATCCGACGAGCAGCATGAAGACATGGCTCAGGCGCAGCGACCAGAGCCAGGCAGGCAGTGGCACGCCCGAGGCGGCTAGCAGTGCTGCGCCGATAGGCCGACCGTGCGCATGTGGTAGAAAGCCGGCAGGAAAGCCGCCAGGCGCACGCTCAACACCAGGCCGATATTTGCCAACAGCAGCCCCCAAGCGCCATGGCGGCCACCAGCCAGAGCAATGCGGTTCGGATGTACCAGCGGCAGATGGTAGGCATGGCAGATCGCACGTGATCCCGTGATATCGTACGCCGGTTCGTTCCTTCTCGCGCCCGCGCATCCGTTTTTCAGGCGGACGCCGGACGCAGAGCGTGAGGCGATGATCCCCGGCACCTGCCGCGCCGCTGGTCGCGAGGGGATGGACGAGCCCTCACGGGCGCCGGGACATCGCAGCGCCAGGGCGAATCTGTTACAATAGAGGCAGCAATTGCGCGGGCACGAAGCGAAGCAGCGATAGCGACAAGAGAAAGCCGACACCATGACAGCGACAAGTGAAACCGCCGCGCCAGCCGGCGTTGTGACCCAGGAAGTGGCAACTCTCGCCGGCGGGTGCTTCTGGTGCCTCGAGGCGGTCTTCGACCAGGTGCAGGGCGTGCTGCACGTCGAGTCGGGCTACTCCGGCGGCACGACGCGTAACCCGACCTACCAGGAGGTCTGCACCGGGCGCACTGGCCATGCCGAAGTCGTCCAGGTGACGTTTGACCCGCGGCAGATCACCTTCCGCGAGCTGCTGGAGATCTTTTTCACCATCCACGACCCGACGACGCTCAACCGGCAGGGGGCGGATGTCGGCACGCAGTACCGCTCGGCGATCTTCTACCACACGCCGGAGCAGCGCCAGACTGCCGAGCAGGTGATCGCCGAGTTGACGGCGGAGCGGCTGTATGATGCCCCGATCGTCACCGAGGTCGCGCCGTTCTCCGGCTTCTACGAGGCTGAGCCCTACCACCAGGAATACTTCGCCAACAACCCGAACCAGCCCTACTGCCGCGCCGTCGTCGCGCCGAAGGTTGCCAAGTTCCGTGCGAAGTTCCGTGAGCGGATGAAGGCGTAGGGGCCAAAGATCACAGACTCCGCCGTGCGGCTGGCATCTCAGGTGCCAGCCGCGCGGCGGAGCATACGCATGCTGGATGGCTGTGCCCGGCAACCCCCGTTTCAGCGAGCGGCTCGGCGCAGGTCCACTGACTCCTGATCCCCGATCCCCTCGCCTCACTCCTGCGCCTGGATCCAGTCCATTGCCTTGTGCGCCAGCCGGTCAAGCGCCTCGACCGACAGCAGAAGGTGCTCCTCGCGGGTATCCTCGATCTTGTTGTGCGAGATGCCGCGCAGGCTCTGCACGAACAGCATCACTGTCGGCACGCCCGCCCGGCAAACCTCGGCGGCATCGTGCAGCGGGCCGCTCGGCAGCCGATGCGCGCGCCCGGCCGTCTCCCGAATGGCGTCCTCGGCGAGCGCGATCAGTTCCGGGTGGAACGGGATCGGCTCGATCCGCCAGATGCGCTCCCAGGCCACCGCGCATCGCTCCATCTCCGCGAAGTGGGCGGCGGCGTCCTTCGCATCCTGGAGCATCGCCGCGAGCCGATCCGCATCCATGTGCCGCTGGTCGAGCGCGACGGTGCATTCACCAACAACCGCCGTGACGATCCCCGGCTTTGTCACACAGCTCCCGATCGTACAGACGCCGCCGTGGCGCCGGGCGATGTCGCGAATCTCCAGCCCCAGCCGGGCCGCCGCCGCGAAGGCATCGCGCCGCTGGTCCATCGGCGTGGAGCCGGCGTGCGCCGCCTGCCCGGTGAAGGTGATCGCGTGGCGCTCGACGCCGTACGTCCCGAGAACGACGCCCAGCGGCAGGTTCATGCTCTCCAACACCGGCCCCTGCTCGATGTGCAACTCCAGGTATGCGGCGGCGTGCTCCAGTTGCCGCCGCGCCGCGCCGGCCCGGTCGAGATCGACGCCGTGCGCCGCCAGCGCATCCGGCAGGGCCACGCCGTCGCGGTCTTTCAGCACGCGCAGCTCGTCCGGGTTCATGTGCCCGGAAACGGCGCTGGAGCCGAACAGGCTGCGGCCGAAGCGCGCGCCCTCCTCGTCCGCCCAGTCCACCAGCCGCACCGTCACCGGTGGCGTGCCCCCGGCGGCGATCCGGCGCAGCACTTCCAGCCCGGCCAGCAGGTTCAGGCAGCCGTCCAGCCAGCCGCCGTTCGGCACCGAGTCGATGTGTCCGCCGATCAGCAGCGCCCTGGCGGAGGCGCCGCGCAGCGTGGCCCACTGGTTGCCGGCCTCGTCCACCTCGATGGCGACCGGCAGTTCGCTCAGTTTCTGGCGCATAAAGGCGCGCGCCGCGGCCCAGGTGTCCGTCCATGCGACGCGCTGCGCGCCGTTCTCGTCGCCGGTGAGCGCCCGCAGCTCCTTCAGGTCGTCGATCACGCGCCCAGGCTGAAGTGTTGCCGCAGCATTTGCCATGGCTGTTGCCTCCCGAATTGCTAGAGCGAGCACGCAGAAGGGGGGTGAACCCGGCTATTGTAGCACCGGACACGCCAGGCACGGCGCAAAGTGTGCTACCATAAGGGTTGGCTCCGCACCTGGCCCGGCGGCCTACCTGCTGCGGCTGGGGAAGGAGGGGCGGGCATCTGGCCGGGCAGAGAGCGCCGGCAGTCAGGGAGGTTTGTGCAGTGGCAACCGATGGCAAGAAGGTACGGGTGGCGATCATCGGCGTGGGGAACTGCGCCTCGTCGCTGGTGCAGGGCGTCCAATTCTACCGCGACGCCGACCCGGGCGCGTTCGTCCCGGGGCTGATGCACGTCGATCTTGGCGGCTACCACATCCGCGATATCGAATTCTCGGCGGCGTTCGATATCGCCGATGGCAAGGTCGGCAAAGATCTGTCGGAGGCGATTTTCGCTGCGCCGAACAACACGATCCAGTTCGCCGGGGTGCCGCGCCTGGGTGTCCCGGTCGCGCGCGGCATGACCCACGACGGCCTCGGCAAGTACGCGCACGACTTCATTCGCAAAGCGGCGGGCTCGACGGCGAATATCGTCCAGATTCTGCGCGATACCGGCACCGATGTTGTGGTCAACTATCTGCCGGTCGGCTCGGAGATGGCGACGAAATGGTATGTCGAGCAGGTGCTGGAGGCCGGGTGTGCCTTCGTCAACTGCATCCCGGTCTTCATCGCCTCGCAGCCGTACTGGCAGCAGCGTTTCGCCGAGCGCGGCCTGCCGATCATCGGCGACGACATCAAAAGCCAGGTCGGTGCGACGATCACGCACCGGGTGCTGGCCAACCTGTTCCGCGAGCGCGGCGTTCGGCTCGACCGGACATACCAGCTCAACTTCGGCGGCAACATGGACTTCTACAACATGCTGGAGCGCGAGCGGCTCGAGTCGAAGAAAATCTCCAAGACCAACGCCGTCACCAGCCAGCTCGATTACGACCTGCCGGAGGGCGCGGTGCATGTCGGCCCGAGCGATTATGTGCCGTGGCTGAGCGACCGCAAATGGGCCTACATCCGGCTGGAGGGCACGACGTTCGGCAATGTCCCCCTGAACATGGAGGTCAAGCTGGAGGTCTGGGACAGCCCCAACTCGGCTGGTGTGGTGATCGATGCGGTGCGGCTGGCTAAGCTGGCGCTCGACCGCGGCGTGAGCGGCGCGCTCGAAGCCCCGTCCAGCTACCTGATGAAGACCCCGCCGAAGCAGTACACCGACGACGAAGCCCGCCGGCTGGTCGAGGCGTTCATCCGGGGCGATGGGTCGGTCGCCGTTGCCACCAACGGCGCAGCGGCACAGGGCCAGGCCTGACGCTACGAGCGCGACGGCGGCCGGTGAACACGCGGCTGTCCGCCCTCCGCCCATCACAACGGATGGGTGCCCGAACCCGCCCGGCGACAAAACCAAACGCCGCGCTGCTGCGTACCAACCCGCGTGACAATTCACGCGGGTTGTTGGTTTGCAGAAACGGGCGACGCAGATGACGCAACTTCAACTTCAAAGCGCGCGGCTGCGCCTTGGCGATCCGGCCCCGGACGCCGTGGTGCGCGGCCCGGACGGGTCTCCGGTGTACCTTTCATCGCTCTGGGCTGAGCAGCCGCTGGTGCTGGCGTTTCTGCGGCACTTCGGCTGCCCCTTCTGCCGGCGGGCGCTCGCCGCGCTCCAGGCCGCCGCGCCGGAGATCGCGGCCCGCGGCGCGCGCATCGCCGCGGTAACGATGGCCGCCCCGGGAGAGGCCGCCAGCTACTGCGGGGCGCGGGCGCCCAACGTGCTCTGCCTTGCGGATGAGGAGAGGCGCGCCTTCCGGGCTTATGGCCTCGGCCGCGCCTCCGGCCTCGATGTGCTGCGGCCCGATGTCGTGCTGGAGGGCTTCCGGGCGACGATCGCAGGCCACCTGCCGGGCGTACCGGTCGGCGATCCATGGCAGATGCCGGGCACGTTTGTGATCGGCGCGGACGGCCGCATCCGCCTGGCGCACTACAGCCGCACCGTGGCCGACAATCCTGACCCGGCGCTGATCCTTGTGGCGCTGCCCGAGGCCGACCGGTTCGCCTGAGAAAGGGAGCGTGGAGGGGCGACACTCTTCCAAACCTCCCCACTGTGTATGTCTTGTTGCTATAAAGGCCAGACGATGGAAACAGCATTGATCTGGGGCGCGGCGGGCGGGATCGGGGGCGCGCTGGCCGCGGCGCTGCACCGCGATGGCTGGCAGGTGCTGGGGGTGGCCCGCGAGCCTGCGGCGCTCTCCGGCCTCGATGTCCCGGTCTACGTCGCCGACCTGGGGCGCGAGCAGGATGTCGCCGCCGCGGCCTACTGGGCGGCGCAGGAGTCCGGTGGCGAGGTCGCGCTATGGGTATACGCCGCCGGCGCGATGCTCGGCCGCCCCCTGGCGGACACCTCTGCCGCCGAGTGGGCGCGGCTGCTGGCGGCGAACATCACCGGCGCGCATTACGCCGTGCTCCACTCGCTCGCGCTCGTGCCGCCGGGTGGCCACATGGTCTTCCTCGGCGCCTATGTGGAGCGCATTCTGCTGCCGAAGATCGGCGCCTATGCCGCCGGAAAAGCCGCGCTCGATGCCTACGTGCAGGTGCTCGCCAAAGAGCTGCGCGACCGTCGCGTCACGCTGGTGCGGGCCGGCGCGGTGGAGACCCCGCTGTGGGACGACGCGCCGTTCCGGCTGCCGCGCGGCGCGCAAGCCCCTTCGGAGGTAGCTGCTGCCATCCTGGCCGCCCACCGCGACGGGCGCCGCGGCGTGCTGGAGCTGTAGCCGGCGGGGCGCGATGGGTGGTTGGCAAGGTGACACGGTGACAAGGCACCAGCCGCCAGTCCCCAGCCGCTCGCCTGTCTCTAGCACAACGCTAGCACAACGCTAATGCGCCGCATCCTCCCGGCCTGCTACGCTTGAGGCAGGGAGCCGGCGCGGGCGCACAGGGCGGGCCGGCAGAATGGGAAAGGCGCGACGATGGTTAGCATCTACAGCGTGCGACGGACCGGCTGGCTGGCGGCAGCGTTGCTGCTGGCGGCGCTCGGCGTCGTGCTCGCCGTCACGGTCTCGGCGTACGCCCTGGTCGTCAGCGCGGCGGCGGGCGCCGCGCTGCTCGGGCTGGCGCTGGCGCCGCAGGGGGGCGCGACGCGGGGGGCACGGTGGGCGCGGGCGGTGGCGCGGGCGCGGCGCCGCGTCGCCCTCGCCGATGGCAGCGAGCGTGCCGCGATCATTGTGCCGGTCAACGGCGACCAGGTGTATGCCTATGTGCTTACCGCCGATGGCCATGCGCTGGTCGATGCGGAGGGGCGAGTCGTCCACCGGCTGCGGTGAGGTCGGAGCGGAGGAGCCGTTCGCCAGGACACCAGCATCACGTGCTAACGCCCACCGGGAGTTTCCCGGTGGCCTGGTGATTGTTGGAGAATCTATCGGATTCCTGCCAGGAAGCGGTCGAGCAGCGCTTCCATGTGGCTCGCGTCGACCGGCCCGGCATCGCCCCGCTTGATGACGACCAGCCGCGGGTTGCGGCCGCCATGCCGCCAGATGTAGGCGGCATGGGTGATCCGGTCGGAATAGCGCCGGGTCGCGCCATCATCGTAGATCTTCTCCGGGAGATTCAGCACCTTTTTCGCCAGCGCGCCTGCGACGGTGATGTCCATGACCCGAACCGCCTGCCGCTGCGCGGGGGCGAGCGGCGCAAGCTCGGCTTCGACCCACCCATCCAGATGTTGCAACAGTTTGCTGGACGGGTCAGGCGCAATCGGGTAGCTGACCCCGACCGTGTAGACGCGCCCATGGTAGCTCCCGCTGAAGCTCAGGTTCCCCGCGTGCAGCCCGCCGGTGTCCACCGTCCATCCCTGGGGGATCTCGACATCCCAGGCGCTGTCGAACGCCCGGCGCACCCAGGGGATTGCCGGTGTCGCGCTGGCCGCAGCGGCTGTTGGCTGGGCGGTCGGCAGGGCGACCGTCGGGGCCTGAGTCGGCGCCACGGCCGGCGGGGCAGTGGGCAGGGCGGCTGCCGGGCTCGCGCCGCACCCGGCGAGCAGCAGCGCCATCGCCAGGATGCCGCCCTGGATCTGTCCGTTGCGCATCTCTCACCTCTGCGTCTGTCGGTCCGTCCGGTTCGTGCCGCTCATGATGCCGCGCCAGTCGGCGGATGGGAAGCATAGGGAGATGATACCTGGCTTATCGTTTCATACCTGAGGAGCCAACTGCCCCTCCGTCGGCTCCGCTCAGCAGTACCACGGCTCGGTCATCGCTGGGATGGGCGCGCGGGAGAGCGGGGGCAGCGCCGGTGGGCGGGCGCCCGCCGCGGTGTGGGCCAGCGCCCAGACCTGCCCGAAGATCGCCGCGCGCCCGTCCCCCCGGCTCAGGCCGCGCTGCACCGCCGCCAGCACCGCCTGGTGCAACGCATCGACGCGCGGGTCGGGGTGGGCCCACGGGTAGGCCAGCGCTACCGGGTCGAACGGGCCGGTCAGCCGACGCACCTCCGGCAGCTCCAGCAGCCGTGAACCGGCGGTGACCAACAAGCGGATGGTATATTGCACCGGCGCAACGTTCTCCACCAGATCGAGCTCAACGATCAGCGCCAGCAGGTCGCGGTAGCTCGCCGGCGTCGTCCAGGGCGTGAAAGCCACGAAGGTCGGGTTGAGCGCCAGCCCGGTGGCCCGCAGCAGTTTCGCCGCGCGGATCACGTCGTCGCGGGTGTGGCCTTTCCCCAGCGCAGCGAGCGTCGCCTCGTCCACCGCCTCCACGGCGCTGGTGACGAACAGGCAGCCAGTGGCGCGCAGCTCCGGCAGGAGCGCGGCGTGCCGCAGCAGGTGCTCGATCTTGATCGTCACGTCGTAGGTGAGCTGCGGGAACTCGCTGTGGAGCGCGCGCACCAGCGCCAGAGCGTGGCCCGGCCCGTTGAAGAAGTCCGGGTCGCCGAACGTGATGTGCTGCGCGCCGGCGGCCACCTGCCGCCGGACATCCTCCAGCACGACCGCGCGCGGCACGACGCGGAAGCGCCCGTTGTAGACCGGGACGATCGGGCAGTGGCGGCAGCGGTGCTTGCAGCCGCGGCTGGCCTCGGTGTACCCGGCGGCCAGGAGCGCGCCGCTGGGCAGCCGCACCCGGGCGTACTGCGCCAGCGTCGGCAGCCCGCGCCGGTCCGGCGGGATGAAGTCCAGACGGTCGAGGCAGATCGTCTCGGTCGCGATCGAACGGTTGAGCGTGGAGCTTTGAGGTTGGAGGTTGGAGCGTGGGGATCGGAACTCGACCCGCTCCGCATGTTCCAGCCGCTGTTCTCCGGCCTCGCCAGACAGCCGCCGGTAGAGCGCCACCAGCTCCCCCTCGAACTCGCCGCCGATGATCGAGCCCGCGCCGAGGGCGCGCAAGTAGGCGGCGTTCAGCGGCGCGTACAGCCCGTAGCAGCAGATATGGGCGGCTGGCGCGAGCCGCCGTATCTCGGGGAGGAGCGTGGCAGCCAGGCGGGTGGCGGTGTGCATCGGGACATGGACGGCCACCAGCCCCGCGTCCGCCAGTGCCTCCGGGCGCAGCGGCTCGACCGCCAGATCCAGGCAGGCGACCTCCGCGCCGGCGGCACGCAGCCAGGCAGCCGGCGAGGCCAGCCCGAACGGCTGCCGCCCGAGCTCGTAGGTTGAAATCAGCGTCACATTCATGCTGTCGGTGGAACCCAGACGGATGACAAGACGATCAGGTGACAAGGTGATGGGGCGCAGGGCACGGGCGCCAGGCGCGATCCCCCTTGCTCAGGCCCCAAGCCTCCGGCCACCTGTATTGTAGCGCACACGCCGTGTTCCGCGCTCCGGCTCGAGATGGTCGGGCCGCACGTCGATGACTGCGGCAGCCGCGGTGCCGGCGGCCTCGCGCTATACTAATCCTATGCCGGGTCGTCCGTCGAGCGTCTTGTGCGAGATATCGACCGCGCCGCTCAGCGCGCGTGCGGAAGGGGAGAGACAATCGCGTACGATGCGCGCCGCATCGTGCGCTGGCGTCATATGGCTGATCGCCTGAGCGAAAGGGGTGTCGAATGGTATGGTCATCCGCCTTCACCGATGCCAACGGCCTCCGGCTGCACTACACCCGTACTGGCGGAGATGGCCCGCCACTGGTGCTGCTCCACGGCTTCAGCGACGACGGCCGGTGTTGGACGCCGGTGGCCGGAGCGCTCGCGCCGCGCTACGACGTGATCATGCCTGACGCCCGCGGCCACGGGCGCTCCGACGGGCCGGAGATCAGCTACGGCAACCTTGAGCAGGCCGAAGACCTGGCGGCCCTGATCCAGGCGCTCGGGCTGGAGCGTCCACTGCTGCTCGGCCACTCGATGGGCGCCGTGACGGCTGTGGCACTCGCCGGGCTGTACCCGGATGTGCCGCGCGCCATTCTGCTGGAAGACCCGCCGGCCCTGCTGCGCGGCCTGCCGCCTGGCGCACCGGAGAGCCGCGAGTGGCAGGCGCGGATGCGTGCCTGGATCATCGAGCTGAAGCGCCTGCTGCCGGAGGAATTGGTCGCCCGGCAGCGCGCCGAGACGCCTGGCTGGCCGGACGCCGAGCTGCGCCCCTGGGCCGAGTCGAAGCTGCGTCTGAGCTTCAACGTGCTTGACAACCGCCCCGTGCCGGCGATCGACTGGCCGGCGCTGCTCCGCCGCATCATCTGCCCGGCGCTGCTGATCGCCGGTGACCCGGCCTGCGGCGCGCTGATCGCCCCGGAGGACGCCGCGGCATTGCAGGCCCACCTCCCACACCTGCGTGTCACCTCCATCCCCGCTGCCGGCCACTCGATCCGCCGCGACCAGCCGGAGGCGTACCTGGCAGTTGTTCGAGCCTTTCTGGAAGAGATCGCTCCATCGGGATCGGCACCGATGGCTCCGGCGCCCCGCGGCTGACAGGCCAAACACCTCATGCGCCCACCCGGCGGCCTGCTGTCGATAGCGTCTGCAACCCACGCATCCCGGGACGTTTTGTCCCGCCCGACATCGCCCGCCGGCCGCATGCCAGCTCCCTCTGGTTCGCGTACCATCAGCTGGGCCGGGCGCGCGAGTCCGGCCCGGCAGCTACGGAGGCGAACCATGGTCCGCGATCTGACCGGCGTCGAAAGCGGCTCGCACATGCCGCTTGACAGCGATCTTCACTGGGAGTGGCGCAATCCGCTGAATATCTTTCCCATTATCGTTCTCGCTGCGGTTGTGTTGGCGATGATCGGAATGCTGGCTTGACGATTTGCCCTCCCACCCCGCATCGCCCTACCGCCCTACGCCTCACTACCCGGCATGGCCGAGGTGCGGCCCGGTCTGAGGGCGGATGCGCCAACGCTATGATTCCACGATAATACCTGGCAGATACCGCTTTCCGGACGACCTGAGGAGATGTTTCGGATGCAGGCAGCGCCGCCCCTGATGACCGATGCGCCGGATCGACCGATCCTTCGTCGCCCAGCGGCGGTGACACTGGCGGCGCGGCTCGGCTGGGTCCTGTGGGGTCTGGCGCTGGTGGCGGCGATCGCAGCGTTCGTCGTCCGCTTCGAGACGTGGGCGCGGCTTGAGGCCGGCGTGAGCGGTGCGCCGCTCCTGGCCGAGATCCTCCTCTGGGGCCTGCTCATCCCGGCGGCGGCGCCAGCCTACGCAACGGTCGGCGCGCTCGTCGCGAGCCGGATGCCGCGTAACCCGATCGGCTGGATGTGCCTCGCGCTCGGGCTGAGCATTTCGCTCCAGGATCTGACCTGGCAATATGCGGCCCACGCTGTGCTGGATGCGCCTGGAACGCTGCCGGGGGGTATCCCTGCCGGCCTGGCGGCCGTTGTCGCGAACCGCCTGATCCACCCGCTTCAGTTCACCCTCATCCTGCTGCTGTTTCCGACCGGTCGCCTGCCCGGACGCAGTTGGATGGGTGTCGCCGTGCTCGCGCTGGTGGGCGGGGCGGTTGCGGCGCTGGCGGCTGCGCTTCAGCCCACCGTCGAGATCGGCGTCGGCGTGATGCGGCCCAATCCGCTGGGTGTCGCCGGGCTCGCGCCGTGGATCGCGCCGGCCAATGCGGCCGCCCGGATGTGCGGCCAGACGGCGCTGCTGCTCGCCGGAGCGAGCCTGGCCGTTCGCTGGCGACGCGCCGCCGGCGAGCGGCGCCGCCAGCTCACCCTCCTGGTGGCGATCGTCGGCATTGCGATGGTCGGCATGCTCGGCGCGGAGACGAGCACCTGGACCTTCGGCCCGGAGGCGTATGCGGCGGTTCTGGCGAGCGCGGCGGCCTATGCCGGCCTGAGCATCGGTGTCCCGCTGGCGATCTGCATCGCGATGCTCAAATACCGGCTGTACGATGTCGAGACGCTGGTAAGCCGCGCGCTGGTCTATGGCTCGGTGGCGGTGGCGTCGCTCGGAATCTACATCGCCCTGGTCGGTGGCAGCGCCGCGATCCTGAGCGGGGCCGGTCGGTCGGCGGCCGCGCTGCTGGCGACCGGGGTGATCGCCGTGCTGTTCCAGCCGCTACGGGCCTTCTTCCAGCGGCGCATCGGCCAGTTGCTGTACGGCGACCGCGACCGGCCCTCGGTGGCCCTGACCCGCCTCGGGCAACGGCTGGAAGCGGCGATAGCGCCTGAAACCGTGCTTCCGACGATCGTCTCCACCGTGCGTGATGCGCTGCGCCTGCCCTACGCCGCGATCATTCTCGATCAAGACGGCGCCGGCATCATCGCTGCAGCGGCCGGCGCGCCCACCGCGCTGCCCGAATTCCTGCCGCTGGTCAATCAAGGCGAGGTCATCGGCTATCTGGCGGTCGAGTCGTGCTCCGGCGAGCGCGGGTTCAGCCCACGCGACCGGCAGCTGCTGGCCGACCTAGCGCGGCAGGCGGGTGTCGCCGCGGCAGGGGTGCGCCTGACCGCCGAGCTTCAGCGCGCCCGCGAACGCCTGATCGCGACCCGCGAGGAGGAGCGCCGCCGCCTGCGCCGCGATCTGCACGACGGCCTGGGCCCCCAGCTCGCCAGCCAGACGCTTACGCTCGATGCCGCCCGCCGCCTCGTGCGCCACGACCCGGATGCCGCCGAGGCGCTGCTGGCCGACGCCATCGCGCATGCGCAGGCGGCGGTCGCGGACGTGCGCCGGCTGGTGTACGGCCTGCGCCCGCCCGCCCTGGACGACCTGGGGCTGGTCGGCGCGCTCCAGGAGCAGGCGGCGCGCTACCGCGCCAGCGGGCTGGACGTGACGGTGGTGGCGCCGGAGCACATCCCCTCGCTGCCCGCCGCCGTGGAGGTGGCCGCCTACCGTATCGCGCAGGAGGCGCTGGCAAATGTGGTGCGGCATGCCGACGCCCGCGCCTGCACCGTCGCGCTGCACGTTGCGGCGGGCCAGCTTGCCCTGGATGTGCACGACGACGGCCGCGGGTTGGCGCCGGGCGCGCGCGCGGGCGTTGGCCTCGGCTCGATGCGCGAGCGGGCGGCCGAGTTGGGCGGGCGCTGCACGGTGGAAGACGCGCTCGGCGGCGGCACCGTCGTTCGCGTGCGGCTGCCCTGCGGCCCAATGACAACAGCGTGATATACGGGCGGCGACCGCCCGCCCGCCACGGGAGAGGACATGGATCCCATCCGTATCTTGATCGCCGATGACCACCCGGTCTTTCGCTTCGGCCTGCAGGCGCTGCTGCGCGCCGAGCCGGGCGCCGAGATCGTCGGCGAGGCGACGAACGGCGACGAGGCCGTGGCGCTGGCGGCCGCCACACAGCCAGATGTCATCGTGATGGACGTGAACATGCCGGGGCTTAACGGCATCGAGGCGACACGCCGCATTCTGGACGCCAGCCCGCACATCGGTATCCTGATCGTCACGATGTTCGATGACGAGTCGGTCTTCGGCGCGATGCGGGCGGGCGCGCGGGGCTACCTGCTGAAAGGCTCGGAGGCCGGCGAGATGCTGCGCGCCATCCGCGCCGTCGGCCGCGGCGAGGCGGTCTTTAGCCCGGCGGTCGCCCGCCGTGTGATCGACTATTTCGCCAACCCATCGCTGCCGCCGCCGTCGCAGACCTTCGCCGGCCTGACCGAGCGCGAACGCGAGATTCTCGGCCTGCTGGCCCACGGCTACACCAACGCCGCGATCGCCGAGCGGCTGGAGCTCAGCCCGAAGACGGTGCGCAATCACGTCTCGAATATCTTCGGCAAGCTCCAGGTGGCCGACCGGGCGCAGGCCATCCTGCGGGCGCGGGCTGTGGGGCTGGGGAAGTAGCATGGCCGACGCGCGTCAGGGGGCTGCTGCCAATGTTGCCATCGACGCGGCGCTCGTACGCCGCCTTCTCGCCGAACAGTTTCCGCAGTGGGCGGCCCTCCCGATCACTCCTGCCGTCCCGCAGGGCTGGGATAATCGCACCTTCCGGCTCGGCGCGACGATGAGCGTGCGCCTTCCGAGCGCCGCCGGGTATGCGCAGCAGGTTGCGAAAGAGCACCGTTGGCTGCCGTTCCTCGCGCCACATCTGCCGCTGCCCATCCCTGCCCCGCTGGCGATGGGGGTGCCAACCACCGCCTACCCGTGGCCGTGGTCGGTGTATCGCTGGATCGATGGCGTCACAGCCGAGCCGGCTCGCATCGGTGATCTGGTCGAGTTCGCAACCGATCTCGGGCGCTTTTTGGCCGCTCTGCAGCAGATCGACCCGACCGGCGGGCCGCCGGCTGGGGCGCACAGTTGGTATCGTGGGGCATCGCTGGCCGCCTACAATCACGAGACGCAGGAGGCGCTGGCAGTCCTTGACGGCGATCTCGACACCGACGCTGCGCGCGTCGTATGGGATGCCGCGCTGCAGACGACATGGACTGGCGCGCCGGTCTGGGTTCATGGCGATGTGGCGGTGAAGAACCTGCTTGTCCGCGGTGGCCGGCTGCACGCCGTCATCGATTTCGGCTGCTGCTGCATAGGTGACCCGGCCTGCGATACGGTCATCGCCTGGACGCTGTTTGCAGGGGAGAGTCGTGCAGCATTCCGCCAGGCGCTGCCATTAGACGATGCCACCTGGACGCGCGGACGCGGCTGGGCGCTGTGGAAAGCCCTGATCACCCTTGCCGCAGATCGCCGCGCCGATCCGTTGAAAGCGGAGTCCGCACGGCGTGTCATTCAGGCGGTACTTGCCGATAGCCGCTGAGGAGGGTCTGTGTGGCGATGGCCGGCAACTCAGCGTGCATTTCGCCCATCGCGCCGGCCAGATACTTGCCGAATGTCGTGTGCATCCGAACTCTAAGGCAGCGTCGCGGGATACTTCGCCGCCAATGTGCGAAGCGTCGTGATGTTGCGCATCGTCGTCGGCGCGGCGAGCGCGCGCTCGATCTGTGCGCCAGAGACCGTTGCCTCACGCTCGCTGGTGTGACGCAGCCAGTACAATTCGCGGCCGTGCAGGTGGAACTGGTTGTGGCTCGAGCCGAGCGCCCGGAGCCTCGCAGCCGCCGCGTCGTCCGGCGGGGCGCGCAGAACGCCGACCCACAGCGCACGCGCCGCCGCGACGGACGCCGGCGCGAACGGCTGGCGACCGACGATCTCTGCCAGCTCGCCAGGGGTACGCAGAAAGACGGCGACCTGGTAGCCAAGGGCCTGCTTCAGGTGAGCCTCGATCCGCGCCGCGAGCACCGCTTCGCCGGCGTCATCGGCCCGGAAGATCACGTTTCCGCTGGCGATGAATGTCTCGACCTGCGCGAAGCCGAGCGCCTCGAACAGCCGGCGAAGCTCGTCCATTGTGACTGTGCGCCCGCCGACGTTGACGGCGCGCAGAAAGGCTATGGAGCAATTCATTCCCGTCTCATTCGCCGAGGCGCTTCCGGTCCCATTCTAGCATCATCGATGCTCCAACGGGGTTGCGCAAGGATGAGAATGTCCTCGACACCCAAGTCTCGCGCGCGCACACGCGCCACACCCGCTCCACGCTCGCCCGCCTGCCTCCGCCAGTGGTACAATAGCCTGGCGCGGGCGATGCCGGCCCGTGCTCGCAATGGCGCGAGGAGGCGCAACGCAGACGATGAGCATGCACGCAATCGCACTGATCGGCGTACCGGTCGACCTGGGGGCGGGCCGGCGCGGCGTGGATATGGGGCCGAGCGCCATCCGCTACGCCGGCCTCAGAGCGCGGCTGGCCGCCCTCGGCTACCAGGTGCGCGACCTGGGAAACATCGCGACGCCGCTGGCCGAGATGATCGACCCGCCGCCGCCCGGCGAACGCCTGCGCTACCTGGAGCCGCTGGTCGCGGTCAACCGGGCGCTGGCCCGGCAGGTGGCCGGCGTTGTCGCCGAGGGGGTCTTCCCGCTGATCCTCGGCGGCGACCACAGCCTGGCGATCGGCTCGGTCACCGGAGTGGCGCAGGGCCGCCGCATCGGCCTGATCTGGATGGACGCCCACGGCGACTTCAACACCCCTGAGACGACCCCCTCCGGCAATATCCACGGCATGAGCCTGGCCGCGCTCACCGGCCGCGGCCACCCGTCGCTCACCGGCGTGCTAGGCACCCCCCCGGTGCTGCGCGCGGGCGATGTCGCGCTGGTCGGCGTGCGCGACCTGGATGGGGCCGAACGCGAAGCGCTACGCGACTCGGGTGTCCACGTCTTCACCATGCACGATATCGACCAGCGCGGCATGGCCTCGGTGATGGATGAGGCGATCATGCGGGTGAGCGCCGGCACGGCCGGGTTCCATGTCAGCCTGGACCTGGACGCGCTCGATCCGAAGGAGGCGCCGGGGGTCGGCACGCCGGTGATCGGCGGGATCACCTACCGCGAGGCGCACCTGGCGATGGAGATGGTCGCCAGCGCGGGCCGGCTGCTCGGGCTGGACCTGGTCGAAGTCAACCCGATCCTGGACCGCAGCAACGCCACGGCGGAGCTGGCGGTCGAGTTCGCCCTCTCAGCGCTGGGGAAGCGTATTTTTTAGGAGTTGCCCGAAACTCTTCCGGCGGCGGTGTCGGGGGCCGCAGACCGCCAGACTCCGCCGCGCGACAGAGATGGGATGAGCGATGTGTCAGGCAATCGCCCATCGCCGGAGGATGGGATGGAACCGACAGCCGAAGCGAGCCGGCGCGCGGTGAACGCCACCTATCCTCCCGCGGGGCGCTGGTCGTTCACGATCAACCGGCTTGTGGCGGAGGCTGGCGAAGGCGCCAGCGATGTGAACGTCACCCACGGCGCGCTCATCGGGCGGGCGATCACCCTCTCCACCGTACGCGACGGCCGGACCGGCCGGCAGGTCGAGTTCTGGTCCGACAGTTTCCGCCCGCGGCCTGGCGCGCGGCGTGGATGTCGCTGGTGGACGAAGGACGCCAGACGAACGCCACAAGCCGGCCTTGCCGTTTTGCGTACACGTTCGCCGCAGGCATAGCTCACGCTCGTCCCCGGTCTTTCGTCTTTCGCCCGATGCCGCATTACGAAACGAATGGGAGGCAGCCATGCACTTCGCCCCAACCGAAGACCACGAATTGCTGCGCGAAGCAGTGCGCGAATTCGCCGAGAAAGAGGCCCGCCCGACCGTGGCGCAGCGCGACGAGGAGATGATCTGGCCGGCTGAGCTGGTGAAAAAAATGGGCCAGCTCGGCTTTATGGGCGTGGCTGTCAGCGAGGAGTACGGCGGCGCGGGCCTGGACTACGTCTCCTACGCGATCGTGATCGAGGAGCTCTCGCGGGTCGATGCCTCGCTCGGGGTGATCGCCTCGGTCAACAATTCGCTCGTCTGCTATGGGCTGGAGCAGTTCGGCACCGAGGCGCAGAAGCGCGAGTTGCTGGTGCCGCTGGCGTCTGGCCAGGCGCTCGGGGCCTTCTCGCTCTCCGAGCCGGGGGCCGGCTCCGATGCCGCCGCGCAGAAGACGACCGCCGTGCGCGAGGGCGATGCATATGTGATCAACGGCGTGAAAAACTGGGTGACGAACGGCGATCACGCCGACACGATCATCCTCATGGCGATGACCGATCCCTCCAAAGGGCACCGCGGCATCACGGCCTTTCTGGTGGACACGCACGCGCCGGGATGCAGCATCGTCAAGGTCGAGAACAAGCTCGGCATCCGCAGCGCTCACTCCTGCCAGATGGCCTACGACAACTACCGCCTGCCGGCCTGGCGACGGCTCGGCGAGGAGGGGCAGGGCTTCAAGATCGCGATGACCATCCTGAACGCCGGGCGGATCGGCATCGCCGCGCAGGCCGTCGGCATCGCGCAGGGCGCCTTCGAGGCGGCGCGGGAGTATGCGAAGGTGCGCGAGCAGTTCGGCCAGCCGATCATCGAGTTCGAGGCGGTCGGCTTCACCCTGGCCGACATGGCGACGCGCATCAAGGCGGCCCGGCTCCTGACCTACGAGGCCGCGTGGCGCAAGGATCAGCACCTGGACTTCGTCAGCGCCGCGTCGATGGCGAAGCTGTTCGCCTCGGAAACGGCGATGTGGACGGCGACCAAAGCCATCCAGGTGCACGGCTCGAACGGCTACTCGAAGGAGTACCCGGTCGAGCGCTTTTTCCGCGATGCCAAGATCACCGAGATCTACGAGGGGACGAGCGAAATTCAGCGCCTGGTGATCGCGCGCGAGCTGGCGCGGTGAGCGCTGCAGACGGGGCGTTTCCGCGCTGGCCGGGCACGAGCCCCCTCGCACCTATACCCCTGTACCGGGGCGAGGGGACGAAGGCGGGAGCACAGAGGGCGAGGATGGGTCGTTTGGGCAAGGCCCCTGCACCTGCCGTTTGTCTCTGGCCGCCCATGTGCGACCCGCCCCGGTGCTGAAGCAGGCAGCATGGGCTGCAGGATTGAGAGGACGTGCGCGGTCGCCTGCACCGCGGGAGGGTGTGACGGGCCGCAGGCCGGCCACGGCGCTCTTTTGGGGTGCGCCCAAAAAGGGGTTTCGGAGGGGCGTAGCCCCTCCAAACCTCCCCCAACGCGAATGTCCTGTGCGTGAATGATTGCATCGCGTCGGCATGCGGTCTCTTCAATCCGCAATCAACCATCTGCACGTGCACTAGCACAACGGCCCGACGCAGATCGGCAACGGCAGCCCGGGCAGGCCGCCAGCGCCGGGACTCGGCGTCTCGGTCGGTGGCACGGGAGTGTCGGCCGGCACAGGGGTGTCGGTGGGCGCCGGAGTGTCGGTCGGCACGGGGGTGTCGGTCGGCACGGGGGTGTCGGTGGGCGGCAGGGGGGTGCGGGTCGGCTTGGGCGTTTTGGTCGGCGTTGGCGTGCGGCTCGGCGGCACGGGCGTCGGTGTGGGGCTCGGGGCCTCGGTCGCGGTCGGCGGGCGCGGGCTTGCGGTCGCTGGCGGCGCGGTGTCGGACGGCGGAGCGGGAGTGCCGGTCGCCGGGTCGGTCGGCGGTACCGTTCGTGTGCTGGATGGTGGCGCGTCCGGGGTGGAGGATGGCACCGCGGGGAGCGGCGCGGTCGGCGTCCAGGCAGGCGTCGCCCCTGGCGCGGGCGGTGCGCCAGGATTGGGCCGTGCTCTGGCCGGTGGCGCGGTGGCTGCGTCTTTGGCGGTTGGCGCCGGCTCCGGCACCCCGGTGGCGGTCGGTGGGATGAGCGGGTCATCCGCCAGGCGGCCGGGCGGGCGCGTCGCGGTTGGGGCGGGGGAGCGGCTCGGGCGCGCCGGCCCAGGCGGCACGGGCAATGAACCGGGCCGTGGGCCGCCCGGAGCGGCGGGTTGCGGGGCGGATGGCGCGGCGGGTGCAGCTGTTGGCGCATCGGGCGGCGGTGCGCCGCCGGCGATCAGCGCCGTCGCCACGCTGGCCCACAGCGGCAGATCGCGGGTTGGCGCGGCCGTCGCGACAGGGTCGCCGGCCCCGGCCGGGCCGGACGTGGCGCCTGCGCGGGTGGGGACGGGCGTCGCGAAGGCCCAGGCCACCTCAGGGCCGAGCGCCGGGCTGAGCCAGACGGCGCTCCAGGCAGCCAGGAGAACGGCGATGCCACAGACGATAAGAACGACCAGCGGGACGCGAAACGACGAGCGCACGCGCTACCTCGCGCAGAGATCCTGTCAGTCCTGTACAAACATAAACGTGTGCATCGGCGGCAGTGTTACGATGGCCACGGCGGAATGAACAAGATGTCATATTACAGGGCGTCATAGATTCACGCACGCCCGCGCGCAGAAAGAGGCCCCATGCTCCTCATCGCAAGCAGCAACGGCCGCGTCGGCATGGATGCCGGCTGGGAGGTGCTGGCATCCGGCGGCAGCGCGCTCGACGCCGTGGAGGCGGCGACCCGGCTGGTAGAGGACAACCCGGACGATCACTCGGTCGGCTACGGTGGCTATCCCAATCTGCTCGGTGAGGTCGAGCTGGACGCCTCGATCATGGATGGGACGACGCTGCGGGCCGGGGCCGTCGGCGCGCTGCGCGGCTACCGCCACCCGATCAGCGTCGCCCGGCGGGTGATGGAGGAGTTGCCACACGTCCTGCTGGTGGGCGACGGTGCGGCGCGCTTCGCCGCCGAGATCGGTATGCGTCCGGAAGACCTGTTGACCCCGGATGCCGCCGCCGCGTGGCGCGAAGGGATCGCCGGGCGGCTGCCGGAGGCCTTTCGCGACGCGCAGGGCGAGATCATCGCCGGGCTGCTGCGCCGGGCCACCGGCCTGGCGACCGACCCCGAGCGGGTGGCCGGCACCGTCAACGTCATCGCCCACGACCGCGCCGGGCGCATCGCCTGCGCCGTGAGCACCAGCGGCTGGGCCTGGAAGTACCCCGGCCGCCTCGGCGACTCGCCGATCATCGGCGCGGGCAACTACGCCGACGACCGCTACGGCGCGGCGGCCTGCACCGGCTGGGGCGAGCTAGCGATGCGTGCCTGCACCGCCCGCAGCGTCATTCTTTACCTCAAGCAGGGGCTGCCGCTGGAGGACGCCTGCCGCGAGGCGTTCCGCGACCTGAGCGCGCTGGGCGCCCCGCCCGGCCACGCGCTGATGAGCCTGATCGCGACCGACCGCCACGGAAACCATTGCGCCGTCTCGACCGCGCCCGGCCGGACGTATGTCTACCGCGCGGACGGCATGGACGCCTGGACCGAGGCGCCGCGGCTGGTGGTGGAGGTTTAGGGTGGCGAAGCCGGCGCGCTGCAGCGCGCGGCTGTGGAACGAAGCCCGCCGGCGCGGGCTGGCGGTGCCCGACTGGGCGGGGCTGGATCGCGGTCGTTGGGGGCAGTGTGGGCCACCAACCCGCCCGCTCGCCGGGGCGCCGCCACGGCCCGTGGCGACGCCTGCCGCCTGCCACGGGCAGCGCCCGCCGACCGCACCCCCATTGCGCCATTCGCCCCGCTGTGCTACACTACCCGCGAGTGAGCACCATCAGCGCCGATGCCATGCTCGCGGCGGTTCCCGCTGCACGTGCACGCGCCCCTGGTCTCACGCCGGGGGTTTTTACTTGTGGCGCGAGAGAAGGAGCGATTGATGGCGATTGCAACCCCGCCTTCGGCGCTCGCCGGGCACGGCCTGGACGAGCGCGTGCTGCTGGAGATGTACCGTTTCATGGCGCTGGCGCGGGCGCTGGATGAGCGGATGTGGCTGCTCAACCGCGCCGGCAAAGCGCCGTTCGTCATCTCGTGCCAGGGCCACGAGGCAGCCCAGGTCGGCGCGGCATTCGCGCTGGAGCGCGGCAAGGACTTCACCCTGCCGTACTACCGCGGCCTCGGCACCGTGCTGGTGATGGGCATGACGCCGCGTGAGGTGATGCTGGCGATCTTCGCCCGCGCCGCCGACCCGAACAGCGGCGGGCGCCAGATGCCGGCCCACTACGGCGCGCGCCACCTGAAGATCATCACCCAGTCCAGCCCGGTCGGAACGCAGATCCCCCACGCCGCCGGGATCGGCCTGGCGGAGAAGATTCGCGGCGGCGACGCCGTGGCATGGGTGTCGTTCGGCGAGGGAACGACCAGCCAGGGCGATTTCCACGAGGGTGTCAACCTGGCGGCCGTGCACCGGCTGCCGGTCATCTTCCAGTGCGAGAACAACGACTACGCGATCTCGGTGCCGGTCAGCAAGCAGATGGCCGTGCGCAGCGTGGCCGAACGCGCCGCGGCCTACGGCATCCCCGGCGAGGCGGTGGACGGCGCCGACCCGCTGGCGGTCTATGAGGCGACGCGCCGGGCGGTGGCCCGCGCGCGTGCCGGCGAAGGGCCGACGCTGATCGAGGCACACTGCGTTCGCCTGACGCCCCATTCCAGCGATGACAACGACCGCACCTACCGCCCGTCCGATGAGCTGCGCGAGCTGAAGAGCCACGATCCGGTGGCGCAGTTCCGCGCGGCGCTGCGCGCCGAGGGCGTGCTGGACGACGCGCACGAGAACGAGCTGCGCGAGCGCATCCGCGCCGAGGTGGACGACGCGACGACCTTCGCCGAACAGGCGCCCCTGCCCGACCCGGGGACGCTGCTGCGGCATGTGTACGCGGAATAACGTGCACGAGTGAATGGGTGCAGGGGTGCGCGGTTCACCCACGCGCCTGCTCGCTCGCTCATATGCTGAAAGAAGCGCATGGCAGAGATCACCCTTCTGGAGGCCATCCGCCAGGGCCTCGACGAAAAGATGGCCGAGGACGCGCGTGTGTTCGTCTTCGGCGAGGATGTCGGCAAGCGCGGCGGCGTCTTTCGCGTGACCGAGGGGCTGTACGACAAATACGGCCCGATGCGGATCATCGACTCGCCGCTAGCGGAGAGCGTGATCGTCGGCGCGTGCATCGGCGCGGCGATGAACGACACGCTGCCGGTCGCCGAGATCCAGTTCGCCGACTTCATCCACCCTGCCTTCAACCAGATCGTCAGCGAGGCGGCGCGCATCCGCTACCGCTCGAACGGCGACTGGAACGTGCCGCTGGTCATCCGCGCGCCGTACGGCGGCGGCATCCACGGCGCGCTGTACCACTCGCAGAGCGTCGAGGCGTTCTTCTGCCACGTCCCCGGCCTCAAGGTGGTCGCGCCGGCGACGCCCTACGACGCCAAGGGGCTGCTGAAGGCCAGCATCGAAGACCCCGACCCGGTGCTGTTTCTCGAGCATAAGAAGTGCTACCGCCTGATCAAGGGCGAGGTGCCGGACGAGGACTACCGCGTCGCCATCGGCCGGGCGGACGTGAAGCGGCGCGGCCGCGACCTGACGGTCGTCGCCTACGGGCTGATGCTGCACTATGCGCTGGAGGCAGCGGAGGAACTGGCGCGCGAGGGCGTCGAGGCCGAGGTGATCGACCTGCGGACGCTGCGCCCGCTCGACCTCGACACCATCCTCGCCAGTGTGCGCGCCACCGGCAAGGCGCTGATCGTCCACGAGGACAACCTGACCGGCGGCTGGGGCGCAGAGATCGCCGCGCTGGTCGCCCAGCACGCGTTCGAGTACCTGGATGGGCCGATCACGCGTGTCGCCGGGCCGGACGTGCCGGCGATGCCCTACAGCCCGCCGCTGGAGGAGGCGTTCATGCCGTCCCCGGCGCGTATCGCCGATGCGATGCGAAAGCTGGCAGCGTACTGATGCGCCGGAGGGCGCACGGCGGGCGCGTCTCGCGCGCCGTCCGCCGCCCGCCCCTGGCATGACAGGAGTAGGCATGCCGATCGAAATCAAGCTGCCGAAACTCGGCGAAAGCGTGGTCGAGGGCACGGTCGGGCGCTGGCTGAAGCGCCCGGGCGACCGTGTCGAACAGTACGAGCCGCTGCTGGAGGTGGTGACCGACAAGGTGGACACCGAGGTGCCCGCTCCGGCCGCCGGCGTGCTGCGCGAGATCGTCGTGCCGGAGGGCAGCACGGTGCGCGTCGGCACGCTGCTGGCGGTGCTGGACGACGGCGAAGCCGGGGATCAGCGTTCAGCGGCGACGGTGCAGCGTTCGGCGCTTGCCGAAGCGAACGCCCAGCCTCAACCCTCGAGCGCCGCCGCTCAACCCGGAGAACGCAGCACACAGCACTCGTTTGTCTCTCCGGTCGTCGCGCGGCTGGTGGCGGAGCACGGCCTCGATCTCAGCCAGATCCGCGGCACCGGGCAGGGCGGGCGCATCACCAAGCAGGATGTGATGCGCTACCTTGAGTCAGTGGCCAGGGGTCAGGGGCCGGGGGGCCGCGAGATGGCGGGACAGGGAGACACGGAGGCGGGGGGGCAGGGAGCATCGGGAATGGCGCTTGCCGCTATCCCTCAAGCCCCGAGCTCTGAGCTCCAAGCTCCGGTCGCCGCGCTGCCGGAGGACGCGGAACTCGTTCCGCTGACGGCGATGCGCCGGATGATCGCCGAGCATATGGTGCGCTCCGTCCGCACCGCGCCGCACGTCACGACGGTGATGGAGGTGGATGTCGGGCGGATCGTCGCCCACCGCGCCCAGCACCGGGCGGCGTTCGAGCGCCAGGGTGTGCGGCTGACCTTCACGCCGTATTTTGTACAGGCGGCGGCCGCGGCGCTGCGCGAGGTCCCGCTGATGAACGCATCGTTCCGCGACGACGGGATCGTGCTCCACCGGCAGATCAACATCGGCGTGGCGGTCGCACTGGATGAGGGGCTGATCGTCCCGGTGATCCGGGACGCCGACGAGAAGAACCTGCTTGGTTTGGCGCGCGCCGTGAACGACCTGGCGGAGCGGGCGCGCGGGCGGCGGCTGCGCCCGGACGAGACGCAGGGCGGGACGTTCACCATCAGCAACCACGGCGTCGGCGGCAGCCTGTTCGCCACGCCGATCATCAACCAACCGCAGGCCGGCATCCTCGGCATCGGCGCGATCCAGAAGCGCGCGGTGGTCGTCAGCGGCGGCGGCGTGGACGCGATCGCCATCCGCCCGATGTGCTACCTCTCACTCACGTTCGACCACCGCGTCATGGACGGGGCCGCTGCGGACCATTTCCTCGGCACGGTGAAGCGCTTTCTTGAGGAGGACGCGGGGTAGCGGCGCCCGCTGCCGTGCGTCGTGGGCCGACTGGCCGGTCAACGCACGACGCACGGCCGGGTCGTCTAGCCACGTTCCAGCCGCTGCGTCTCGCCCTCGAACGCCGGCGCCAGCGATGCCGCTTCGGGCGTGTCCGTGAGCTGCGCGGGCGCGGGCGGCGCGGCGCTTTCCATTCGCACGACCGACACCGAGCCGAAGAGCGCGAGCGAGCGGATGCGCAGCCGCACCGGCGCGCGGTCGCCGTCGGGCATCTCGCCCGGCGCGCGCGATTTGATTCCGGCGCTGCCGAAGATGTTCACATTGTCGAATGCGACGCCGATCTCCGGCGGGACGAGGATTCTCACGCTGCCGAATAGCGCGAACGCCGTGACCGTATGCTCGCCGGGCGCCAGTTGCCGGCGGGTGAAGTCGGCTTTGGCGCTGCCGAAGGCCGCCGCGATCAGTTCGTCCTGCACCTCTGCAACGGTGTTGGTGTATTCGCTGCTGCCGAATAAGCCTATCGCGCCCATATGTCCGTTCTCCTTGCTGTAGCACCGTACTCGTTGGAAGAGACGACCGGTGCGGTCGGCGTGTTGCGCGCCTGTTCCGCCGGACGGGCATGCATCACCGGTCGCCGCGGGCCGCCCGCCGCAGGCTGTACCCGAGAAAGCCGATAACACCCGCCGGCAGCACCCACCATGCAGCGACTTCCGCCCGGGCGAGCAGGCCGGTGAGCGCCAGCGTCACCACCACGGCAGCGGCGATCGTCCAGTCGTCCCCGATGATGAAATCGTACCAGAAGCGCGCGAATCCGCGTATGAACCTCATTCCGCTCCTCCCATTGACGCCTCCGCCAGCTGTGCCGCCCGCCGCCGGCGCAAGGCCCAGACAAACGCCAGCGACGCGGCGGTGTAGGTGGCCAGCAGGCCTAGCAACGCGGCGTCCGCGCCGGGCCATGTGACCCCAACCCCCTCAGCGGCCCAGAAGGTGCCGAAGCTCGCGAGCAGCAGGCCGACGCCGAACTTCAGCGCGTTCTCGGGCGCCCGGCTGAGCGGGCGATGGATGGCCGCGCCGAGGGCCAGCACAACCACCAGCGCGGCGAGCGCACTGACCGCTGCCAGCCCGATCTGGCGCTGCGCCGCGCCAAAAGTGACGACGATGAACGCGACCTCCAGCCCTTCGAGCAGCACCCCCTTGAAGCAGAGCGTGAAGGCGTACCAGTCGAGCCCGGCGCGTGCCTCGCGCCCGTGCGCCCGCGCCTCGGCGACCTCGCGGGCGAAGATCGCATCTTCGTCGTGCAGCGCCTTGTAGCCGCCGGCGCGCAGAATCGCTTTACGCAGCCATTGCAGCCCGAAGATCAACAGCAGCGCGCCGACGACCAGACGCAGGATATCGAAGGGGATCGCTGCCAGCGCTGGGCCGAGCAGTGCGACGATCGCCGCCAGCGCGGCGAAGGCTGCGGCGACGCCGACCAGCGCCGAGCGCCAGCCGCGCGTCATGCCGGCTGCCAGCACGATCGTCAGCGCCTCGACCATCTCCACAGCCGACGCCAGGAATGTTGTGATGACCAAGACGATACTTCCAGAGGTCAAAACCGACTCCTTTCCGTCGCAATGCGGTCGTATTCGTGTCTCTCAGAGCGTGTCGCTCGAGGTGGACGGTCACATCTGTTCCGGCGCCTGGAGCGCTACGCACCGCGATCTGCCCGCCATGCGCACGGACAATCTCACGTGCAATCTACAGACCTAACCCGCTGCCGCCAGCACTCCGGGCGGCGTCCGCCCGATAAAAACGCTCGAAAATGTGCGGCAGATGCTCCGGGGCGATGCCGCACCCGGGGTCCCGCACAGAGACACCGATCAACTCGCCACCGCGCCAGGCGCGCACAGTAATAACGCCATTCTCAGTAAACTTGATCGCATTGTCAAGCAGGTTGAGAAAAACGCGAGCCAACTGGTCGCGGTCGCCGGCGGTCATGAGGGCGGGCGTGATCTCACGCTGGATGAACAGACCGCGTTCGCCAGCCAGTGGCGCGAGCGTCTCGATGACATCTTCCAGTAGCAACGAGAGATCGAGCGGGTCGTGCGCCACCAGGCTCGGCTGGTCGCCGCGTGCGACCAGGAGCAGATTCTCAACCAGGGTGCGGAGGCGCGCGGTCGCCGCGCTGACATCGTCGAGCGCGCGCTCATACTCCTCCGGTGTGCGTCGCCGGGCGCGTATCACGCTAAGAATAGTCTGGATTGCGGTAAGCGGTGTGCGGAGCTCGTGCGAGGCATCCGCCGTGAATTGCCGCTCACGCTGAAATGAATCGTCAAGGCGGGCCATCATGGCATCAAAGGTCGCCGCCAGGCGCCCGACCTCATCGTCGGTTGGGGGAAGGTTCAGCCGGGCATGGAGGTCTTCGCTTGAAATACGCCCTGCGGTTCGGGTGATCGCGTCGATCGTTCGGAGCGCACGCCGGGCGAGCAGGTAGCCGCCGAGCGCTGCCAGCAGAACGAGCAAGGGCACACTGAGCAACAACGCGACCACCAGTCGATGCAATGTATCGGTGACATCATCGAGCGGGCGGCCAACCTGGACGATCGCCAGCACGACTCCATGCTCGAGTACAGGTGCCGTGTAGTAGGTCTCGTAGCTCCAGACATAGTCGGCGATGACCGTTCGGGTGCAGATCTGGCCGGGCGAGCGCATCAGGCATTCGAGGATCGCAAACTCTTTGGCGGTCAGGTCGATCACCCGGCCGCCGGCCTGCACGCGGCGGGTGCGCGGGTCCGGTACCAGATCGGCGATCTGGAGGGTCGGCGTCTTCTGCGTGGATGTGCGCCGCATGAGCGCCCGCACACGGGCCAGCAACTCCGTGAGCGCAAACGGTTTGACAAGGTAATCATCGGCGCCGGCGTCCAGGCCGATCACCCGATCCTCGACCCGGTATCGCACGGTCAGCATCAGCAGAGATGTCGCAACCCCGCGGCCGCGTAGGGTGCGGCAGACCACCAGGCCATCCGGCGGAGGGAGCATCTCATCCAGTATGATCAGGTCGAAGCCGATGCTGGCACACCACACGAGCGCTTCGGCGCCGGTAGCAGCCAGATCGACTGCGTAGCCTTGCTCTTCGAGGCCGCGTTTGATGTAGGCGGCGATGGTTCGCTCATCTTCAACCAGGAGAATATGCATGGCAGCGGGAACCATGAGTTGGTATTGACAAACAATTCATGTTCGTATAGTCTAACACCGGCGTGCAGAAGCACCTGTGGGAAGCTAGCGGAACAGCCCGCTTAGGGAGGGCGAGGGGCAGGCAGTCGAGCCCGCGCCGCGCGCCGGCTTTGCTGGCACTGCACGGAGCGGCAAAGCGCCCTCTGGAACGCTGCTCCCGCTACGCCTCCCATGCTCGATAACCTCTGAGACTCGCTGAAAGGACGCCGGCATGATATCCGATCTGTTTCGTCGCGGCCCAGTTGCTTGGTGGCGCGGCCTGCTGCGCATCGGGCTGCTCCTGGGCGGCGGGGCGATCATCGCGGCGTTATTCTGGCAGGGTGTTACCGCGGCTGGCGTGCCCGATCCCACCGCGCCGCACCTTGACCCACACGCGGTGATCCTGAATACTGGCCTGCTCGTCTTTCGCGAGGGGCTGGAAGCGATCCTGGTGCTGAGCGCGATCACAGCCAGCTTTCTGGGGGCGCACCGCCGCTTGCGCCGTCCGGTCGCTATCGGCGCGGCACTGGCGCTGCTTGCGTCGCTGATCACCTGGTTTGTCATGGTCGGCATCATCGATGCCATCAACGCTCCAACGCTCCAGGTGCAGGCGGTGACCGGGGTGCTGGCGATTATTGTGCTGCTCGTCATTATGAACTGGTTCTTCCACAAGATTTACTGGACAGGCTGGATCGCCCACCACAACCAGCGCAAGCGCCGCATCCAGCAGCATGGTGCGACGGCACCGACATTCGGCCTGCTGCTGCTCGGCTTCAGCGCCACGTACCGCGAGGGCTTCGAAGTCGACCTGTTCTTGCAGAGTCTGCGCCTGCAAGTGGGCAGCGCCGTGGTGTTGCAAGGGGTATTGGTTGGGCTCGTCTTCACCACCCTGGTCGGGGTACTGACCTTCGTCGGCCATCATAAACTGCCGTACAAGCGCATGCTGGTGCTGACCGGCGTGCTGCTCGGCGGCGTGCTGGTCGTGATGGTCGGTGAGAGCGTGCAGGAGTTGCAACAGGCCGGCTGGCTGACAACCACGCCGGTGCCACTGCCGCTGCCCGGCTGGATGGGCGTCTGGTTCGCGACCTTTCCGAATGTCGAGGGGCTCGCGTGCCAGGCGGCCGCAGCGCTGCTGGTGATCGGGTCGTACATTGCCGCCCAGTACCTGCGCGTCTGGCGTCCGCGGCGGCGCGCCGAGCAAGCAGCGCTACGCCCCACGCGCGAGCCAGTAGGGTGAGCCGTGGAGTGCATCGCTCGCGCTGTGAGCCGCGCGCCGGGGAACCGTGCGGCGCCCCGACCCGCGGCTTCCAGCGTTGGGCCTAGGGCGCGGCCTCCTCCTGTGGGCTACTCTGCTCCTGGTCGCTGCCAGCATGGTCGGTGCCGATCATCGCCCCAGTCCTGGCATTGACCTTGACTTCGGCGCCGCCGGTCAGGTCGACGCTGTAGATCAGCGTCCCGTTCTCGTCTCCCAGTTCGACCCGCACGATCGGCGCGCCCGGGTTGACGGCGAGTGCGGCTGCACGCGCCTGTTGCGCGCGTATCATCGCGAGGGGAGCCAGCGCCGCCGCTTCTGCAGCCTCATGTGCCACCTGCGCGGCCTCCTCGCCCGCCGTACGCTCCGCGGTGGTCCCGTTTTCCGGGTCATCGACGGCCTCCTGGCCTGTGTCGGCCTGTCCGGTCTGTCCGGCCGTGCCATCGTGCGCGCCGGGGATGGAGGATAGCGTCGCGGTCGGTACGGGCAGCGGCGCGGCCGGCGCGTAGGCTTGCGCGGCGCTGACGTCCGTACGGGCGGTCTGGCCGCCAAGGGCGCCGAGGGCTGCACCCAGCACAATCAGCAAGGCGGTAACCGGCACCAGCATTCGAATCCAGCGACTCATCGTTTGCCTCCTTTGAGTGGGTTGAACGGGGCCCTGAGGAAGCTTGAAGCTCCCAGATCTGTTGGAGCAGACCAACATGAAGCGCACATGAAACCCGCGGCGGGCACAGCGCGCTATGCTCGCTGCGGGTCGTAGTTGCGTTCCCGCGGTTTCCCGGGTATGATCCGGCCGTTCAACCGGCCTGAGAGACTGTCTGACAAGCCGCCAGCGGCGCCACAGGGGTCGTGGCAGGGCACCGCCCGCCACACCTCTCCGGTTCAGACAGCTTCCAAAGCAGCGGAGCGCCTATGAAACGTCTCGATCTGGACTGGATTCGCGCGCAGTTCCCGGCGCTGGCGCAGGAAGTGGATGGCCAGCCGGCGGTCTTCTTCGACGGGCCGGGCGGCACGCAGGTGCCGCAGCGGGTGATCGACGCCATGGCCGACTACCTGACGCGCTCGAACGCGAACACCCATGGCGCCTTCCCCACCAGCCATCGCACCGACCAGGTGATCGCTGGCGCGCACCAGGCGATGGCCGATCTGCTCGGCTGCGCGCCGGAGGAAGTCGTCTTCGGCCCGAACATGACTACCCTGACCTTTGCGCTCAGTCGGGCGATCGGGCGCGCGATGCAGCCAGGCGACGAGATCGTGCTGACGCGGCTCGACCACGACGCCAACTTCTCGCCGTGGGCGGCGCTGGAGGAGCGCGGCGTGGTGATCCGGGTGGCCGATATCGATGTGGAGGACTGCACGCTCGACATGGCCGACCTGGCGCGCCAGATCACGCCGAAGACGAAACTGGTGGCGGTCGGCTATGCCTCGAACGCCGTCGGTACGATCAACGATGTCGCCGAGGTGGTGCGGCTGGCGCGCGCGGTCGGCGCGCTGACGTTTATCGACGCGGTGCATTACGCCCCCCACGGCCCGCTCGATGTCCGTGCGCTCGGCTGCGACTTCCTGGCCTGCTCCCCGTACAAGTTCTTCGCGCCACACGCTGGGGCGATCTACGGTCGGCGCGAGCTTCTGGAGCAGCTGCGGCCTTACAAGGTGCGCCCGGCGACCGAGGAGCTGCCAGGACGCTGGATGACCGGCACGCAGAGCCACGAGGCGCTGGCGGGCGTGGCGGCGGCGATCGAGTACCTGGCGGAGCTTGGCCGGCGGGTGGACGGGCGCCAGCCGGCAGATGGCGGACGACCGGCGATGGAGGGCGCAGCGCCGGGTGATCGCGCAGCGCGCGAGCCGCAGTACGGCATGGAGAACGCCGCGCCCTCCCCCTCGCGCAGGCGCGACCTGCTGGCGGCGATGGGCGCGATCAAGGACTACGAGCGGGGCCTGAGCGAGCAGCTGATCGGCGGCCTGTTGGAGATCCCGGGGCTGACATTCTACGGCATCCGCGAGCCGGCGCACTTCGGCTGGCGCACGCCGACGGTGGCGATCCGGCTTGCCGGCCATCCGCCGCGCGCACTGGCGGAGCGCCTGGGCAAGCGCGGCATCTTCACCTGGGATGGCAACTACTATGCGATCAACCTGACCGAGCGCCTCGGCGTCGAGCGGGATGGCGGCATGCTCCGCATCGGCCTGGTGCACTACAACACCGCTGAGGAGATCGACCGGCTGCTGGGTGAGCTGCGGGCGCTGGCCGGCTGACGGCGGCCGGGCGCTCAGGTACGCTGGTACGGGTTGACCAGCGGTGCGCGCTGACGAGCGATCGCGGAGAGCGCGATCGCCTCTGTGTTCTCGAGGAGAAAGGAACAACGGACGAAGGCAACAAGGCGATAGATCTTACCCTCTCACCTTGTCGCCGTGCCACCTTGTTCCAACCCGCTACGGTGTCCATAGTGTCCCGTCCGGCCAGCGGCTCTGCGTCCACTCGATGGTCTTGACGGTGATCGGGTACTTCGCCGCCTCGGCCTCGTCGATGTCCACGCCGAAGCCGGGGCGGTCGTTGGCCCACAGGTAGCCGCCGCGCAGCTCCGGCGTCCCGGGGAAGACCTCGTACAGCGGGTCGCCGAAACGGATGACCTCCTGGATGCCGAAGTTCGGCGAAGCCAGGTCGAGGTGCAGGTTCGCCGCGTGCCCGACCGGCGAGACATCGCCGGGGCCGTGCCAGGCGGTGCGCACGCCGAACGCCTCGCACAGCGCCTGGAGCTTGCGCGCCGGCGTCAGACCGCCGATCGCCGACAGGTGCGCCCGGACGAAGTCGATCAACTGCTCGGCGATCAGCGGGCGCCACTCGAGTGGGTTGGTGTGCAGTTCGCCCATCGCGATCGGCGTGGCGCACTGCTCGCGCAGGCGGCGGAACCACTCGATCTGGTCCGGCGCGAGCGGGTCTTCCAGGAAAAACAGGCGGTACGGCTCCAGCGCCTTCGCCATCCGGATGGCATCGATCGGCGCCAGGCGCTCGTGGATGTCGTGCAGCAATAACAGATCGAAGCCGATCCTGGATCGGACGTACTCGAACAGGCCGACGACCGAGCGGGCGTACCGGTCCGGGTCGTAGTACGCGCCGGGGAAAGCGCTGCCGGGCCGGTCGAGCGCCGCGATACGGTGGGTCGCCTGCGGGGCCGTTTCGTGCGGCGCGGCGGTCGCCGCCGTGATCTCCTTCACCCGCCCGCCGTAGCCGCCCATCTGGCAGCGCACCGCCAGGTAGCCCTCCTCCTGGTAGCGGATGACGTTGTCGAGCACCTCCTGCGGATCGCGCCCGTCGGCGTGGCGGTAGACCATCGCCGCCTCGCGGCACTTGCCGCCCAGCAGGTCGTAGACCGGCATGCCGGCGATCTTGCCCTTGATGTCCCACAGCGCCATGTCCACGCCGCTGATCGCGTTGTTCAGCACCGGGCCGTTACGCCAGTAGGAGTTGACATACATCACGCGCCAGAGATCCTCGCTATTGCGCGGGTCGCGCCCGTGCAGCAGCGGGTTGAGGTACTCCTCCACGGCGCGGGCGACGAGCGTCGGGCGCTGCGTGAAGGTGGCACAGCCCAGGCCGTACAGCCCGTCCTGGTCGGTCTCGACCTTGACGACGACCAGCGCGATCCCGTCCGGTGCGGTGAGAATGGGGCGCACGTTTGTGATTTGCATGGGTCTGCTTTTCAGAAGAGTTAGATGCAGAGCGATCGCCTACCAAGCGAGAAGTTCGACAGGGACTCCGAAAGAAATGCCTCCTACCCGGTGCGCGGCGGCGCCGCCGCGCACCGGGAGCAGGGAGATGGCTGGGGCGTAGCCTCTCCGAACCCCGCCGACAATATCGGTTATGACCACAGCCGGTCGTGCGACGGCAGATCATCCCACTCCGGCGTTGGCTCGAAGAAGCCGCGGTCCCACGGCACTAGGTGCTCGCGCACCACCTCCTCGTTGAGCGCGAAGCCGAGCCCCGGTCCCTCCGGCACTGGGATATAGCCGTTCTGGATGATCGGCTTCGGCACGCCGTCGATGAAGTCATTCCAGAACGGCACATCGGTGAAGTGATGCTCCAGCGCGATAAAGTTCTCGGTCGCGGCGGCGCAGTGGACGCTGGCCATGGTGCTGATCGGCGTGCCGGCCATATGCATCGCCATGCTGATCCCGCGCTCCTGCGCGTAGTCGCCGATCCGCTTGGTCTCCAGGATTCCGCCGCTGGTCGCCATGTCGGGGTGGATGACGTTCACGCCGCGGGCGTCGATCAGCGGCTTGAAGCCGCTCAGCAGGTAGATGTCCTCGCCGGTGCAGACCGGAGTGTGCAGCGCACGCTCGAGCTGCACCCAGGTGTCGGTGTATTGCCACGGCACCAGGTCCTCCAGCCAGGCCAGGTTGAACGGCTCCAGCGCCTGGCCGAGCCGGATGCAGTCGTCCACGCCGATATGCCCGAAGTGATCGGCGGCGATCGGCACCTCGTCGCCGACGATCGCCCGCACCTGGGCGACGTACTCGCAGATCAGGTCGATCCCTTTCGGCGTCAGGCGCACATGCGTAAACGGATGCATCAGGGTCTGGAGATTCAGCATGCGCTCCAGCTTGTCCTCCGGGTCGCCGGGGAGCATACCCTGCGGCCAGGAGAGCGCGCCGGGGATGCCGATCAGCGGCTGGACGCCCAGGTCCATCTTCAGCATGGTAAAGCCGCGCTCCATGCGCTCCAGCAGCTTTCTCCCCATCGCCTCACCGGTCGGCTCGTTGGGCGTGTCGCAGTACATGCGCACCCGGTCGCGGAACTTGCCGCCGGCCAGGGCGTACGCCGGCACGCCGTAGGCCTTGCCGGCCAGGTCCATCAGCGCCATCTCGACCCCGGAGACGCCGCCCCCCTGCCGGCCGTGGTGGCCGAACTGCCTGATCTTGCGGAACAGCCGGTCGACGTTGCACGGGTTCTCGCCGAGCAGGCGCGATTTCAGCATCAGGGCGTAGGTCTTGCTGGCGAAATCGCGCACCTCGCCGTAGCCGCTGATCCCCTGGTTCGTGTCGATACGGACGATCGTGAAAAACCAGCCGTCCCAGCCGACGGTCGCGGTGCGCAGGTCGGTGATTTTCAGCTCGCTTGGGCGCCCGGCGGTGCGGACTTGGTCCTCCGGGCGGGGTGTGTCGTACGTCATGGTCATGTCCAGTTTCATCACCAGGGCTCAGGAGTTAGGGACTGCGCATGTGGCACTCGGCTCCCCGACCGCTGACCCCTGCCCCCTATGCGTCATGCTGCCAGCCGAGGAGCTGTTCGGCCTTGCGGCAGTCGAAGAAGCCGCGCCGCCCGCGCAGATCGCCGCGGATGGGCACCTCTGGGTAATACTGCCGCGCCAGTTCGAGCGACTCGCGATCTGCCGTGGTGTCCGGTGCGACGATGAAGAAGACTTCATGGCCGCGGTAGCCGGCGGTAAGCGCCAGCAGGCAGGCGCGCGCCGCGGCATCCAGCCGGGTGTAGCCCCACAAGTGTCGGATGTGGAAGCCATCAGGGATGCGCGCCCAGGCCGCCGTCGCGGCGCGATCCGGCACCACCCCGTGAAAGCGCAGGCTGGCGATCGTCATCCCCTCGTAGCGGCGGGCGATCGAGTCGGCCTGCTGCTCGCAGATCCATTTCGAGAGGCTGTACGGGTCTTCGTTGTAGGTCGGGTGGGCTTCGTCGAGCGGAAAGTAGTCGTAGCGCGGGCGGCGGCTGTAAGCTCCGCCGATCGCGTTGATACTGGACGCCTGGCAGACGCGCGCGATCCCGGCCTCCGCTGCGGCGCGCAGGGCGTTGTAGCTGCCAACCACGTTGTTATGGTGGACCACATGGTCGGGATGATGGCGCGGTGTGGGAATGGCGGCCAGGTGGACGAGCGCGTCGCAGCCGCGCAGCGCCTGCAGCAGGTCGTCGTAGCTGGCGATGTCGGCGGCAACGAATGTACAACCGGGCCGCTCGGCCGGGGATGCAGTTCGGTCGATGCTGACGACGCGATGCCCTTCCGCCAGCGCCAACTCCACCACCGCCCGCCCGACCCTCCCGCTGCCGCCGGTAACTGCGATGTGCATAGGCTCACGTTTTCACCGCCGAGGCGCACAAGGCGCAGCGGGCGAACAACAATCGGCCGCAGCGCCGCACCCATCGCGCTGCCGCGGCGCTACCGCCGATCCTGTTCTTTCCGCCAGGCTTCGTACTCGGCCTGTGCATCGCCGCGCAGGGGGTAGTATTTACGGAGGTCGCCGCCCTGCGAGAGGCGCAGCCGCGAGAACTCCTCCCAATCGTGGTGCTCGCCGGCTTTCTTCAGCAGCTCCGGCGCGAGCTTGATCGGTACGACCACCGCGCCGTCGTCATCGGCGATGATAATGTCGCCCGGCATCACCAGGACATTGTTGCAGGCGATCGGCACGTTCACCGCGAACGGGAAGATGTTCGTCTGGGTGTGGAAATTCGGCGTGACGCCGCGCAGCCAGAGCGGTATGTCGAGATGCTTGACGTGGGTGTAATCGCGGATGCAGCCGTCGATCACCACGCCGGCCCCGCCGCGGCCCTTGAAGTAGGTCAGCATCATCTCGCCGAAGATGCCGCTGCTCATGTCGCCGCGCGCGTCCACCACGACGATGTCGCCCGGTTGGGTGTGGTACAGGACGTGGCGATGGAGTTGCTTCTCCGGGTCGTCGTACTCGTCCGCGCCGTACAGGTCCTCGCGCTTCGGCATACACTGGAGCGTGAGCGCCGGGCCGACCACCGCCTTGCCCGGTGTCCAGGGGAGCACCCCGCGAATATGCGGGTCGCGGATGCCCAGGCGGTGCAGCTCGCCGCTAGCGGTGGCGCTGCCGATCCGCCTCAGCCCTTCGATCAGCTCCTTCGGTGGCCGTTGGATGTCCGGTGTTTCGATCGTCATGGGCTCCTCTTATGTGCAACAGGCGGCATCGCTGTCGGATAAGTCTCGGTAGCCGTTCGGTGTGGCTCAGGGCGGGCCAGGGGGCTGGCGTGCGGCGGCTGCCACCAGCAGCACCCCGTTGTGCGATGGATCGCGCAGCAGCACCCCGCCGCCCTGCCGCTCCCCGGCGAAACCGGCCGCCGCGGCCCGCGCCACCACCCGCTCGACCTCGGCGGCGTCCGGCAGGACGACCTCGACGTAGCGCAGGCCGGCGGTGTCATCCGGCGGTGGCGGCGTGCCCACGCCGGCCCAGGTGTTCAGCCCGATGTGGTGGTGGTAGCCGCCGGCCGAGACGAACGCCGCGCTGTGACCGTAGTGTTGCATGAGCTCGAAGCCGAGCGTGCCGCAGTAGAACTCCTCCACCGCGGCGAGATCGGCGACGTGCAGGTGGATGTGGCCGATCCGTGTGCCGGCGGCCAGGCCATCCCAGGTCGCGTCGCCGGCGGCCAGCAGGTCGCGCAAATCGAGCGGCTGCGTGACCATCGCCAGGTGGCCGTCAGGATCGCGGGGCCATGCGTCACGCGGGCGGTCGCGATAGATTTCGATCCCGTTCTCGTCCGGGTCGGAAAGATAAAGCGCCTCGCTGACGCCGTGGTCGGACGCGCCGCCGAGCGGGTAGCCCTGCTCCGCCAGGCGTCGCAGCGAGCGCGCCAGGCTGCGCCGGTCCGGCACGAGGATAGCGAAATGGTACAGCCCGGTGGCGTGCGCCGGCTTGGGGCGGGCGCCAGGCCGCGCCGTGAGCGCTAGCAGCGGCACGTCATCCGCGCCGAGCAGCAGCTCCGATCCGCCCCCCGGCAGCGCGCGGAAGCCGAGCGTCGTCTCGTAGAAGCGGCGCGCCCGGTCCAGGTCGGCGACCGTAAGATGGACTGTTCCGATCCGGGTAGCCGGGTGGATCAGGTTGCCTGTCATAAAGGTAGCTTTCTGTTCTGGCGGCCCCTGGATGAGTGCCGATCGCCTGCCGGCCTCCCTCTTCCTGCCTGCCGGCCTGTCTGTCTGCCTGTTGAGCGTCTGGTTTCTTGCGCGCACCGCTGCCGGATCTAGCCCCCGCAATTCGTGGCGAACGCCCACGCGCCGAGCTTGCTGACCTGCGGATGTCCATCGGCGCGTACTTCGAGCCGCCCGCGCTCGAAGTACTGCACGGTCGCCGGACCGCCGTCCACGTCTTCGACCAGCGTGTCCGTGAGCGCTGCGCCGAACCGCCAACGGCCGTTCAATCGCTTGTAGAACGACTTGAACACGCGGGCGACGGCGAAGCTCCCGCCTGGGAGCCCGCGCGCCGCGACGGCCGCCTGGCCGATCGGCAGCGGGACGATCATCAGCTTTGCCTTGTCCGGCGGCAGCAGACGCTCGAATCCCGGCGTGCCGGCGGCTTCCGGATGGAACTCCAGCACCGCGCCCTCGAAATACTGGATGCGGCGTTCGTCTTTCGGGCCGGTCGGCGGCGGCACAAACGCCTCATCGAGCGGCAGGCCGAAGCTCTCGCTCCCGCCAAGCAGCTCCCATGCCTGGCGGAACCAGCCCTTGACGTAGAAGGGGCTCCCCGGCACGGCGACCGGCGCCAGCGGGCCGTCCGGCCGGTTCGGTGGCTCGGCGGTGATCGGCTCGCTGGTGCGCAGGGCGCTGGGGAGCGGCATGGCCGGCCAGGCCCGCAGCGCTTCGGCGGCGGGCTTCAGGCTGCCGTCCGGGCGATACAAGCCGTAGTGCTCCTCGCGCGTGTCATAGCGGCGGGTCGGGCCGGGGTCGAAGTCGCGCAGCGTCCAGGCCAGCGCCCCGACGGTCCGCCCGTCCGCCGCAGCGAGCGTGTCGCGGTAGACGCGCACCTGCTCCGCTTCGGTGTAGTCGCGCTGGATGCAGCCGGGGCCGGTGGGCCAGCCGAACTCGCCCAGCAGGATCGGCTTGCCGCTGTGGGCGCGCACCGCGTCGAGCTGGCGGACGACATCACCAGCGTTGTAGATATGCGCGCTGACCAGGTCGCTGTAATCGAGCGGCGTGCGCCCGTCCGGCCCGGCCTGCCACAAGTTCTCGGACGTGCCGATCCCGACCGTCACCATGTGGTTCGTGTCGAGCCGGTGGATTTCGTCGGCCATGCGCCCAAGCCAGTCGAGCACCTGCGGCGCGCCGCCCCGCTGCCAGAGCTCGTAGTGATCCGGCTCGTTGTGGACATCCCAGGCGATGATCCGGTCGTCGCCGACGAAATTGCCGACCACCGCGCGCAGGTAAGCGACATCGCGCGCGGCCTGGGGTGTGCCGGCGGGCGCGAAATCGTTGTAGAAGTCGAACAGCGTCACGATCAGCCGCAGGTCCAGGTCGCCGGCGATCTGGCTCGCCTGCCGCAGCCCGCGCAACAGGTCGTCGTTGACGATGCCCTGCTTTTCGGTCGAGCCGTCCAGGCTGTAGGGCAGCAGAATGCGCACGGTGTTGATGCCGAGGTCGTCGCGCGCCTGGCGCAGCTCGCGCGCCATCTGCACGCCATCCCAGACATCCCACATCTCCCACCAGGGGCGGCCCTGCGGGTAGTAGTTGACGCCCTTGAGCCGCACCGGTTGGCCGTTCAGCACAAGTTGCGCGCCCGCCGGGCGAATGAAGCCGCCGGCGGCAAAGACGTCCGCCGGCGCATCGGATTCGCGCTCCAGCAGGCCGAGCAGCACGCGATAGGCGGGCGGCTTGTCTGGGTGGTACTCGAAGCGCGCCCGCTCGAACCATTGTGTCAGCACGGTCTCGCTGGCGCCGTTGGTTTCCATGGCTGGCTCGGAGAGCGGCATACCGAACAACGCCAGGCTTTCGTTGAAACTCGTCCCGGGCCGGCCGTCGAACTCCAGCCCGTGGCTCGACCAGTAGGGCCAGAACTGCGGCGCGATGGCGTGGCCGGTTGCAGGGAAGTAATGCGGCGCGGCAGGGTCGCCTTTCGGGAAGGTCTGCCAATCGCGCCCCTGGCGGGCGAGCGCCTCGGCCCCAGCGCGCGAGATCAGGAGATCGTACGGCGGCGGATTCTCCGGGTGGCGTTCCAGGCGGACGCGCTCGAACCGCTGCACGCCGTTGCGCTCGGGCCCCAGGGGATAGCCGAACACCGGCAGGCCGCCCTGGCGCTCCCAGAAGGCGCGGATCGGCCCGTCGATGCATGCGGTGATCGCCGGCGCCTCGGGGAAGCAGCGCGGTGCTCCGACCTGAGCCGGGACAACAGCGGCACGCGCGCCCGACAGCGGGGCCAGGGCAGCCAGGAGTGCCAGCAGCGGCAGGATGGCTCGGATGTTCATCGGCGATGGACAGCGACCGTGGCGCGGGCAGCCCGTGGAGCGGTCGCACAGACCAGGAGTGTGTGGACCGTATTGTAGCACGACATGCGGAAGGCGCGAAGATCGCTGACCTTCGCGCCTTCCCAGCGGAAAGTGTGCGGGCCGATTACAGAATCGCCTTCTCGGTCTCCCGGTCGAACAGGTGGACCTTGTCCATATCGACGACGACATCGAGCGGCTGGCCGATCTTGGCCGCGGTGCGCGGGTCGAGGCGCGCGACCATCTCCTTGCCGCCGTTCTCGACATAGGCAAAGACTTCTGCGCCAAGCGGCTCGAGCACGTTCACGACCGTGCTGATCCTGGCGTCCTCGCGGACGCCTTTGGCGACATAATGCGCATCGTAGATATCCTCCGGGCGCATGCCGACGTAGACCGACTTGCCGATATAGTCCTTGACCTTGTCCAGGCTGGCGGGCGGCAGTGGCAGCTGGAAGGTGCCAAAATCGAGCATCCCGCCGCCGTCGGCGCGGTCGAGTTTGGCCTCGAAGAAGTTCATGGCCGGCGAGCCGATGAAGCCGGCGACGAACATATTGACCGGATGGTCGTAGAGCACCTGCGGGGCGTCGAGCTGCTGGAGCACGCCGTCCTTCATGATCGCGATGCGGGTGCCCATGGTCAGCGCCTCGGTTTGGTCGTGCGTCACGTACACAAAGGTTGTCTTGAGGCGCTGGTGCAGCTTGGCGATCTCGGCCCGCGTCTGCACGCGGAGCTTGGCATCGAGGTTCGAGAGCGGCTCGTCCATCAGGAAGACCGCTGGGTTGCGGACGATCGCGCGGCCGAGGGCGACGCGCTGGCGCTGGCCGCCGGAGAGCGCTTTCGGCTTGCGGTCGAGCAGGTGGCCGATCGCAAGCATCTCAGCGGCTTCCTTCACCCGCTTGTCGATCTCGGCCTTGGGCGTTTTGCGCAGTTTGAGGCCGAAGGCCATGTTGTCGTAGACCGACATGTGCGGGTAGAGCGCGTAGCTCTGGAACACCATCGCGATATCGCGATCCTTGGGCGGGACATCGTTCACGATTCGATCGCCGATGTAGATATTGCCGTCGGTGATCTCCTCTAGCCCCGCCAGGCAGCGCAGCGTCGTCGTCTTGCCGCAGCCGGACGGGCCGACCATCACGAGAAATTCGCCGTCCGGGATATCCATGTTGATATCCTTGAGGACGGTCACATCGCCGAACCGCTTCCAGACGTGCTCGTACTTGACCCCAGCCATGCCCTAGCTCCTTTGCTTGTAGATCGGAGATCAGCGCAGCGCGATTGGCGATTGCGAGCGATGCTCAGAATCTCCCATCCCTGATCGCTAATCTCGCCTCACGGGGCCACTCGATTGCCGCACCACCAGCCGGGCGCCAAGGGTGACGCTCTCGCGCCGCCGACCCCGCCCGGTGATCGTGTCGATCAGCAGGCGCGCCAGGCACTCGCCGAGCCGCTGGCGCGGCTGGCGAATGGCGGTGAGCGCCGGGCGGGCGTGCGCCGCCAACGGCACATCGTCGAACCCGACCATCGAGACATCGCGCCCGATCTCCAGCCCGGCGTCGTACAGGGCGTGCATCGCCCCGAACGCCAACTCGTCGCTCGCCGCTACCACGGCGCTCGGCGGCTCCGGCGCGGCGAGCAGCTCCTGCATCGCCAGGAAGCCGGCCTCCTCGTGCCGCCCGGCCTCGACCACCAGCTGCGGATCGGGCTTGACGCCGGCCTCCTCCAGGGCCTGCACGTAGCCGGCGTAGCGCGGCTCGCTCTCGGCCATATCCGATGGGAGTTGGATCAGTGCGATCCGCCGGTGCCCCAGGCCAACCAGGTGCCGCACCGCCTGGGCCGCCGCGTCGTGCACATCCACCGCGACGAACGGGCTCTCCCCCGGGGGCGGCCCGGCGCAGACGTGGGGCAGGCCGGCCTCCTGCAGCGCCCGGGCCCGCGCGTCGTCCACCTCCAGCTCCAGAAGGACCATCCCGTCCACCCGGCCGGTCTGGATCAGCCGGAGGCACATCGCCGCCGGGTCTTCGCCGGCCTCGCCTGCCGCCAGCAGGAGCGAGTAGCCGCGCGCCGCCGCCGCGTCCGAGAGCCCCGCCAGCACCTCGGCCATCGCCGGGTCGGCCAGGCGGCCGGCCGGCGTCGGCAGCGCCAGCCCGAGCGTCCGGCTGCGGCTGCGCATGCTGCGGGCGGCGTAGCTCGGCTGGTAGTGCAGCTCCGCCACCGCGCTCAGCACCCGCTGCCGGGTCGCTTCGGTGACGACGCCCGTGCCGTTCAGCACGTAGGACACCGTCGCCGTCGAGACGCCGGCCCGCTCCGCGACCTGCTTGATCGTGGCGGCCATAGCCTCTACGTCTGCTGCTGAATCGATTAAGCGGAGTATAGCAGAGGGCGCGGGGGCTGTCAAGCTAACTCGTTTAGGCCCAAATCACAGGAGATTACCGTCTGCGACAGCAGACGTGGCGGGGTTCCGTAGAGGCGCGCGCACGCGCGCCGCGCCGCGGCCGAACAGATCGGTGCGACTGCGCCGTGATTCGCGGTGGTACGACGCCTCCGCCCTACCGCGGTGGTCGCCGCGCCGCCCAAACCCCATCCGCCAACCCGACCAGCAGCCAGAACGCCAGCGCCAGGTCGGGCACGAAGTAGAACTGATCCACCAGCCCGTGCACCAGCGCCGCCGCCATCGCCGCGAGCGCGCCGAGCGCCAGCGCGCCATCCGTGCCGCCGGCGCGCCACGCCACCAGCCCGCGCCGCGTGAAGCGCGCCAGCGCCCAGCCGAAGGCGACCAGACCCAGCGGCCCGACGCGCAGCCACAGGTCGAGTAGCAGGTTATGCGGGTGCGCCGCGTACACCTCGCTCGTGCCGAGCAGCGCCGGGTCGATCAGGCTCCGCCCTGAATTCGGGTCGTGGTAGTACAGGAATTGATCCAGCCCGATCCCCAGCGGATGCAGCCGGATGTAACCGAGCGCCTCGCGCCAGAGCAGCAGCCGCACCGGCGTGCTCCCCGCGGTCACATCGCCGCGCAGCGCCAGTGTCAGCCCCGCTGTCAGCCCCACGACCCCCACGGCCAGCAGCGCCAGGCGGACAGCCCGTCGTGCTTGACCGCCAATGCGCAGCGGGCGCAGCAGCCCGACGGCATCGCTTGCTCCGCTCGGTTCTCCGTGCCGCTGCGACGGGGACAGCACGGCCCCCAGGGCAAGCACCAGCAGCGCCGCGCCCGCGCCAAGCAGCGCCCCGCGCGAAAACGAGACGGCGATCCCGCCCAGGCAGAGCAGGGCAACGACGGCGCACCACCGTCGAAGAACGACGGGCGAAGGACGGGCGTCAGATGGCGGACGACGGACGACGGACGCTGAACTCCGATCTCCGAGCGCTGCGTCCTGAACGCTGAACTTTGCCAATGCCAGCGCAGCCGCCAGCGGCCAGACCCGCCCGAGATACAGCCCCAGATTGTTCGGGTGGCCGTAGACCGAGGCGACGCGCCGCGCCCCGCCGTCGGTCACGATATTCTCGCAAAAACAGCGCTTCTCGCCGAGCAGCGGCACGAGGTCCAGTCCGGCGTACTGCAGCAGGCCGAGCGCGGCCGCCGCCGCCCCGCCGAGCAGAAAGCCGGTGATGATCGACCAGCGCCCGCGCCACGCCCGCTCGCCCATCGCCCGCAGCAGTGCGTAGAACAGCAGCGGCTCGACGATCATCCAGCGGAACTCGCGCAGCGCCGGCCCGCGCGTGATCGCCAGCGCCACCCCCAACGCCCCGGCGACGAGCAGCAGGAGCGGTGGGCCATATGCCACGGCGAACAACGGACGGCGGACGGCGGCCCACCGCACATCGTCCACCGTCCACCGTCCACCGTCCACCGGCGCTGCGCCCTTGCGCCCCACCGCCTGCTGCCAGGCCCACCGCGCCCCGACAGCACCGGCGACGGCCCACAGCGCCGCCTCGGCGACCGGCAGGGCCACCGCGCCGGTGAGAGGCACGGGGATGAGGTACAGCGGCACGGCCAGCGGCACGAACGGTACGGCCAGATCGGGCCGCAGCAGCGCCAGCCCGCCGAAGAGCGCCAGCCCCGCCGCGCGCAGCGGCAGCGCGCCGCCCCAGGCGAACAGCGCCAGGCTGAAGGCCATGCTGGGGATCAGGACGAGCGGGAAGCGGTCGGCGAACAGGCGGGTTTTCGCGCGGAATTCGGCAAGCTCTGTCATCGTTGCGCAATCTCTGGGTTAGCGTGTCACGATCTCCCGCCCCAGCAGCCCTCCGATCGCCGCCAGCGCCACGAGCAGCCCGCCCATCCCCCACGTCCATAGCCAAGGCAGCGGCCGCGCCCGCCCGACCAGGAAGGCGTCCGGCGGGTCCTGGCCGTGCACCGTCACGCGGTGCACCGTGTCGGGCAGCCCGCTCGCGACCACCACGCGCCCGCCGCCTGGCGCGGGATGCAGGTTCGCCTGCGGCCCGCCGTCCAGGCTGACGGCGAGCGGCGCGTTCAGCCCGTGAAAGGCCAGCGAATCGCCCTCGAAGCGGATCTCCCAGGTATTGGCCTCTATGCCGCGCACCGCGGGGTGGCCCCAGGCGTGCGCGCCCACCCCGGCGACCGGCCCGCCCGCGCTGTAGCGGCGCAGCGCCTCGTAGGCCGGCAGCGGCTGGAAGTCGCGCGTCACCAGGGCGAAGCCCTGCGTCGGATCGCGCGGGTCGGGCGGCTGGTAGCCGCCCCAACGCAGCAGCCAGACGTTCATCACCCCGACCCACGGCCACTCGCGGCGCGCCCGCGCAAGCTGCCCGACCAGGTACGCGCCTTTCTGCTCCTCGCTCACCGGCGGCCCCCAGGTATCGCGGCGATCCGGCGGTACCCCCGGCACTGGGCTGGCGTAGCCGAACTCGCTCACCCAGATCGCCTTCTGCCGGTCGCCGTGCCGCTCCATCACCTCGCGCACCAGCGGCAGGCGCGAGACGTCGATCCGCGTCTCCAGCGGGCGCGACCAGCGCCAGTCCTGCCCGGGCCGGCGCGGGCGCACATAGCGGTGCTCGTCCGGCGGCTGGCCCAGCCCATAGGCCTGCGCCGACATGATGTCGAAGTACGGCCCCGCGCCGGCCACGTACGCCCGGTCGAGAAAGTCCAGGTCGGAGATCGGCGCCGTCGGGTCGAGCCCGTCGGTCGGGGAGAGGCTTGGGAAGAGAATAACCGCCGCGGGGTTGGCTGCCCGCGCCGCCGTCGCTGCGGCCCGCAGCAGCCCGGTGAAGGCGTCCGGCGAAGGGGGCTGCCCGTTCCACTCGTCGGCCAGGTTCGGCTCGTTCCAGATCTGAATGAAGCGCACCTGCCCGCGATAGCGCGCGACTACGGCCGCAACGAAGTCGGCGTAGTCGGCGGGGTTGTCGGGCGGGCCGGTGGCGGCGCCGTTCACCGCTTTGCGCGCCTGAAACTCCGGTGTGGCGTCGGCCCTGGCCCGTGCCCACAGCGGCGGCCGGTCGATCCGCACGATTGGCTCGAGCCCGAGGCGCTGCATCTCGCCGAAGATGAAGTCGTACTTGGCCCAGGCGCTCTTCGGGTGGGCCGGGTCGCGCCGGTCCTCGAAATCGCCCTTGCCGTGGATCTCAACATCCTCCCACGGCAGTTGCATGCGCACGAAGTGCGCGCCCATGGCGCGCGCCAGCTCCAGGGTACGGGTGATATCGGCCGGGTTCGGCTCGAACTGGATGTGGTAGGCGTTCACGCCGAGCTGCGGCACATCGGCCCAGGGGATGGGCGGCGGCGCGGGCGCGTAGGTGATGCCGCGGTTGATGCTGTTGTCCAGCCAGGCGAGCGCGGCGAGCGCGGCCAGCAGCAGAGCGAGCAGCGGCAGCAGCAGACGTCGGCGGCGCCACGGTGGGCGGTTCGGCCGGGTGTTCACGGCGGGCAGTATAGCGGCAGGCGGCGGCGCGCGTCAAGGGGGCGGGGAGCGGATCGCAGATCGAGGGGGTAGGCTCCTCACTCATCGATCCTCGATCTCTGATCCTCCATCCCCGATCTCACGGATCGTGTACTGGGTGGTGACCTCGGCGGTCTTGCGGAGCATCGCCTCGACCGGACAATATTTCGTGCTGCTCAGCTCGATCGCCCGGGCGACGGCCGCCGGATCGATGCCGCGACCGCTGACCGCGTACTCGATCGCGATCCGGATGAACACGCGCGGATGCTCATCCGCCTGCTCGACATGCACCCGCACCGTCATCTCGCGCACATCCTGGCGCTTCTTGCGCAGGATCGCGATCACGTCCATGCCGGTGCAGCCGGCCAGCCCCAGCGCTACAAGCTCGGTCGGGCGCAGGCCCGCGCCGCCCCCGCCGACATCCTCGCTGGCGTCCATCGCCACGGAGAAGCCGCTCTCTGCGATGCCGGCGAACGCCAGCCCGCCCTTCCAGGTTGCTGCAACATCCATCGCCGTGTCCTTCCCTGGCACGATGTGTGTTGACCCACGCCCGTACGGCTGGTTCCGAGTCGGGGCTTCTGCGTTCTGCGGGTTGTGCCCCGCCCTCCGAGTGTACCACGTTGCGTGGCGCGCCGGCGCGACGTATAATCGCCCCATCCCGCTGATTCCCGAGGAACGAGGCGCCTATGACGCACGACACGTATCGCTTCCGTCTTGGCGAGTACCGGTGCCTGCTGGTCAACGACGGCGTGACGGAGACCACGCCCGCCGCCGGCATCTGCCTGAACGCACCATCGGATGAACTCGACGCCGCCCTGCAGACCTACGGCGTGGCGGACGGGCTGCCGTCGGTCAACTGGAACTGACTGCTGATCGACACCGGCAGCCAACGGGTGCTGATCGAGAGCGGCTCGCGCGGCCCGGCTTTCCCCACCCGCGGTCGTCTGCTCGACGGCCTGCGCGCCGCCGGGGTCGCTCCGGAGACGGTCGACGTTGTCGTACATTCGCATGGCCACTTCGACCACATCGGCGGCAACCTGTCCGACGACGGCGCGCTGGCCTTCCCGAACGCCCGCCACGTCGTCGCGCGGCGCGAATGGGAGTTCTGGGAGGGGCGCCCGTCGCTGGAGCAGCTTCCGCTCGATGAGCCGATCCGCGGCTTCATGCGCGGCGCGGCGGAACAGAACCTGCTGTCGTTGGGTGACCGGATGATGCGGATCGACGGCGAGGCCGAGATCGCGCCGGGGATCGCCGCCGTGCCCGCGCCGGGCCACACGCCGGGGCATATGGGCATCGCCGTCGCCTCCGGCGGCGAGCAGTTGCTGTATGTCGCCGAGCTGGCCTATCACCCGGTGCAGGTCGAGCACACCGGCTGGTACTCAGCGTTCGACCTCGACCCGGCGCAGGCGGTCGAGTCGCGCCGGCGCCTGCTCGACCGGGCGGCCGCCGACCGCGCACTGGTGCTGTTCTATCACTTCATCCACCCGGGACTGGGCCGCGTGACGCGCCGCGGCGACACCTTCCGCTGGGAGCCCGGCCGGTGATGCAGCGGCCGATCGTGAGCGGGGCGAAGGACGGCCGTTCGCGCATCCGCCCCCGGCTTTTCGCGTGAGGTATATGATGGCTGAGGTTGAGTGGCCGACCGACCTGGCGGCCGCCGAGCGTATGCAGCAGGCGCTGCGCGCCCGCGTGCGCACCGACGATGCGTTCGGCGAGATTCGCACTATCGCCGGGGTGGACAGCGGCTATGAGGGTGATATCGCAAAGGCGGCGGTCGTGCTGTTCTCCTTCCCGGCCCTGGAGCCGCTGGAGTACGCGCTCGCCCGGCGGCCCGCGCCGCTGCCCTACGTCCCGGGGTTCCTCTCGTTCCGCGAGGGGCCGGCGGTGCTGGCCGCGATCGCCGAATTGAGCGCCCGGCCAGATCTGCTGCTGTGCGACGGCCAGGGGATCGCCCACCCGCGCCGCCTGGGGATCGCCAGCCACATCGGCGTGCTGCTCGACATCCCCTCGATCGGCTGCGCCAAGTCGCTGCTGGTCGGCCACCATGCCCCGGTGCCGGACGAACGCGGCATCGCCGTGCCGCTGCTGCAGCGTGGCGAGCAGATCGGCGCGGTGCTGCGCACCCGCCCGGGCGTCAGGCCGGTCTACATCTCGGTGGGCCACCGGATCGGGCTGGCGAGCGCGCTGCGCATCGTGCTGGCCTGTACGGCGCGCTACCGCCTGCCCGAGCCGATCCGCGCGGCGGACGCGCTGGCCTCGCACGGGCGCGCCCCGGCGCTGCCGGGCGCGGGCGGGCCGTGACCACGGGCCACCGGAGATCGCCCGCGGCCCGCGCCGCGTACAGATATGGTGTCGCCGTTTAATGGCGGTGCAGCCCTGCGACTCGAGGACCGGTAGCGATGATGGCACGCCGCGCCCGCAATCTGCTGCTCGCCGCCGCCGTCGTGCTGAGCCTGCTGTGCGTCGGCGGGCTGGCGTTGGGGCTGACGCGCTACCTGCCGCTGCGCCAAGCCGAGGCGCGGCGGCTGTGGGCCGAGCGCGGGCCGCGCCACTACGAGATCGACCTGTCCTGGGCCGCCGGCTGGAACTACGGCGCCGCCCGAGTCGAGATGCGCGACGGGCGGCTTGTCCGGGCGCTCGAGCTGCAGACCGGCGCGCCGCTGCCCGACCACCGGCGCTTCGCCGCCGGCTTCTATGCCAACGTCGATAACCTGTTCGCCGTGATTGACGAGGAGCTCCGCCCAGCCCCCAGCTGGCGTGGGCAGCTCGCCCGCTACCACCCGCTGCTCGCCGAGTGGATCGACCGCTGCGCCGCGCAGATGCCGGATGTCGCCTACGACCGCGCGCTCGGCTTCCCGACGCGCATCAGCTACCGCGGCACCCCGTGCGTCAACGGCGAGAATCTGTCGCTCTCGGTCTACCGCCTCCAGCCGCTGCCGTGACCCTCGATCCGACGCTCGACCGCATCCGGCGCTGGTTCGCCGCCCGCGGCTGGCAGCCGTTTCCCTTCCAGGAGGCGGCCTGGCGCGCCTACCTGGCGGGCCGCAGCGGCCTGGTGCACGCCGCTACCGGCACCGGCAAGACCTACGCCGTCTGGCTCGGGCCGGTGATCGAGGCGCTGGCCGAGGAGGGTGGACGGCAGGCGGCGGGCAGCGATGTCGCCGACTATCGCCCACTGCCCATCGTCCAGCCGCCCCTGCGCGTGCTGTGGGTCACGCCGCTGCGGGCGCTCGCCGCCGATACCGCCGCCGCGCTGCAGGCCCCGCTCGATGACCTCGGCCTCCCCTGGGCAGTCGAGGCGCGCACCGGCGACACGCCGCCGTCCGTCCGGCGGCGCCAGCGCGAGCGCCTGCCGGCCGCGCTGATCACTACGCCGGAGAGCCTCTCGCTGCTCCTCTCCTGGCCGGATGCCGCCGCGCGCTTCGCCGGCCTGCGGGCGGTGATCGTGGACGAATGGCACGAACTGATGGGCTCCAAGCGCGGCGTGCAGACCGAACTGGCGCTGGCGCGGCTGCGCCGCTGGCGGCCCGCCCTGCGCACCTGGGGCCTCTCCGCCACGCTCGGCAACCTCGACGAGGCGCTCGCCATATTGCTCGGCAATGGAGCGCAGCATGCAGCGTGCAGCGTTCAACCGTCAGAACCCAGCGATCACATCCCGGCCACCTCGGAACTCAGAACGCAGAACGTTGCACTGATCCAGGGCGCGGCCGACAAGGACATCCTGATCGAATCGCTCATCCCACCGGTGATCGAGCGCTTTCCGTGGGCCGGGCACCTGGGGCTGAGTCTGCTGCCGCAGGTGATCGCGACGATCGAGGAGGGGCGCAACGCGCTGGTGTTCACCAACACCCGCGCTCAGGCCGAGCTCTGGTATCAGGCGCTGCTCGATGCCCGCCCCGACTGGGCCGGCGCGATCGCGCTGCACCACGGCTCGCTCGACCGGGCGACGCGCGACTGGGTCGAGGCGGCGCTGCGCGCCGGGCGGCTGCGCTGCGTGGTCTGCACCTCGAGCCTCGATCTCGGCGTGGACTTCCAGCCGGTCGAGCGCGTCGTCCAGATCGGCAGCCCCAAAGGGATCGGGCGGCTGGTACAGCGCGCCGGGCGCAGCGGCCACCGCCCCGGCGCGCCGAGCCGGGTCGTCTGCGCGCCGACCCACGCTTTCGAGCTGGTCGAGATCGCCGCGGCGCGCGATGCCGTCGCGCGCGGCCAGTTCGAGGCCCGCCCGCCGCTCGACGCGCCGCTGGATGTGCTGGTGCAGCACCTCGTCACGGTGGCGCTCGGCGGGGGCTTCCGCGCCGATGAGCTGCTGGCCGAGGTCCGAACCACCCGCGCCTACCGCGACCTGAGCGACGCCGCGTGGGCCTGGGCGCTGGAGTTCGCCGCGCGCGGCGGGCCAGCATTGCGCGCTTACCCGGAGTACGCCCGGATCGTCGAGCGGGATGGCGTCTGGACGGTCGCCAGCCCGGCGATCGCCCGGCGCCACCGGATGGCGATCGGCACGATCACCAGCGACGCGACGCTGCGGGTGCAGTATCTGCGCGGGCCGGAGCTGGGCACAGTCGAGGAGGCGTTCGTGGCACGGCTCAAGCCCGGCGACCGCTTCCTGTTCGCCGGAAAGGTGCTCGAATTCGTCCGCCTGCGCGACATGACCGCCTGGGTGCGCCGGGCCGACGGGCGCGAGCGGGTGGTGCCGCGCTGGCAGGGCAGCCGGATGCCGCTGTCGTCGGAGCTGGCCGGCGCGGTGCGGGCGCGCCTCGCGGAGGCGCGCAACGGCGACTTCCGCGGAGCGGAGATGCAGGCAGTCGTGCCGCTCCTGCGGGTGCAGGCGCGCTGGTCGCAGATCCCGTCCGCCGAGGAATTGCTGGTCGAGCGGGTGCGGACGCGCGAGGGGTTCCATCTGTTCGTCTACCCGTTCGAGGGCCGGCTGGCGCACGAGGGGCTGGCCGCGCTGGTGGCCTGGCGCCTCTCCCGTCTGCGGCCGATCTCCTTCACCATCGCCGTGAACGACTACGGCTTCGAGCTGCTGTCGCCGGACGACCCGCTGCCGGACGCGGGCCAGGCCCCCGGCGATGAACGCCTCGTGTCGCTCTTCCGGAGCGCGCTCGCGCCGGACCACGCTGCCGAGGACATCCTGGCCAGCCTGAACGCGACCGAAATGGCCCGGCGGCAATTCCGCAAGATCGCGCGCGTTGCCGGGCTGGTGATCCAGGGCTTCCCCGGCGAAAAGAGCGCCCGCCAGCTCCAGGCGTCCAGCGGGCTGCTCTACGATGTGTTCAGCCAGTATGACCCAGGCAACCTGCTGCTGGCGCAGGCCCGGCGCGAGGTGCTGGAGCGCCAGCTCGAACGGACGCGCCTTGTGCGGGCGCTGGCGCGGCTCTCCGCCGGGCCGATCATCATCGCCACGCCGCCCCGCCCGACGCCGCTGGCCTTCCCGCTGCTGGTCGACCGGATGCGCGAGGCGGTTAGCTCGGAAACGCTGGCCGACCGGGTGCGCAAGATGCAGCTCGCGCTGGAGAAGGCCGCCGGCGCGCGGTAGCGAAACGTGCAACATGCACAGTGCAAAGCGTAACGTGCACCATGCGAGCTGAATTGTCTGCCCGTCTGCCTGTCTGCCCTCTGGCTTTTGGCTCCTGACAGCGCCATGCCCGACCTGACGATCGAACTTGCCGGCGAGACCGTCGTGCTGCTGCCCGAGCGGGCGCTCTTCTGGCCGCGCCGCGCCGCCCTGCTGATCGCCGACCCGCACTGGGGCAAGGCCGCCGCTTTCCGCGCCGCCGGCCTGGCCATCCCCGGCGGGACGACGGCAGGCGACCTCTTGCGGCTCGGGCGCGCGCTCGAACGCACCGGGGCGGAGCGCCTCTTCATCCTCGGCGACCTGCTGCACGCCCGCAGCGGCCGCGCCCCGGCCACGCTCGCGGCGATCACCGAGTGGCGGCACCACCATGCCGAGATCGACATAACATTTGTGCCCGGCAACCATGACCGTCGGGCCGGCGACCCGCCGCCGGAGTGGGCCTTCCGGGCCGCCGCTGCGCCGCTGCTCGCGCCGCCGTTCGCCCTGCTGCATGCTCCCGCCGAGGTCCCCGCGGGCTACGCGCTGGCCGGGCACCTGCACCCGGCGGCGCGGTTGCGTGGTGCGGGCCGCCAGCGGCTGCGGCTGCCGTGCTTCTGGTTCGGGCCGCGGGTGGGGGTGCTGCCGGCTTTCGGCAGCTTCACCGGCAGCGCGGAGGTCGTCCCCGCTCCGGCCGACCGGGTGTTTGTGCTGGCCGAGGACGAGATTCTCGCCATCAGGTGATAAAACGCTCGCCATGTGCGTTCATTAAAGCAAGGACGCTCCTCGCCGAAGCAACCGTATCGAACGCGATGAGCAGCGCAGTACCGTATGCGATCCTCTACCTGACGCCAGCGGCCATCTCGGCCGCGCTGGCGTTCTATGGCTGGCAACGACGTTCGGTCGAGGGCGCGGCGATGATCAGTCTGCTGATGACCGCCGTCGCGTTCTGGTGCCTCTGCCACGCGCTCAGCGTCTCCAGCTCCGGCCTGCGGGCGACGCTCTTCTGGGCGCAGCTCCAGTACGCCGGGATCGTCCTGGTTCCGCCCTTCTGGCTGTTGTTCGCCCTCGCGTATTCGCGCCAGCTCAAGCGCGCAAGCCTGGCAGCGCGGGCTGCCCTCTTCGTCCCGCCGGCGCTCGCGTTCGGCGCCGTGCTGACGACCGAGTACCACCATCTCTGGTGGACGCAGATCGCGCTCGACACCTCGCGGCCGTTTTCGTCGCTGGCCATCGGCCGCGGCCCGCTCTTCTGGATGTTCTTCGGCTACACCTACGCCTGCGTGCTTGTCGGCCTCGGCCTGTTCGTGCAGACGATGCTGGAAGCGCCGCCGCTCTACCGCCGCCAGGCGCAGCTCATCGTGGTCGGTGCGCTCGTTCCGGCGCTGGGAAACATCGCCCACGTGGCCGGGCTGCCGACCCGCGTTGTCGATGATCCGACGCCATTTCTCTTCGCGGTCTCCGGCATGGTCTTCTTCTATGCCGCGCGCCGCTATCACCTGCTGAACTTCGCCCCGATCGCGCAGCGCGAGATTTACGAGAGCATGCCGGATGGCGTGATCGTGCTCGACCAGAACGGCCACGTCGTCTCGATCAACGAACCGGTGCCGCGGCTGCTCGGCGTGCGGATCAACGCCTGGGCCGGCGCGACCCTTGCGCAGGTGGTCGCCGGGTCGCCGATCGGCGGCATCCTGGCGGCCATGGCCAGCCAGCCCGGCCAGCCACAATCGCGCGCGCTGACCTACGACGCCCCGGATGGCTTGCGCGGTGTCGAGGTGCGGCTGCGCCCGCTGCTCGCCGGCCGACGGCAGATCGGCACGTTGCTGGTGCTGCGCGACACGACCGACCGCGAGCGAGCACAGCGCGCGCTCAGCCAGCGCCTCTCCGAGGCGACGCTGCTGAACCAGATCGCCCGCGCCGCCAACGCCATCGCCCCGACCGACGAACTGTTGCGCACCATCGCTGGCGCGATCACCGATCTGCTGCCGTGGGATCGGGCGCTCATTGCGCTGCTGGACACGGACGGCGCCTCCCTGCGCCTGGTGGCCGATCAACCGGGTGATAGCGCCGGGCCGCTGGTCGGCAGCAATGTCGCAGCCGATACGTTCACGCCGGTGCTGGAAGCGTTGCGAACGGACGAACCGCGGGTTGTCCAGGCATCCGACCCGGCGCTGGCCGGCAGCCCCGTCGCCGCAGCGCTGTCGGGGCTGAAGGTTGCGAGTGGCGTGATCGTGCCGCTGGTGAGTCAGTCCGTCCCGCTCGGCGTGCTCTTCTGCGGCAGCCGGACGATCCGGCAGGTCTCGCCCGATGAAGTACGACTGTTCGAGACGGTGGGCAAACTGATCGGCGAGGCGGTGCTGCGGGCCCGCCTATATGACGAGGCGCAGCAGGCCAACATGCTCAAATCGATCTTCCTGGCGACGGTCACCCATGAGCTCCGCACGCCCCTCTCATCGATCATGGGCTACGCCGAGATGCTCCAGCGCGGCCTGTTCGGCCCGCTGCCGGAGCCGATGCACGATCCGGTGATGAGCATCCACCGCAGCGGGGCCATGCTGCTCAGCATGATCAACGATATTCTCGATTATTCGCGGATGGAGGCCGACCGCTTCGACGTCGAACTGCACCCGGCCGATCTGGCAGCGGTTGTCCGGGCCACCGCGGCCGCGCTCCAGCCGCAGATGTTCGAGCGGCAGCTCGCGCTGCAGGTCGAGCTCGCCCCCGATTTGCCGCTGGTGCTGGCCAACAGCGGCCGGTTGGAGCAGGTGCTGACCAATCTGGTGGCCAACGCGATCAAGTTCACCGAGGCAGGCACGATCACGATCCGCGCCGCCCGCCACGGTGCGGGTGTACGCCTCAGCGTCGCTGATACGGGCATCGGCATTCCGCCGGAGCGGCAGGGCGAGATCTTCCAGGCCTTTCGCCAGCTCGACACGGTGCAACGGCGGCGCTATGGCGGCGCAGGGCTCGGCCTGGCGATCAGCCGCCGCCTGGTGGAGTTGATGGGCGGCAGGATCGGGGTCGAGAGCACGCCCGGCGTCGGCTCGACCTTCTATTGCGACCTGCAAGCCCTGCCGGACGATCCAGACGCGGCGCTCAGCCTGTCCCGCGCCGAGGTGCGGGTCGCGAGATAAGCGCTCTGCTCGCGGGGAGGCCCACAGGCGCACCTTCCGGCGCCCGTCCGCGCGCCATTCCCACATGCCGGGAAACGCTTCCCCTCCCCTGCGTGAAACTCTTCTCTACCCGATCCGCAACGCATGCGCTACCATGGCAACGACCTGCGGTCTCCGGTGTATGTCCGGTCGGCGGTTGATAGTGAGGTGAATACTTATGGGAAAGAATGTCATAAAACTGGCGGCGCTGTTGACTGCCCTGACGGTGCTGCTCGTCCTGCTGGGCAATGCCGTGGGCGGCACAGGCGGCATGGTCATCGCCTTCGCGTTCGCGATCCTGATGAATATGGGCGCCTACTGGTACTCGGACCGGTTGGTCCTGGCGATGGCCGGCGCGCGCGAGGTGCAGCCGGGCGAGGCGCCCTGGCTGTACGATCTGGTGGCGCGGCTCGCGCAGCGGGCAGCCCTGCCAATGCCGAAGGTCTATGTGATCGAGAGCGACGCGCCGAACGCCTTCGCCACCGGGCGCAGCCCAAGCCGGGGCGTCGTCGCGGTCACAACGGGCATTACGCGCATCCTGACGCGCGATGAGTTGGCCGGCGTGATCGCCCATGAGCTGGCGCATATCAAGCACCGCGACACGCTGATCTCGGCGATTGTTGCGACGATCGCCGGTGCGATCACCATGATCGCGAACATCGGTCAGTGGGCGCTGCTCTTCGGCGGCCTGGGCGGCAACAATGACGAGGAGGATACCGGCGGCGCGGCTGGCGGCATCCTGCTGTTGATCGTTGCGCCGATCGCGGCCACACTCATCCAGCTCGGTATCTCGCGCTCGCGCGAGTTTACCGCAGATGCGGGTGGCGCGCGCATCCTGGGCGACCCGCTGCCGCTGGCGAGCGCGCTGGAGAAGCTGGAATGGGCGGCGCGGCGCGTGCCGATGGCGACCAACCCGGCGACGGCGTCGATGTACATTGTCAACCCCTTCGCCGACGGCGGGATGCTCAAATGGTTCAGCACCCATCCGCCCACAGAGGAGCGTATCGCCCGGTTGAGAGCGATGGCACGCGAGCCGGTACGCCGCGAGGCAGGCGGCTGGATCGTCGGCTAATGCATGCACGACGGTGCGCGGACACGGCGGGGCGCACGGCGCGGTGCGCCCCGTTTGTTGTCGCCCGCAGGCGGAATCACGGGTACAATACACCAGCGGTGAAAAGGGGCGAGGGGCCCTGGTGCTCCCAGCACGATCTGTGTTTTTTCCGATGACCATCGATGAAGGAACCGGCGAGTCCGTACAATGGCGCCAGCTCCTGCGGTTGCGTTGGCCGCTGGCTGGCGCGATCGCCCTGGCGTTCGCAGTCGGGCAGCTACTCGAGATCGCCTGGCTCGCCGAGCAGCGCCCGCTGGGCCGGCTGGCGTTCGATGTCGTTGGTTGGGGGCTGCTCGGCGGCCTGGCCGTCTGGCTGAGCCTGACGTGGGCCAGCCGGTTGGAGCGGCGCTACCAGCAGCATCTAGAGCATGCGCTGCGCGAGCAGCAGGCGCTGAACGCCCAACTGGCGCGGGCAAACAGCCAGCTGGCGCTGCTCAGCGAGGTTAACCGCCACATCGCCGCGTCCGCCACCCTCGATGAGATCCTCGATGCCGGGCTTGAGTACCCCCAGCGCCTGGTGCGGGCGAAGGCCGCCGCGCTGCTGCTGATCGCACCGACCGGGCCGGTGGAGGCACGGGCATCCGGCGGCGATGCGACGGAGCGTGAGCGGTTGCGCCGTGCGCTTCGCATCACGCCTGCGGCGGCCAGCGGGCCCACGCCGCGCCGCTTGCCGGCGCCAGCCGGGCTCGGCGTCGCCGAATGCCTGCTGCTGCCCCTCCACGACGGTGTCGCGCCGGTCGGATGGATCGAGCTCTACCGCGCGAGCGGCGATCCCATCCCGGCGGACGAGCTCTCGCTGCTCGAAACCATCGCCGCGGAGGTTGCCGAGGCGATCATGAGCGCGCGCCGCCGCTCGCGCGAGGAGCGCGCCGTCTACGAGCTGGAGCGGGCGATCGCCGATGAGCGCGCCCGGATCGCGCGCGACATCCACGACGGCACGGCCCAGAGCCTGGCCTTCGTGCGGATGCGCGTCGATCTCTGGCGCGACTGGATCAAGCGCGATCCGGAGCGACTGGACGCCGAACTGCGCGAGCTGAAGACCACGCTCCGCGAGCAGATCGGCGAGCTGCGCCGGGCGATCTTCGCGCTGCGGCCGGTGCAGTTCGACGAGCTGGGATTCGTCGGCGGGCTGCACCGCTACGTGGTGGAATTCGCCAACCAGCACGATTGGGAGACGCGCATCGACCTGCATGGCGCACCGCCCGAGCTTTCACCGGAGCTAGAGGCGGTCTGCTTTCGTGTCGTGCAGGAGGCGCTGACGAACAGCGCCAAACATGCCGGAGCGACGCACGTGGATGTCACCATCTGCCAGGCCGACGGTGGCCTCCAGGTGATCGTGCGCGACAACGGGCGCGGCTTCGACCCCGGGCCGGCGGTCGAGGGCGATGCCCGGCACGTCGGGCTGCGGCAGATGCGTGAGCGCCTGGCGGCCTACGGCGGCCACTTGACGATCCTCTCACGCCCCGGCGCCGGCACGGAGCTGCGCGCCTGGGTGCCGCTCGGCGGGTCGGGGGGGGAGTGGCGCATGTCGGACGACGGACAAGCGCCGGATACACGCTGACCTGGCCGTTCGGTCGCCGCCTAGTGTCCGTTCTCTGTTGTCCGTTGGTGAGGGATCATATGGCGAAAACCCGCATTCTGCTGGCCGACGACCACACCATGTTCCGCCAGGGGTTGCGCGAGCTGCTGGAGCGCACCGGAGAGTTCGAGATCGTCGGCGAAGCGACCACCGGGCGGCAGGCGCTGGAGCGCGCTGCCGCGCTGCGCCCCGACATCGTGCTGCTCGACATTCAGATGCCGGAGCTGGATGGCGTCGCTGTCGCCCGGCAACTGGCGCAGCAGATGCCGGACGTCAAGGTCATCATGCTGACGATGTACCGGCAGGATCAGCATCTGCTCGAAGCGATCAAGGCCGGTGCGCGTGCCTATCTACTGAAGGACGCCGATGCCGAGGAGCTCATCGATGTGCTTGGGCGGGTGCAGCGCGGCGAAGCGGTGCTCGATCCGTCCGTCACGCTGCGGGTGTTCGACGAGCTGCGCCGGCTGAGCGTTAGCTCGGATGCCGAGCCGTTGACCGAGCGCGAGCGCGACATCCTGCAGTTGCTGGCGGCCGGCTACGACAACCGCACGATCGCAGCGCGGTTGTTTCTCTCCGAGAAGACCGTCGGCAACCGGCTGAGCGAGATCTTCCAGAAGCTCGGCGTGAGCAACCGGACGCAGGCCGCGCTCGTGGCGGTGCAGCGCGGCCTGATCCCGCCGGAGAAGTAGGCGATCTGGGCGAGCGCGGGCTCAACCGGGAAGTTGCCCACGCTACATAGGCGCGAGCCGTGGGCCGGAGCGACCCCTTGACCCGCTTGACGCACCTCGCGTGGCGAGCGTCCCAGCTGCCTCGATCCTCACCGAACATTCATTCCGATCTCACACGCCTCTCAGCCGTTTCTGGCAAGATGATGCTGTGGCGGCAGCCTTGCCGCCAGGCCAACAGAGAATGCCGGCATGCGGACGTGGCATGCCGTGTGCTGGGAGGATAGCTATGGAGCGCAGACGTAATCTATGGGTTGGGCTGGCGATCGTGGTCGCGCTGCTGCTGGGCGTGCTCGGCGGCGGGGTGGTCGGCGGGGGCGCCGGTTACCTGCTGGCGCGGCAACAGCTCGCCAACGCGCCAGCCCCTGTCATCCAGACGGCCGCGCAGGTCGCCGAGCGGGTGGCGAGCCCGCCGCCGGCGCAGGCAACGCGCCAGAGCGAGTCGGAGGTCGTGGCCGCGGTGAAAAAGGTCTCGCCGGCGGTGGTCACAGTGATCAACACGCTCAAGACGGGCGCGGCGCTCAATCGGCGGCAGCAGTTGCCGTTCCCGTTCCCGTTCGGCGGGCCGGGCGACGGCCAGGGCCAGCAGCCCGCGCGCCCGCGGGCTTCCGGCTCGGGGGTGATCATCAGCCAGGATGGCTATATCGTCACGAATAACCACGTCGTCGAGAACCAGGAGTCGCTCAAGGTGATCTTCGCCGATGGGACGAGCCGCGCTGCAAAGCTGATCGGCACTGATCCGCTGAATGATATCGCTGTGATCAAAGTGGACGGCAGCGTGCCCGGCGTGGCGACCTTCGGCGATTCGTCGGCGTTGCAGCCGGGCGAGACGGCGATCGCGATCGGCAGCCCGCTGGGCGATTTCAAGAATAGTGTGACGATCGGCGTCGTAAGCGCGACCAACCGTTCTGTCGGTGGTGACGCCCCCGAAGGCCTGGTGCAGACCGACGCGGCGATCAACCACGGCAACAGCGGCGGGCCGCTCGTCAACCTGAACGGCGACGTGATCGGGATCAACACCCTGGTGGTGCGCGGCAACAGCCTGACCGGCGACCAGGCCGAGGGCCTCGGCTTCGCCGTGCCGAGCAACACGGTCAAGGCGGTGAGCCAGCAACTGATCCAGAACGGCAAAGTAACGTATCCGTACCTGGGGGTGCTCTACGGCATGATCGACCCGGCGACGGCGGACGGCAGTCTGCCGGTGCAGAACGGCGCGGTGTTGAGCGAGGTGCAGCCAGATGGCCCGGCTGGCCAGGCGGGGTTGCGGGCCGGCGACATCATCGTCGGCGTCGATGGGGCGAAGATCGACGCGACCACGTCGCTGCGCCAGCTCTTGCTTCAGCACAAGCCGGGCGACACGGTGACGCTGGATGTGGTGCGCGACGGCAGGACGCAACAGTTCAAGGTGACGCTCGGCACGCGCCCGGATGCGTAGGGGGACGAACCCATGGCCCAAGGGTGTCACGTTGCTCGGTCCGCGGTGGCATTTCTGGCGTGGTTCACCCCGAGCCGGGCGGCGACGTCGAACGGATCGGCCGTGACGCAGCCCGTCGCGAACAACTCCATGACGCCCCAGTCGTTGCGCGTCGTCAGCGGGTGGCCACGGTCGGCCAGGCGCACCGTGAGCGGGACCCCGCGCCAGTCCTCCGGCGTGGGCGCGAGCGGCGGGAAGCCGGCGGCGACGTTGAATGCCCGCATGCCCTGCCCATCGATCAGGCCGTGCAGGATGTCGTACAGCGGATCGGCGAGCGGGAGCAGGCGGGCGAGCGGTGGCGGCAGGTCCGTCGCCGCGCCCGCCGCGCCGGCGTCGAACAGCACCACCTCGCGGTTGCGCAGCGGCGTGATGCTGACGAAGGCGCGCACGCCGGCAGGCGCGGGTAGCGCCAGGCCGAGCGCCGCGTGCAGCGTGTACAGGTCGTCGAAATAGTTCGCGCCGTAGCGGGCGCGGTACTCTTCGGCGGCCCGCCGCCACGCCTCGATCCGCGCGTAGTGTATCCCCTCGGCGAGCGTCAGGTGCATATGGCCGTGCATGATCGTCGCACCGCTCTTCGGCAGGCAGTTCCATCCGATCAGCGGGTAGGCCGCGTGCGGCGCGTGGGCGTGTGCCGCGGCCAGCCAGCGTGCCGCCACCTCGAAGTAATCGCGCAACTGGGCGCGGCTGAAGTGCAACGGGTGCGGTTCGTCGAAGATCACCAGCCCGTGCCAACCCTCAAACTTGGCGACGTTGGAAGCCGTGACACAATAGCGCCCGCGAATCCGCCCGAACACGTCGGCCGTCGTGCCCAGCAGCGGCTCGCGGAAGAAATCCGGCCCGGCCAGCTCCGCGGCGATCCGCTCCTCCAGCGCCTCGTCGCCGCCCGTCGCATCCGATGGGCGGCGGGCGCGCAGCGAGTTGAACGCCGCGCCTTCAAGCGTCAGCCGATTCACGACACGCACGACCGTCTGGTGGCGTACCGCCGCCACCGAGCCGAACTGGGAGGCGATCCACGGCTCCATCTCAGGGGGCGGTTCGGTGGTGCCGTGGGTGAGCGAGACGGCCAGCAGCCGCTCGCTGATCGCGCGCGGGCGTGGCGGCAGCGCGGCAAGGCGCGCAGGAAGTTCGGTTATCATAGCGGCAGTATACCGCACCGGCGCCAGGCAGCGGCGGCTGCCCGCTACGCCGTGCCGCCAGCCTGTCGCCCGCCGAAGGCTGGCAGCCGGGTTGTCGCGTCAGGCAACATCGACTATACTGACCTGCGTTTTGATCCTGCGAGGTACGAAATAAACGACCAATGACTCGACACCTAGGTGCGCTGGCGTCTGCCCTAACGATCATGCTGCTGGCGGCCTGCGGCGGCCTGGCCAACCAGGCCGGCGCTCCGACCGCCACGCCGGCCAGTGTGGGTGACCTGCCCGCGCCTGGTGCCGCGCCAACGAACACGCCCGATCTACCCTCGCCTACCACCGCGCCCGCCGAGTCAACCCTCCCCGCCGGGGTGCGGGTGGCCGGCGTTGCAGTGGGGGGGATGACCCTGGATGCCGCGCGACGCGCGCTCGCAGATGCGCTGGCGCCGCTGACCCAACCGCTGACCGTCACGGCCGGAGCAACGACGAAAACGCTCACGCCGGCCGAGATCGGGCTGGAGCTTCCTGTCGAGCATCTGCTGCAGAAGGCGCAGGCCGCCAGCGACGGGGACCGTCTGCAGCTCGACATAACGTATGATCGGGTCAGGCTGCGCGCCTGGCTTGAACGGCTGGCAACGGAGGTCGCCGGTGATACGGGCGTGACAGTCGCCGAGGACGACAAAGGGCCGTACTTCATCGCCGGGGGCCCGCGCCTGGATATAGACGCCGCGCTGAAGCAGATCGACGAGCGGCTGCGCACCCCGGGCGCGCCGCGCACACTCGAGCTGAGGCTGGCGAACGGCGCCGCGGCCCGCCCCACGCCGCAGCAGCTTGTTGAGCAACTTGGCGCTCTGGAAAAGGACTGGAACGGTGTTGCTGGGGTCTACGTCTACGATCTCGCGGCAGACAAGCCGGTGGCCGGGCTGCACGAAAACACCGTCTTCTCGGCGATGAGCGTGATCAAGGTGGCGATTATGTTGCACGCTTACGCCGAGGTCGAAGCATTCACGTCGGACCAGCAGCGCTGGCTGGACGATATGATCGTCGATAGCGACAACTGGGCGGCGAACGCGATCCTCGCCACGAGCGTCGGTGAGAATACGCCGAACCAGGCGGCCCGCGGCGCGCTGCACATGTCCGCGATGCTGAAGGACCTCGGCCTGCAGCATACCTACCAGCGCTCACCGTTTCTCACCGGCGGGTACCCCGGCGACTTCACAGGCCTGACCATTGTCTCCGGCCCTGACCAAGAGGGCGAGCCGCCGTTCACCGCCGCCATCCCGCTGCTGCGCACGACGCCGAAGGAGATCAGCCAGGTGTTTCTCTGGATCGAGCAGTGCCGCAATGGAACGGGGCCGCTTATTGAGCGCTACAAGAAGACGCTCACCCCGGAGCGCTGCGGGCTGATGCTGGAGCGGCTGGAGCGCAATGCCGACACGACCCGTATGGTCGCCGGCCTGCCGGAGGGGACGCGCGTGGCGCACAAGAGCGGTTGGATCGAAGATGCGCAGGCCGACGTCGGTATCGTGCGCTCCCCCGGCGGCGACTATATCGCCGCGGTGTTTGTGTACCGTTCAGAGCAGGATTTTGACGAGGAGAAGGCAAAGGCGACGATCGCGGCGTTCAACCATCTGATCTACAGCTACTTCAACCCCGAGCCGTCCAGATGATGCGCCGCAGCGCAAGGCGTTCCGTTTCTAGGGTTGTCCTATCTGATGGGTAACCCGCACCGTCGTGCCGCCGTCGGGCGGTCCGCGGACGCCGCCTGACGGCGGCACGACAGGATCGCTGTATCCTCCTTCGAGGCGCGTACTACCGCAAGTGCGACGGCAAGATCCCTAACTGCCCGCGGTACTTCGCGACGGTGCGGCGGGCCAGCTCGTAGCCGCGCTCGCGCAGGATGGCGACGATCTGCTCGTCCGTCAACGGCGTCGTCTCGTTCGCGATCAGCTCCTGGATGACATCCTTCACCGAGAGCGCCGCCTGAAAGAAGTGGCTGAACGGCACCAGCTCGCGATTCGGCAGTTGCACGTATTTGTTGGCCGTCGCCCGGCTCACGGTCGACTCGTGGACGCCGAGCGCCGCAGCGACCTCCGCCCGGGTCAGCGGCTGGAGATGCCGTACGCCGTGGCGCAGGAATCCCTCCTGCCGCTCCACCAGGTACTCCGTGATCCGCCGGATCGTCTCACGCCGCTGGCGCAGGTTCGTCAGAAAGAGCCGCGCCCGCGACAGGTAGGTCTGCATGTGGGTGCGGTCCTCCGCCGAGAGCGACTGCTGTCCGCTGGCGACCGCCTGCGACAGCGACTGGTACAGCGGATTGACGCAGAGCGAGAACTGGCGCGACTCGACCACTTCAACGACGAACCTGCCCCCCTCCTCCTGGATGATGACATCCGGTAGCAAGACCGGCATGGATGGGCCGCCCTCGCCCTCCTGCTCGAGCGGGTAGGGCCGCAGGTGATCGCGCATGAAGTCGCGCACGGCGACTACATCGTCATAGGCGATCCCCAGCGCGTGGGCGATCTCGGTGTAACGATGCTCGCCCAGATCGTTCCAATGCTCCTGGACGATCTGACGGACATAGGGGTTGGTGATCCCGGCCCGCTCGAGCCGGTCCAGCTGGATCAGCAGGCATTCGCGCACGGTGCGCGCGCCGACGCCCGCCGGCCCAAGTTCCTGGAGCTTCAGCAGCACGAGCTCTACCTCCTCCGGCCTGCTCCCGAGCGCCTCAGCCGCCTCCTCGACGGTGCACTCGAGGTAGCCCTGATCATTCAGCGAGCCGATGAGGTAGTCGGCAATGGGGTGCTCGCGCGGCGGCAGCGAGATGTGAACGTCGCGTTGCAGACTCTCGCGCAGCGAGAGCGGCGATGGGATGGCAAGCAGGGGATCGTAAGCGTCATCGGGTGGGGCGCTCATGTCCTCCCGCTCCGCCTCGCGCAGGCGCGCGTCTTCGTGCAGGCAGTTGAGGCAGACCCCGCCGACCAGCGGCCGCCCACAGGTGACGCAGGCGATCTCAGCGGTTTCTACCTGGTCGAGCGCCGGGTTGTCCTCGAGCTCGCGCTGCACAAGTTGCTGCAGCTCGTTGGTCGAAAGGACCAGCATGTGGTTGAGGGCGATCAGCGCCGGTGAGGCACGCATCTGCTGCTGAGGCAGCATCTCCATGCCCATACCCATCGAAAGGTCCATCATCTTCCTGACTTTGGCATCAGAGCCGTCGGCTCAGGCCGGTGATGGGGCTGGGTTGGCGGACACGGGCCGCCAACCCAGCCCCCGCAGGTAGATCGCGGCCAGCCGCCGTTCCGGCCCGGTCGGCCCTACCGTTCCGTGTACGCTCGCAGCATCCAGGCCATTTTCTCATGCTTTTCCATCAGCCCGGTGAGGAAGTCGCTCGTGCCAAGATCGTGCAGCTCGTCGGCGGTCGTGTCCACGTCGTTGCGAAGCTGGCGGATCACCGCTTCGTGGTCGGCGAGCAGGTTGGCGAGCATCGTCGGGGCGTCCGGGTACTCGCCAGGGTGCTCCTTCAGGCGGGCCAGCCGCGAGAACTCCGCTAGCGTCGCCGGGACGGGCCGCCCGATCTGGCGGATCCGCTCGGCGGTCTCGTCGATGGCGTCCTCTAGTTCTTCGTACTGCTCCTCCAGCAGGACATGCAGTTCCTTGAAGTCGGGCCCGACGACGTTCCAGTGGTAGTTCAGCGTCTTGGTGTAGAGCACATACAGGTCGGCCAGATCGTGTGCGAGCACCTCGCACACCCCGTCGGTCTGATCCTCGGTCAGGCCGATGTTGGCGGTCTCCGCTACCGCCCGTGCGTAACGCTTTGCCATGGTATCCTTCCCTTGTGTGCATTGGCGCGGCCCGGTGCCGCGCATATCCCGTTGCGCTATGCTACGTAGGAATCCCTGTTGCAAGATGTATGCCAGGCCAGCTTTGGCACGTATCTTGCGATGGTGTGCTACGGCAGCAAGCCAGGTGCCACCGATCTACGAAACGAGCATAAAGGAAGGACCATGACGTCTTATACTCGGCCCGAGGCGCGCCCAGCGCCCGAGGGCACGCCGCATGGCGCCGCCGACCGGGGGGATGGCCGCGTCACATTTGCGCTGTGGGCGCCCTGGAAACAGAGCGTCCACCTGATCGGGGACTTCAACGACTGGAACCGCGACGCCGACCCGCTGGCGGTTGACGAGAGCGGCCTGTGGTGGATCGAGAAGCGGCTGGCGCCGGGGACCTACGGGTACCAGTTCGTGCTGGACGGCGAGACCGTGATCGCCGACCCGTACGCCCGGCGGCTGCGCTGGGCCGAAGGCTCGCCGCAGCCCCATGCGTTGATCGAGATCGGCGCGGCGCCCTACCGGTGGAACGATGGCGACTTCCACATCAAGCCGCTGAACGAACTGGTGATCTACGAGCTGCACGTCGGCGACTTCAGCCCGGACGGCACCTTCGCCGGCGTGATGGAACGACTCGACCACCTGGCCGGCCTCGGGGTGGACGCCATCGAGCTGATGCCGATCCAGGAGTTCCCAGGGGACCGGAGTTGGGGCTACAACCCGGCATATTTCTTCGCGCCGGAGAGCTCCTACGGCACACCCGAGGATCTGAAGCGGCTGGTGGATGCGGCACACCAGCGCGGTATCGGCGTCATTCTGGATATGGTATTCAACCACACGACCAGCGACTCGCCGCTGAACCTGCTCTACCCCTACGATCAGAACCCGTACATGGGCAGCGACAGCAACCCCTGGGGCTTCCCCGACCTGAACCACTGGAACGACGCGACCAAGCGGCTGATCCACGACATCCAGGCCTACTGGCTGAGCGAGTTTCACATTGACGGCTTCCGCTACGATCATGTCGAGGGGATCAATTGGGACGGCGAGAGCGGCATGAGTTTCATCGCCTGGTCGGCGCGCCAGGCCAAGCCGCACGTCTACCTGATCGGCGAGCACCTGGTCGGCGATACCGGGGCGGTGGTGCGGGCCACCGAGGTGGACGCCACATGGCACTGGCGCTTCCAGCGGGTGCTGGCGGCGCAGTTGCGCGAGGGCGAGTATCAGGGCAATCAGTACGGCGACCTGGATGCTGTGCTCAGTGTGATCACCTTTGCGCCGGACGGCTATACGGACAACGCTCAGGCGATCAACTATCTCGAAAGTCATGACGAGGAGCGAATCGCCTTGCTCGTCCGCACCAATCCGGCGATCGACGAGGCCGGCGCGGTGCGCAAGAGCATGCTCGGCGCGATTGTGCTGTTTACGGCGCAGGGCGTGCCGATGCTCTACCACGGGCAGGAGTTCGGCGCGCAGGCCCCCAAGACCACTGATGTGAGCAAGATCCCCTGGGACAACCTGGAGAGCGACGCTGGTCAGGCCCTTTACCGGCACTACGCCGCGCTTGCCTACCTGCGCCACACGCAGGGCGCGCTCACCGGCAACACCTTCGAGCCGCTGGTGGTCGATCCGGAGAAGAAGGTGCTGGTCTACCATCGCTGGAACGATGTCGGCAGCAATGTGGTCGTGGCGGTCAACTTCAGCCCAACGCCGCAGATGGTCGCCATCCCCTTCCCCCAGCCGGGCCGGTGGCACGAGTGGCTGCTCGATTATGACGAAGAGGTGGGCGAGGAGCCAAAGGAGATCGAGATCGCCGACTCGTTCGGCAAGATTTGGGTGCGGGTGTGAGGGGCGACGGGCAGACGGGCAGACGAGCAGACGGGCCGACAATCTGCAATCGACAATCGGCAATCGGCAATCACGAACCGACATCTGACTGTCTCCGGCTTGTCTGCGACGCGCGGCCCGGTTCCTGCGTACATAACCAGGGGGATACGGAGAGGGGGTATAATAGAAGGGCCGGCTATGTCCTGCGAAAGCCGGCGCGACCCACGGCGCCATGGCGGGCCGTGCGGCGTCATTTGTGCCCATGATCGTTTTTTTTGCGCATCTTCAGGAGCACTATGCGAATCGCGATGATCTCGGCTCACAGCAGCCCGCTCGCTACGCTCGGCGGCAAAGAGGCCGGCGGAATGAATGTCTATGTCCGCGAACTGAGCCGCGAATTGGGCCGCCGCGGCGTGGCGGTCGATATCTTCACCCGCCTGCAGGACCCGAGTGTGCCGACGGTCGTCGCGCTCGACCGTAACGCGCGGGTAATCAACCTGCGCGCCGGGCCGCCCGCCCCCTACAACAAGAACTGGCTGCTGGACCACCTGCCGGAGTTCATCAACCACGTCCGCTGTTTCGCGGACGGCCAGGATCTGGAATACGACTTGATTCACAGCCACTATTGGCTCAGCGGTGAGGCCGCGCTGGCGCTGCGCCGCGCCTGGGGCGCGCCGGTGGTACACATGGCCCATACGCTCGGGGCGCTGAAGAACCGCGTCGCCCGCAGCGCCGAGGAGCGCGAGACCGAGCGGCGGATCGCGATCGAGTGGCGGATCGCCCACGCGGTAGATGCGCTGGTCGCCGCCACGCCGCAGGATATGGCCGACCTGATCTGGCTGTGCGGCGCCGCGCGTGACCGGGTGAGGGTCATTCCGTGCGGCGTCGATCTACGGCGCTTCCAGCCGCGCGACAGCGCTGTGGCCCGGGCGGCGCTCGGTCTCCCGCCCGCGCCGCACCGGCTGCTGCTGCTGGTCGGGCGGATCGAGCCGCTGAAGGGGATCGACGCACTGATCGAGGCGGTAGCGCTGCTGCGCGCGCGCCGCCCGGAATGGCGCGACGACCTGTCGGCCCTGGTGGTCGGCGGGGCCGCCGAGCACGAGCGGAGCGCCTGGAACGCCGAGCAGCGCCGGCTGCACGCCCTGCGCGTGGCGCGCGGCGTCGAGCGGCAGGTACGTTTCCTAGGCGCGCAGCCGCACGACCGGCTGCCGCTGTTCTACGCCGCGGCCGATGTGGTCACGATGCCGTCGCACTACGAGTCGTTCGGGATGGCCGCGCTGGAGGGCATGGCCTGCGGCCGGCCGGTGGTCGCGACGTGCGCCGGCGGCCCGACCTACACCATCGCAGACGGCATCAGCGGCCTGCTGACGCCGCCGGGCGATCCGGTGGCGCTCACCGACCGCCTGGAGCAGGTGCTGGCCGATCCGGCGCTGGCCGGGTCGCTCGGGGCGGCGGCGCGCGCACGTGCGCAGCGCTTCGGCTGGCCGGCTGTCGCGGGCGAGGTGCTCGACCTGTACTGCGCGACGATCGAGGCGGCGGTCGGCGCGCGGGCGATCGCGGTGTAGCGCGGGCGGCGGGCCTGAGATGACGAACGACGAAAGCTGGCTGTGCCGTTCGGAAAGCCCTGCCAGCTCAGCGAAGCCCCCTTCGTCCATCGACTGTCGTCTTTCGTTGCGAAACGCGCAAAGCGCGGTATAATCAGCACGGCTGTTCCTGTCTACGCGAGGCCTCTGTGTCCAGCCGGCTGAAGGCAGTGCTGGTGGTGGTGTGTGGCGTCCCGCTGGCGATCATGGCCGGCGCGCTGCTGGCCCCGCCCGCCGCGCCCACGTTGCTCGCACCACCGGCGCAGATTCGCAGCCTCAACCTGGCCGCCGCGCAGACGGCCGCCGCCTACCGCACCCGCACGCCCACCGTGCGCGAGCAGGAGCAGCAGGCGACTGCTGCGGCCGCGAACCGAATCACGCCCACCCCCGCACCGCGCCCGACCGCGCCGCCGCCCACCCCCGCGCCGCGCCCGACCGCGCCGCCGCCCACCCCCGCGCCGCTGGTCGGTGCTGCGGTTGTGCCAACGCCCACTGCGTCGCCGAATGCCGGGGCGCTCGCGCAGCGGATCGGCGCCTACCTGCAAGCCCAGGCCGACAGCGGCGCCTTCAGCGGGGTGGTGCTCGCCGCCCGCGATGGTCAGGTGCTGTTCCAGGGGGGCTTCGGCATGGCGGATGCCGATCGCGGCGTGCCGAACACGCCGCAGACGATCTTTCGCCTGGGCTCGATCACCAAGCAGTTTACCGCGATGGCGATCCTGCTGCTGGCGGCGGACGGCAAGCTCAGCCTGGAAGATCCGGCCTGCCGCTACCTGGACAACTGCCCGCCGGCCTGGGCGCCGATCACCATCCGCCATCTGCTGACGCACACCTCCGGCCTGCCGAATTACACCGATTTCGACGATTTTGACGCCACCGAGGGCCAGCCAGCGACTCCCACGCAACTGATCGCTCGCTTTCGCGACCTGCCGCTCAACTTCGCGCCCGGCACGGATTACAGCTACTGCAACTCTGGCTATGTGCTGCTCGGCGCGATCATCGAACGGGTATCCGGCGAAAGCTACGAGTCGTTCCTGACCCGCCGCATCTTCGGCCCTCTTGGCATGGAGCATACCGGCTACGACCACGACCCGCTCGGCATCTCTGGCCGCGCGATCGGCTATGTTACCCCCGGCGACCGGGCCGCGCCGCTCGACCTGACCACACTCTTCGCCGCTGGTGCGCTCTCCTCGACCGTCGGCGATCTGTTGAAGTGGGACCGGGCGTTGGCCGCAGGGCGGCTGCTGCCGCCAGCGCTCCAGCAGGCGATGTTCACGCCGTTTCGCAACGACTACGGCTACGGCTGGAAAGTCGCGCGGCTCTTCGGGCGGCGCGCGCAGCTGCACGATGGCCTGGTGTCCGGCTTTTCGACCAATATCACGCGTTTCCCGGATGATGGCGTGGTAGTGATCACGCTGAGCAACTACCAGGCCGCGCCGGCCGCCGCGATCAGCCAGAATGTTGCCGGGATGATTTTTGATCGTTTGACGCCCTGAATTCAGCGTTGAGCACGTGCTGCGTGGCAGCATCGGAAGGTGGCGCGTTACCTGTCGCACGCCGCCGCCCACGGCGGCGGGGGGGCTTCGACGACCAGCCGGCCGCCGTGGGGGTGTGGCAGCTCCAGCCGGGCGGCGTGCAGCAGGTGAAACGGGCAGTGCTTGCCGCGCCACGCGCCCGGCCCGCCGTATTTCAAGTCGCCGATCAGCGGGTGCCCGGTGTGCGCCAGGTGCAGCCGGATCTGGTGGGTGCGCCCGGTCTCGGGGACGGCCCGGAGCAGCGCGGCGTCGCCCAGCCGCCGCAGCACCTCGAAGCGCGTCCGCATGAGCTTGACGCGGCTGCCATCCGGCAGCGCCCGGCCGACCTCCTCGCGTGGGTAGACGCGGAAGCGCCCGTGGGCGCTGCGCCCGTGCCCGGTCTCGATCGTCCAGGCGTCCGCCGGTGGCTCGCCAGCGCAGAGCGCCAGGTACGCCTTGTGGACCTGCCCGCCGGCGAAGGCGCGCTGGAGTGATGCGTTGACCGCCGGGTCTTTCGAGATCAGCAGCACGCCGCTGGTGTCGCGGTCGAGTCGGTGCGCCGCGTGCATCCGGGGGGCGGCGCCGTCGCGCGCGGCCAGGAAGCGGGCCAGGGCGACGAGCAGGTTGCCCTCGGCGTCCCACGGCGCTTCGTCCACATAGGTGTCGGGCGGTTTGTGCAGGGCGATCAGCGCCGCGTCTTCGTACAAGACCATGCCCGGCTCGACCAACGGGTCGCGGTAGCGGCCATCGGGTGGCGGCTGGATGACAAGCAGGCTTCCCAGAGGCGCAAGAGCTGCCCCGTCGCGGACGCGCGCGCCGTCCATCCACAGCCCGCCGCGGGCCATCAGCCGCCCGGCGATGGCGCGGTCACCAAGCGCGGCGGCCACCAGCTCCAGCAGCGGGCGGCCGGCGTCCTCCGGCCCGACGGTGCGCCGGATCGGGCGGGCCGGGGCGGCGCTCATGGTTCGCTCCGCCCCAGCGCCTGCTGCACCGCCGCCAGTAATTCATCCGGCGAGAACGGCCGGGGGACGACGATCGCCGGCCCGGCTAACATCTCGTGTGTGGGCGGCGGGGCGCCCAGATAAACAAGCGGCGTTGTCTCCCGGAGCACGCGCAGTTCCCGCGCCAGCGCCGCCTGGTCGACCGTGGGCAGCAGCGGATCGACCAGGACGCAGGCGGCGTCGCCGCGGCAGGTTTGCAGCAGTTCAATGGCGCTTGCGCCGGCTGCGCGCACGAGGTAGCCGGCCTGCTCCAGGGCGCGAATCGCCTGGTCGCGGCTGTGCGGATCGTCGTCCAGTAGAAGCACCAGCGTCTGCTCGGTCGGCGCGCGCCGCGGCGGCCGCCCGTCGCTCGCCGGCCCACGGTCCCTGCTTCGCGGCAGCAGGATCGTTACGGTCGTGCCGACGCCTTGGCGGGAGGTCACCTTGAGCGCGCCGTGGTGCCTGCGCACGATGCCCATCACGGCGGGCAGACCGAGCCCGCGCCCGACGAATTTCGTTGTAAAGAATGGATCGAAGATGCGCGACAGCGTGGCATTGTCCATGCCGCAGCCGGTGTCGGTCACCTTCAGGTAGACATACACCCCTTCGGGCAGGTCGTTCCCGAGCTGCGCGGTCGCCAGCTCCTGGCGGCTCACCAGGCGCTCGCCGGTGCTGATGGTGATCGTGCCACTCGCCTCGCTGAGCGCTTCGGCGGCGTTCGTCACCAGCGCCAGCAGCGCCTGGCGGATCTGCGAGGCGTCCCCCTCGACCATCGGCAGTTCCGGCGCAAGCTGGTAAACCGGCGGGTCGGCTCGGCCGGTGGAGGTGTGCAGCAGCGTGGCCATGTCCCGGATGAGGCGGTTGAGCTGGAGCGGCTGCATCGCGAAATGGCCGTAGCCGGCGTAGGCCAGCATCTGGCGGGTCAAGTCGGCGGCGCGATGGGCGGCGTTGTCGACCTGTGCCAGCGGCTCGGCCAGCGGGCTGTCGGGCGGCAGGTCGAGCTGCGCCAGGCCGACGTTGCCGATGATGATCGCCAGCAGGTTGTTGAAATCGTGGGCGATCCCGCCGGCCAGCACACCCAGGCTCTCCAGCCGCTGCGTTTCCAGCAGCCGCCGTTCGAACGACAGGCGGTCGCGCTCGGCCTGCTTGCGCTCAGTGATGTCGAGTACGACCGCGCCGATGCCGAGCGGTCTGCTGTCCGGTGTGCAGACCGGGTAGTAGCTGATCAGCCAGGCGCCGGACTGATTGGGGGCGCCGGGGCGCGGCCCGCCAATCTCGATATCCTTCAGGGGCTGGCCGGTCTGCAGCACCGCGCGCATCAGCGGCTCGTGGCGTTCGGCCATCAGCGGCTCAAGGTCGCGGAAGCGCCGGCCGATGTGGGCCTCGATCGGCCGGTTGTTGATCTCGGCTAGCGCGCGGTTGACGCGCACATAGCGCAGGTCGGTATCGAGGAACGCCACGCCGACCGGGGCGCTGGCGAACATGGTGTCGAGCAGCGCCAGGGTCTCATCGCGGCGGGCGATCGCCTCCTGGGCCTCGTGGTAGAGACGGGCGTTGTCGATCGCCAGGGCGACGCGCTGCGCCAAAGCCTCGGCGAGCGCCAGGTCGTCCGGGCCGTAGCGCCTTGGCGAGCTGATCGTGGCGAGCGAGAGGATGCCCAGCGGGCGACCGCGGGCCTGGAGCGGCACGAAGACCATCGAGCGAAGGCCGAGGCGCTCCATGAGTACGAAGTGCTCACGATTGACGGCACGGGCCGCGTTTATCTCAGGCGTGATCTCCGGCAGCAACCGCGAGCGGCCGGCGCGGAGCGCCTCGCCGTAGCTGAACGCCTGGTCGGAGCTTAAGGCGTAAGCATCCAGCGCACGCGTCACCCGGCGCTTCTCCGGATCGTCGCAGGCGAGCGCCACCCGTTCAAGGCGGCCTTCGCGGTTGAGCAGCAGCACCGAGCACCAGTCGGCGTGGGCCGGTACAACCAGGCGGGTGACGCTCTGGAGGGTCGTTGCGTAATCGAGCGATGAGACCAGCACCGCGCCGGCGTCGGCCAAGAAACGCTCGCGGGCGCGCTGGCGTTGCTCGGCAGCGAAACGGGCGATTGCCATCTCGATCACTGCCCGCAGCTCCGGGGCGCCGAACGGGCGGATCAGATAGCCATACGGTTCGGCGCGCAGTGCGTACGCCATGCTGGCTTCGTCAGCGCTGCTGGCGACGCAGACGACCGGAACGTGTTGGCGGGCTGCGAGCTGTTCGGCAGCGGCGCTGCAACCGACGCTCACCCAGCTATGCAAGTCGATCAGCACCAGATCGGGGCGCAGCGTTTCCGTGAGCTGTAGCGCTGTCTCGCTATCGCTCGCGATTCCAACGACACCATACCCAAGGCGTTGGAGGCGCGGCCGCAGGCTACGCGCCCCCCGCCGGTCATCTTCGACGAGCAGGATACGTTTCTGGTCCACGGTCAGACCCTGCGGCGTACTTTCACCTGGCGATAGTATACACGATGGAGCGTACCGTGGGCCACCACCGCCGCCGAACGTCGAGATGGGGTTCCCTGCCCCATGGTCGAACACAAGAAGCGGGGACGCTCAGCGGGGTCTCAGGCAAGACCGGCTGGAAGCGCGGCTCGTGGATGACGACTGAACACGCGGCGAGGCAGGTTTCGCGCGCGCCGTAGCCGGTGCGGCGCAGTTCCAGCGGCGGTCCCAGCCCGCCGGTGATCGTCTCGGCGCGGGTCAGCGCGCCACGAAGGGCGTGCTGGACGCCAGGCGAGGGTCGGCAGATTGAGCGCTCAGATGCCATGCTCAACCGTACGCCGGTCCCCTTCCGCAATCCCTGACCAAGCCCGCTGACCGCCTGGTCGCGTCGGTCATCGCGGATGACAACGACGCTCGGTTTCCGCCTGGCGCGCGTCGCCTGCGATACTGGCCAGGGAGGTGCAGGGGGAGGAGTCGTCCTCTGGCAGCCGCGCCGGGGCGCGTCCCGGCCACGCCGCTGTGCCGGCCACGTCGTGCGCGTCGCGGGCGACGTGCGCCAGAGCGCCCCTAGACCGGTTAGTCCTCTGGATCGCGGTCAACCGCCGTTGTGCCGCCCCGTCGGGCGATCGGCGCGCCCGGCGCCACCTCCGCCGGATCGAGCGGCGGCAGGTCGCGCAGCGCGCGGGCCATCGCCGCGATGTGGGCCGGCGTGCTGCCGCAGCACGCGCCGATGATCGTCGCACCGAGCGCTCGCACTCGCCGGGCGTACCCGGCCATCACCTCCGGTGTCGCGTTGTAGACCGCCCGCCCGTCGATCATCTCCGGCAGCCCGGCGTTGCTTTTGGCGACGAGCGGAAGGCCGACGGCTGGCGTCATCAAACGCCGAACGCTGGGCTCCGCCGGCCGACCTGCCAGCGCCGCCATCCCGGCGATCACCGACTCGATCTCCGCCGGGCCGTTGCCACAGTTCCCGCCGCCGGCGGCGACGCCAAGCTCCAGCAGCGCCGCGGTGGCCTCCGCCGGGCTGACACCCATCACCGTGACACCACGCCTGCCGAAGGTCAGCGTTGCGACGACCGGCAGCCCCGGGGCGGCGCGCCGGGCGCCTTCGACCGCCGCGCGCACCTCGCGCAGATCGCTCATCGTCTCCACCCACAGCGCGTCCACGCCGCCGGCCGCCAGCCCGGCCGCCTGCGCCGCGAAGCCGTCGACCGCCGCGTCGTGGGTGAGCGCCCCCATCGGCGCGAACAGCTCGCCGCTTGGCCCGATCGAGCCGGCGACGGCCACACCCTCGCCGACCGCCTCGCGCGCCAGCTGCGCCGCCGCCTGGTTCAACTCGAAGACCTGTTCCTGCAAATCATGGAGTTTCAGGCGAAACGGATTGCCGCCGAAGCTGTTGGTCAGAACGATCTGGGCGCCGGCGTCGCGGTAGCTGCGGTGGATGGCCCGCACCGTCTCGCGCCGCTCGTCAAGCACGTTCCACCGCTCCGGCGGGTCGCCGAACCGCAGGCCGGCGCTCATCAGCATCGTCCCCATGCCGCCATCGGCGACGATCGGGCCGTCCTGCTGTAGAAGCGCGAGAAGGCGGTTTGCCATACGACACCCCGACCGATTCCTAAAGCCGCGCTGGCATCGCGGCAGAGGAATGATCAAGCGATGAAGGTCCGCGGCCCTTTGTGCCGTTCGTCAGTCGCTGACCGTGCGCCGTCGTCCGTCCGCGATCAGCGTTCGTACATCGATCGCGCGAATCGCCTCGACAGCAGCCTCGAACGCGCCCTCGCAGCAGAGTCCATCAGCGGCAGCGTCCGCGAATGCCTCCAGCGCGGCCCGCACACAGGCATCGCGCACTGCCTCGGCCAGGTGCAGGCGGGTTGCTTCGATGTCGTTCGTCATGAACCGTTCACCATCGCGGTGCAGGCGTGGATTGGAGGGTCGCCTCCAAGCGGTACCTGGTCGGCCCGCCGCTGTGCTGCTTCATCGGCAGCGTGCCTCCGGCGCCGAGTTCGTCTTTGGCAAACTGAACGGTGCGCAGGTCGTCCTGGATTGTCAGAGTCTCTCGCCCGGTCGCCGGCTGATGGAATGGCGCGCTATCCTGCATCAGCCGGCCGCCGCCACTGGTTGGCGCGAATATTCTTATCCGCCAGGCGGGCGGTCTCTGCGACGCGCTTGGCGCGTGTTGCTGCGGTCCTCGCATGGGCGATCCATTCGAGGATGCCGCGCTTGGCGGATCGCGGGAACACATCCCAGTGCGCGCGTGCATGTGGCAGCGCGGCCAGCGCTGCGGCGAGATCAGGCGGAACTTCGAGCGACTCGACACCGTCCAGCGCGTTCCACGAGCCATCCCGCTTCGCCGCCTCGATCTTCACCAGGCCCGCTGGCGCGATCAACCCTGCCGCGAGCAGCCGCACAACCCGCTCCTTGTTCGGCTTCGACCAGCCGGTGCCTGGCTTGCGCGGCGCAAACCACAGCATCGAGCGTTCAGCGTCCAGCTTGGCAGGCTTGCTGTCGATCCAGCCGAAGCAGATCGCTTCTTCGACCGCTTCATCGTACTCGACGCGGGGCTTGCCGGTGGCCTTTTTGTAGCTGACCAACCAGACCCCCTGCGCGCGCATGTGGTTCGCTTCGAGCCAGGCGCGCCATTCCGTGCGGCGCAGCGGGTGGATGGCGTTCTCTGGGAGATCTGGCATCCGCGTCCGTCCCTCATCATTATCATCGTGGCGCAGACTGCGCGCGTGCGGCAGCCGTCGCCCGCTGGCCTACCCCTGCGGCCGCAGCACGTTCTCGCTTGCGCGCCCTTCCTCGAAGTCGGTGATGTTCTGGATGGTAGTCGCGGCGATGGTTTGGAGCGCCTCGCGGGTGAAGAAGGCCTGGTGGCCGGTGACGATCACATTCGGAAACGAGATCAGCAGCGAGAACACCTCGTCGCGCACCAAGTCGCTCGACAGGTCGCGGTAGTAGAGGCCGTCCTCCTCTTCGTAGACATCCAGCCCCGCCGCGCCGATCTGGCCGCTGCGCAATGCCTCGACCAGGGCCATGGTGTCGATCAGGCCACCGCGGCTGGTGTTGATGATGATCTGTCCGCGCTTCGTCTTCGCCAGCGTCTCGCGGTTGATCATGTGGTAAGTTTCAGGGAAGAGCGGCACGTGGAGGCTGACGATGTCGGCCTGCGCCAAGAGCTCTTCAAGCGGCAGGTACTGCACACCGAGCGCCAGGCAACTCGGGTTCTCCGCGATGTCATAGGCGATCACCTGGCAGCCGAAGCCGGTCATGATCCTGGCCAGCACCTCGCCGATCTTGCCGGTGCCGACGATCCCGACCGTCTTGCCATGCAGGTCGAAGCCCATCAACCCGTCGAGCAGGAAGTTGTACTCGCGGGTGCGGTTGTAGGCGCGGTGCGTCTTGCGGTTGAGCGTCTGGATGAGCGCGACGGCGTGCTCGGCGACCGAGTAGGGCGAGTAGCGGCTGACGCGCCGCACGTCGAGGCCGTGCCGCGCGGCGGCGGCCAGGTCGACGTTGTTGAATCCGGTCGAGCGCAACGTGATCAGGCGCGTGCGCCCCGTGGCCAGTCTGGCGATCACCTCCGCGGTGGCTTTGTCGTCCACGAAGATGCAGATCGCGGGAAACTCCCGCGCCAGCGGCGCGGTTTGCGCGTCCAGGCTGGCGCGGGTGAAGGTCAGGGTGTGGCGGCCGGCGTTCGCCGAATCGAGAAACGCTTCGTCGTATAGCCGGGCGCTGTAGACAAGCACATCCATCACCACTCCTTTAAGCGCGAAAAGTCTCCAGTGCGTGCTTCGCCGTTCGCCGGTTCACGGTAGCGGCGTGAGCCCGGTGACGTTGACGATCCGGTTGTACTCCTCGCCGCCGTAGACACAGTCCGGCCGTTGGCGCTGTGCCCAGATGTATCGCCAGTAATCCAGGCTCGTCCAGTTCTCACGCCAGGTCTGCACACTGCTGAAGCTGAGCGGGTACCCGCGCGCCGCGTCGTATACTGCGCGCTGCTCGAAAGAGGTCTGGCAGGCACAGCCATAGCCCTGCCCGGCGGGAACACACTCCGCTGCGGCGTTCCAGCCGCGCTCGATCCGCTCGAACATGGCCGTGACGCTCCAACGCGTCGCGCGGCGGCACGTGCTGCTGACAATCCGCACCACCTGCTCGCGGACGACCTCGACTTCCTGGGTGCAGGTGCGCGACGCCACGCGCTCGCGGGTGGCGAGCCGGTAGTGCGACAACGGTGCAGCCTGCCAGCGGCGCATGGCGGCCTCGTGGCGCACCGCCGGCAGCGCCTGCCAAGTCGCGGCGCCCAGCAGCCCGCAGGCGATCAGCCCAAGCGCCGCGACCGGGATCAGCCAGCGCATCACGCGCCTGTCGAGCATGGCGATCCTGCGTGGTGGACGGGGACGACAAGCGACGGACGAACACACGCCCGGCTGCGGTCGCAGTGGCACCGCTGGCTTCCGCACGCCTTCGCCCTTCGTCGAGCATCCTCCGCCCGTGGCCGGTGGGCGGAAGACGCTAGCCGGCGTAACTCATCCCCGACGAAGCGGTCGTCATCAGCGGGGCGTCGGTGCGCAGCTCGGCTCCGACGAGCTCCCCGAGCACGATGTCGTGGTCGCCGCCCTCCAGCCAGCCGCGCACGCGGCACTCGAGCACGCCGAGCGCGCCGTCCAGCACCGGCGCGCCGGTCGCCGGGCCCGGCCGCCACGGGTGGCGGGCGAGCTTGTCGCCGACCTTCTCGTACTCCTGGCCGAACGATCCGGCGACCTTGCGCTGGTCATCGGACATGAAGCTGAGCGCGAACGCCCCGCTGCGGCGCAGCACGGCGGTGGTGTGGGCGGCGCGCTGCACCGCTGCGGCGACCAGGGGCGGGTCGAACGAGGCCTGCATCACCCACGTGACCAGCATCGCGCCGCGATCCTCGCCGTGCACCGCGGCCAGCACATACAGCCCGTACGGGATTTTGTGCAACAGAGCCGATTTCGCCTGCTCGTCCATAGGCATACTCCTTTCGTTCGTATCAAGGCGAAGACGCCGGGGCTGCGAGGCGTGTCATCCGCAACTTGATACGCTGCACCTCGGGCGGTCATCGTTCCTGGTGTCTTCGTGTCCCGACAGGTTCACGCCGCTGCCGGTGTCGATCAGGAACGCCAGCTCGGTCGGGAAGGCGAAGCGCTGCGCCTGCCAACCCGTCCCCTCGATCAGCGCGTAGAAATGGCGCTCATAGTTGGCCGACATGCCCTTGCCACGCCCGCCGAGGCTCTGCGCCGGGAACGACACGAGGATGTGGCGCGCATGCAGCCCGCGCAGCAGCGTCGCCCCGGCGCGCCGGTCGAGCTGCTCCAGCGGCGGGATGATCTTCAGCGCCAGGGCGAGATCCACCGGCGCCGCCGGCGGGCCGGCCATCAGATCGCAGATGAACGCCTCGCCGGGGACCGACGCGATACCGAAGAACTGGTTGATAAAGTTTACCATATCGGCGTAGATATCGCATGCCAGGTAACGTGCGCCGGGGGTGAGCGGCATCCACGGCAGTGCCAGCGGATTCAGGCCGCAGGCGACATCCAGCACCGAACGGATCGGCGGCAGGCCGGCCAGCGTCGTCGCGTAGAATGTGTCGAGGATCGGCAGGCGCTCGCGGGTCGAGGCGTGATGGGCCATGATCCGGCGGCAGGCCGCCCGGAAGGAGTGGCGCCGAAGGATGGAGGGCGGAGGGTCGTCGGCGCCGCCGGCTGCCGTCCGCCGCCCATTCTCCGCCGCGGCGGCGCGCAGCTCCGCCAGCCAGGCGTTGTAGTCGGGGCGCTCGCCCAGGTATGCTCCGGCCACCTGGTGTAGCTTGTTCTTCGTCGCCTTGACCGCCTCCTTCAGCGAGCGCCGCGCCGTCAGTTCGCGCGCGCCGATCGCCCGGATCAGCGCCGGGGTGATGCTGCGGTATTTCCCGCCGGCCTGCACCTGCGCGACGAGCCGGTCGAGATCGGTTGGGTGATCGGTGGGCATGCCCGCTCTGCTCTTCCCGCTACCGACGAACCAGGGAGTATGTCTGCTCGATTGCAACGCCTGGGCATGGCCGGCGGTCGCCGGTCGTCAGATGGCGCCCTGGCGCACCAATTCCATCACCCGCGTCATAAAGCGCAGGTTGTGGATCGTCGCCAGCCGGTAGAACAGCGTCTCGCTGATCGCCTGCAGGTGGTGCAGGTAGCCGACCGAGTAGCGGGCGCAGGTCTGGCAGTCGCAGCCGTCGAAGACCGGCGTGTCGCGCTTGGTGTGTTTCGCGTCCTCGACATACAGATACGCCAGCCAGCGCCCATCGAGGCGCGCGCCCGGTGCGGGCGGCCGCCCCCCGGCGAAAGTGTAGAGCCGACCGTTGCGCGCGTCGCGCGTCGGCAGCGCGCTGTCGAACAGAGCATAGCCCATGCGGGCGCAGGCGGCCACGCTCTCCGGATGCCCCACGCCGAGGGCGTGGAGCGGAAACTGCGGTGGGATCAGATCGCGGACGCAGTGCAGCATCTCGTGCACCAGGTTTCCTTCCGCATCCAACGGCCAGCCGCCGTAGCCGTAGCCGTCGAAGCCGATCTCCAGCAGCGCCTCGGCGCACGCCCGGCGCAGCGCCGGCGAGCCGCCGCCCTGCACCACGGCGAACAGCCGGGGGCGCGCCGTTCCGGGCCAGCGGCGTTGGCCGAGCTGGCGATCGAACTCGTCGCGGCAGCGCCGGGCCCAGCGGATCGTCCGTTGGACGGAGGCGCGCTGCTCCGGTTCCGGGTCGTCCACGTGGGTGCAATCGTCCAGGCAGATCGCCACATCCGCGCCGAAGGCGAGTTGTAGCTGCACCGACTTCTCCGGCGTGAGCTGGAACTTGCGCCCGGCATTCTCCGGCTGGAACACGATCCCCTGGTCAGTGAGCCGACCAAACCGCGGCCCGCGGCGGATGAGCGAATACGCCTGAAAGCCGCCGGAGTCGGTGATGAGCGGCCCGCGCCAGCCGGCCATGCGGTGCAGCCCGCCGAGCGCCTGGACCGTCGAAGAGCCGGGCTTCTGCATCAGGTGAAACACGTTCATCACCAGCGCCTGCACCCCGGCCCGCTCCAGGTCGTCCGCGTCCACCGCCCGCACCACGCCGACGGTCGCATCCGGCAGAAACGCCGGTAGCGGCAGGTCACCATGGAGTGATGTCAACACCTGCTGGCTCATAGCGGTCATGTGGCCTCTCGGCGGTGTGTCAGCGCTGCGGCGGCCAGCGACCTGAGACGAGCAGTGTGCCGTAAATCAGCGGGATGAGCGCCGCGCTGCCGCCGACCACCAGTGCGCGCGGGATGAAGACGGCAAAGGCGAGGAGCATCAGCAGGCCCACGCCGATAAGCAAGAGTCCGAAACACTGTTGCGGTTGCATACAGTCCTCCCTGAACCTGAACTTCACTAGCGGCTTCACCGCTCAGAGGCCGTCGGAAACGCTTCCGGCGGGGGCGTTGGGGCCTGCGGCCCGCTACGGCGTTCGTTTTCGCGCCAGCACGCCGGTCCAGGCAGGGGTCTCGGCGGGGCTTCGCCCCGCCACACCTCCCCGCCGCGTCCGACCTGTAGGTGCCTCCTGGTCTCAGGCCTCATCCTCCCCCGCTGTGGTTTCACGGGCAGGCTGTTGCTCGCCATCTGCGCCCGCGATCACCACGACGAACTCGCCCTTCAGCTTCTTGCCCTCGACCGCGGCGAGCAGCGCCGAGAGCGGCCCGCGGTCGATCCGCTCGAACAGCTTGGTCAGGTCGTTCGCCAGCGCTGCCGGGCGGTCGCCGTAGACCGCCAGCGCGTCGCGCAGGAAGGCCGCCAGGCGGTAGGGGCTTTCGTAGAACACCAGGGTGTGCGGTGAGTCGCGGTCGAGGGCCAGGAAACGACGGCGTGGCCCCGGCTTGCGCGGCGGGAAGCCGCGGAAGGTGAAGCTATGCGCCGGCAGCCCGGAGAGCACCAGCGCCATCACGAACGCCGTCGGGCCGGGAGCCATCGTCAGCGGCAGGCCGGCGTCGATCGCCCGCCGCACGATGCTGTAACCGGGGTCGGAGATGCCGGGCGTGCCGGCGTCGGTCACGATCGCTACCGAGCGCCCCTCGCGCAGCATGGCCAGAATGCGCTCGCCGGCCTGCGCCTCGTTATGCTCGTGAAACGAGATCATCGGCTTGCGGATGCCGAAGTGCTTTAGTAGCAGGCCGGTTTTACGGGTATCTTCGCTCGCGACCATGTCCACGTCGCGCAGCACCTCCAACGCGCGGGCGGTGATGTCGCCCAGATTGCCGATCGGGGTGGCGACCAGGTAGAGCATGGTGCTTCTTGGTACGACTGCAGATTGCAGATTGCATGGGCAGGATCCTGGTGCTGGGCCATGGTAGCCGATCCCGCGTGATTCTCCAAACGCGGCGCCGCTTGACAGCCGGACGGGTAGCTGGTACATTCGCGCGGTGAAGGACAGCGATGGCTGGTGGATGGTATTCCATTCACCACTCATCACAGATGTTGGCGTCCCATGACCCTCTCCCCTGACGACGTCGCCGCCCGTATCCGCGAGCACGGCATCATCGCGATTGTGCGGGGCGATTATCTGCCCGCGGCGCTGCACGCGGCCGCCAAGGCCGCGGCGGACGGCGGGATACGGCTGCTGGAGATCACCCTCAACAGCCCCGGCGCGCTCGCGGCGATCGGTATGCTGCGGGCCGCCTTCGGCGACCGGCTAACGGTCGGTGCGGGCACAGTGCGCGTCCCCGAGCAGGCCGAGGCGGCCGCGCAGGCCGGCGCACAGTTCCTGGTCGCGCCCGGCTTCGACGCGCCGACCGTCGCGGCGGCGCGTCGCCTCGGCCTGTTGCACCTGCCGGGTGTCCTCACGCCGACCGAGGCGATGGCTGCGGCGGCGGCCGGCTGCCGGATGCTCAAGCTCTTCCCGGCGGACAGCCTCGGGCCGGGCTACCTGCGGGCGCTGCGGGCGCCATTGAACGACCTGGAGTTCGTGCCGACCGGCGGGATCGGCGCAGACAACCTGGGCGCGTTCGTCGCCGCGGGCGCGGTCGCCGTCGGTGTGGGCAGCACGCTGCTCAGCGGGCCACACCAGCCACCGGCGGAGGTCGCGGCGCGGGCGCGGGCGCTGTGCGCGGCGTGGGAACGCACCCGGGCGGAGGCCGGATGATGAGCGCGGAGGTCGTTACGCTGGGCGAACCGATGGCCGTCTGCTACCCGCCCGAGCCGGTGACTCTGGATGCGACCGGGTCGCTGCTGCTCGATATCGGCGGCGCCGAGTCGAATCTGGCGATCGCCTTGGCGCGGCTCGGGCGGCGCGTCCGCTACATCAGCCGCGTCGGCGATGACCCGTTCGGTCGGCGGATCGCGGCGACGCTGGCGCGCGAGGGGGTCGAGGCCCGCCTGATCGTGGACACCCAGGCGCAGACCGGGGTGTTCTTCCGCGAGTGGCTGCCGGACGGCGCGCGGCGGGTGCTCTACTATCGCAGCGGCTCGGCTGCCAGCCGCCTCGCGCCGGATGATCTCGACCCGGCGGCGTTCGTCGGGGCGCGGGTGGTGCACCTCACCGGCATCACCCCGGCGCTGAGCGCGAGTTGCGCCGCCGCGGTGGCGCGGGCGGTCGATCTGGCGCACGCCGCCGGCGCGCTCGTGTCGTTCGACCCGAACTACCGGCCCCGCCTGTGGGACGCGGCGACCGCTCGCGAGGCGCTGCTGCCGCTGATGCGGCGGAGCGACATCATCCTGATGGGCCACGAGGATGCGACGGCGGTGCTCGGCACGGCGGACGATGCGGCGCTGCTCGAGCGCGCGGCGGCGCTCGGCCCGCGGATCGTGGTGCTGAAGCGCGCCGAGCGCGGTGCTCTGGCGCTGGCCGAGGGCCGGCGGTTGGAGGCGCCCGCTGAGCCGGTGGCGCGCGTGCTCGACCCGGTCGGCGCCGGCGACGGCTTCGACGCTGGCTTTCTGGCAGGGTGGCTGCGCGGCGACTCGCTCGACGCGGCGCTGCGGCTGGGTGCGCGCGTCGGCGCAGCGGCGGTCGCGGCGCTAGGCGACTACAACGGTTACCCGCGATCGAACTGATGATCTCGCGCCGGCCATCTCTCCCGAGCGACGTACCATCAAACAGCCACCCCTACCATTGCATCGGCGCGCCCGAATCGTGCACCACAAGCGGCAGCCATGCGCGCGACGGCGCCGCCGCTCCCACTCGCAGCCGCGCGACGATCGGGATCGTCACAATTCCATCTGCGGCGACCTCGCCGCTGATGACCAGCATCCCTGGCCCAGCGTCTGCCGCGAGCGTCGCGTCAAGCGTGTAGGTCGCCTGGGCGCCGCTGGCGAGCGTGCCACCCCTGAATCCGCTGTCGGTTGCGACAAAGCCGCGGCCGCCGGTCAGTGCGCCGCTGTCGGGAGTGACCTGGAGAGCTGGCGGGATGTCGAGATACAGGCTCCGGATGTTGGTCACATCGAGCGCGCCCTCGCTGGTCATCACAACGGTGAAGCGCAGGTGGTCGCCGGGCAGCGCCAGGCCGCCGGGACGGTCGCGATCGGCGAGCGCCGCGGTGGCGGCCAGTAGCGGCTTGCCCGGTCCGGCCTGCACGGTCGCCGGCGAGCTCCATTGACTTGCGCTGCCGATGCGGCCAGGGTGTGCCGGGTCGTTGAGCGTGCTGGCGGTGATGATCAGAGTGGTTGGCCCGGGCAGTGCCCCACTGAAGCGGAAGCTGCCGTCGTCGCTGGCGACCACCGGCGCCTGACGGATGACATCAACCTGCGTGTCGAAAAAGATATCGATCAGCGAGCGCGGGCTGGCGATGCCGCGCACCTCCACCGTCGCGAAATTGTCGTTCGTGGTGGCGCTGGTGATGGTTGGTGTGAGTGCCCAGTTATTGGCATGCGCCGGGTTGTCGTCGCCGCCGGGCATGCCGTCGCCGGCCAGCCCGTGCAAGGCGCGCGGGAAGGGGTCACGGATGGTGACGCGCTGCGCGGCGCTGGTAGCGTCGGCCAGCACCGTCACGGACGCGTCGCGCACGCCGTCGTTGCCGTCGCCGCTGCCGTCGAGGGCATCGCCGATCCGCGTGCCGCTGCTGTTCACCGAGACCACGATCTGGCCGTTGATCCGGTTGCGGTGGATCGTGGCGCGCGCCCCGTCGATACTAAGCGCCACCCGGCTCCACGGCGGCAGCGGGGTGGTATTCCCATCGCCGTCGGACACAACACCCAATCCCACACCGCAGATATCGGCATCCTCCCCGACGATCCGGACGGTGATGCGCCCGCCGCCCAGGTCCACGTTCCGGAGCGTCGCGCCGGCGCCGAGCCGGACCAGAGGGTCGATTGCCGCATCCGTCGCCTGGAGGTTGACCAGCGGGCGCGTGTAGCTGCCACACGGCTCGGCGCGGGGCTGGCCGACGGCCACACCAGAGGGCACGTCCAACGGGCTGGTGATGAAAATCGTGTCAGCGGCCGTCTCGTAGTGCGCGAAGCTGACGATATCGCCGGCGATCGCATGGGTGAGCGCGAAGCGGAGCGAGCCGCTGTGTGTCGTCAGGTCGCCATCGTCGGGCAGGTCGGTCGCCGTGGTGACGTACCAGGTCGTCCCGGCAGCGTGTGCCGGGGTCGCCATGGTGAACGCCAAGGTGAGCGCGGCAAGCAGGCCGAACAGTCGAACGCTGCGGTGCGCTCCTTGCGGAGAGGGGAGACGCATCCGGCACCTCCTCGGCCCGTGCTGCTCGATAGCCCAGAATCATCCGAGAAGGCGAGACAGCGGCGGGTCGGATATCGCGATGCTATCGGCAGCAGATGCTGCGCGCTACCGATTGCACGTGATCACAAGCGCAGGGTGTACATCGCAAGGTACTTCGGGATAACAGGCAGAAACTGTCACCTGCACGGGATCCATCTATAGACACTATGTAGCATGCGCGGGTTCCGTGCTCTACGGAACCCAGAATCGCCGGAAAGGGTCGTTGCCGGGCGCTGAAGCGGTGGGCGGCGCGCTATGCCCGGCGGCCGCGAATCGCCAACCCCAGCGCGAGCGCCAGCAGCCCGGCGAGGCCGCCGACCAGCACCAAGCCGGGTTCGGTCCAACCCGGCTGTGCGCGGCAACTGCCTCGGGGCAGCAGCTGGCGTGGTCGGCGCCGGTGCGGTCGCGTTGAAAACCGCCTTCATGCCAGCTTCGAAATGCCCGGGAATGTGGCAGGCGAACTGATACTCGCCGGCCGCCGGGATTGTCCACACCACGCGGCGTGTCGTGCCGGGCAGGATATCCTCTGCCTCCAGGGCCACGCCGCCGCTCTCGATCGGCTCGTCCACTGCACCGGCGCGTTCGAAGACGATCTCGTGCGCAAGCTTGCCGTTGTTGGTCATCACAAACGTGACCGGCTCTCCGGCGGGAAGCGTGCTGTTCGCCAGCTCCACCTTGAACTCGTTAAGCGTGACGGCGACTTCGGTCGAGGCGTGCGCCGCCGTGCCGGCGAGCCAGAGCAGGCCGACAGCCAGCATCATGCCGATGTGCAGCGTGCTACGATGCATATGCACCTCCCGAGTGAAACAGCGCTGCTCCATCCCCCCTCTCCCGTCTAGGAGCGCTTTTTGCGGGTGCCGCGCTCCGGTGTCCCGTAATCCAGCCCGGCATGCGGAAGACAGGCCAGAGGCAGAGCGTTGTGATGCTGCACGCCACATCTCCACTCCCCTCGCCGGCGCTTCGTGCCGGGCCGAACAGGCTGCGATACAATCACCTCCTTTCAAAAGCCATTGCCGCGTGTGAATCGATCCGGCTGTGGTGGTATGCTCTGCATGCAATCCGCAATCGACCATTCGCAACGGCGTGCAGGGCCATCGCGCTCATGGCCCGATGTAGCTCCCGCGGGTCGAGGCGAAGGCGTCGAAGAACTCCGCGCCGGACATGCCGCCGGTCAGCCCGGACGACGGGCCGAGCCGCACCTCCTCCAGCCGGGCGCCGCCGTTGGCGACGCCGCCGCGCGTCTGCTTGGGCGCGCCGTCGAGCCACAGGCTGAGCGCGCCATCGCTACCGCCGCGCGTGGTCGCGGCCTGCCAGGCGATCTCGATCACATGGCTGGCGTTGCTGATGGTGTACCAGCCTGTTGAGAGATTCGCCCCGCCGTCGGCGCGCGCCTGGCCGCGTATCTGGTAGGCGCCGCTCGAACGTCGCAGTTGCACCCGGAAGATCGTCGTTCCCCCCGCGCTGCGCCCGGTGAGTATGTCCTGCACGCTGCCGTCCGGCAGGGTCGCGCCGTTGGGCGAGAAGTAGAAGCGCGCGTGATAGGTCGCCTCAGCCGCTGGCGACGTGTCGGCGACGTACATGCCGGTGGCGCCGCCGAGCTGCGCCTGTAGGCCCCACGCGCCGACCAGCGCCGCGACGGTCGAGGCGCTCAACTGCCCGCCCGCGGTCGCTGCCGCTGATCAGGCGCTGAGCGTGCCCGACTCGAAGCCATCGCTGAAGATTGCATCGCTGGTCGGGGTCGGGGTGGCGGTCGGGGTGCTGGAGGGCGCAGCGGTCGGGGTCGGCGCACCGCCGGTCAGTAGGTTGTAAGCCGCCAGCACATCGAGCCGCCCATAGCCGAAGGTATTGTCAGGGCCGGCAGCGCCGAGATCGCCGGCGGATGCGGTGAGCGCCGACTCGATCTGGGCGACCGACAGGCCGGGAAACGCGTTCAATAGCAGGGCGATCGCTCCGGCCACGTGCGGTGCGGCGAGCGAGGTGCCGCTGGCGGTGTAGTACCCGCCGTAGAGATCGGTGGTGGTAATGCTGACGCCCGGCGCGGTCAGCGAGGGGTAGATCGCCGGCGCGCTGCGCCCGCAACTGGTCGGGCCACGGCTGCTCGAGTTGGCGATCACACCGTCGTTGTTGATCGCGCCGACCGGAAGGGCGTCTGGATTGTTCGGCGGGCTGACGCTGGTGCTGGCGTTCGGGCCGTAGTTTCCGGCGGCAAAGACCGGGGTGATCCCAGCGGCGGCCAGGCTTTGTAAGTCCGGCTCGAAGGTCTGATCGCAGCCGTTGATGTTGCTGTAGGCCCAGGAGTTATTGACCACCTGCGGCCCGTCGGCGGTGTTCGGGTCGTGATCGGGGTCGAGCAGCCATTGAAATGCCAGATGGATGCCGCTGGCCGTCGCCGTGCCGCGGTCGTTGTAGATGCGGGCCGCGATCCATTGCGCGCCCGGGGCCACGCCCAGCGCTGTGCCGCTCGCGTCGCGGGCGACCATCACGCCCATCGTCCAGGTGCCGTGACCGTTCAGGTCGATCGGCGTCGTCGGATGCTGGTTGTACGGGTCGTACCAGCTATTGCTCCCGCCGCGCCACTGCGCCGCCAAGTCGGGATGGCTCGCGTCCACGCCGGTGTCGAGGTTGGCGACCACCACGCCCTGGCCGCGGAAGCCCAGGTTCCAGAGCGCCGGGGCGTTGATCGCCGTCAGTTTCGGGGCGACCGCGCCGCCCGCGGCTGCACCGGCGGCGGAGCGGGCCGGCGCCTGGAGCTCGGCATCGGCGACGATTCGCTGGACGTCGGGCCTGGCGGCAAGCTCGGCGATCACCTCGCGGCTGGCGGTGACGGCGATCGCGTTGAAAACCCAGAGCGACGTGAACGACTGCACTGTTCCCTCCCGCTGCCGCTGTTGCAGCAGGGCGAGCAGCCCGCCCTGGGTGTCGCGCGCGGTCTGCTGCAGCGCCAGAATCACGCGCTTCTGGCGTTCGCGGCGCGTCGCTCCGCCGATGGCGCGCAGGTCGGTCTGGCGCGCAAGGATGGCGATCACCGGCGTCATCTGGCCGGCGGGTTGGGCGGCACGGGCGAGCGCTGGGCCAGGCGCCGAAACGGGCCTGGCTGTCGAGCGCGTCGGCCCTGCCGCAAGGGTGAGCAGGAGCAGGGGGACGATGGCGATGCGGCGTTTCACAGCTCCTCCTTTGGGACGTGGCGGGCGGACTGCCGAAATGGGAGCGCGGTGCGCCGGAAGCGGAAGCGCGCGAACGCGCCAGCGCACAACAGGGCAAATGCACCGGCGGCGGCGGTGAGCGCCGGCGCGAGCGGGCGGTTCGATAAAAGCACGGCGCGCCGCGCTGCTGGCGGCGCGATCGTCCAAGGCAACGTGGCGCTGGCATCCGGCAAGCCGGGTCGGTGTACGACGATCGCGATCTGCCAGCGGCCGGCGACATCGATCTGCTCGCCGCTGGCCTGGTAGTGCCCGCCGCCGATCGGAGCCGCCGCGAGCGTGAGGGGGGCGGCGGGCGCGCCCGGCGACGCCAGCCGCAGCTCGACCTGGCCGACAGGCGCGGGTGGCGGGCGGCGCGTGTCGAAGACGCCGATGGTGATGAAGTTCGGGCCGGGCTGGGCTGGTTTGATCTCGAGCGTCAGGAACAGATCGTCGGCGCGGACGGCCTGGGGCGGCGGTGCGGGCGCGGGCGCGTCGAACGCCGGGCCGCGCGCCGGTGGAGTCGCCGTGAGCAGCGCGGTGAGGAGCAGCAACGCCCCTCCAGCGAGCGCTTCGGCCCGTACGAAGCGGCGCAGGTGTGCCGGATCGCACGGCAGCCGCCGGCCGAACCGGGGGATGTGCGCCAATGCTCCGGCCAGCCCGGGATGCAGCAGCGCGGCATTGACCAGACCGAGCAGCGCGACAGCGCCCGCCAGCGCGATCTTCGCGATCAACGCCTGGCCGTAGCCGCTGACGAGCAGCGCGTCAAGTGTCGCAACCTGCTGCCCGGCGGCATACAGACCGCTGCTGGCAAGCGTTGCGACGCAGACCACCGCGATCAAGCCGAACTGCCGGAGCATCCCCCGCCCGAGGCTGGCAGTTTCGGGTCGGCACAGCAGCGGCACGGCTATCACCGCCAGCAGGATCGCCCCGCCCACCCATACGCTCGCTGCGAGGTGGTGGAGGGCAGCAGCGGCGATACGCGCGGGCACAACCTCGGGGAACGCGGCGGCGTGGCCGTTGAACGCCTGCACCAGCGCGTAGGCGAGCAGCAGTGCCGCCGCAACCAGCGCTGGGCCGCGGCGCCCCGCGGGCTTCTGGATGCTGAACCCCGCCAGCGCCGCTAGGCCGATCAGCAGGCCTGCGCTGAGCAGCCAACGCGTGCCGTAGTCGCTCCCGCCGAGCAGCGCGGCGGCGCGCGCCAGGGTCGCCGCTGGATCGGACGTGGCGACCGGCACGACGGCCAGCGCCGCGCCGGCAAGCAGCGCCAGCGCCGCCGCCCACGGCGCGATCTGCAGAGTGCGCCTGGCGAGATGCCAGGCGAGCGGCGGGTCGCCGCCCGCCGCCGGCAGCAGCCAGAGGGCGACGAGCAGCGCGCCAGCTAGGGCTGCCTCCGCGCCGAAGAGCAGCCAGCGCAGCAGCACCGCCGTCGGCGCAGGCCATGGCTCGGCGGTAGCGGCCAGATCGACCACGTGGCGCACCCCGAAGACGACTGCTCCGCTCGTGGCGTGCAGGTCACCGTTCGAGATCGTGCGCCAGCTCAGGCGATACGCCCCCGGTGCGAGCGGTGGCAGATCGACCGTGACTTCGGACGGGGCGGCTGGCGCAGCGACACGAATGGCCAGCGCCAGGTCGCGGGCAGTGGTGCGGGCGGCCAGGATAGGCAGCCGCCGCCCGCTCCCGTCGCTCAGTTCGACGGCAGTGAAGCTCAGCGCGATCGGCTCGCTGAACCACAGCCGCACCTGGGTCGGCGGCTCGGCGAGCACGGCTCCGTCCGGCGGCTCGCTGCGCACGACGATCGCATGGGCCGCGGCAACGCCGGGACGCGCGAAGACAGCCGCCAGCGCCAGGAGCAGCAGCAGCGCGTGCCAGCCCCCCGGCGATCTCGGTCGCCCGGCGCTGGCCCGCGTCATGTCTCCACTTGGCAGCGCGGGGTTCTGGTCTGTCTGTATGCCATGCACCATGCTCGGATCGTGCTGAATACGGCCCACTACTGGGCGATAACGTGCTCAAGCCGCACATCGCGAAAGATGAGGGTCACTTCGTCGCCGGGTCGGATCGCGCCGTTAGTGTTGCGATAGAGCAGGAAATAGGTGCGGCCCGGCGCGAAATTGTGTTTCGCGGCCATCATCGCCGCCGAGTTGACGACCTGCCCGTTGGAGGCGATCAGCACCGGTAGATTCCGCACATCCTGCACCATCGCCAGCGCCTTGTCGGGATCAAGTACGATGTAGCGGACATCAACCAAACCGCCGTCTGCCGTGACGGCGATCTGCGAGATGCGGATGCCCCAGCGCTCCTCGATCGCCACACTGGTCGGCATGGCCGGCGGGCCAGGCGCCGGGCGCGGCGCGAGCCAGAGGCGCCAGCCGAGGAGCGCGCCAATCAGCGCGACCCCACCCAGCACGGCCAGCGCCAGCGCCCACTGCCGGGGAGATCCGCGTGTCGGTTCTGCTGCCTCCATTGATGAACGCTCCCGTGCCCGGGGCGCCCGGATCGCGCCGGTGCGCCCCAGCCGGCCTGCGCGGTGCCGCCCTTACGGGCCGATCACCGCGTTGCTGTTCCGCCGCGACACGAACGCATCGAAGTACTCCGTGCCGGAGACGCCGGCCAGCGAGGTGCCGGCAGGTGTTGTGCCCTGGCCGGCGGGCGGCGCCGGACCGACCTGCGGCCCGAGCCGCACCGTCTCCACCCGCAGTGCCGTGCTGCTGGTGTTGACCGTCAGCGTCTGGCGCAGCACGCCAGCGGTGTAGAGCCGGAACGGCGCGCTGCTGCCGGATTGCCAGGAGACCTCGATCACGTTCGCTGCGTTGTTGGTGAGCGCGAACCAGCTCGTCGCCGATGTGCCGCCGCTCCGCGAGACCACCGCCCGCACCTGGGATTGCCCGCCGGATGTGCGGTATTGCACACGGAACACCGTCTGGTTCGTGCTGTTCAGGGCGACCAAGATGTCGTGCTGCTGGCCCGCGCCGCTGCTGGTCCCGAAGGGGTTGAAGTAGAAGCGGGCGCGGTAGGTCGTCTCGGCGGCGGGCGTGTTGTCCTGCACGTCGTTCGGCGCGCCGCTGATCACCGCCTGCATCGCTCGCACGCCGACCATCGCGCCCGCGGCAGTGACGCTCAGGCCGCTGCCGCTCGCGCCGCCGTTCCAGGCCGTGAAGTTGCCGCTCTCGAACCCGTCCGCGAATATTCCGTCCGATGGGGTGACGTTCAGCAGCACGGTCGTCACCGGGCCCCAGTTACCGGCGGCATCCTTGGCCCGCACGCCGATGTTGTGCGTGCCGAAGCTCAGGCCGGCGGTGGTGATCGTCGCACTCAGCCCGCTGACGCTGGTGCCGCCGAACGTCCCGCTGAGCGGCGTGCCGTTCCCGCCGCCGGGGTCGGCCCCGTCGAACCACTCCGCTGCGACGACCGCCGCGGCCGGGGCCGGGGCCGGCGTGCCGCCGGTGGGTGGATCGGTGGCGCTGGCGCTCAGGGTGACGCTGGCGGCCCCGGCGGTCGGGTTGGGCGCGGCGGAGGCTGTCACCGTCGGGCCGGTGCGGTCCACGTCCAGGAAGGTGGCGCCGTAGCTCGTGTTCCAGTTGCCGGCGGCGTCCTGGGTGTGGACGTAGACCGTGTGACGACCCTGCGACAGCTGGTTCATGTCGAAGAGCGGGATGCCGGCAAAAGCCGACTCGGTTGGGCTGTTGTAGGCGGCGTCGGTCGCCAGGAAGACAATGCCTGAACCGTTCGGGCCGCCTGTGTCGATGAAGCCTTCCATGGCCTTGATGTTCGAATTGATGCCGCCCGCGAGCGGGTCGGCTGCCGTGGCCGTCAGCTTCTCCTGCAGGAAGTCGCCGATCAGCACGCCGATCGCCCCATTGGTCGGATTAGGGGTTGCGGTGACGCCGCTGGTCGCCGGCGCGGTCTTGTCTACGTTCAGCGTGATCGTGGCGCACGGGCCCCAGTTGCCGAGCGCATCGCGGCTATGCACGCCGATCGTATGCGGGCCTTCGGCCAGCGCCGCGACACTCGCCGCCGCCAGGGTGGCGCTGAACTGCACCTGCACCGCCGGCGATGCCGGGGAGCTGAGGGTCATGGCGGCGCCGCCGCCGCCGCCACTCACCGGGCAGGCGGCCGCCGGGCCGACGAAGTACTCGGCCGCATCCACGTTGTTGCCGCCGGTGGCCGAATCGCTGCCGGTGGCGCTGAGCGCGACGTTGACCGTCCCGTTGGTCGGGTTCGGGTTCAGGCCGAGCAGGTTGGTCGTCGGGCCAGATTTGTCGAGATTGAGCGTCGCCGCGCCGAAGCCGCCCCAGCCGTTGGCGTTCTGGCCGTGAACGTAGACGAGATGGGTGCCGCTCGACAGGCCGGCCAAGTCCGGGCAGGGCGCGGCGCCGCCGCTGGGCGAGATGGTGCCGCTGGCGCTGGTCGGCGGGCCGCCGGCGCCCAGGCTCAGCGCGCAGCCGCTGCCGCTCGCACCGGGCGTATCGACGAAGTACTCCGCCGCCGTGATCGGAGGGTCGCCGGCCACGCCGATGCTGGCGCTGAGCGTTACCGCCACTGTGCCGTTGGTCGGGCTGGGGGCGACGACCACGTTGTTTGTCACCGGGCCGGCCGGCGGCGCGCTGCCACTGACGGTCAGGAAGGTGAGCATGCCGCCGAACTTGATCGGTGCGGTGGCCGCGCTGCTGGTGCGCGCGCCATTGTTGTCGAGGTGCTGGCCGGCCTCGAATAGCGCATATTTGGCGCCGGCCGGGGCTGCCGCGGGCACGTTCACGATCGCGTCCATGGTTGCGCCCGCCGGGATGGTCTCGGCAACCGCCTGGTAGCTGGAGGGATAAAGCCGGGCGTCGTTCGCCAGCACGATCTGCCGCAGGCCGAGCAGGCTCATCGAGTGGTGCAGCAGCCCGGCGTTGACATAGCGCAGCAGCACCCGGCGGCCGCCGCCGGTGCTGATCAGCGGGGCAGGGGTGTCGATGTCGGGGAAGGCTTTGCCATTGATCAGCCAGTACTTCGGCGCGTAGCTTCGCAGGTCAAAGGTGGTTGGCGCGGCGTTGAACGCCGGGTCGAGCTCGCTGAGCACCAGCAGAGCCTCGTCGTCGTAAGCGCTGGCCGGGATGGCATAGGCCTGGCCGGCGGCCGGCGGGCGCACGATCAACGCCCCGACCAGCCCCATGGCCACCTGGCGCGGGCCGTTGGCGGTGAGGCCGGCTTCGTAAAGGTAGGTGCCCGGCTGCAGATCCGCCGCGGCGAAGTGATAGGTCGTGCTGGTGCCGGCCGTCACGCCGGTCGTGTCTGGCGCGCCGCCGAGCTGCGGGATACTGAGCGCGGTGGCGTCGGGCAGGTTGACGTTGGTCAGCACGATATCCAGCGCCTCCCCCTGGTTGACGACCAGCAGCGGGCCGGGCAGCGTCGCCGCGCCGCCGGCTGTGTCGGCGTAGCCCCAAATCGTCACGGTCGTTGGGCCGGGGAGAGTGAGCGTGCCGGTCTTGGCGAACAGGGCGCAGGTACGGGTCCCAGCGACGAGGTTGCAGGTGGTGGGCCGCACCGCCGCCGGGGGCCGGGTGGTCGCCGCCGCGCTGCCCCCCATGCCGAGGATCAAACATGTCGTGCTGAGGAGCAGCCCCCCTGCTCGCAAGAGGGTGCGCATGATAGGTCGCATAGCAATCTCCAGTCTGCACGATGGGCGGCAGGCGCCCATCGTGTCAGGGGCAGGAATTGGGCAGCGGCGGATCGATCCGCTCCAGCGTCAGCATCCCGCCGAAGCCGGTGTCGTAGTTGGCGGCCTCGTTCAAGGCATGGCTGTGCCAGACGTGGTAGTACTCGCCGCACTCGTTGTAGCTGGTCGTTCCGGCTGGAAGGTCGTCGGTGGAGCCGAGGTACGGGCTGCCGCTATACTATGTCGCGCTATCCTTGAAGGTCAGGTTTTGCAACTGCGGGATGGTCACCGGGATCGGGTTGGACGGGCTCCAGCCTTCCGAGTTCGGGTCGCCGCCGGCCGCCGGGTTGACGCTGAAGGTGTAGGTGGCGTCCCACGTCTGCCCGGAGCCGACCAGCACCAGGAACTTCTCGTAGCTGAGGTCCTGGCTCGCCGGCCCGGCCAGCAGGCGCGCGTCGCGGGCGATCACCCGGCCATGGTTGCCGTGCGGGTGGAACGGGTGGTTCAGCCCACCGACGTTCAGGTAGCGCACCAGCGCCGGCAACGGGTTCGAGGTATCTTTCGGGTGGATGTGCACCAGGGCGCTGTACGGTTGACCCGGCAGCCAGCTCGCGCCGTTAGGCGCGATCGTGTCGGGGAAGGCGCGGCCATTGATCAACCAGTAGCGCGGGTGCAGCCTGGTCACGTCATAGGCCGTGCGCCGCTCTACCGCCAGATGCAGCGCCGGATCGACCTCGGAGAAGAGCATCAGGTATTCGGTCGCCGGGTTGAACGCCGTGGTCGCGTCGTAGGCCCAGTCCGGATGGCCGGCAGGCCGCACCACCAGCGCCCCATAGAGCCCCATCTGTACCTGCTTGCCGGGGTCGGTGCCGCTCTCATACAGGTAAGTGCCCGGCTGGGGTGCGGTGAAGCTATAGGTGACGCTGCCGTTGCTCGCCGCGGCGGTGTTCGTCAGCGAGATCAGGTTGCCGCCGGAGTCGAACTGCGGCTGGGCGGGCGCGCCGTTGGCACTCACGTTCTCGATCCCAGGGAAAATGATCGACACCGGCTCTGGCAGGGTGTTGTTCAGCACGATCGTCACGGCGTCGCCCTGTGTGATGCACAGCGTCGGGCCGGGGAGCTGGAAGGGGCCGCTCCCCACCGCGAAGCTCCACATCAAGATCGTATTCCCGTCCGGCATCGCGGCGTAGCCGGACTTGGCCGTCAGGGTGAAGCTGGCGTTCGAGCTGCCGCTGGTCGTGCAGATGATGCCCGACCCGGGCGGCTGCGCGGCGACATCCGCGGCGGGGGCGGCGCTGGCCACCAGCACCAGCAGCAGCCCCAGGGCGAGCCCCGATCGTAGTGGCTTCCAGCGCGTGATTTGCATGGCGAGCCCCTCCTGCTACGTGTTTGGCGCCAACTGCGGCGGCACACCGGACGGTGAGATACGCACTTCGGTCATCTGCCCGCCCAGGCCGGCCTGGCCAGGATTGTGCAGATAGGCGTAGTTCCGGTTGTAGAGCAGGTATGTTGTCTGGGTGGCGACCGGCGGCGCCACGAAAATCGCATCGACGCTCTCGCCCGGCCCGATGTACACGGTATCGGTGAGATAGCTGGTGAACGTCCCGTCGCGCCCGCGCAGCAACGTAGCATCCTTGCCGACCACCCGCATCGGGATGCCGTTCAGCGTCATGGCGTGCTGCTGGAAGCCGAGGTTGACGAAGCGCAGCAGCACCCGCTCGCCGGGGTTGGCGGTGATCAGCGAGGAGATCGGCTGGTACTGCAGCGCCGGGAAGCCGGGCGGCGCGATCAGGTCGCCGTTGCTGTCGGTCGGGCCGCCGCTGGGGGCCAGCGTCTGCGGGTAGGTCCGCCCGTTCAGCATCCAGACATCCGGCTGATACTCGCTCCAGTCGCTCTCCTGAATGTGCGCGTCGTGGAACCGCTCCAGCGTCCACAGCTCGCTGAGGAACATGCCCCACTCGCGGTCGTAGGCGGTCGAGTTGGGGTCGCCCGGCGGCACGCCGTCGTTGTAGGCGTAGCCCAGCACCGGCGAGGCAGTGTTGCCGCCGAGGCGCGCCACCGGGATACCAGGGCCGCCGGTCTTGTTCTGCCGCGGGCGGACGAAAAAGTAGGGGAAATCGCGCCCGATCGGCACCGCAATCGACATTTCTGGCACGCCATCGAACAGCGGGATGGCGTTGCGGAAGCCGTGGAAGTGGATTGTGTGCGAGTCGGTCAGGTCGGGGCGCACCTGCAGCCCCAGGTTCGTCAGGGTGATCCGGACGTTGTCCAACTCATCGACATACAGCAGTGGAGCCGATGCCTGCGTCTTGCCCTTCTGGTTCAGCACTTGCTGCTGGGTCAGGCCGGTCACATCGCGGAAGCCGAACGCATAGGCGGTGAACGGCACGGGGGCCAGCGCGTCCGGTAGCAGCGGGCCGGGTCCGCCCGGGTTTGGCACGCTGCCCGGCACGTAGATCCAGCCGTCGGTTGCCGCCAAGTGCAGGTCGACGTTGAAGCTGATCTGGGCTTCGGCCGGCGTGGCCGATCGCAGCATCTGCCGCGCCACGCCGGGTAGCAGGCGGGCGCCTGTGGCGGCGGCCGCTCCACCGGCCAGCAGCAGGAAGCCGCGCCGTGAGAGATATCGCTGATTAGGCATGAGTTGCTCCTTGCGCGCTGGGCGTCCCGGGCGGCGGGCGGACGCCCGCCGCCCGGCATGTCCGCCTATGGCAGGCTGCCGCCGCCGAAGTCATCGAAGCGGGCGTCGTTAGGCGGGGTGAACCCGCCCGGCCGGACGAACCAGACGCCGATCCGCCCGCCGCCGGCCATCAGTGCCGCCGGCCAGGCGTTCGCACCGCTGGTCGGGATCACGGCGCTGCCGATCAGCAGGCCGTTGCGGTAGACATTGACCGTGCCGCTGGCGTAAGCGCGGGCGCTGAACCGGTCGCCGTTGGCGAAGGCGATGGTGTTGAAGACGGCCCGCGTCCGCCATTGCTGGGTGGCGCCGCAGCCCGGCACGCTGGCGCCGCAGTAGGTGTTGATCCGCACGCGGTTGGCGGTCGGGTTGTACTGCACCTCGATCAGGCTGGTCGTCGCGCCGCCGCCGAAGGTGCCGCTGGCGTCGAGGTTGTTCACCTTCAGCAGCAGGTTGTGTTCGGTCGCCGAGGGCACGATCTTGGTGAAGGTCAGGAAGGCTTCCTGGTTCGGGCCGAAGACGCTGGCGGGGTTGTTGCAGGCTCCGGGCGCGCCAGCGGCCGCGCCGCACCACCAGGCATAGCCGCTGTTCAGCACATCGGCCTGGTTGGCGTTGATTGTGTAGAACCCGCCCAGGTTGCCGCGCCAGTTCGCGCCGATCGAGGCGCTGTTCGCGCGGTTGAACGCGTCGAGCACGGGTGGCGGCGCGGCGATCTCGTCGGCGCCGATCTCATAGCCGCCGGACGACGGACGGTAGTCGCCGTCGATGTCGATCGCCGGGGCGAAGATGCCGCTCCGGCTGGTCGCGCCAGCGTTGTTGGCGATCGTAGACGCACTGGCCAGGTGATAATCGCCCATCAGGCTCGGTGGCACGTCCTGCGCGATAATCACATTGCCGACGAAATGGTTGTCGCCGCGCCACGGGAACGCCAGCAGGCTGGTGTCGTAGAGCGACGTCAGCAGCGAGCCGAGCGCCGCCGGGCACGCTTGGTTGCCGTTGGCTGTCGGGTAGAAGGCCGGGTCGAGCCCGGGGTTGCTCGGCGGCTGCGGCTGCAGGATGGAGTTGGTCGGCTGGAACAGGCCCACGCCGTCTAGGCCGACATCCCAGTAGTTGATCGGGTTCGGGTCGGTCTGCCCGGCCACGTTGGTGTAGCCGATGCCGATGATGTTCGCACCGTCCCAACTCCCAGCCCGGTTGTCACAGAAGATGTTGTTGAACAGCAGTGGGTTGCTGAAGGTCGGCGCGCCAGGGGGCAGTGTGCGTTGCAACAGCGTGCTGTTGTTGATCGATGAGAGCCCGGCCGCCTTGGGTGCGCCGGTGCTGGAGACCGAAGTCGCCGTGGTGATATTTTTGACGATGGTGTTGTTGAAGAGGCGGACGTTCGGCGCGTCGTCCAGGGCGACTCCGCCGCCTTCATGGGTCGAGATGTTGTTGGCGATAATGTTGTTGTCGACGTTGTAGGGATAGTTGCCGTCCATCAGCAAGCGCAGGCCGCCACCGTCGTCGCCGGAAAGGTTCGATTGGATGACATTGTTGTAGACATCCACCGGCCCGGCACCCGGGGAGAGTCCGGCCGGCGGCGGGGGCAGGCTGCCCGGCGCAGTCTGGCGGTTTGTGCCCGGGTTGCCGGGTGGGATGGGCAGCTCGCCGGCCACGATCACGCCGGCCCCTTCATCGTATGAGCCGTTGAAGTAGATGCGGTTGTCGTGGATCCGGTTGGGCGCGCCGGTCAGCGGATTGACACCGTTCAGCCCGAAGTGGCTGACGCCGCCGCCATACTCCGCCGAGAAGTTGCCGCAGATCTCGTTGTGATCGACCTCGTAGCCGTCGGCTCCGGCGAAGATCCCGACCGCGCCAGCCAGATTTGAGCCGCCATTGGCGACGATCTGGTTGTAGGCGATCCGGATGTTGTCTAAAATGTTATCGCCGGCGTAGGGCGTGCCGAGCCGGATGGCCCCACCATAGGCGCCGCCGTTGTTCTTGATAATGTTGTTCGTGATCTGCAGATATTGCGTACCGGCGTAGGCGAAGATCCCGCCGCCCTGCGAGACGCCTCCTTGAAAGATCGGGTCCAGCGGCTCAAACAAGGCAAGCTCGGAGCCGCCGCCGTTATCGTTCAGGTTCGGCGGCGCGTCCGCCACATCGCCGCCGCGGATGGTGAAGCCGTCGATTGCGGCCCGGTAGCCGGCGGTGTATGGCCGGTTGGTCTGGGCGACGAGCGTGACCACCTGGCCGTAGGGCATGAACTCTGGCGGGGTCGTCGGCTGGACGATCCCCGGGAACAGCCCGGCGACCAGCGTCTGCCAGGCTGTGGTGCGGGCGTTGTCCTGCCCGAAGCCAACGCCGTCGATCACCGAGCCGGCGACCGAGGATCCATCGCTGTACCCGCCGCCGGGCCCGACACCCTGGAGCTTGACCGGCGAGCGGACCACGATGTTCTCGAAATAGGCGCCGAACGGGTTGTAGAGGCCTTGTGGGCCGGGGTAGACCACTACCAGCTTGTTTCCGGCGCTGGCCTGGGCGTCGTTCAGCGCGTCCTGTAGCGCGTGCTCGTAACCGCCGGTGTTGCGAATCGGGGCGGTCGGGTCGTAGGCCTTGCCCGGGCCGACCTGCAGGATCGTCGGGCTGTAGCCCGCGCCCAGCACATGGAACGTCAGCCCGTTGACGCCCTTCTGGCCGTTGCCGCCGGTGATCTGCAACTGGTGCGGCCCTGGCGGCACGGCGTTCGCCCCGCTGTTCTCGACTCGCGCGGTGATCTGCGTGTGCGACCAGGCGGTGATGGTGAGCGGGATGCCGTCGAGCGTCACTTGTCCTGGGCTGCTACCGAAGTAGTTGCCGCGGATCGTGAAGGTCCGCGCCGCCGCGCTGCTCGTGCTGTTGACGTACGGGTTCGGCGAGACGGCGTACAGCTCCGGCACAAGCGGCGCGCCGATGTTCGGGTTGTTCAGGAGGCACTGCGGCGGATGCGCCGTTTGCGTCCCGGGCGACTCGACGAAGTACGAGGCCGGGACGGGAGCGAGGTCGGAGGGCAGCGTCAGATTCGGCCAGACCTGCTGGAAGACCGAGAGCGTGCGATACTGTGGGTTGTAGTCTGGGTTCAGGCGGCCGGGCTGGCCGGGGTCGTTGGCGATCAGCCGGTAGACGCCGGGGCACGGCCCCGCCGGCAGTGGGCAGTTGTACGACGAGGTCGACGGCAGGATCGCCTCATACACGCCGTTCGGGTCGGTATGGATCGTTGTGACCAGCCGGTTGGCGAAGTCGTAGATCCCGATCGGGATGTTCGGGATGCCAGCCTTCTCGCCGTAGAACAGTCCTTTGGGATTGGTCGAGGTGTTCAGGTCGTCGGTGATCAGGCCATGGATGCGGCCCGGGAGTGGCGTGTCGGTGAAGTAGAAAAAGTTCGGCGTCGCCGATTTGCCGCGCTGGACGGTGATCAGACGCGAGGTGCAGAGCGGCTTTTGCTGGCCCTCTAACGGGCTGCCGCCGGCGCCCAGGAAGCCCGGGTTATAGACGCCCGATGTGGTGGCGGGGTTGTTCGGGTCATAGTGGGCGTCGGCCCGGTGATCAACGATATGAACGGTATGCAGCGGACCGGTGCAAAGAAACGGCGGCACCTGCGGCGTCGGCTGTGGGCTGGCACCGCTCGGCTGCACCGGGGTCGGCGGCGTCACCGGGGTCTCGCCCGGCGCAACGAACGCATCGCCGGTGAAGACGTTGACGTCCTCTTCCTTCTCTACCTCGAATAGCGGCTTGCCGGTGATCGGGTTGCGTGGAATGCCGGGCTCAACGATGTAATCCCACGGCGGCAGCTCGACCAGCGTGCCGGTGGCGCACGCCCCGTCCGGTCCGACGTTGCCGGGGATCGGGTTGCCGGCGTCGTCGAAGACGACGCTCCCCGCGCTGTCGGTGATGAAGCAGCCCTTGCTAAAGCCGTAGTTGCCGTTCACCAACTGGCCGTTGCCGGTGTTGCCGGCGGTATCCGCCTGGGCGTTATCGCCGACCTGGTTCGACATCAGGAAGGCTTCCAGGCAATCGTGCCCGCCGGTGGGCGGGGGCAGCACCTGTTCGACCACCTGGTTGCCGTTGACATCGCGCGCGGTGCAGTTGACCGGCCGCTTCCAGGTTTCGGTGAGGTAGGGCGCGGCCAGTTCGTTCCCCTTCACATACGCGCCGTTCTGTGGGTTCAGCGGGTTGTTGATCATCAGGTAGGAGGCCGTGCCGACGGGCGTGTCGGTGTCGGCGCAGGCCGTGCCAGCCGGCGGCGGGGCGGCCGGATCGCACGGGACGGGCGCGTACAGATGCACCGGGATATTGGGGATGCCAGCCTCGTACGGCTCGTTCACCGCGAAGCGCGCGTCGATCTCGTTGCGTGTCGCCGCATACCAGACGGTGCCGACGATTCCGCCGTTGGTCGGGCCGAGGCTCGGGTCAGTTTCATAGCGGTGCAGCGCCCAATCCAGGCGCGTCTGTAGGCCGACCAGATTGAAGGTGCTGACATCGACGAAGCCGCCGTTGGCCATCACCGTCGTCTCGCTTGGCTGGTTCTCGGTCTGATACGTCACGCCGACGGTGTAGAAGCGTTCGTCGTAGACCTGCGCGACCACCCACTGGCCAAGCGGGTAGACCTGCGGCAGGTCGTAGTAGCCGTTGGCGTCGGTGGTCGCGTCGGCCGTGCCCTGGTCCTGGAGCGAATTGTCGCGGCTCAGCAGTTGCACATGCAGCCCGGCCAGCCCCCGCTCGCCCGGCTCGCACTTGCCATTGCGGTTCTGGTCGTCGCAGACGTGCCCTTTGACATGGCTGAACCAGGGGAACTCATCGAGCACGCCCATGTCGGTGACCTGGCCGTTCGTCACGACGGTTTCGAACGACTCCACCAGATAATTCTCCGGCTGGTCGACCAGCGAGACCAAATAGGCACCGTCCGGCACGTGTTTGATGTCAAATGTGCCGTCGGGGTTGCCGCGCCCCTGCCAGACGACCACATCGCCGGCGTCGATGCTGACCAGCGTGACTTGCGGGCGGTCGATCGGGCCGGCGATGCCGTTGCCGGCTTCTACGCCGAAGGGGATGCCGGCGGCGGCGGGCGTGTAGGGGCGGATGCCGACCGCGCGCCCCTTGATCGCGCCGGTCTCTGTGCCATGGCTGTTGGTCGGCGAGTCCGGATGGCCGGCCAGCGAGGTCGGTTTGACGAAGCCGAACATGGCGAAGGGAAAGGCTTCGGTCTGGTTGACGAACTCGGCTTCATAGCCGTTCCAGCCTTCCTGGGCCCAGATCTCCCAGTCCAGCCCGCCTTCAAGCGACGTCATCTGTACCCAGGTCTCGCCATTCGGCGGGATGACCTGGGCTGAATAGCGATTCGGCCCGAGATAGGGAATGGTGACGACGCCGTCGGCGTCGCTCAGGCAACGGCCGCCGGTATGGAGGATGGTCGGAGCGCCGCTGCTATCGAAGATGATGTTTCCGTTCGTGTCGTGCTGGTATTCCGTGCAGATCGGGTTGCCGTACCAGTCGGTCGTCACCTGGCCGAGGATGTCGCTGATGTGCCCTTCCCAGCCCTGCAACGGCGGCTCGCCGGTGTCATATTCGCCGTTGGCGTTGGTGTCCTGAAAGACCTTCATCCGCACCGTCAGGAGTGGAAGCGGGTACGGCTGCGCTTCGACCGTCACCAATTGCGAGTTGCCGTTGACGGTGAACCACTGACCATCGATCTTGAAGCCATCCACGTGGCACGACACCGTGGCGGACGGGGTGCAGCCGGGCACATCCATGCCGTCGGCCAGCACCGAGATCATATACTTGCCGTTTTCCAGCGTGATCCCCTGGCTCTGGTTGAGCTGGGTTTCATTCCCCTGGTAGACGACCTCGCCAGCCGTGCCCCCTGGCGAGGCCTTGATCGACGGCCAGGGGCAGTTGGCAGGGTACGCCGGGTCGCCGCCGATCGACTGCGCCTTGCAGGCGAAGCTGGCGAAGGACGGCGCGGTCTCGCCGGTGTCGTCTTTGACGATCACCCAGGTGTAGGATGGGATCGCCTGATGCAGCGCCAGGCCGCTGGGTACCCAAGCGCGCGCGCTTTCGACGCGCAGCATGATCGTGCCGCTCTGGGCATGGGCCACCGAGCGCGGCATGCTCGCCGGCAGCGCCAGGCCGAGCATGACCAGCAGGGCCCCCAGCCGAAGGAGCGTGAAGCGCAGTGTGCGTCTTCGTGTCATGGGAACCTCCCCAACGAGCGGCGAGGGGGAGGTGTGGGCGCAGCACGCCGCGCGCCGGGCGCGCGCCACGATGCCAGGCTACGCGCCGGCAGGGCCCACCCTCTCGAACGCCAGCAGCTTCGGGCAATGGAGCAACGGATCGGTCGCTATCCAGACCATCGCGTGGGCGCGGCTCTCGCACAGCCGCGCCTGCGCCAGAACATGTCAGGACAGCCTGCGTACGCGCATCACCACTCCCTTCGACAGAACACCAGACATGGAGACGTGGCACAAAGTGTGCTATACTGAATCAAGACAGACGCACCCCCCCGAACGCCAGCAGCTTCGGCATGGTCGTTTGTCGCCTGGCCGGAGGTTCTCGCACAACCTCCGGCCGCTTTGTGGGTCGCGGGGCTCATCGGGCAAGCATCGCCGCCCCCCGCCTCGCTCCGGCGGCGGCCTCGTCACTGATCGCTCAAAATGAGGTCTCCTTTCCCTCCGGCGGCACCACCGGCCTTACGAACCGAGCAGCGCCGGCAGCGGCGCCAGAATCAGAAACGCCGCCAGCAGCAGATATGCGCCGACCGCCGCCCCGCGGTCTGGCGGCGCCGGCTCGTCGAGCGACGCGATCATCTGCTCCACACGTGCCTGCGCCCCGACGATCCCCAGCGCGAACAGGCTGGTCGTCCGCTTGAGCGGCGTGGGCGCGGCCGGTGTCTGCCAGGCCGCGCTCACCTTCACCAGCGCGCGGGCCAGCGCCAGCGGATGGCGAACCATCATCGTGGCCATCCGGTCGCACGCCTCATCCTGGCTGGCGATCATCGAATGCCAGGCGATGTGGCTTCCCGGCAGGAAGAAGAGCATATCGCGCAGCACGCGCACCAGGCCATTCCAGAGATTATCGCGCCGCCGAACGTGCGCCCACTCATGGCACAGCACGGCCAGCAGCTCATCGTCGCTCAGCAGCGCTAGCAGCCCGGTCGTCACCACGATCCGCGCTGACACCATGCCGGCGGTGAACGCGAGCGGCGCATCGAGCTCCAGCACCAGCACGCCGGGCGCGGCAGCCGCCAGCGACGCGAAACCGGCGGCGAGATGCGCGTATGGTGTCTCCGCGAGCGGGCGGGCCGGCGCCAACATGGCTCGGAGTTGCAGCGTGCCGACCATGAAGCGCACCGCCGAGAGCAGCGCCAGGGTAGCTAGCAGGCCCACGGCGGCCCAGATCGCCGTCAGCGGCAGAAAGGTGTCGAGCGGGAGGCGATTAACAACATATGCGTGCAAGTGCGACAGTGGATACCCCAGCCAGGTGTCGGGGGCGGGGCGGAGGAGGAAGATCAAGAGCGAGGCGGCCTCAGCGTAGAGCGGCACGCCGATCGCCAGCGCGTACAGCATGATGCGCTCGGTGGGGCGGGCGCGCAGCCGGCTGTGGCTATACCACCAGACCGCCAGCCATGTGAGGCAGGTGATCGCCAGCGTATAGCCCAGGTGCGGGTGGTATGGCTCATACGGAATGACGTCCGTTCCCATGGCGCAGGCCTCCATTGGCCGTACTGCCTGGCCGGAACCTGCCTAGGCTTCGAGCGTCCGGCTGCGCGCCTCGGCCTCGCTGATCATCTGCGCCAGGCGCTCGAGTTGCGCTGGATCGGCGGCTTGGATGCGGTCCAGAAACTGGGCGTAGACCGGCTCGCCGAAGCTGGAGAGCAGGCTATCGAGAATCTCACCGACAACTGAGGTCTCAAACTCCTCGCGGCTGCGCGTGGTGCGGTACAGATACTGGTTGCCGACCATCGCACGGGCCAGGATCCCTTTGCGTACCAGGCGGTCCAGCACGGTGCGCACCGCGCCGTACGAGATGCGCTGCCCACGGCCGCGCAACTCCTCAAACACATCACGCGCGGACAGCTCATCGTGCGCCCAGCACAGCTCCACGATGCTCGCCTCAAGCGAACCGAAGAGCTTGGCCATGCCATCCATATGGGGTTTGAAAGCCGCGACCAGATGCCGTGTCACGCCGGTCCTCTCAGAGCGCCGCCATCCTCGCGGTGCTGCGCTTGTACACGTTACAACTGCCGCCGGCAGGTGACCGAGCTACGCCGCGCGAAGGCAGCGCTACCATTCAGAGAGGAATGCGAGCGCCATGCTATCGCCCGCCGGTAGTTATACGGGCTGTAGCACTTCGCGCCAGAAACATGCTACCAGTGCCGCTCGGACAAATTGTCGCGGGGCGTAGCTAAGTTGCGGCTCGTCCGAGATACCACAACCGCAGCGCGGTGGAGGTTCTAGCAACGATCAGTGTCAGGAGCACGCGGGTTAACTTGATTATAGCAGCATTATCTCCGATTTCAAGATGCGAAATGGCAAATATTTCGTTGCGCTGAATCGTGCTGCCACGCTCCGCGTCCGCCCAGAGCCAATGCGGTGCGGCGCGTCGGCTCGCTGGCCCGGTGCGGGCGCCCCCGGGATCTGGGTGCCGCGCGCAAAACGGCGCGTGGGCGCCAGGCATATTCCCACTTGACGGCTCGCAAAGTTTCCGCTATACTCGCGTTGGTTCGATAGTACCGATACGAGTAACTCATGTACGCTAGCGCCCTCATCCTTAGCATCCTCCTGGTAGCCCTTATTATTAAGGGCTTACCGGCGTTTGGGAGGCAGGGCGCATAAGCGCGACCAGGTGGCAACCACAAGGCCCCTCCCAACGCCGGGAGGGGCCTTTCGTTGTAGTGGAAACATCACCACCGCCGGCCCCGCCGGCACGAAAGGCGCCGCCATGCTGCACCGACTGCTGAACGTGCTGGAGAAGCTTCGGGCCGCCCTGCAGCCGGGGCCCGCGCTCCAGCCCGCGCCTGTGCCGGTGCGCCCGCCCCGCCGCCGGGCTTCGCCGGCATCGTCAGATGGGGCGCAGAGCATGCCTTGCCCGTGGTGACGTTTCTGGCTGCATCCACACCGCCGTGACCCCTGCCCGCTGCCGGCGACGACAGCACCCCACGAGCGCCGCCGCTCTCCAGAAGATGGGCAATTGGAAGCCAGACGGTCGGAAGGCAGACGGTCAGACCGATGCATTCAATGCCCTGACCGCCTGAGACCTGGCCGCCTGATCACATGCAAAAATCTGCAATCTGCAATCAAGGAGAGGTGTATGTCAGAGCAGCGAACCGGCGCTCAGATCCTGTGCGAGGCGCTCATTCGCGAGGGCGTCGAGGTGATGTTCGGCATCCCTGGCGGCGCGATCATGCCATTCTACTACGCGATGGTCGAGTACCCCCAGCTGCGCCATGTCCTCTGCCGCCACGAGCAGGGTGCCGGCCACGCCGCTGAAGGGTACGCCCGCAGCACCGGCAAGGTCGGTGTCTGCATCGGCACCAGCGGCCCCGGCGCGACCAACTTGGTCACCCCGATCGCCGATGCGATGATGGACAGCACGCCACTTGTCGCGATCACCGGCCAGGTCTCCAGCCTGGTGCTTGGCAAGGACGCCTTCCAGGAGACCGACATCACCGGCATCACGATGCCGATCACCAAGCACAATTATCTCGTCAAGCGCATCGACGACATCCCCTGGGTGATCAAGGAGGCGTTCCATATCGCGTCGACCGGCCGTCCCGGTCCGGTGCTGGTGGATATCACCAAGGATGCGCTCCAGGCGCGCGCCGTGCCGAATTGGGATGTCAGGCTCAATCTGCCCGGCTACAAGCCGACCTATCAGGGCAACCGCAGGCAGGTGCGCGAGGCGGTGAAGCTGCTGACGGCTGCGAAGAAGCCACTGATCATGGCCGGCAACGGCGTGATCATGGCCGGCGCCGAGGGCGAGCTGCGCGAGCTGGCCGAGCGCACGCGCATCCCGGTCATCACGACCCTGCACGGTATCGGCTCGTTCCCGGAGGACCACCCGCTGAACATCGGCATGCCGGGGATGCACGGCTGGGTGCATACCAACCGGGCCATCCAGGAGTGCGACGTGCTGTTCAACGTCGGCGGCCGCTTCGACGACCGGGTGACCGGCAAGGCCAGCACCTTCGCGCCGAACGCCAAGGTCATCCATGTGGATATCGATCCGAGCGAGATCGGCAAGAACGTGAGGGTGACCGTGCCGATCGTCGGCGACGCCAAGCTGGTGCTGCGCGATCTGCTCGAGGAGCTGCCGCCGCGCGAGGCCCTGGCCGAGCTGCACGGCCACGCCAGCGACTGGATGGAGCACATCCGCGAGATGCAGGCCAGGCATCAGCACAAGCAGGCCTACTTCAACCGCCCCGACACAACCATCCTGATGCCGCACGATGTCTACCGGGCGATGAACCGCGTCTTCCCGGAATGCGGCCGGATCCGGGTGGTCACCGATGTCGGCCAGCATCAAATGTGGGCGGCGCAGCTCATCGACTGGATCTACGGCCCGCGCACCCATATCACCTCCGGCGGCGCCGGGACCATGGGCTTCGCTGTGCCGGCGGCGATGGGCGTGGCGATCGCCCATCCGGAGGATACCGTCTGGGCGATCTGCGGCGACGGCGGCTTCCAGATGACCAATCAGGAGATGGCGACCATTGTGCAGGAAGGGCTCCGCAATGTCAAGATCTGCATAATCAACAACGGCTACCTGGGCATGGTCCGCCAGTGGCAGGAGCTGTTCGAGAACAAGCGCTACAGCGGCACGCCGCTCTCCGGGCCGGACTTCGTCAAGCTGGCGGAAGCCTACGGCTGGCGCGGCATCACCGTCGAGCAGAGCGAGGATGTGGAGCCGGCGCTGCGGGCCGCCGCCACCCACGACGGGCCGGTGCTGATCGATTTCCGTGTCGAGCGTGAGGTCAACGTCTTCCCGATGGTGCCGCAGGGCAAGGGTATTCACGAGATGATCACAGGGTAGAGGCCAGGTCGGGGTGTAGGGGTCGGGGATCAGGAGCGTCTCCCGCGAACCATGAACCCGGAACCCCGCACCATGAACCCTGCTAAGGAGCGCAACCTTGAAAAAACACACGATCGTCGCGTTGATGCAGGACCGGCCCGGTGTGCTGAACCGGTGCGTCAGTCTGTTCCGCCGCCGCGGCTTCAACATCGAGAGCCTGGCGGTCGGCCATACCGAGACCGAGGGCATCAGCCGGATGACGCTGGTCGTCGAGTCGGACCATGTCGAGCAGGTGGTCAAGCAGCTCTACCGCTTGATCGAGGTGTTGAAGGTCAGCGACGTGACCGACGATCCGACGGTAGAGCGCGAGATGGTGTTGGTCAAAATCCACGCGCCGGGCGAGAAGCGGGCCGAGATCGTGGCGATGACCGAGGTCTTCGGCGCGAAAATCGTGGATGTCGGCCAGAACACCATGGTGATCGAGATGACCGGCGCGCCCGGCAAGGTGCAGAACTTCATCGACGTCATCCGTGCCTTCGGGGTGAAGGAGATGATGCGCACCGGACGGATCGCGATGGTGCGCGGGCCGCGCGGCCATCCTGCCGAGGCGCACCTGGAGAGCAGCAACGGCTACGCAGGCGAGAAGGTTTCAACTCTCAATTAGCCGCCAGAACGCAAGAACCAGGGAACAAACGAACCAAGCGCGACAACTTCTGTTCCCTGGGCTGCTGTTTCTTGGTTCTTACGTATCGAGGAGCATATGGCAGAACTGTACTACGACAAGCAGGCCGATCTGGAGCGGCTCAAGGGTCGCCCGATCGCGATCATCGGCTTCGGTAGCCAGGGCCATGCCCACGCCATGAATCTGAAGGACAGCGGGCTGGATGTGCGCGTCGGGCTATACCCCGGCTCGAAGAGCTGGGCCAAGGCCGAGGGCATGGGCCTGAAGGTGACAAGCGTCGCCGATGCCGCCCGGGAAGCGCAGATCGTGATGATCCTGACGCCGGATACCGGCCAGGCCGCGCTCTACCGCGACGAGATCGGCCCGCATCTGGGCCCCGGCAAGACGCTGATGTTCGCCCACGGCTTCAACATCCGCTTCGGGCAGATCGTCCCGCCGGCCGGAGTGGACGTGAGCATGGTCGCGCCGAAAGCCCCCGGCCATCGGGTGCGCGAGGTCTTCACGCAGGGCGGCGGCGTCCCAGCGTTGGTGGCGGTGCACCAGGACGCCAGCGGCCACGCGCTGGAGGACGCGCTGGCCTACGCCAAGGGCCTGGGCTGTACGAGGGCTGGCGTGCTCCAGACGACCTTCGCCGAGGAGACCGAGACCGACCTGTTCGGCGAGCAAGCGGTGCTGTGCGGCGGTGTGGCGGCCCTGGTCAAGGCCGGCTTCGAGACGCTGGTCGAGGCCGGCTACCAGCCGGAGGTCGCCTATTTCGAGTGCATGCACGAACTGAAGCTGATCGTCGATCTGTTCTACCAGGGCGGGCTGAACTACATGCGCTATTCGGTCTCCGACACGGCGGAGTGGGGCGACTACACGGCCGGGCCGCAGATCATCACCGAGGAGACGAAGCGCACGATGCGGCAGCTCCTGGCGAATATCCAGAGCGGCGCCTTCGCCGAGGACTGGATCGAGGAGAACCATCAGGGCCGCCCGCGCTTCAACGCCTACCGCCAGCGAGATATCGAATCGCAGATCGAGGTCGTCGGGCGCGAGCTGCGCCGGATGATGCCGTTCGTCGGGCCGAAAGAGGTCGTACCGGGGCAGGGAGGGGCGTAGCTGCGGGACATAGGAACCGCTGAGGGTATGCGGAGGAACGCGATCAATGCGCTCGAACGTGGTGAGGTTGGCCAAGCCAGGGACTAAAACGGCGCGCCGGAGGAGCCGGCGCGGCGTTCCAATGGATCGCCGGCTTGTCCCTTCGTGAAGACGACCTCCCTGCCATCCTGATACCTTTTTCCTTTGCTCCTTTGTCGGTTTGTTCAGTACACTGGGAGCTACGAATGAGTACACCAGCACCCGACCACGTACGCATCTTCGACACCACCCTGCGCGACGGCGAACAGGCGCCGGGGTGTACCATGACCAAGGATGAGAAGCTGCAGGTCGCGCGGCAGCTTGCCCGACTGAACGTTGACATCATCGAGGCTGGCTTCCCGGCGGCGTCCCCTGGCGACTGGGAGGCGGTACACGCGATCGCGCGCGAGGTCGGCGGCGAGGACGGGCCGGTGATCTGTGGCCTGGCCCGCGCCAACAAGGATGACATCGATAAGTGCTGGACGGCCATCCAGCCGGCGGCGAAGAAGCGCATCCACACCTTCATGTCCACCTCGGATATCCACCTGCAGCACCAGTTCCGCAAGAGCCGCGGCGAGGCGCTGGAGCTGATCGGCGAGATGGTCGCCTATGCCCGCAGCCTGTGCGAGGATGTCGAGTTCTCGCCGATGGACGCCGGCCGCTCCGACCCGGCCTTCCTCTACCAGGTGCTGAAGGTCGCGATCGAGTGCGGCGCGACCACTCTCAACATCCCTGATACCGTCGGTTACACCACCCCTGAGGAGTACTTCGCGCTGATTGACGGCATCCGTCGCAACGTGCCCGGTGCGGACCGGGTCGTCCTTTCGACGCACTGCCACGATGATCTGGGGCTGGCCGTCGCGAACTCGCTGGCCGGGGTGCGCGCTGGCGCGCGGCAGGTCGAGTGTACGATCAACGGCATTGGCGAGCGAGCCGGCAATGCGTCGCTCGAAGAGGTGGTGATGGCGCTTCATACCCGCCGCGAGTTTTTCGGCGTCGCGACGCAGATCAACACCCGCGAGATCGCTCGCACGTCGCGCCTGGTCTCGGCCTGCACCGGGGTACACGTACCGCCGAACAAGGCGATCGTCGGCGCGAACGCCTTCGCGCACGAGTCCGGGATCCATCAGGACGGCGTGCTCAAGCATCGCGAGACCTACGAGATCATGAGCGCCGAGACGATCGGGCTGGATGGCAACGAGCTGGTGCTCGGCAAGCACTCCGGCCGCCACGCCTTCCGTAAAAAGCTGGAGGAGATGGGAATCGCGCTGAACCAACAGGATTTCCAGCACGTCTTTGAACGCTTCAAGGAGCTGGCCGACAAAAAGAAGGTGGTGGACGACCGCGATATCGAGGCGCTGGTGGCCGGTGAGGTGCAGCGCCCGGTCGCGATCTGGACGCTGGACCACGTGCAGGTCTCGTCCGGCACCGGGATCGTCCCGACGGCGACAGTGCGTATGAAGGGGCCGAACGGCGAGCTGCGCACCGAGCTGGCCCACGGCACCGGCCCGATCGACGCCGTCTGCCAGGCGGTGAACAAAATCGTCGGCGAGCCGGGCGAGCTGGTCGAGTTCGCGGTCGGCGCGATCACCGAGGGGGTGGATGCGGTGGCCGAGGTGACGATGCGCGTCCAGGAGTACGGCACGAAAGCCGGCGACGGCGAGGGCGGGAAGAACGGCCTGCGTCCGCGGGTCTTCAGCGGCTATGGCGTCAACACCGACACCGTGATCGCCGCAGCGGAGGCGTATGTCGGCGCGCTGAACAAGCTGTTTGCGGCGCGGATCGAGCGCCAGCGGACGCGGGCCGAGCAGGGCACGCCGATCGAGGCTATGGACTGGTTCGGCAACAGTGTGATCGGGCGGCAGTAGTGCATTGACGCAGGACGAAGGACGAACGACGTAAGGCGGCTACGCCGACGTGCACGTTGTCCTCACCAACCACCAGCGTACGTTGGTCCTTCGTCATTCGCCGCCCTCCTCGCGGCCTGCGCTCAGATGGGGGCCGAACCCCTCGGGCCGGGGGGCGCCCTTGATCTACCGTCGACCGTCTGCGATGTGGAAAGCGAGGCCTGCCATGACCATGGAGGTAATGACCATCCTCACCTACTGCGATGGGGACCGGCGCGAGATGCCGGCGGCGCCGGTGGTGCTGACGCGCACGGAGCTCGGGCTGCTCGGCGGGGCGCTCGGCTGGCCGGAGGCCGATGTGGCGACCGGCGGGCAACGCCTGGCGGCGGCCGCGAAGCGTTACCGGCCCGCGCTGCAGGCGGCGCATTTCGGCGCACCGGACGGCGACTGGTGGAGCGGGCCCCCGGCCCCGGAGGACGACACCGGCGACAGCGGCTACTGGCTTGGCCCGGCGCTGGTGCGCCGGATCTTCGCTACCCTGAGCGACCCGGCGGCACGCGCCGCGCTGCTGGCGCAGCCCGCCGCCCGCGATGTCTCGGAGGACCGCCTGATCGTCTGCCTGCAACTGCTGTCCCAGGCCGTGCGGCGCGGCATGGGCGTCCATTTCGCCCATTATCTCTGTTAGCGTAGCGACCAAGGACGAATGTCGTTGCGCCACGACGCCTTTGCGTGTATGACACCCACGATCGCCTACCTCGGCCCACCCGGCACGTTCAGCGAAGAAGCGGCGACGGCCTACGGCGGCCCGGCGGCCGACTACCTGCCGCTCGCCAGCATCCCTGCGGTGGTCACGGCTGTGGAGACCGGCGCGGCGACCGCTGGCATCCTGCCGATTGAAAATGTGCTTGAAGGCAGCGTGACCGCGACGCTCGACCTGCTCATCCACGAGACCGACCTGCGGATCGCCGGGGAGACGGTCATCCCCATCCGGCATTTCCTGATGGCTCGCGAGGGGATCGCCCTGCCGCAGATCACGGTGCTGTACGCCCACCCGCAGACGCTTGGGCAGTGCCGCCGTTTCGTCGAGCGCTGCCTGCCGGGCGTCGCCACGGTCGCCTCGCTCTCGAACAGCGCCGCCCCCGCCGAGGCCCTGGCCGATGAGCGCCCTGCCGCGGCGATCGGCACGCTGCGCGCTGCCGAACTCACCGGCGCGCGCATTCTGGCGCGGGATATCCAGGATCGCGCCGGGAACGTCACGCGCTTCGTCGCGCTGGGGCGCGAGGATAGCCCGCCGACCGGCGACGACAAGACCAGCTTCTGCTTCGGCTTCACCGAGGACCGCGCCGGGGTGCTGGTGGACGCACTGCAGGAGCTGGCGCGAGCCGACATCAACATGACCAAGCTCGAGTCGCGCCCGTCGAAGGATGTGCTCGGCCAGTATATTTTTCTGGTGGACTGCAACGGCCACCGGACGGATGCAGCGGTTGCGGCGGCACTAGAGCGCATCCGCGCCAAGACCGGGTTTTTCAAGATTTTTGGAAGCTACCCCTGCTGGCGGGGCAAGATCTGACGTTACTGCGTATGCGCCCGCAACGAAACCATCGCGGCGAATAGCATCGAAACACGACGCGTAGCGGCGCGATGTGTCGCTCCCATAGCGAAGCTATCGGATTCCAGCGTGTACGGGTGAATACAGTTCGCCCGTGACGAAGGTGCGGTTGCATCGCATTCGTCTATGCCGAGATCACGCCGACATCGAAGGAAAGCTATGCGATTTGTACACCAGGAGGAGTATCCGGCAGCCGCTCCACGCGAGCGGCTGCCCGCAATTCGCGCAGGCTAGTCTATTGCGTCGTATGTTCGTTGTTCTCTCTTCTCTATGCTTGCGAAGGAGCTCGCCGTGCAAATCCTGCTTTACGACACCACCCTGCGTGACGGCACGCAACGCGAGGGGATCTCACTCTCTGCGGACGATAAACTGAAGATCGCCCGCGAACTGGACGCGTTCGGCATCCACTACATCGAAGGCGGCTGGCCCGGCTCGAACCCGAAAGACGCCGAGTTCTTCCGCCGCGTGCGCGACGTGCCGCTGCGCCAGGCCCGGATCGCCGCTTTCGGCAGCACCCGCCGCGCCGGGGCGACCTGCGACGAGGACGCCAACATCCGCGCCCTGGTGGAGGCCGACACGCCGGTCGTCACGCTGGTCGGTAAAAGCTCGACGCTCCATGTCGAAAAGGTGCTCGAGACCACGCGCGAGGAGAACCTGCGCATGATCGCCGACAGCGTGGCCTACTTCAAGCGGCTCGGCAAAGAGGTGATCTACGATGCCGAGCACTTTTTCGACGGCTACAAGCTCGACCCGGCCTATGCCCTGGCGACGCTCGCCGCCGCGGCGCAGGCCGGCGCAGACACGCTCGTGCTCTGCGATACCAACGGCGGCAGCCTGCCGCACGACGTCGCGGCGATTGTGCGCGCGGTGCGCGCGCACATCCAGGGGTCAGAGGTCCGGGGCCGGGGGTTGGCAGGGGAGCACCAAACCATGACCCCTGAACCCTGGCCCCTGCTCGGCATTCACACCCACAACGACGGCGCGCTGGCGGTGGCGAATGCGATGGCGGCGGTGGAGGCCGGGTGCGTCCAGGTGCAGGGCACGATCAACGGCTACGGCGAGCGCTGCGGCAACATGGACCTGGTGCCGCTGATCGCCAACCTGCAGCTCAAGCTCGGTTATGCGTGTGTCGCGCCGGAGCAGCTGCGCCGCCTGAGCGAACTGTCGCATTTCGTCGCCGCGGTGGCGAACCTTAACCCGGACGCCCATGCGCCGTACGTCGGGCGCAGCGCCTTCGCCCACAAGGGCGGCATCCACGTTGCGGCGGTCGCCAAGGTGCCGCAGAGCTACCAGCACATCGATCCAGAGTTGGTCGGCAACGAGCTGCGGGTCGTGGTGAGCGAGCTTTCGGGGCGCGGCAATGTGCGGATGCGCGCCGAGTCGCTGGGGCTGGCGCTGAACGGCAACGAGCGCGCGGTGCTGGAGCGGATCAAGCAGCTCGAAAGCCAGGGGTTTCAGTTCGAGGCCGCCGAAGGCTCGTTCGAGATGCTGGTGCGTCGCGCCGCGCCGAATTATACCCCGCCGTTCGAGCTGCTCGACTTCACGGTAATCGTCGAGAAGCGCGGCGACCGCGAGGTGCTCTCGCAGGCGACCGTCAAGCTGCGGGTCGGCAGCGAGCTGATCCACACCGCTGCCGAAGGCGACGGGCCGGTCAACGCGCTCGACCGGGCGATCCGCAAGGCGCTGCTGCCGCATTACCCGCGCCTGGCCGAGGTGCATCTGGTAGACTACAAAGTGCGGATCGTGGATGAACACCTGGGCACCGCCGCCCGGCCGCGTGTGGTGATCGAGTCGGCCTGCGGGGATGCGCGTTGGAGTACCGTCGGCTGTTCGGCGAACATCATCGAGGCGAGTTGGTACGCGCTGTGGGACAGCCTGGAGCTGCCGCTGCTGCGCTGGCAGGCGGCGGGAGTCCTCCATGCGGCGCGTTGAGTGCTGAGGGAGAGGATATCGATAGGGGGCGGCGAACGCTCCGTCAAGACTCCCGCTTGGGCGCGCATGCGGGCGAACACGCGCTCCGTGGCGCGGGCGACCGCGTACGCCCTCCAGGGTTCGGCGTGCGGTCGCTTGCGAGTATAATACGGGCCGGAGCGCCACAGGTCTGGCGCTAGTGAAGCAGTCACCCAAAGAGCTCGGAGGATTCCATGCCAATCAACCCCACGAAGTACATCTGGTTCAACGGCGAACTGGTCCCGTGGGAGAACGCGACCGTGCATGTCATGACCCACGCGCTCCATTACGGCTCATCGGTGTTCGAGGGCGTGCGTTGTTACAATACGCCCAAAGGTCCGGCGATCTTCCGCCTCGCGCCGCACACCCGCCGCCTGTTCGACTCGGCCAAAATCTACCGGATGGAGATCCCCTACACGCCTGCGCAGATCGACGAGGCGTGCAAGACCGTCATCCGCGAGAATGGCCTGCAAAGCGCCTACCTGCGCCCGCTCGTCTGGCGCGGCTACGGTGAGCTCGGCGTCTTTCCGCTGAAAAATCCGGTCGAGGTGATGATCGCTGCGATCGAGTGGGGCGCGTACCTGGGGGCAGAGGGGCTGGAGACGGGCGTGGACGTGGCCGTCTCGTCGTGGCAGCGTGTCGCGCCGAACACGCTGCCGGCCATGGCCAAGGCCGGCGGCAACTACCTGTCGTCGCAGTTGATCGTCATGGAGGCGGTGCGCCACGGCTACGCCGAGGGGATCGCGCTCGACACGAACGGCGTGCTGAGCGAGGGCTCGGGCGAGAACCTGTTCGTGATCCGCGATGGCGTGATCTACACTCCGCCGGTGACTGCCGCGCTGCTCCCCGGCATCACCCGCGACACCGCGCTGACCCTTGCGCGCGCACTGGGCTACGAGGTGCGCGAGCAGAACCTGCCGCGCGAGGCGCTGTACTTGGCGGACGAGCTGTTCTTCACCGGCACGGCCGCTGAGGTTACCCCCATCCGCTCGGTGGACGGCATCACCATCGGCGCGGGGCGGCGCGGCCCGATCACGACCGCCATCCAACAGGCGTTCTTCGGCCTCTTCAGCGGCGAGACGGAGGACCGGTGGGGGTGGCTGGAGTATGTGAGCGGGTGAGCGAGGGGGCGAGTGACTTGGTAGCTCTTGTCGCCGTGTCACCGTGTCAGATGCACAACGGAGAGTTCTGTGAATAAACCGCGCACCCTTTTCCAAAAAATCTGGGATGCCCACCTTGTGCGCCCGGAGACCCCGGAGACGCCGGCGGTGCTGTACATCGACCTGCACCTGGTGCACGAGGTCACGTCGCCACAGGCCTTCACCGAGCTGCGCCAGCGCGGCCTGCGTGTCCGCCGGCCCGACTGCACCCTAGCGACGATGGACCATTCCACGCCGACGACGCCGCGCGGCCCCGATGGGGTCATCCCGATCGTCGATCCGCAGGCCGCGGCGCAGATCAGCCAGCTTGAGCGCAACTGCCGGGAGTTCGGCATCCCGCTCTTCGCGCTTGGCAGCGCGCAGCAAGGGATCGTCCACGTGATCGGGCCGGAGCAGGGGCTGACGCAACCCGGCATGACCATCGTCTGCGGGGACAGCCACACCAGCACGCACGGCGCGTTCGGCGCACTGGCCTTCGGCATCGGCACCTCCGAAGTGGCGCATGTGTTGGCCACCCAGTGCCTCATCCAGCGCCGCCCGAAGACGATGGAGGTGCGGGTGGATGGCCGGCTTCAACCGGGCGTCACGGCCAAAGATATTATCCTGGCCCTGATCGCCAGGATCGGCGTTGGCGGCGGAACCGGCTACGTCTTCGAGTACACCGGCGAGGCGATCCGTGCGCTCTCGATGGAAGAGCGCATGACGATCTGCAACATGTCGATCGAGGGCGGCGCCCGCGCCGGCATGATCGCGCCGGACGACACGACCTTCCAGTATGTTGCTGGCCGGCCTGCCGCGCCCAAAGGGGCAGATTGGGACGCGGCGGTCGCCGTCTGGCGCACGCTGCCGACCGACGCGGGCGCGACCTACGATGCGACCGTAACGCTCGACGCCGGCAGCCTGACGCCGTTCATCACCTACGGCACCAACCCTGGCATGGGGATGCCGATCGACGCTGCCATCCCGAGCCCGGACGATCTGCCCGACCCTGGCCAGCGCATGGCGCTCGACAAGGCGCTGCGCTACATGGATCTGCGTCCCGGCCAGCGGCTGCTGGGCCACAAAGTGGATGTGGTGTTCGTCGGCAGTTGTACCAACTCACGGATCACCGACCTGCGGCAGGCTGCGGCGCTGCTGCGGGGCCGCAAAGTCGCGCCGGGGGTGCGGATGCTGGTGGTGCCTGGTTCGCAGCAGGTCAAGCGCCAGGCCGAGGCCGAGGGGCTGGACGAGGTCTTCCGCGCCGCCGGCGCGGAGTGGCGCGAGGCGGGCTGCTCGATGTGCATCGCAATGAATGGTGACCAGCTCCAGCCGGGGCAGTATGCCGTCAGCACCAGCAACCGCAACTTCGAGGGGCGGCAAGGCAAGGGCGGCCGGACCTTCCTGGCCAGTCCGCTGACCGCCGCGGCCACCGCGATCACCGGCGCCATTACCGACGTGCGGACCCTGCTGAATTGATGGCGGACGGTGGACAGCGGCAGAGGATCACGTAGAGCAAACCTATCAGATTGGTACAGATGGACGTCGTGCCGCCTTCAGGCGGTGTCCGCGGATCGCCTGAAGGCGGCACGACCTTTCACGACGATCGCTGTGTCGCGCGGGGTTCAGAGGCGAAACTCCTGGTGCGGTGCTGGCGACCGAATATGCGGAGCAACCATGGACCCAATCACCACCTTCACTGCGCGGATCGCCGCGCTACCGATCGACAATATCGATACCGACCAGATCGTTCCGGCGCGCTATCTGAAAACGACCGACAAGCAGGGATTGGGCGCGGCGCTCTTCGCCGACTGGCGCTACAACCCGGATGGCACGCCGAACCCGGACTTTGTGCTCAACCGGCCTGCGGTCCAGGGCGCACAGATCCTCGTCGCCGGCCATAATTTCGGCTGTGGCTCGTCGCGCGAGCACGCGCCGTGGGCGCTTATCGGCTACGGCTTCCGCGCGGTTATGAGCACGGAGATCGCCGATATCTTTCGCAACAATGCGCTGAAAAACGGGCTGCTGCCGATCGTGATCGATCAGGAGACCTACTACCAGCTCGTCAGCCTGTTCGAGGAAGATCCGGCGACCGAAGTGACGGTGGACCTGGCGCAGCAGACGGTGGCGCTCCCGGGCGGCCGGGCGATCACCTTCGCGATCGAGCCGTTCGCGAAGCACTGCCTGCTGAACGGCCTGGATCAGATGGGCTTCCTCCTGGCCGAAGACGCGGCGATCAGCGCCTATGAGCGGGCGCATCCGCAGCGTGTGAGCACAGCGAGCGTATGGTCAATCGGCTGATCAGCCTCACGCGCTATGTGATCGCCATCGCGGTTGTCGCAATACTGGCGGCGGCCGTCGCGCTGTTGCTCTATGGTGCAATCGAGACAGTTGGCGTGATCTTTGAGGCATTTACTCAGAGAATCAACAGCAAATCCGGAAAAGTGCTGTTGGCCGCGGCGATCTCGATTTTTGATATCTTTCGGGTGGCAAAAGTGCTATATATCGTTGCTGTTGGCCTGTATGCTTTGTTTATTGATGATAGTGTCAAGATGCCAAGCTGGATCGAGATCCATACACTGGATGATTTAAAGGAGAAGCTGCTTGGCGTGATCGTTGTGGCGCTGGCGGTGTTGTTCCTTGGCAGTGTGATCGAGGCGCCGCGGTCTGAAGATTTACTGGTTCCAGGGGTGGTCATCGCACTCGTGATAGCCGCAATCACCTTCTTTATGCGGAGCCAGCATAAGAAGTAAGGTGTCCTCATGCATGCCGTGATTACCACGCTTCCCGGCGACGGGATCGGACCGGAAGTGGTCGCCGAGGGTGTTCGGGTGCTGCGGGCGGTCGGCGCGCGCTTCGGCCACGCCTTTGAACTGCGCGAGGCGTTGATCGGCGGCGGCGCGATCGACGCCGCGGGCACGCCGCTGCCGGACGAGACGCTGCGCCTGTGTCAGGAGTCGGACGCAGTGCTGCTCGGTGCGGTCGGCGGGCCGAAGTGGGACAACCCGGACGCGAAGGTGCGCCCGGAGCAGGGGCTGCTCGGCATCCGCAAGGCGCTCGGGCTGTACGCCAACCTGCGCCCGGTCATGATGCACCCGCGGCTGATCGCTGCCTCGCCGCTGCGCCCAGAGCGGCTCGAGGGGGTCGATCTGGTCGTCGTGCGCGAACTGACCGGCGGGATCTACTTCGGCGAGAAGGGGCGCGACCGCGACGCGAACGGCCAGGAGCGTGCCTACGACGAGTGCGTCTATACCACCGGCGAGATCGAGCGGATCGTGCGCACGGCCGCCGGGCTCGCCCGCGCCCGCCGCGGCAAGCTCACCTCGGTGGACAAGGCGAACGTGCTGGAGACCTCGCGGCTGTGGCGCAGTGTCACTACCCGCGTGCTGCGCGAGGAGTACCCGGACGTGCAGCTCGAACACCTGCTGGTGGACGCCTGCGCCATGCACCTGCTGCGCCGCCCGGCTGACTTCGATGTGATCGTCACCGAGAACATGTTCGGTGACATCCTGACCGATGAAGCCTCGATGCTCGCCGGGAGCATGGGAATGCTGCCCTCCGCTTCGCTTGGGGGTGCCGCCGAGGCCGGGCGACGGACGACGGACGAACGAGACGAGTCGCAGCTGGACACGCAAGCCGCCACCGAAGAGCGTTCGTCCATCGCCCGTCGTCCGTCGTCCGTGAAACGAATGGGCCTCTACGAGCCGATCCACGGCTCGGCGCCGGATATCGCCGGCAAGGGGATCGCAAACCCGCTGGCGACCATCCTGAGCGTCGCGCTGCTGCTGCGGCTCTCGCTGGGGTTGGAGGCCGAGGCGCGCGCGGTCGAGGCGGCGGTGGACCGGGCGCTGGCGGACGGCTACGTCACCGGCGACATCGCTGCACCGGGCGAGCGTGTCTCCACGACCGCCGAGGTCGGGCGTGCGGTAGCGGAGCGGGTGGCGGCGTAACCGGATACCCATGTGGCGGGGTGGCGCCGGCGGGGCGTTTCTGCCTGCGCCATTGCTTTGCCTGATGGTATACTACCGCTGACGCTGTCCTCTCTGTGTTCCCTGTGGCTCATCAGAAAGGTGCGAGCATGGCGCACGCGACACCGCGACTCCACCCCCCCGGCCCACGCACGCCGATCGAGCGGGTGCTGAGCCCGATGCAGGATTTTCTCAGCACGTCCGCCTCAACCGGCATTCTGCTGATCGCCGCCACGGTGATCGCCATGATCCTGGCGAATACCGGGCTGGCGCCGCTCTACAACCAGGTGCTTGGCACTCACCTGATGCTGTCGTTGGGGTTCATCACGCTTGACGAGAGCGTGCTGCACTGGATCAACGACGGCCTGATGGCGATCTTCTTCCTGTATGTCGGCCTGGAGATCAAGCGCGAGATGCTGGTCGGCGAACTGTCGGACATCCGCGCGGCGCTGCTGCCGATGATCGCCGCGGTCGGCGGTGCGGTCGTGCCAGCGCTGATCTACCTGGGGTTCAACGCGGGCGGGCCGGGCCTGCGGGGCTGGGGCGTGCCGATGGCCACCGACATCGCCTTCGCGCTCGGCGTGCTGGCGCTGCTCGGCGACCGCATTCCGTTCGGGCTGAAGGTTTTTCTGACCGCCGTTGCTATCGTAGACGACCTGCTGGCGGTGCTGGTGATCGCGCTGTTTTACACGGCGGACCTGAACACCAGCGCGCTGCTGGCCGGCCTCGGGGTGCTGGCGCTGATGATGCTAGCGAACGCGCTCGGGGTGCGCCGCATTCTGTTCTACATCGCTCTTGGCCTGGTCGTCTGGGTGGCCTTTCTCAAATCGGGCGTCCATGCGACGATCGCCGGTGTGCTGATCGCCTTCACCATCCCCGGACGGAACCGGATCGACCCGGCGAGCTTCCTGGCGCGGGCGCGCGGGCTGCTCCAGCAGTTCGAGCAGAGCGATCTCCAGCCGACGCGCATGCTCACCGATGAGGTACAACAGAGCACAGTGATCGCACTAGAGGATGCCTGCGAGCAGGTGCAGGCTCCGCTGCAGAAACTTGAGCATTCGCTCCATCCGTGGGTGTCGTTCCTGATCATGCCGGTCTTCGCGCTGGCGAACGCCGGGATCAGCCTTGCCGACATCCGTTTGTCCGCCGAGAGCCTGCCGGTGATCCTGGGGGTCGTGTTGGGCCTGGTGCTCGGCAAGCCGGTCGGGTTGCTGCTGGCGACCATGCTCCTGGTGCGGACGAGGCTCTCGGCGCTGCCGAACGGCGTGACGTGGCCGCATATGGTCGGGGTCGGGTTCCTGGCCGGCATCGGCTTCACGATGTCGCTGTTTATCGCGGCGCTGGCCTTTCCCGGGGGGGCGCAACTGACCGGCGCCAAGCTCGGTATCGTGCTGGCCTCGATCATCGCCGGCACGGCCGGATCGCTGCTACTGCTGCGGGCGCCCGCCCCGGCCGGCGAGCAGGCCCCGGCCGCCGCGCCCGGCTGATAGCCGCCTGACCAAAACGTGAAAAATCTGTGAAGTCGGGCCGCCAACGCCGTTCCGGCGCTTTTGTGCGGCCCATCGCTTTCCTACGCCGTATTTCTCGCTTCTTCAGACCTTCCGCTCGCCCGCTCTGGTTTGTGTGGTGAACTAACTGTCATTGACTCAGCCACACGAACGGCGTATCCTCAACGCAGGAACGCCGCACGTGCGGCGCGCCTCCCGCACCAGTTGCCTCATACTGAAACTTGCGTGCCAGGCTGGCCTCTGAGCTGGTTCGATTGGATATGCGCCAGGCTTGCGCATACGGCCGGCTTGCCGGCCACGCGGTGCGCTGTCGTTCCGTGCCATTGCAATCTAGCAAGGAGGTGGCAACCCGCCGAACATCGCCGATGACATCCCGCGCACGAGTGACCCATACATTGTCGTACAAGGGGAGGATTTGTGATTTCACGCCACAAACTGATCAGCGGGCTGGTGGGCGCCGCGCTGTGTATCTCCGCCTTCGCCGGGCTCACGCGGACGACGCCAGCCTCCGCCGATACTAACCTGGCTATCCCGTCCTACACCGCGTTGGTCGAGAACTCGGCGGCGCAGACGTGGGACCAGAAGCCGGGCAGCCGGAAGACCGGCCCGGTGAATGTCGTCGTCTGGATCAACAAGGCGCCGCTCGCGATGGTCGCACGCGGGTGGACGCAGCAGCAGCGCCGCGATTATCTGCGCGAGATCCGCGCCGAGCAGGATAAGCTCATTCCGCAGATCCAAGCGCTCGGCGGTAAGATCATCGGCCGCTTCGCCCATGCGTCCTCTGGGCTGGCGGTACGGATCGACGCCAGCAAGGTCAAGGACATCCGCGCCATGAGCAGCGTGATCGGCGTGCATGGGATCGCCGATTACAAGCTCGATCTGACCGAGACAGTGCCCTGGATCGGCGCGACGGCGCTTCAGCAGCTTGGCGTCACCGGCAAGCACACCGACCTGCTGGGCGGCCAGGGGATCGATGTCGCGGTGATCGACTCGGGCATCGACTACACCCATAAGAAGCTGGGCGGCCCCGGCACGACGGCGGCCTACGCCCAGGCGTACTGCGGCAACCCGGCGATCACGCCCGACCCGACCAACCCGGCCTGCCTGGCGGCGGCGGCGGCCCCGGCCGATCCCTCGCTGTTCGGCCCGAACGCGCCCAAGGTCAAGGGCGGCTACGACTGGGTCGGCGAGCAGTGGCCGGTCTATAGCGACGATATCACACCGGACCCGAACCCGATCGACTTCGAGGGCCACGGCACGCACGTCGCCGACATCATCGGCGGCCTTGAGACATCCCCAGGCGCGGGCGACCAGGGCGTGGCCCCGAGCGTCAACATCTGGGCGTTCAAGGCATGCTCGGCGGTCTCGTCCTCCTGCAACGGCCTGGCGCTGCTGCTGGCGGTGGACGACGCGCTCGACCTGGACGACTCGGACTACGGCGCGTGCGACCCGGAGACCGACGATAACTGCACGACCTTCGACCCGGCGGATGTGATCAACATGTCGCTCGGCTCGCCGTACGGCCAGCCGGAAGACGACCTGACCTTGTTCGCGAATATCGCTAGCTACTACGGCTCGGTCGTGGTGGTCTCGGCCGGCAACAGCGGCGACCGCCCCTACATCGTCGGCTCGCCGTCGTCTGCCGAGGGCGCGATCAGCGTGGCGCAGAGCACGGTGCCGTCGGACAGGCTGTACAAGATCACCGTCGGCAGCACCAGCGTCGGCGGCGTGGCGCAGCCCTGGGCCCCCGCGATCACCGCGCCGGCCAGCGGCGTGCTACAGTACGGCAATGGCGCGGGTGGCAATCTGCTCGGCTGCTCGCCGTACCCGGCCGGCTCGCTCATCGGCAAGGTCCTGCTAGTGGATCGCGGCACGTGCGCGGTCAGCATCAAGGGCGCGAACGGCAGCGCGGCGGGCGCGGCGTTCGTGATCGTCGCCAACAACACCTTCTCGAACACCCCGCCGGTCTTCAGCTACGGCGGCGGTACGGTCACCGTCCCGACGTTGACGATCACGCAAAACGATGGCGCGACGCTCAAGACCAAACTCGGGCAGGTGGCGTCGATCGCGCCGAACAGCTTCATCGCGCTGCAGGACGATATCGTCGCATCGTCGAGCCGCGGGCCGCGGATCGCGGACGGCGACGTCAAGCCGGACATCGCCGCGCCGGGCGCAAGCGTCTCGGCGGAAGTCGGCACCGGCACGGGCAAGACGGCCTTCGGCGGGACATCGGGCGCGGCGCCGATGGTGGCCGGCTCGGCAGCGCTGCTGGTGCAGGCGCTCGAGGAGCGCGGCATCCTGCGCGACGGCAACCCCGGCGTGGTCATCCCGGGTCTGTCGGTCACCAGTCTGGTCAAGGCCATGCTGATGAACACCGCCAACCCGAACACCTACATCGGCGGGAGCGCGGCGAACGGCGGCTCGGGCTTCCTGGCGCCGATCACGCTCCAGGGCGCGGGCCGAGTGGACGTGCTGAACGCCTATCAGACGATGACGACGGCGCTGGACGTGACGGATCTCTACGCGTATCTGTTCGGCTCGCCGGAGAACCCGAACCCGCCGTGCACGGTCACCACGCCGCCGACCAACGCGCTGACGCACCTGATCCTGCCGGAGTTCTACAACGGTTCGTTCGACTGCCTGGTGTCGTACCCGTACGGCAACGGCTTCTTCACCGCCTGGAACTCCGCCAGCGGCAGCCTGTCGTTCGGCTACGACGGCGTGAGCGCCACAAGCACCGAGACGCGCAAGGTCTTCATCGCAAACTTCAACGACACTGCTAAGACCTACAAGCTGAGCACATCCTTCCGCTACAACGATGACAAGAGCAAGGGTGTCTCGTTGAGCGTCTCGCCGTCCACGATCACCGTGCCGGCCAAGTTCGCCGGGCTGGTGGATGTGACGCTGACGGTGAACGCCAAGGGGCTGCGCGACTGGACGCTTGACGCCGGGCAGTTCGGCGCGAGCGGTACGAACATCTATTGCAGCGACCCGAACCCGCAGTCCGGCTGCCCGACGCTGACGATCTTCGAGTACGACGGCTTCCTCAAGATCGACGGCGGCGCCAACAACACGGTGCGGATGCCGTGGCAGGTGCTGCCGAAGAAGGCGGCGGAGACCTACGTGCAGAGCGCGACCGCATCCTCGGTCAAACTGCGCAACCCGGCGAAGTTCAAGCCGGGGGACACGGATGTGTTCGCCTTGTTCGAGATCAGCCCGAACAACTGCGAGATCGTGGATGGCGGCGGCAACTGCGTGAACGCCGACTACGTGCCCGGCATCCTCCCCGGCATCAACCAGACGGCGATCGACATCCACGAAGTGGGTGCGCGGGCCTATACGGTGCCGGGCTTGAACGCGGCGCTGGGGCTGCCGGCCGCACCGTCCGGCGCGATCAACGACCAGGTGATCGATTTCGGCCTGACGGTCTACGACGGCCTCAGCCCGACCGTCAAGCAGCCGCGCGCCTCGCATAACTACCCGGTCGAGTTCGATATCTACATCGACTCGAACGGCGATGGCGTGGACGATTACGTGGTGTTCAACGCCGACCGCACGCTCAACGGTGCCGACGGCCGCAATGCGGTGTTCGTTGTGGACATCAATCCCGCGAACGGCACGCGGCCGACACGCCCGTACTTCTACAGCTTCACCGATTTCAATTCGGCGAACTGGATCCTGCCGGTGCCGGCGGCGGCGATCGATGTGACCAGCAACAAGCCGTTCAAGTTCTTCGTGCTGGCGTTCGATGCCTACTTCACCGGGAGCCTGTGGGACTGCTCGCCGTTTAACTGCGGCACGTATCACACGTATACCACCGGCCTGCCGAAGTACCAGCCGGTGACGACGGCGTTCCAGGTGCCGACCAACGGCTCCTATACGTTGCCGTACAACAAGCCGACCGGCGGCGCGGCGGCCACGCCGTCGCAGACGGGGCTGCTCTTCATGTACCGCGACGCGCCGGTAGGCCGAGAGTCGGATAGTGTCACGCTGCCGTAGCGGGTCGCCGCGGGCGTGTGACATCACAGCCGGGCGGGAGGCGACTCCCGTCCGGCTGTTGCTTTAGTGCTCCAAAAATCTGGCGCCTTCCGCCAGGGATGCGCTAGCTCCCCGGCGGAAGGCGCCAGACAGGGCCGCCGGGCTATGGTCGCAGGCGTGGTGCGCGGGTGGGCCGCGGGCGATCGCGCGGCGTCGTGCGCGGCGCGGCCGGTTCGACCGTCGGCGCCGGGTCATCCTCGGGCTCGTCGGTCGCCTCGGGCGGGGCTGGTGCGGCGCTGGGCCACGGCACGCCGGTCGGCCAGGGCGGGTCGGTGGGCCAGGGTGGGGGCGGCGGGCCGTCCGGCAACGGCGGGCGAGTCGCGTCCGGCAGGGCGGTCTGGCGCAGGTCGCTCAGGCGGGGGCGGTCGGTCGGCAGCGGGGCATCGGGTCGGGCCGCCGCAGCGGTCGCCAGGATGGCCGTCGCCGTCGCCTCGAGCATGGCGCGGGCGGTGGGCTCGATCCGCTTCAGAACGGGCCGAGGCGTGGCGCTGGCCGGCGGCGTCGCCGTGTGGGTCGCCGTCGGTGTGGCCGTCGGCACGGGCGTCGCGCTGGGCGCGGGCGTCGCGCTGGGCGCGGGCGTCGCGCTGGGCGCGGGCGTCGTGCTGGGCGCGGGCGTCGCGCTGGGCGCGGGTGTCGTGCTGGGCGCGGGCGTCGTGCTGGATGGAAATGTCGGCGGCGCCGGGGCGGCGGAGCCGGGCCGGGGCGGCGGCGGTGGCGGCCTATCGCCTGGGGGGGCTGCCCCGCCGCGCGCGGCGTGGAGCGC
>JBHOQX010000097.1:0-4638 GCA_042408595.1 Roseiflexaceae bacterium | reverse complement strand
GCCCAGCGCAGCGCCCCGCCGAAGGCCGGCCGGGCGCGGCGGCGCACAGCCTCGCGCACATCCGGCGCGGGAACGGCGGCCAGCGCGCGCGGGATGGCGGCGCCATCGGCGCGCAGCCGCTCCAGCCAGGCGGCGCAGCGCGGGCAGGTCAGCGCGTGGGCGCGCAGCCCGGCGAGCGCCGGGTCATCCGCTGCGCCGTCGAGCAGGGCGGCGAGTTGGTCGAGATCGGGATGCATGGCCTGGCATGGAGACGAACGGCGAAGAACGAAGGACGAGCGTCATCTCGACGTATCGAGCGACCTATTCACAGCTACGAACTGTCGAAACGTTCATAACGGTAGAGGGGTATTTCCTTTGCCCCGGCGCAGCCGGCTTTCGCCCTTCGTCTGCGGTCGTCACTCCTCTCCCTCGTAGGCTGCCCGAAAGGCGGCCCGCCCCCGGCTGATACGCATCCGCACCGCCCCCTCGCTGACGCCGAGCAGCGCGGCGGTCTCGGCGTAGCTGAACCCGGCGACCACGTGCAGCAACAGCGGCGCGCGCAGCTCCGGCGGCAGGCGGGCAAGCGCCTCGGTGGTGCAGGCCGCCTCGATGGTGCTGCGGTCGGCCGGCGGGGCCGGCAGGTGCTGCGCGCCGAGCGGCAGCCAGGCGAGCAGGCGGCCGCGGCGCAGCAGCGAGCACGCCTGGTTGTGGGCGATCCGGTAGAGCCAGGGCCGGAGCGTCGCCGGGTCATCGAGCCGCCCGATGGCGCGAAACGCGCGCAGAAACGTCTCCTGCAGCAGGTCCTCCGCCTGCTCCCGCTGCCCGACAAAGCCGAGCAGATAGCGAAACAGCGGCGCCTGGTAGCGGGCGACCAGCGCCTCGAAGGCGTCCTCGTCGCCGGCTTGGATGCGTGTGACCAGCTCCAGGTCGGCATCGCCCCGCTCGCCGCCGGTCGCGCCGGCATCGCTTGCGGCCATTGGCCCCCCGAAGATGGCTGCCCGGTGCGATGTCATGGTAGCTCATTGCGGGCGCGGGTGGTCGTCGGACGAACGACGGCGAGTGGCGGGCGAACCGGAGCGGCGGCGCAAGGATTTCTTTGAGGGGCCGGCGGCCCCCAACCCCCCCGCCCGAAGCGTTTCAGACAGCCTCGCAGAACGCCGCGCCGGGTGCAGGTGCAGGAGACGTTTTCGGGCATGGGCAGCGCAGCATTACGGCCGGAACGCCTGAACCCTGGGCCCCTGACCCCTGATCCCCGCGCCGCAAGCGCGATATGGTTGGTTCGCCCGCAAAAACGCCACCAGCGCCTCGATCTCGCCCGGCTTGAGGTTCAGGTTCGGCATGGCCGTGTTGGGGCGGACCGCCGCCGGATTCGCCAGCCAGCTGCGCAAATAGTCCGCGCCGAGCGTGCGGCGGGTCAGGTCGGGCACATCCGATCCGCTGAACGACCCGGAGCCGGGCACCGCGGCGTGGTGATGGCACTGCGCGCACCCCTTCGCCGAGAACAGCGCCTGGCCGCGTGCCGCGAGCTGCGCCGGCGAAACGGTCGGCGCGGCGGGGGCGCCCGGCGCGGGCAGGGCTATCGGCGCGGCCAGCAGCGCCAGGCCGAGCGCCCCCAGCACAAGGCTCAGGCGGATCATGGCGCCGACTCCGCCGGGTGCGGGGTGGGCGTGCGGCGCCGCGCGACGCCGGCCACCGCCAGGGCCAGCGCGACGGCAAGCAGGAGCCCGCCGGCGATCTGGGCCTCCCGCGCCAGCACAGGTGATGGGGCCGCCGCGGACACCGGCGGGGACGGCGCAGCGGGCGCCGCCGGAAGCACCGTCAGTTCGCCGAGGTTCGTCGCAGCGAACGGCTCGGGCGCGATGCTCCACGACCACACGCCGTCGCGCGGGAACGCCACGGTGACGGCGTAATGCCCGACCGGCCCCTCTTTGCGCGCCTCGGCGGCGAGCGTCGCGCCGCTGGCGGCGTGGCGGGCCCGGAGCACCGGCATCCGCCCCTCGAACGTATGGACATCGATCGGCGTGCGGCCGTGCTGCCGCACCATGAAGCCGAGCGTCACCGGTTGCCCGGCGCGCACGTCCGCCGGCAGCGCATCGAGTGTGACGACCGCCCAACCGCCGGCGAGCGCCGGCCGAGCGAACCCGAACAGCGCCGCGAGCGCGAGCGCGCAGGCCATACCGAACGCCAGCGTTCGTCTTCTGTCCATAGTGTACCTCCCCTTTGCGATGTACGTACTTTGTAGACGCGCGGGGAGCCGCCATCCTCACAGACACCAGACAGCGCCGGAGAGCCGCCCGCTCCCCGGCGCCGCGCCGCTGTCCGCCTGCTATTGGCGCTCGATCTGAACGTCGCCGCTGGTCGTCTCGATCTGGAGCGACGGCCCGCCTGCGCCGGCCGTCCCGTTGAGCAGGCCCCGCCCGCGCTGCTCGTTCTGCAGCGGCAGCTCGGACGAGATCTCGCCGCTGACGGTTCGCCCACGGAGCGTAAAGCCGCTCTCCTCCGGCAGTCGCAGGGTTACCCCGCCTGAGACGGTGCTGATCCGGTTATCGCCGGCGAGCGCGAGGCTTCCCTCGTAGCGAATATCGCCGCTGGTCGTCTCGGCGGTCAGCGTCGCGTCGCGCCCACCGCGGATGGTGATGTCGCCGGAGATCGAACGGGCAGCTACGGCGCCGCTCACCCCATCGAGCGTGATGTCGCCGCTGGTCGTGCGGACCTCCGCCGGCTGGGTCGTGCTGCGTTCCTGCTCCACGTCGCCGCTGGTCGTGACCACCGACAACGGGCCGTGCAGGTCCGCCAGCCGCACATCGCCGCTGACCGTCGTCACGGTCGTCGCGCCAGCGCCGGCGACCCGCACATCGCCGCTGGTCGTCCGAACCGTCACCGCGTCGCCGGCGGGGAGCGAGACGCGGTAGCGCACGCCGCTCCAGCAGAGCCAGAGACAGCCGCTCTGGTCGGCCCGCACCCGCACCACGCCGTCGCCCTTCTCCACGGAGATACGCGGCGCATTCCAGCCGCGCGCCTCGGCCACGATCTGCGCCTCCGGCTGGTTCCAGGGCACGATGTCAACATCGCCCGGGCCGACATCCAGCTCCACACGTTGCGCCGGCGCGCGTTCGTTCAGCAGGGTGCGCGAACCGAACGGCCAGAACATGCGCGGAGTGGCGAGCGATGACCCGATCCAGAGCACACCGATGAGAATGAGGGCCAGCCCCAGCATCGTCGCGCCCCGGCGGCGGGGGGCGTGGCGCGCCGGAGCGTCCAGCGTATAATCATACGCCTCCAGGGGCGCGGTATCGAGCTCGCGATCATATTCTTGCTGGCGCATGAAACGTCTCCTTCGATTGCGCGAGCATTGGGCTGCATGATATGACGATCTGCGGTGCGCGAGGGTTACAGCTGGTGCTATACTGCCACCATGCCACTGTTAGTGGATGGACATAACCTGATCGGCCAGATGCCGCAGATCAGCCTGGCGGACCCGAACGACGAGGAGCGGCTGGTGCTGCTGCTCCGGCGCTACGCCACGGCGCGGCGCGGGCGGCAGGTCGTCGTGGTGTTCGACCACGGCGTGTACGGTCACCCCGCCGATCTCAACGGGTATGGCGTGACGTGCGTCTTCGCCCGCTCGCCGCGCGACGCCGACGCGGAGCTGGTCCGCCGCATCCGCTCGCTCCCCCACCCGCGCGAGTGGACGCTGGTGACCTCGGATCGGGCGGTGGCGCAGGCCGCTCGCGAGCGCGGCGTGCGGGTCGTGCCGTCGCACGTGTTCGCGGCGCAGCTGCTGGACGGGGCGGCGCCGAACAGGCCGCCCGCTGCTCCGGCCGATGAGCGGCGCGACGCACCCCTGAGCGACGCCGAACTGCGCGACTGGCTGCGGGCGTTCGGAGAGGAGGAATGAGTTCTCCGTTCAGCGTGCAGCTTTCCAAGCTTGAAGGCACACGCGCTAGAACGTTTAGAAGCTGTCTGAAATGGGATGGCTTAGCGGGCGGCGCCATCCAAGATTCGCTACGCGGTAGGATCGCCTGCAGTGCAGGATGCTTCTGGAATCCGGCGGCCCCCAACGCCTTCGGCAGAAGCGTTTCCGACAGCTGCTAAACGCTGAACGCTGGACGTTGAGCTATCAAGGCTTGTTGCACTGCACGACCTGGCGGCGGGTATCGGTATGATACTCGTACCGCTGGCCGTTCGCTTCCAGGATCACCCGGTAGCCCGGCGTGATCACCTGGAGGTACATCACCCCCGGCTTCGGGCAGCCCAGGCTGCCATCGCGCCATTCGACCGGCTCGGTCGAGACGATTGTGATGTCCGCTGCGGGAATGTTCAGCTGGCCGGCGAGCGCGGCCCGCGCCAGATCCGCCATGCGGTCGCTATCGGGTGTTGGCATACCTGGTTCTCCTGGCCCCGGCGTGGCGACCATCACCGGTCCGCCAGACACGGGCGCGCCGGCGGGCGCAGTTGGCGGTGGCGCGCCAGCGGGCGGAGCGGTGGGCTGCGTCGAGCGCCCCTGCGAAGCGGGCGTAGCGGCGCCGGGCGGCGTGGCGAGGCGCAGCTCTGGCGCCGGCGTCGATGTCGGCAGGGCGGGTGCGGCGGTGGGCAGCACGACCGGCGTGACGGTCGGCGAGGGTTGGGCGGGGGCGGCGGTGGCGGCGGGCGCAGCGG
>JBHOQX010000095.1:0-32399 GCA_042408595.1 Roseiflexaceae bacterium | reverse complement strand
GCCGCGGCCACAGCCGGCGCGGGCGCCGCAGCATCCGGCGCGGCCATGGCGCTCGCCGGCGCCGCGCCGACCTCCGCCGGCGCGGCCCCCGCGTCGATCGCGCCGGGGGGAGCGGCCTGCTCGCCGGTCGCGCCGGTTTGCTCCGCGCTGTGCACCTCCACCCGCGGCGCGGAGTCTCCGTCGGTTTCGATGGTGATGGTGATTTTCATGGCTGGCATCCTGGGTGCTGATGACGCGGCTCATGCAGTAAGGAGGTCTGGAGGGGCCTCGCCCCTCCACCATCCCTGCTTGGGCACACGCAGGCGAAGAAGGGCTGCGTGGACGGCCTGCGGCCCACCACGCCTTCCGCCTGGCGGGCGACGGCGTGCGCCCCACAGATCAGGGATGGCGGGATTGAATTTTCGCTCCGCTGGCAGTGCATCGTATCTTGGCCCATGTGTCGCTCCCATGCAGCCCCTCACCCCCTGCCCCCTCGCCGAATCGAGGCGAGGGGACCAAAGGTGGTAGGGCGCGGTGCGAATGGAGGCACCGGCCTGCACAGTAAATACACATGATCCGGCTCTCTTCGTGGAAAGCTGCGACCTTCGCATCTCCCTGGCGCAGACGGCTTTCAGGCCAGCACGGCGTAGCGCGCCTCGATGTCCACCGGGGCGTTCGTCAGGTTCTTGACTGTCAGCCAGTAGGTCAGGGCGGTCGCCGCGCCCCGCTCGACTTCGACGCTCCATTCGATCTGTGGCGCGCCGGGGCACGGCGTGGTCGGTACGACATACCAGACCACATGCCAGGCCGCCGGCCAGTTGAAGGTGTACCAGCGCTGCGTGGCGTTCGCCGGCAGCGTGCCGCGGAACTGCACTCCCGTCCACATGCGGCTGCCCTTTCATTGATCGCTCAGCAGGCTCACGTGCATGGGCCATAGAGGCCGTCGCCGCTACCCGCACTTACCGGAAGCATGCCATCGTGATAGGCCACACCGCGCCCGCACCCTACGCCCCGTTGGTCCCCTCTCGCCTGGATGGGGCGAGGGGGCCGGGGGTGAGGGTCACGGGTGCCCGGCCGCATCGTTCGCGCGCCTCGCGCCGTTCGTAGCCCAATCACGCCAGGCTCAAGATGGCATAGCGGCCTTCGATCTCCACCGGGGCATCGGTCAGGTTGGTCACGATCAGCCAATAGGTGACGAACTCCGCCGCGGCGCGCTCGACCTGCACTTGCCAGCGGACCTGCGGCGCGCCGGGGCGCGGCGTGGCCGGCACGACCGTCCAGACGACGTGCCAGGCCGCCGGCCAGTTGAAGGTGTACCAGCGTTGCGTGCCCCTGGCCGGCACCGTGCCACGGAACTGCGTCCGGGCGTACGGAAGGACCAGCGCCTTCTTCAGCGCGCATTTCGGGCTGCCGGGCACAAGCAGGCCAGGGTTCAGCTCGGTCACGGCCAGCGGGTCGTTGTCGGCGGTGACGGCAGCCAGCAGCCAGACGACGCCGCTGGTGCCGCCGGGCGCGTTCCAGTCGAATGAGGCGACCTGCGGCCAGCCGCGCTCCAGGGTCGGGATGATCTGCGGGGGGCCGACCGCTTTCCATGCGCCTGTAGGCGTATTGTTGGGGAAATTCGCCCAAAAGCCGGCGGGCAGCGGCTGGTACTGCGCCGCGTCCACGTAGAACAGCCGCACGGCGACGTTCGTCGCCGGAGATGCGCCGCGGTTGCGCACCAGGACATGCACCCGCGAGGGGCCGCGGAGCGCGCGGTTCTGCAGGCCGGCGGCGAACACGCCGCGATCATCGCCGAAGGTGACGTAATCGATCTGGCCGGCGCGCTGGAGCGGCGCGCAGTCGATCTTGATGTCGGCGCTATCCCACCAGGCGGCCACGCCGCCCGGCGCGAAGGGGTCAGGCCCGCCCGACGCGGAGGGGACTCGCCGCGCCGTATCCACGACACTGTCGCGCAGATACACCTCGACCGCCGGGGTCGCAGCCGAATCGACGGCGATCTCCCAGACGCCCCGGTTGCGAGTGCCGGCGCGCAGCAGCCGGGCCGATGGGTGGAAGAGCAGCTCGCCGACGATCGCGTTCGGCAGCCCGACGCCGAAGCGCGCCCAGGTCGCCCCGGCATCGTTCGAGCGGTAGACGCCCAGGTCCATCGCGACATACACCGTGTCCGGCGCGGCCGGATCGACGACGATCGCGTTCGCCGGGATGTCCGGCAGGCCGGCGCTGACATCCACCCAGCTCGCGCCGCCGTCGTCCGAGCGGTAGACGTGGCCGCCGGTCAGTGTCGAGTAGGTCACCCAGAGCCGGTTCGGCGCGGCCGGGTCGGCGAACAGGTCGCTGACGTAGCCGGCGCGCGGCCGGGTCAGCGCCACCGCCGCGCCCCAGCCTCCACTGACCTGATCGATCCGGAAGATCTCGCCGCTGGCCGTTCCCACGAGCACGCGCGCCGGGGTGGGGATGGCCAGCGCCGAGGCGACATCCACGTTTTGCGGCAGCGCGATCTCACGCCAGGTCGCGCCGTCGTCGGTCGAGATGAAGACACTGCGCCCGGCCTGCGCCACGACGCTGTTGTTGACCTCCAGCGGCGGGTAGAACAGCGCGCCGTAGCCCTGCGGGACGTTCGGCCCGATCCAGGTGAACGTGCCCCAGCCGCCGCCGCTGGCCGAGCGCTCCATGCCCATTCCGTAGTAGGTGTGGTAGCAGGTGTAGGGCGCGGAGGCATTCACGCCGCAGTCGCCGCCATCGCCATCAGCCACGTGCGGCCAGAGCTCGCACCCCTCGTAGCGCAGGGTGCCGTTGTCCTGTGTGCCGCCGAGTAGCCAGGCGTCGTAGGCCGGATGCTGCGCCAGGTAGACGAACTCGGTGATGCACAGGCCGGTGTTGAGCGATTGCCAGCTTCCGCCGGCGTCGAGCGAGCGGTAGACGCCGCCGTCGTTTCCGGTGTAGATGCGGTTGCCGTTCGTTGCGCTGAAGGCGATCGCATGCTGGTCTGGGTGGATCGAGTCGCCGCTGGCGCGGGCGGAGATGTTCTCCCAGCTCCATGCTGCGCCGCTGCGCGTGCCCTTGTGCAGGTTGATCGCGCCCAGGTAGACCGTGTCGGGGCTGCCGGGCGGCACGGCGACATACCAGTCGTACCACGCCTGCCCGGTCGCCAGGTCGCCCGGCGGGGCGATGGCGCCGAACGCGCCGCCGTGGGTGTCGCGCCGCCAGAGGTAGGCCCGGCCGCCGCTCTCGCCGAAGACATACACCACGCCCCCGTCCGTCGGCGCGTGGCAGACGGCCAGGCGCGAGTACCAGGGCGGAGCGCCGGGCAGGGCCACGGCGCTCCAGGTCGCGCCGCCATCTGCCGAACATTGCAGGCCGTCGCCACAGGCGGCAAACACTTCTTTGGTCGAACTCGGATCGCCGGCGACCGCCGGGTGCATCGAGAGGCTCCAGACGATCTGCACCCGGCGCACCGCCCAGGTCGCGCCGCCGTCGAACGACTCGGCCAGGTTGCCGGTAGTCGCGGCAAGCAGGTGGTTGCCGTTCAGCGGATCGACGATCAGGTCGTAGAAGCCGAGGCCGACAAACGGGCTGGTGGCGCGCAGCGTCCAGGTCGTGCCGCCGTCGTCCGAGCGGAGCAGGCCGGCTCCGAGGCGGCGGTAGAAGTTGCCCTCGCCGGTGCCGGCGTAGGCGATGCGCGGGTCGGTTGGGTCGAAGGCCAGCGCGCCGATGGTGAGCGTCGGCTGGTCGTCGGTGCGGGGGCGCCATGTTCGCCCGGCGTCGCGGGTCTCCCAGACGCCGCCGCCGGCGCTGCCGGCCAGGACGTGCGAGTCGTCGGTTGGGTCGACCGCCAGCGCCGAGACGCGCCCGGAGACGGATGGGCGGCTGCCGGGGCCGGCACCGTAGGTCTGGCCGTGCGGGATGGCGAACGGGCCGAGGGGCGTCCAGGCCGGTTGCAGGCCGGTGGCGGCGCGGGCCGCTGGCATCTGCTGCATCTGGCGGAAGGCGTCGAGGTAGGGCGATGTGTCGGGGAAGCGATCGTCGCCCGCGCGCCGCCGGCGGCCCCGCCGCGGGGCCGCCGCGCCGAGGACGGCAGGCGGCGCACCGAGCGGCGGGGTGTAGCCAAGCGGCGGCTCGGCGGCGGTTTCGACCGCGGCGGTCGGCTGAAAGCTGCGCTCCTGCTCGAACTGGTGGAGCCGCCGAAGCACCTTGCCGCCGGGCTGGCCGGCGGGCGGCGCGGCGAGCGTTCCGCCTGGCTCCTCATCCTGCGGTGACCGCATGCGACCTCCGTTATCCAGACGCGTCCGTCGTCATCGCTCCTTCGATCTCCGGCGGGCGGGCGGGCGCTTACGCGGCCGCTTCGGCCCGGGCGGCGCGTCCGCAGGCGGCGTATCTGCGGGCGGCGCATCGCGGAGCAGGCCGCGCTCGCGCTCGAACTGGCGCAGCCGCTCATCCGGTCTGTCGATCGGCGGCGGAGGCTGCTCGCGCTGCTTGTCGGGCGGGTCGGGCATGGTCATGTTGTAGATTACAAATTGCAGGGTGCAGAGTGCGAATTGCAGAGTGCAGAGTGGCTTCTGGCTCCTGACAGCGCACCGTCTGCCCCTTGCCCCCTGACCCATGGCCCATGGTTATTGTCTCATGAACTGAACGGTATGGGAAGAGAGATTCGGGGCGCCCCGACAATGGCGGAGGGGTGGCAGGCGGGCGCCCCGGCGTGGGAGCACAAGGTCAGCCTATCGCGCGGGGCGACTCGGAGTCGCGCGAGCGCGGCAGCGGGATATACTCGACCGATGGGCGGCGCTGGGCGGTCTGCGGATACAATCCCATCAGTTTGTAGATATCCTCGGGCATCGCCGTGCTCACCGGCAGGCCCAGCGCCCGCGCCTCGCGGAGATTGATCGGATAATCGTGGGTCCAGACGCCGGTCGCCAGCGTCGTCGCGATCTGGTCGGCGCGCTCGGTGTCCATGCGATCAACGAGCAAGTCCCGGACGATCTCCTTGACCTGTCGGATCGCCTTTTCGGCGATATCGGCCATGATGATCGTCTCGTCGTCGATCTCGCTGATCGGTTTACGTTCCAGCACCTTCAGGATGGAAGCCGCAGGATGCTGGCCCAATTGCGGATCAACCGGCCCCAATACCGCATTTTCGTCCATCACGATTTCATCGGCCGCCAGCGCGATCAAGGTGCCGCCGGACATCGCATAATGGGGCACAAAGACCGTCACTTTCGCAGGATGCCTGCGCAGAGCGTACGCGATCTGTTCGGCTGCCAGCACAAGTCCGCCGGGCGTATGCAGGATCAGGTCGATCGGCACAGAGTCATCGGTCATTTTGATCGCGCGGAGCACGGCCTCCGAATCATCGATATCGATATAGCGCACCAGCGGGAACCCGAGCAGACTGAGCGTCTCCTGACGATGGATGAGCGCGATCACGCGGCTCGTGCGCTGGCGCTCCAGTCGCTCCAGCAGGCGCAGGCGCCCGGCTTCCAGCACCTTCTGGCGCAGCACCGGCTGGAGCGACGAGATGATGAGGAAGATCCAGAGGAGGGCGAAGAAGTCCATTGTATGCACCTCGTAACTTACCAGGGCCAGTATTCATCGACATAGAGGCGCCGCACGCGCCGACGCTGCGCGAAGAGCCCGATCAGGAGCATGCCGGCCACAAACCCACCAGCATGCGCCCACCACGCGACGCCGCCGAACTCCTGTGCGCCGACGGCGATCGCGAGCGTACCATTGAACAGCTGCGACAGGAACCACATGCCGAGGTAGATCAGTGCCGGAATCTCGACGAACCACGGTACCACAAACAGCGGCACGAGCGAGATCACCCGCGCTGTCGGGAAAAGGAGCAGATAGGCGCCCAACACGCCGCTGATCGCACCGCTGGCGCCGATCGTTGGAACGTCCGAGGCTGGATTGAACCACACATGGGTCAGGCCCGCCGCCAGGCCGCAGAGCATGTAAAAGACCAGATAACCGCCGTGCCCGACCCGGTCTTCGACATTGTCGCCGAAGATATAGAGCGCCAGCATATTGCTGAAGAGATGGGCCCATCCGCCGTGCAGAAACATCGAAGTGAAAAGGGTCAGCCACTGATCCGGGCCGGGGCTCGCCAACAGGCGGGCAGGGACGACGCCGAGCGCGGCGATCAGTCGCTCAGCCTGCGGGCCGAGCGATAGCTCGACAAAGAAAGCGACTACATTGATCGCAATCAGCGCCCAGTTGAAGAGCGGGAACGAACGCGCCTGAACGGTATCGTAGAGTGGTAGCATGGCGTAATCTGTATTATTTTCGGCGGTTCTTGCGCTTGTACTCGTCCTCGCGGCGCAGCCTGGCTTTGTGTTCGATGATCTGGCGGCGCAGTTTCGCCAGCGCCTCGTTGATCGCGTGAATCAGGTCGCCACTGGATTCATGGGCCGTCAGCACCGCACTGGGTAGTGATAGGCGCAGATTTATTGTGTATTGATGCACCGGGCCGTCCTCGATAACGATCCGCAGCAAGGTCTCATCTTCGGGAAAATGCTCGACCAGCGGGTCGAGCGCCCGCACCTCCTGTTCGATCCGCGCTTCGAGCGCAGAGTTCAGCACGAGATTGTGCGCATGATTGGCGAGTTGATAGTTCACGGTTGCACCTTCACATCCTGGCCACACATATACCCGTCCGCTCAACTTTCAAGCAACGAGTGCTTGAACTGCTCATAACTGCGCTTGACACGCCTGATGCGCCAACCAAGCATGATGAGGACTGCCCCAATCGCGATAAAGAACGCCGCCGCTAATACCGCCAGCAACTGCGGCCAGATGATGACGGCGATGCCGAGCAGGATCAGGGCTAACCCTTGCGACAGGTAGAACCACCACAGGGCGGACAACTCGGCCGTCAGGTAATCGAGCGGCCGTAGGTCGACGTAGCGCACACTCATAGGTATCACTCCTGTGTTCCACGACTGTATCCTTTTCAGGTCGCCGCCGCGCGCCGCACCGTGCGCCCCACAACCGCGGCGGCGACCGGCATGCCCGCCGCCGTCAGCCAGCGCGCAGTTCGCCGAGCGTGACGGCCACAGTCTGGGCGCGGCCATCGCGCACGATGGCGACCTGCACCGTCTCGCCGACGCGGGTCTCGGTCTCCAGATAGACGATCAGGTCCTGGCGCGTCGCGATCGGCCGGCCGTTGATCGCCGTGATAATGTCGCCGCCGACCGGGACGTTGAGATTGCCGACGCGCACCACGCGCGCCGCACCGCGGATGCCGGCCCGCGCCGCCGGCCCATCAGGCGTGAGATCCACCACCAGCAGGCCGCGTTCCACCGGGACGCGCATCCCGGCGCGTTCCAGGATCGGCACGCGCTGCGGTGTCAGCTCGAGAACCGAGACCCCGAGCGAGGGGTGCGGGTAGCGCCCCTCGCGGATCAGCGCCGGCACCACTCGCTGCACCGTGCGGGCCGAGATCGCGAAGCCGATCCCTGCGTTCGTCCCGCTTGGGCTGAGGATCGCCGAATTGACCCCCACGACCGCGCCGGACAGGTCGAGCAGCGGGCCGCCCGAGTTACCCGGGTTGATCGGCGCATCGGTCTGGATCACCTCGCCGATGAAGCGCTCGTTCGGGCTTTCGATCACCCGCCCGAGCGAGCTGACGACGCCGAACGTCAGCGTGCGCTCCAGGCCGAACGGATTGCCGATGGCGACGACGAACTGCCCGATCCGCAGCCGGGTCGAGTCGCCGATCGGCACGACCGGCACGGCTTCCGGCGGCAGGTCCACCCGGATCACCGCCAGATCGTTCGACGGGTCCGTGCCGATGATCGTGGCCGGTAGCGTCCGCCCATCGGCCAATGTCACCTGGAGTTCCTCGGCATCGGCGACGACGTGGTAGTTGGTGACGATGTGGCCCTGGCGGTCATAAAAGAAGCCGGAGCCAGTTCCCTGGCGCGGCGTCGGGTTCAGAAAAAAGTCATAGGTCACCGACCGGCTCGTGATGTTGACCACCCCCGGCCCGGCCCGCTGGTAGACAGCCTCGATCTGCGCCTCAAGCTCATCGGACGGGGCCGGCTGCGCCACGGCAGCGGCGGTTGGCGCGGCCGCGGGGGTGGGCGACGCCGCGGGCGCGACCGATGAGGCCGTGGGACGCGCCATGGCGAACCAGGCCGGCGGCGCCGCCCGCATCAGCGCTGCGCCGCCCAGGGCCCCGAGCAGCACCGCACCCACCAGTGCGACGATGACCCGCCACCGGCGGAACGAGAGTGATGGCATCAGTGCGCTCCTTTCGCCCGACGCAGTGCTCATCGGTTGGATCCGGCTCGTACGTCACCGACCCGCGCGCCGGCAGACAGCAGCGCCTCCAGTTGCGCCGCGCCCGCGTCTACGAACACCCCCTGATCGTCCACGCTCCGCACCCAGTCGATCGGAACCGATGCATCCCGCGAGAGCAGCGCCCCGGCGCCCACGATGACCCGGCGCACTATCCCGATATCGCGATCCACGGCCACGTGGTCCACCGCCCCGGCCAGGCCGGCACGACAGTGGACCGGCATGCCGTGCTCGATCCGCGCCCAGGTGACGGTGCCCGGGCTATCGCGCAGCAGCGCCGCCGGCCCGCCATCCGCGGGGTGCAGGTCCAGCCGGACGGCCTCGGCGCATCCCATGTCGAGCAGCATATCCGCCGGTTGAAACGGCCCAATAGCCGGCCATGTGGCGTCCGGCCCGACAAAGCAGGCCGGGTCGAAGTCCGGGCAGCGGGCAGCATCCAGCCCGCTGATCCGCAGGTGGGCGACCTGCGGCGTGGCGCAGCGCACGGCGTCCGCCGTGATCACCACCCGCCGCGGCTGCTTCGGCATCTCCGCCGGGAGCATCTGCGGGGTCGCGCGGGCCAGGTCGGGCAGCGCGCCCGAGACGACCAGCGCCATCACACGGCGGCGCTGCGGGCTGACAACCACACGCTCGAGCAGGCCGAGGGGCATGTCGCTCGCCTCGACCGCCTGGCCGATGGCGAGCTCCAGCGTCCGCAGCACCTGCACGCCGGCGACGCCCGGTGCGAGCAACTCGTTCACGACGGCGCGCACCTGCGGCACACCGGCGGCGATCGCTTCAGCCGCGGCGCGCAGCTCCGGGCGCATCGCGTAGCCGCAGAGATACACGACGCCGTGCTCGGCCTGCACCGTGATCGGCTGGGCGCGCAGCGCCGGCTCGCCCGCGAGCGCTTGCTCGATGGCTGCTACCAACTCGCCGTCGGTCACGATCCCATTCTCGACCTGCTGCACGCCAGGGACGGCGCGCGCGGCCGATTCGGCTCGCGCCTTGCTGATCGGCGATGCCGCATGTCCGCGCAGGCTGACGACACCGTCCTGCACCTGCACCTCGATCAGATCGTAGTCCAGGACGCTGATAACCGGGTCGCGTTCGAGCGCTCGATCCACATCGGCGGCGATCTCGCTATCCGGGCGGTAGGGCGGCAGCCGGTCGAGCGCGCGGTGCTCGACCGCCAGCCAGACGCCGCGCTCGTCAATTCGGCTGACCCAGTCCACCGGCACGATCACATCGCGGCCAAGCACGAACCCCTTGCGAATCACAAAATGCCGGACCTGGCCCGCCGCGTCGAGGAGCAGGAGATCGACGCGACCGGCGCGCCCATCGGCGGCCCAAACCGGCTGCCCGCGGCGCAGGGCGACGACCTGGCCCGCCAGGCGGCCCTCGTGGGCGATTCGCGCCTCCGCGCCCAGATGCGCGGCGACCAGCGCCCGGGCGCTGGCGTCGCCCAGGCCACCGTGGATCGCCACCAGCGCCTCGTGCGGACCGTACCCCTGGCTGTCCCGGGCCAGTTCAACATACTCGGCGCGATCGACCTCCGCTCGGCCCTCCAGCTCCGCCCGGGGCACACGCAGCCGCACGCGTTGCATGGTCGCCTCGGCGATCTCCGTGGCCGGCACGACAACCTCGCGGGGCGGCCAGGGTGTGCGCCGCACGATCAGCGCTACCACCCGGGACTCGACCGGACTGAGAATCACCTGGTGCAGCCGGCCGAACGGGCCATCAGCCGCGTCCACCGGCGCGCCGATCTTCAGTTCCAGTCGTGGCTCTGGCATGCTCGTCCCCTGCGCCATCCTGCGGACGGCCCTCCACCGCCGGGCGGAGGACCACGACGCGTGCCGGGCGCAGCACCTGACTCTCGAACAGATACCCTGGCTGCTGCACCTCCGCGACCGTGATCACCGGCACATCGCCGATGCGCGTCTCGACGGCCTCGTGAAAATGCGGATCGAACGGCGCCCCCGGCGCGACCTGGATGGGCGTCACCCCTTCGCTGGCCAGGGTATCGAGCAACTGCCGGAGCGTGGCCCGCACGCCGGGCGCGAGGGCGTCATCGGGGGCGGCGAAGTTCAGGGCGCGCTCCAGGTTGTCGGCTACCTCCAGCAGTCGCCGGTAGAGCTGCTGCAGCCGGGCAGAGGCGCGAGCCGCAGCAGCGCGTTCCGCCTGCTTGCGGGTGTTGTCGAGCGCCGCCGCCGCCCGCAGGTATTTATCCTGCAGCGCGGCCTGCTCTTGCTGCGCCCGCACAAGCGCCTCCCGGCATGCATCCAGTGTGGTTGGCGGCTCCAGCGGAGCTCCGGTGTTCTCAGCACTCATGGCATCCTCACGCACGCAGGATGGGCTGCACATGGGAGGCGGCCCCGCCTGCGCCCGTCACACCTGAGCACGCGGCGCCTGGCGGAGCGCGGGCGAATGGCGCCCACCATCCGCCGCCGGTCGCCCAGCCAGGCGCCGTCAGTCAGGCTTGGTTCAGATCACGTCTCGGTATACTCGCCCTCGATCACATCATCGCGGCCATCACCGCCGGGCGCTGACGCGCCGGCCTGCCGGGCATACGCCTGCTGGCCCAGCGCATTGGCCATCTGTTGCAAGATCTCGCTGCCCTGGCGGATGCGGGCGATATCGTCGCCCTCCATGGCCGTGCGAAGGTCGGCGATCTGCGACTCGATCCGCGCCCGGTCGGCCGCCGGCACCTGGTCGCCGAGGTCGCGCAACGCCTTCTCCGCCTGATAGATCAGCGTGTCGGCCTGGTTGCGGGCGTCGGCCAGCTCGCGCCGCCGCCGGTCCTCCGCGGCGTGCTGCTGCGCCTCGCGCACCAGCCGCTCCACATCCGCCTTGCTCAGGTTGGTCGAGGCGGTGATGGTGATCTTCTGTTCCTTGCCGGTGGCCTTATCCTTCGCCGTCACGTGCAGGATGCCGTTGGCATCGATGTCGAAGGTGACCTCGATCTGCGGCACGCCGCGCGGCGCGGGAGGGATGCCCTCCAGCCGGAACTGGCCGAGGAGCATGTTGTCGGCCGCCATCTCGCGCTCGCCCTGGTAGACCTTGATGTCCACCGCAGTCTGATTGTCCTCCGCGGTCGAGAAAATCTCGGTCTTGCGGGTCGGGATGGTGGTATTGCGCTCGATCAGCTTGGTGAAGACGCCGCCGAGCGTCTCAACCCCCAGCGAGAGCGGCGTGACATCCAGCAGCAGAACATCGCGGACCTCTCCGGCAAGCACCCCGGCCTGGATGGCGGCGCCGACGGCCACTACCTCGTCCGGGTTGACGCCGCGGTGCGGCTCCTTGCCGCCGGTGAGCTTGCGCACCAACGCCTGTACCATGGGCATGCGTGTCGCGCCCCCCACCAGCACCACTTCGTCGATCTGGCTGGCTTTGAGGCCGGCATCCTTCAGCGCGCGCTCGAAAGGCGGGACGCAGCGCTGCAGCAGGTCCTCGGTCATCTGTTCGAACTTGCTGCGGGTCAGTTTGAACTGAAGGTGCTTGGGCCCGCTGGCGTCGGCGGTGATGAACGGCAGGTTGATCTCGGTCTCGCTGACGGTCGAAAGCTCGATCTTGGCTTTCTCCGCCGCCTCGCGCAGCCGCTGGAGCGCCTGGCGGTCCTTGCTCAGGTCGATCCCCTGATCCTTGCGGAACTCGTCGATCAACCAGTGGACAATCCGTTCATCCCAGTCGTCGCCGCCCAGGTGCGTGTCGCCGTTGGTCGCCTTGACTTCGACCAGGCCCTCACCAACTTCGAGCACCGAGACATCGAACGTGCCGCCGCCCAGGTCGAAGACCAGGATCGTCTCGTTGTGCTTTTTGTCCAGGCCATAGGCCAGCGCGGCGGCGGTCGGCTCGTTGATGATCCGGAGTACCTCCAGCCCAGCGATCGTGCCGGCGTCCTTGGTCGCCTGGCGCTGGCTGTCGTTGAAGTAGGCTGGCACGGTGATCACCGCTTTAGTCACCGGCTCACCCAGATAGGCCTCGGCGTCGCGCTTGAGCTTCTGCAACACCTTGGCGCTGATCTCCTGTGGCGTGTACGTTTTGCCGGTGGCCGGCACGAAGACGCGCGCATCACCCTGCGGGCCCGCGACGACCTTGTACGAGACGATCTTGCGCTCTTCCTCCACCTCGTCGTAGCGGCGGCCGATGAAGCGCTTGATCGAGTAGATCGTATTTTCCGGGTTGACAATCGCCTGACGCTTGGCGATCTGGCCGACAAGCGTCTCACCCTTGCTGGTAAAGGCCACGACCGAGGGGCACAGGTTGCTGCCTTCGGCGGTGGGGATGACCACCGGCTCACCACCCTGCACCACCGCGACGACGCTGTTGGTCGTGCCCAGATCGATACCGACAATGTTTGCCATCGGAGCGCCTCCTTACGCGGACAGGATCGAACCTATTCGGCCTACAGCAGGCTCGAACGAGGCCCGACGCAAGCGACGGTGACGTCGCGCCGCATACACCTCGTGGCTCATTATGTCACCTTTGTGCTGGATAGACGCTAACGAACTGTTAGCGCCGCATTAGCGTGCCGTGGCATCCGGCGCGGGCGCGGCGTAGCTATAACGGAGCAGCGCGCCGATCCGGCCATGCTGCACCAGTGCCTGGCGCGCCGCGGGGCCGCGCACGACCTCGATCTCGCCCTTTTGCTCGATCGTGCGCGCCAGGGCGGCCTCGACGATATCGGGTTGGGATTCCGGCTGCTGGCCGCAGACCGGGCAGCCATCGATCGGCGCGGCGGAGAGGAAGCCGCAGCCGGGGCACTCCCATCCGGGCTGCCCATAGTCCTCATCGACGATCAGCAGCCGGACGCGCTGCTCCATGATCGCCAGCAGGGTCGCCTCCAGCCCCAGCACGCCACCGCCGGCCCCGCGCGCAGCGGCGATCAGCTCATCGACACGCTGCGCCTCGATCTGCCGTTCCCGCTCGCGCTCGATCGCCAGCACCCGGTCGAGGATCTGGCCGGGCTCGGCCTGCGGGGAGAGTTGCACCTCGCCGGCCAGCCGCTCGCGCAGCGCCTTCGGCAGCAGCGGGCGCAGCTCCCCCAGCGCCTCGGCGGCACCGCCGATCACCAGCCAGTCGCAGCGATTCTCGGCCCAGAACCGCTCCACGTGCTCGACCACCCGCCTGGCGTGCCGGTGAAGATAGGCTTCATGCCGGTGGCCCGTCTTCTCGACAAAGTGGCCGGTTGCCGGCGGCACCACGCCGAGCAGCGCATCAACTTCCTCGATCGCGCCAAGCGCGACCTCGAACAGCCGGGCACCCCCGGCATCGATCAGGACGACCAAGTAGCGCTCGAACTCGTCCAACAGGGTCACCAGCGGGCGCAGGTAGGGCCGGTCGGCGGCCTCCAGGCGGTCGCGCACGGGTACCGGCAGCCGGTAGGCGCGCCAGAGGCCGATCGCCTGGCAGCTCAGCAGCGCCAGGCCGCGGCCCTCCAGCGGCTGCTGCCCGGCCAGCCACTCCTGCAGCCGGCCGGCTTCCTCGGCCCAGCGCGCCCGGTAGTCCGACGGACGGTGTTCCAGGTCGATCCGCTGCTCGGCCTGGCGCAGCAGGCTCTTGCAGCGCGCCAGCGGCGGCTCGAGGTCGCGGCGCTCCGGGCGCAGGTCGAGATACAGGCTGAAGACCGGCGCGGTCGCGCAACGCACGCCGGCCAGCGCTTCCAGGTCGGCCCGGCGAACGAGATCGTAGGGTGAGGCCGGCGGCTCGCGGCGCAGCCGCTCCAGCAGCGCATTCCGCCGCGCCTCCGGGAGCGTCTCGCTGCCGGCGCCATAGGCCATCTCAATCGCGCGCAACTCGGCCAGCCGCTGGCGCTGCGCCGGGTCGTGGCGCAGCCGCTCGGCCACGGCCGCGGCGGTCTGGTCGTCCAGCTCGCCGTCGAGATAGCGCAGGAGTACCAGGTCGTCAATCATAGGCGATCCTCGCATCGCACGCGTGCTGCCCCGGGCAAGTGACCCGGCGGTGAGCGGGCATCCCGCCACTGCGCGCCACCCACCGCCCACCCAGCGCACGCGCGACTATCAATCAGCAACGGTCTGCGGTCGGCCGTCGTCGGGGGCGGTGGGCGAGCCCGGTGGCGCCGGGCTGGCGGCGCCCGCCGGAAAGAAGCGACCGGCGAAGCGCTGGCGCAGCGCCTCGCGCGCGGCGTGATACGCCTGCCGCACGTCGCTACGCGACTGGTGGGTGATCGCCGCGATCTCGGCGTAGCCCAGCCCCTCGATCGCCCGCAGGACGAAGGCCAGGCGCTGGTCCGGGGGCAGCTCGTTCAGCGCCTGCTCCAGCTCCTCGCGCGTCTCGTTGAGCAGCAGCGCCTCCTCTGGCGACGGGCCGGGCGCGGGCAGCACATCGGCCCAGGTCAGCGCGGCATCGGGCTGATAGTAGACATCGGCGCGCTGGCCGAGCGGGAGCGGCGCCTCAAGCGAGACCGCCTCGTGCCGGCGCTGGCGGCGTGTCTGGCGCACACGGTCCTCGATCGCGCGCAGCGCCAGCAGGCGCAGCCAGCCCCGCATGGTCGCCTGCTGCGGCATCCGTGGCATACGGCGCAGCGCGCGCAGCGCAACCTCGTCCACGATCTCCTCCGGCGCCACATCCCCGGGCTGAAGGTTGCCCAGCGCCGCCTGATAGCGCAGCTCGCGCGCAACGAAGCGATAGAGCGGGTCGAGCTGGCGCTCCAGTTCGGCGACCACAGCGGCCCGGTCGCCCGTGCGCAGCGCTGCGAGCGCTTCCGTCCCAGCCATCTCTCTGCGTGTCTCCATCGGATCCTCGGCATAGCGGCGCCACCAAGGGCAGCCGAATTCATCGCTCCTGCGAACGTTGGTTCTGATCTGCCGGCGGCCCGGCGTCCGGCGCAGTGGGCAGGGCCGCCAGTTGCTCGAGCCCAACATCAACGAACACGCCGGCCTGATCGACATGCCGCACCCAATCGAGCGGGATGAGCGTGTCCTTCGCCAGCGGGCCGCCCGCGCGCACCACCAGCTGGCGAACGGCGCCGCTGGCGGGATCGACCCGGAGATACTCGACCGCGCCGGCACGGCCATCGCGGCACAGCACCGGCATGCCGCGCCGGATCGTTTGCCAGCTCGGGGCTCCTGCCGCGGTGCGCTCCGGCGCGAGCGCCCGGCCGCTCTCGGCCGGCGCCCAGGCGTCGTGCAGCGCGGCATGACCCAGGTCCAGCAGGACATCGGCGTGGGTGTAGGGATAGGGCGGCTGCCAACCCGCGTCGGGGGCCACGACGGCAGCCGGGTCGGCGTCCGGGCAGCGCGCGGCGGCGAGCCCGTCCAGGCGCAGCAGCACACCGCCGGGCGTCACATGGCGCACGGCGCTGATCGGAATGACCACATGCCGATCCCGGGTTGGCATCGCGTCCGGCGGCACGGAGGGTGCGGCATCGCCGGGATCGGGAAACGCGCCATGCACGATCAGCGCAGTGACCCGGCGGTGCCGCGGGCTGATGATCACCCGCTCGACCTGCCCCAGGCGCATGTCATCAGCATAGACCGGCTGCCCGACCCGCGGCTGCAGGACGCGCTGATCCTCCGCTGGCGACACCCCAGGGGCCTGGAGCGCATTGACGACCGCGCGCACCTGCGGCACGCCGGCGGCCACTGCTTCGGCGGCGGCGCGCGCCGCCGCATCCGGCGCCGCGCCGCGCAGCGTCACCACGCCGTGCTCCGCGGCGACAGCGATGCGCAGCGCCTGCGTGCGCGGATCGCGGGCCAGCGCCTGAGCGACGGCGCTCGCGACCTCGCCATCGGTGACGATCTGATTGACAACCCCCTGTACCCCCTCCACCTGCCGGGCGGCGCGCTCGGCCCGCGCCCGACTGACCGGCGTCGCGGCATAGCCGCTCAGGACCACCACGCCGTCGCGCACGACGGCATCGAGTGTCTCGAAATCGAGCGCACGAACGATCTCATCATCCCACAGCGCCTGATCGATGTCGGCGAGGATCGCGCCGTCGGGGCGATAGGGCGGCAGGCGCTCCAGCGCGGCCCGCTCGACCGCCAGCCAGACCCCGCGCCCATCGATCCGGCTGACCCAATCGACCGGCACGATCACATCGCGGGCGAGCAGGCGCCCCTTGCGCACCACAAAATGGCGCACCTGCCCATCGGTGTCGAGCAGCAGCAGATCGACGCGCCCGGCGCGCCCATCGGCCGCCCAGACCGGCTGGCCACGGCGCAGCGCGATCACCTCGCCAGCCACCTCGCCCTGATGGGCGATGCGGGCGGTCGCCGCCTGATGGGCCGCCACCAGGGCCTGATCGGACGGGTCGCCGGCCCCACCGTGGATGGCGGCCAGCGCTTCACCCGCGCCATGGGCCGCCAGGGCCACATAGCGCGCCGGCTCGAAAGGCGGCAGGCGCTCCAGGTCATCGCGGCTCAGATGCAGGCGCACGCGCCGGTCATCGGCATCCGCCACAGCGGCGATCGGGACGACGACGGCGCGCGGTGGGAAGCCGACCCGCACGGCCAGGGCGAGCACACGTTGCTGGCGCGGGTTCATGACGACCTGGCTCACCTGGCCGCACGGTCCATCGCGGCACGCCACCGGCGCGCCAATAGCAATTTCGAGACGTGGCTCCATAACCACCTCTACACCATGGGCCCCGCCATCAGGGTACCGCGCGCCCACCGCAGGCGCATCTGGCGGGCGGCTGGCCGGCGCGGGCGCCGCCGGCCACCACGAATTCCACCATGAATGCTATAATCTGTAGCGCTGACATATGCACACGATGGCGCTCCCGCCCACAGCCCGCCTATCGGGGCCGTGCGCCGGCGCGCCAGGGCCTGCCCGCTGGCGCGCCGGCGCGCCGCGGAGCACGCGGATACCGCCAATGACCGGCGATCGATCGACCGTTCTGGCATTGGAGCGCCTGCGCGCGGCGCTGGATCGGGTGCAGGACGCCGTCGTGCTTACCGATGGCGAGGGACGGATCGTGCTCTGGAACCCGGCCGCTGCGCGGCTCTACGGCTCCAGCGCCGCCGAGGCCGTCGGTCGCCCGTTGGTCGCATTGCTCGCGCCGGATCGAGCCGCGGAAGAACGCGCGCTGTGGCAGAGCATGGTGGCACACGGCGAGCCGCTCGGGCCGCTGGAGCTGGAGCGTGTCGGGGGCGACGGCCAGCGCCTGCGCATCGAGCTCTCGGCATCGCCGATCAGCGGCGGCGCGCTGCTGATCGCGCGCGATGTCACCCCGCGGCCGCAGGCCGAACGGCTCTGGCAAGAGAATCCCAACCTGGCTGCGCTGCTGGCGGTGACCCAGACGATCATCTCGGCGACCGACGTGGTGCCGGCGCTTGCCGTTCTGCTGGACCACATCGCCAGCGTGGCGCCATTTACCGATGCGTTGATCTTCGCCATGGCCGATGGCGAGCTCGCCGCGTTGGCGCAGCGCGGCGCGCAGGACGAGCGCCTCGCCGCTATAGCCGCCGCGGTGGCCGAGCACGACCCTGGCGCGCCACTGGTCGTAGCAGATGGCCTGCCCGCGCCGGCGCATGCGCGCACGCCGCAGGACGCCAGCGCGCCGGCCTTGCGCTCATGGCTGTACTACCCCATTCGTAAACGGGGCGGGCTGGCGGGCGGCATGCTCCTGGCCCACACCGAGCCGGGCCGCTATACCCACGAGCACACGGCCCAACTCAGCATCCTGATGCACGCGATCGATCTGGCGATCGAGCACCAGCGCCTGCTCGAGCATATGCGCGCCGTGGTAACGCTGCACGAGCGACGGCGGATCGCCCGCGAGCTCCACGACGCGGTGACGCAGACCCTCTTCACCATCAGCGTTGTGGCGGAAGTGCTGCCCCGCTTGTGGGAGCGCAACCGCGAGACGGCGCTGCGAAGCCTGGAGGAGCTGCGCAGCCTGGCGCGCGGCGCCCTGGCCGAGATGCGTACCCTGCTGCTGGAGATGCGCCCGGAGTCGCTGGAGCGGGCGCACCTGCGCGACCTGCTCAACCAGCTCGCGGAGGCGGCGAGCGTCCGGCTGCCGACGCCGGTCACAGCGCTGCTGGATGAGCACTGCAACCCACCGCCACCCGTCAAGATCGCGCTGTACCGCATTGCTCAGGAAGCGCTGAACAACGTCGTCAAGTACGCCGAGTCGACTGAAACGACGGTGTGCCTGCGTTGCACGGCAGATGGCCTGACGTTGACGATCCGCGATAACGGCATCGGCTTCGATGTCGGGCAGGTCTCGTCGGAGCATCTCGGCCTGCGCATCATGCGCGAGCGCGCGGCGGAGATCGGCGCACGCCTGATGATCCGCAGCGCACCACAACGCGGCGCTGAGGTGACCGTCGTTTGGACGGCGGAGACCCCTGCTGGAGAAAGCTGCGAGCCATGACCGACCCGATCCGTGTGTTGGTAGCCGATGACCACTTGGTGGTCCGGCGCGGCCTGGCGACGATGCTGCTGGCTTTCGACGACCTGGTGCTGGTCGGCGAGGCCCGGCACGGCGGCGAGGCGATCAGCTTATGCGAGAGCGCCAGGCCCGATGTCGTGCTCATGGACATGGTGATGCCGGGCATAGACGGCGCCGAGGCGACCGCCGAGATCCGCCGACGCTACCCCACGATCCAGGTGATCGCGCTGACCAGCTTCGCTGATGAGGAACTGGTCCAGCGGGCGGTGCGCGCCGGGGCGATCGGCTATCTTTTGAAAAACATCTCGGCGCACGACCTGGCCGCGGCGATCCGTGCCGCCCACGCCGGGCAGCCGGCGCTCGCCGCCGAGGCGCTGAACGCAGTGATTCGCCCTGCCACGTCCCCAGCTGGCAGGCAGGAGCCGGTCGAGGAACTGACCGCGCGCGAGCATGAGATCCTGGCGCTCATGGCCCGTGGCCAGACCAACACCCAGATCGGCGCGCAGCTCGGGATCAGCCGTGCCACGGTCAAGTTTCACGTCAGCAGCATTCTCGGCAAGCTCGGCGCGGCCAGCCGCACCGAAGCCGTCGCGCTGGCTATTCAACGTGGGCTGGTCACCTGACCGGGACCAGCCCATCCATCTGGCTGAGCGCGCTCGGCCAGATGGATGATGCAGCATGTCAGCCGCTCTGCTAGACTCAGTGCAGCTATGCGACAGGCGCCGCGATTCGCGCCGCTTGAACGGGTGGTCGCTCCATGCCGTCGTCCACACCACTCATTATCATCATTATCGCAGCCTCAAACGCCTCGATGCGCGATGCACTGCGCCTGCTCCTGGAAGCAGAGATCGACGGAAGCATCATCGAAACCGCCGCAGACGCCGAGGCGCTCCTGGTCCTGGTCCAGCAGACCTCACCGGCCCTCCTGCTGCTCGACTGGCGGCTGCCCGGCATGCGCCCCATCCGCCTGCTGAACACCATCTACAAACTGCATCCGCGCGTGAAGGTCATCATTTTGAGCGAGCGTTCCGATGACCATAGTCGGGCGCGCCACGCCGGCGCAAACGGCTTCGCGCTCAAGACCGAACCGCCCGACCGGCTGCTGTCGCTGGTGCGGATGATGCTCACGAATGTGATGCTGTCGGATTGACCATCCCACCGGTTGCGTGTGCCTTGTCAGCTCACCTCGCACAGCGTCCCCACCAGTTCATGCACCCCGCCCTAGCCGGCCATGTGGCGCACGGCCCTGCTCGCCATCCCCTGGCGCATGACCGGCCACGACCCGGCCATGCGGAAGGCGGCGGTGCTCGCCAGTCGCCAGATGCACCGGCGACCGCCGCTCCGTAGCATGGGAGACGCCGACCCGCGCAGCCACACACTGCGCACGACAGGCGGCGCAGCGCTTCTGACATGGTACAGGAGGGAGCAGCATGACCGATCTCATCCGGTGGGACCCGCTGCAGGAGATGACCAGCCTGCGGGAGGCGATGAACCAACTGCTGGCCGAGAGCTTTGTCCGGCCGGGCAGATGGCTAGCTGGCGCCCGCCCCGCGATGGACCTCTATGAGACGGAGCAGGAGTACGTGGTCAAGCTGGCGGTGCCGGGGCTCAAGGCCGACAACTTCGACATCACCGTGCAGGACAACGAGCTGACGATCCGCGGCTCCACGCAGGCCGAGCTCCCGGAGGGCGCCCGCTCCCATCTACAGGAGCAACGCTTCGGCGATTTCAGCCGCAGTGTCCGCTTCCCAGTTCCGGTCGATGCAGACACGATCGAGGCCCGACTGGCCGACGGCATCCTGACCATCCGCGTGCCGAAAGCCGAGGACGCCAGACCGAAGCGGATCGCGGTGACGGCCGGCTAACATCCGGCCGGCGCGCGCCCGATGCCGGATGGACGTGGGCGGCGGGCTGACCGTCCGCCATCAGGGTCGCCCCATCCCGGCCACTGCGCTATCGGCGAGCAGCAGCCGTAGAAACCCGCCCGCTCGCCTTGTTGGAAAGGGGTGTCGTGCGGCGCGCCGGGCCCAGCACGGAGCGGCGCGCCGTTGCGCCGCTCCGTGCTGGGCCCGGCGCCAGGTGAGGTATGCGCCCCCGGCGCCGGCGTCACGCCGAGCGGATCGGCTCGCGGGGCGCGCGGCGCGTCTCCGGCTGCTGTGCACGCCGACCGGCCACCCGGCGCGTCAGCCGCGGCCCGGCCTGGATCGCCGGCGCGCCGATCAGCACGCTGATCAACACTAACAGCACGGCGACCTGGCCGACAAGCACGGCGCCATGTTGCAGCGCAATCGTCCCGAGCACCAGCTGAAACTCGCCGCGGGGGATCAAATACAGCATGGTGAGCAGCCGACCGCGCGTCCCAAGCCCGCCGGCCCGGCCGCTGAGGTAGTTCAGCGGCAGCTTCAGCAACAGCGCCCCGCTCGCGAGCGCAATCGCCAACCCGCTCATGCCGTGCAGCAGCGTCGCCGCCGTCGCACCGACCGCCAGCAAGAACAGGGCGGCGGCGAGATCGCGCACCGGCCCGAACAACGACTCCATACGCTCGCGCAGGCCAACGCCGGCGATGATCGCACCCGCCAGGAACGCGCCCACCCCCTCGGACGCCCCGATCGCGCGAAAGAGCTCCGCGGTGCCGACAGTGAAGGCCGCGCCCAGCAAGAGCAACGGCTCCGACGGGAGCCGCTCCAGCCAGGGGCGCAGCCGCGGCCCGCAGAGGGACGCCGCCAGCAGATACGCCGCCGCCAGCACCAGGCCGGCCAGCAGCGCCGCCGGCCCCGCCCCACCGGCTGCGAGGGCCAGCACCGCGGCGATCAGCATATCCTCAAACACCAGCACGCCGAGCACGACCTCGCTCTCCGGGTACGCCGCCCGCTCGAGGTCGATGATCAGGCGTGTGATGATCGCGGAGCTGGAGACGTACATAACGCCGCCGAGCAGCAGCGCCCCATACCAATCCAGCCCCACCGCCAGCCCGGCAGCGAACCCCAGCGGCAGCGCCAGGGCATCCCACAGCCCGGCGCGCGCCATCCGCCCGGAGAGGGCCAGCAGCCGCTCCGGACCAAACTCCAGCCCCACGCTGAAGAGCAACAACAGCAGCCCCAGGTCCGGCAACGGTTGCAACTGCTCGACATCCAGCCAGCGGGCAGCGAGCAACCCCGTGAGCAGGTAGACCGGCAGGGCCGGAAGACGGAGGCCAACGGATGCGATAGCCGCCAGGCTGAGCAACCCAACAGCCAGTCCAAACTGGATCAATGCTGCATGCATCACCGGAGCAATTGAGTCTTCAGCGCATCGACCGCCCCGCGCTTGCCGGCCAGCACGAGCGTATCGCCCGGCTCCAGGCGCGTCTCGGGCGGCGGGTTCGGCAGCAAGACCCCGCCACGGCTGATCGCCACAACGTAGGCGTCTGGCGGCGGCGCAAGGTCCGCCAGGCGCCGCCCGGCGGCCGGCCAGCCCGCTTCGATCTTGACCCACTCGATCGCCTGCTCGCCCATGCGCGTGGTTGCGGCGCCGGTCAGCTCCGGGTAGAACAGCACACCGCCGAGGATCGCGCCCAGTTCGCGCGCTTCCTCATCGGTCAGATCGAGGGCGGCCGCCGGCTCGTCCCCGGCGCCACCCTCGTAGTACAGCATCTGCCGGCGCCCGCTGTGGTGCACCACGATCACGATCTCATCGCCCGCGTGCGTCGTAACGGTAAATTTCCGCCCAATGCCGGGCAGATCGACTTCTTCGACGCGCATCGCCTTCCTTCCCTGCTGGCGCAGACCGTAGGCGCGGCCTACCAGCGCAGAACCAGCCAGTTATCCTCGTCCACGTCGACCCGCGTTCCGAATCCCCGGCTAACCTGCGTCAGCCGCTCCGCCAGCCAGCGCGCGTCCGTCGGGGCAGCCCGGTTGAGCCGCATCCGGCGGATCTGCAGCGGCACCATACGCAGCTCACGCAGATCGCCGACCGGATCGAGGGTTGCAGCGTACAGCAGCGCCAGGTCGGGCCGGTAGTGCTTATAGCCACGAATCCCCTCGTAATCGTTGATGAGGTCGCCACAGCCATACAGAATCAGCCGGCGCCGGTAGACCTCGATCGGGCGCGGATGATGGGACGAATGGCCATGGACGATATCGACGCCGCTCTCGATCAGGCGGTGAGCGAACTGGACCTGGGCGCGTGGCACATCATCGCCCCAGTTCGACCCCCAGTGGATCGATGCGATCAGAAGGTCCTGGCTGCCCGCCTCGGCCCGCATCCGCTCGCCGAGGGCCGTGGCCGTCGCCGCGGAGAGGTCGGGCAGCAGCGCAACGCCCGGACGGTCCTCGGCGGCGGCCCACTCCGGCGGAATGCCGCTGCTCAACGTGCCGAAGGCGTGGACGATCAGGCAGCGATCGCGATCGAGCCCGATCACCGCCGGGCGGTATGCCTCGGCGAGCGTGCGCCCGGCGCCACAGGCGCCGATCCCGGCGTCCGCGAGCGTATCGAGCGTTTCGCGTAGCCCGGCGTACCCATAATCGAGCGTGTGATTGTTCGCCAGCGCGCAGACATCGATCCGCGCGACCCTCAGGCAGCCCACGTTCGCCGGGTGCATGCGGTAATTGATGCCTTTAGGCCAGGCTGTCGGGCTGGCCGTCACGCTGGTTTCGAGGTTCACGACCCGGGCGGCGGGCGCGATGCGCTGCAACTCGGCCAGCGCATCACCCCAGGGGTAGGCCGGATCGACCGGCCGTGGGATGGGCCCGTTCACTGCTTCGGCCAGCTGGACATACTGGCGTGCATCGGCGACAAACCGCTCGTGCAGGCGCGGATCGCTCGGATGGGGGAGAATTTGGTCGATCCCGCGGCCGGTCATGACATCACCGCCGAGGAGGACGGTGGCAGGCTGCGCTCCGCCCACGTCCATACACCCATCCTCCCATCCGAATCAAGATCCAGGTGCGCCCTGCGGTCCAGCGTGTGCGGTCGCCGCCGTGGCCGCCATGGCACGCGCCCGCAGCAGCAGCTCGCGCACTTCTTGATCGCTTGTCTGCGCGAAGTCTTCGTACCACAGGCCCACCGCGTGGAACGGCTCCGGCATCGCCACGCAGACGACCTCGTCGGCGACGTCGCGCAGTTCGGTGCAGGCCTCGTGCGCCGCGACGGGCGCAGCCGCGACGATCCGGGCGGCCTGCTGCTGGCGCAGCGCCGTCGCGGCAGCGTACATGGTCGCCCCGGTTGCCAGGCCATCATCCACCAGAATGACCGTCCGGCCGCGCACATCGGGAGGCGGCCAATCGCCGCGGTAGAGCTGCGCGCGCCGCGCCAGCTCCGCCTCCTCCCGCGCGGCGACCGCCGCGATCACATCGGCCGGGATGTGCAGCGCGCGCACGGCATCCTGGTTGAGCACACGCACGCCGCCGCTCGCCACGGCCCCCATCGCCAGCTCCTCGCGGCCGGGCACGCCGAGCTTGCGCACCAGGAACACGTCCAGCGGCGCGGCGAGGGCACGGGCGACCTCGAAGGCAACGGGCACGCCGCCGCGCGGCAGCCCCAGCACCAGCACGTCCGACCGGTTAGCATAGCCGGCCAGCCGCGCGGCGAGCTCTCGCCCCGCCGCATAACGGTCGCGAAAGGGCAGTCGCACCATGGTTTGCTCGCCTCCTTTCGGAGCCGTATGCATCGGCGCTATGCACTGGAGCCGGATGGATCTCCCGCCAGTCGTGAGGCTACAGGGCGCACGGCATCACCTGCCAGCAGGCCGCGCCGGCAGGCTACCGCCACCCCTGGCGCGCCTGGCGTGCCGGCGGACCAGCGGCTGAGCGGCAGCCGCTGGTCCGCGGACCGGGACGCTGGCGGCGCTTCCACCGCCCGTGTCGGGCGCGCCGCGTAACTTTAGGGCTCGACCGTGATCTGATTCTCGACCTGGGTGACCCCTGGGGCGCTCCAGGCAGCACGCTGAGCCTCCTCGCGCTCGGCCCAGGAGCGCACGCGCCCGCGCAGAATCACCTTGGAGCCTTCCGTTTCGACCGTGATGCGCCGGGCGTCCAGCTCTGCGCTCCGACGCAACGCCTCCTCGATCTTGTGTTTCACGTCCGCCGGGGACACGCGCGGCTTGACGATGATCAGGTTCGTCACCCCTTTGACTCCGGTCAGATGGCGAACTGCTGCCTCGGCCGCCTCGCGCTGGTATTGCCATTCCACCTCGCCTTCCAAGGTGATCCAGCCATTGCTCACCGTCACCTTGATCCGGTCATGCGGAACAGTGCTGCGGTCTTCCAGCGCGCGCACCGCCATCCGGGCGATGTCCTCGTCTGTACGCTCGCTACTGGTGGGCAGCTTGACTTCCAAGTTATTGACCACTGCCCGCACGCCATACACGCGCTTGGCGGCGCGCTCGGCGTTGTATCGCTTGCTGTAGCTATCCACATAGCCAGACAGCGTCACGATGCCATCCTTGACCGCGACGCCGATCTCGGTCGAGCGGACCATCGGCTCCCACTCCAGCTCACGCAGCACAGCTTGTTGGATATCTTTGTCGTTCATCATGCATCCTCCCTCCAGCAGACAGGAGGACGGGCGACCGCTGCCCTGGCCGCCGCAACGCCGCGGTCGGTGCGCCGCCAGCGCCTGGCCACCGGCCATCCTGCCATGCAACACCTCGGATACCATGCGCATGCGAGCACTCGTCGCACCTGGCATGGTAGCCCGGCATGGTCAATCTGGCATCGGCCAGGCGATAGCCCATGCGCCTCGCCACCTGGCGGAGCGGCCCCTCCCCGACCGATGGATGCTGCGCGCGAACACGCCCTGGCCGGACGGCTAACTGACAGATCCGACTCCAGCGCCAGACCAGGGGTGGGGCGGCGCGCATCGCATCACGCCGCCGGCTGCTGGCGGGCCTAGGCCGGAGGTTGCTCGGTCTCTGCGCCCGATGCAGCCGAGGGAAGCCGACCACGGCCGATCGGCATCCAGCAGGGCGGGTCGCTGGCCGGGAAGGTTTCCAGCAGCGCCTCGTCCACCAGAGCATCGAGTGCATCCGACACCCCAACCGGCAAGCGCACCTCAGCGCGGCCAGCCGGCCGTGTCGTATTCACGCCGGGGCCACCCATCGCTCCCACGCTCCTTTCGTCACTGCCGCCACAACCGGGCGAGCAGGTTCAGCACCACGGTTCCAATCAAGCTGATCAGCAGCATCGTGCCAAGCGGAATGAAAATCTTGATGTTCTCACGCTCGATCAGGATATCGCCCGGCAGGCGCCCGAACCATGGTACGCGCCCTAGCGCCAGCACGATCACTCCGATCACCACCAGCACGATACCAGCGCCGATCAGCCAGCGTCCGATGTCAGCCAGCATAGGCAGGCCTTGCTTCTTCCGAACAGGCCGCGCCGCCGCGATGGCCACGGCCCGGCCTGCATGGTGCGTCTATGGTGATTGCGCATCAGGCTGATCCGCCCGCCGGTTGTGCCGGCTGGCCAGCGGCCGCCGGGCGGCGCCCAAGCAACGCCACCGCCAGGCCGATCAGCACAGCCACCAGGCCGATCCAGAAGGACTGCGGCTGTGGCAGCGCGATGCCGAATACCCGATCGAGGGCATACGGCCCCGGCCCCGCCAGGCCAAGCACCGCCGCGACCGCGATCAGCACCAGATTGTACTCACCGCCACCCTTGCTGATCCACAGCCCGTTTTGCCAGTGCACCAGCGCGATCGCCGCCAGCATCGCTGCGATGATCGCCAGCGGCCCCATCGGATGGAACAGGCCGAGCGCCGTCAGCATGCCACCGCCGAACTCGGCCAAGCCAGCGACGAGCGCCCAGAAGCGCGCCGGTCGCAGCCCCATCCCGTCCAGCCAGGCGGTCGTTCCAGCCAAGCCATGTCCGCCGAACCAGCCGAAGAGCTTTTGGGCTCCGTGGCCCGCCAGCAAGAGACCGATCGTTACCTGAAGGATGAGCATGCCAAGCTCCATTGTCATCGGAACCACCTCCTTACGATCTGCAGATTCCGCTTCCGCCCGCGCAGCGGGCGTGCCGCCGCGGCTGCACGGGCAAAGGCGCGCGATCTAGCCGGTCTTTCAGAGCACACCGCCACGGGCAAGCGCCCACTGGAGCTCGCCCATGGTCGGCTCAACCAACACTTCGCCGCCGATGTAGACCGTCGGGTGGCTCACATAGCCCCCGGTCCACCAGCGCAGTTGCGCCGCCGCGCCCGGGTCGGCGTCTAGATCGACATAGCGGTAGGGCACGCCGAGGCGCTCGAGATAGCGCCGCACCATCTGTGTCGCCGCGCACCAGCGCGTGCCGTAGACGATCACCGGCACGGCGGGCGGGGCGCTGCGCAGGCCATAGGGCGAATAGCGTGCGCCGAGCATGGCCGATCACCTCCCATCGCCCGCCAGTGCCGGCTCGGCAGGCGCAGCGATCTCATCCAGCGCCGCGAAGAGCTCATAGATGTCGGGCACATGGTTGAGCTGCGGCGAGACGTGGGCATAGCGGATGGTGCCCTCGCCGTCGATGATATACAGCGCTCGCTCCGAGAAGCCGTCCGACTCGCGATACACATGGTACTGCTGCGCCACTGCCCCCTTGGGGTGGAAGTCGGCCAGCAGCGGGAAGTTTAGGCCACGCACCGCCGCCCAGGCGCCGTGACTGTAGAGGCTGTCCACCGAGATCGCGAGCACCTGCGCGCCGCGCCGCTCGAACTCGGCCAGCTCGCTCTGGTACAGGCTGAGTTGGTCGGAGCAGGTCGGGCTCCAGTCCAGCGGATAGAACACCAGCACAACCGGCCGGCCGCGATAGTCGGAGAGCCGCACCAGCTGGCCGTTCGGGTCAGGCAGCGCAAAGTCGGGCGCGGGCGTCCCAACGGCCAGCGGCGTGTTCTGCGCCGCGCCATCCATCTTCGGCGCCTGCTTGTACATGTTGGCGATGTCGTCGATCGTCAGGCCAGCGCCCAGTTCCGGCGCGCTGGTCCGGCGCAGGCTGCGCCACAGCTCCTGGATCATGCCGTGCAGCACCGAGACGGCCTGCTTCTCCGGCGAGTCCGGGATTTGCGGCTCGAGCGCCACGAAGGCTTGCTCAAGCTCGTGAAGCCGTCGTGCGTATCCTGGTTGCATGGTCTGCATGGTCTTGCTCCACACCTCGTCAGTTGCAGTATGCTCAGAGCCGTGAAGACACGGCCAGGGCGCCCTGTCAGGGGTGATGGCGAGCTTGCAGGCCAGCCATGTGACCGGCGGAGCCCCTGGTCAAACCCGACGTGGGCACATTATGTCCGGTTCATGGTATGGCGCGCAGGTGTTAGAGCGGTATTAGCGCGGCGTAGGAGTCGTGTAAGAAGCTACAAGGATGCCCTGGCATGGGCGGACAAGCGAGGGCCGATAGCCTTCCGGTGCGGCAGGAAGAAAGTGTAGTCTTACCCTTCCAAGAAGCGCTGCAACTCGGCAGTCACGCGCTCGGGCGCTTCTTCGTGCGGCCAATGCCCGGCCGCCTCCAGCTCGACAACGGCCGCGCCCGGGAGAGTCGCCTTCCATCGCTCAAGGTGATGCGGCTGGAACGCGCTATCTTTTATCCCCCAAATAATCAGCGTCGGGATGCCGCGCAGCCGCTCGCGCCGCTGCCAGAGCGAGTCGTAGTAGGCGCTCGAACCGAGCAACGCCCTGGCGAGCGGCCACAGCACCGCGCCGCGCGACCAGGCGTCCGGGAAGCGGTCGAGGTAGTGGCGGTGGATCGCTGGGGTGAGCTTGGCACGGTCGCCGTAGGCCGAGGGCATGAGCACCTGCAGGGAGACGTTCGCGTGGCGGTACAGGAAACGGCCCACGGCGCTTCCAGCCAGCCGACCTCTGCGCTCCATGACACGGTCGCCGGCGAAACTCCACATCCAGGTGTTCATGAGCACCAGCCGGGTGATGCGCTCCGGCCGTTCCAGGGCGAGCGGCAGGCCGATCGGGCCGCCGTAGTCGTGGACGACGAGCGCGAACCGCTCTAACCCGAGCGCTTCGACGAAGCGGGCGAGTTGCTCGGCGTGGGCCTCCGGAGTGTAGGGAAAGTCGCGAGGCCGCTCGGATCGGCCGAAGCCGACGAGGTCGGGAGCGATGCAGCGCCAGCGCCCGGCGAGGCCGGCGATCTGGTGGCGCCACTCGAACGACCAGGTCGGTGTGCCGTGGACGAACAGCACCGGTTCGCCGGCGCCTTCGTCGATGGAATGCATGCGCCGCCCGGCGACATCCAGGTAGCGTGAGGCGAATGGGGACGCCAGCCTGTCAGCCGTGGCAATGCCCTGCATGGCAACCTCGCTTGCTTAATCATCGAGCCACAGAACGCACGCGGTGGCCTGGATGGTTCATTCGCCGGTATACAGCGCCACGATTCGGTCGGCGACTGCGTCGAGCGGGTAGGTCTCCGGCTCCAGCACGTAATGCTGCGAGACGCCGTCGATCAGCGCGAACAGAATTTCGGCCTCCACCGCCGGGTCTGGCCGGCCGATGGCGACCATATGGCGCTCGAGCTCGGCGCGGATGGCGGCGGTCCACTCTGCCAGCTTCGGGCCCAGCCCTTCGGCGACGCCCGGCTGCATGCGGACGTGGTAGGAGAGCCGCCAGAACGACAGGTTGCGTCGCAGCACCGCGAAGCTGCCGCGAATGTAGTGCGCCAGGCGCACGCGCGGGTCGGGATCGTCCCCGGCGAGCGCGAACGACTCCGCCACGTCGCGCATGCTCCGCTCGAACAGGGCGCGCAGCAGGCCTTCCTTGCCGTCGAAGTAGTTGTACAGCAGCCCCTGGGCGACGCCGGCGTCCTCGGCGATCATCCGCACCGTCGTGCGTTCGTAGCCCTCGCGGGCGAAGAGACGCAGCGCGCTGTCGAGAAGGCGCGCCTGGCTTTCCTCACGCAGGGCCCGATTCTGTTTGTCGGTTCGCGGGGACATGCTCTCCTCACAGGACCTACACAGCGGGGAGGTTTGGCGGGGCCAGGCCCCGCTGACGCCCCGCGCCGGGCGAGCGCCCGCGCGCGAACATCGAACTTCGTACCTCCCGCACCACAACGTACACTTCTTTTTGAATGAACGTACATTCAATATATGACGAGTCGGGCGGGCCGTCAATACGACGAAAAGCGGATGTGCCATGTCGATTCGGCCCTCCATCGTCCGCGGTCGGTCTCGCGGGCACGGATCAAAATCCGCCCGCCGAGCGTCCTACCACCAGACAGCCGCGACTCGCACGGGAGTGATGCCATGCGCTCACTGCTGATGATCCTCGCCGCCCTGCTGCTGTTGCCCGCCGGGCTCACCCACGCCCAGAGCGGCTACGCCGCCCGCGTCACGCAGGTGGACACGTCGGCTTACCCTCAGGTGACAGTGTACGTCAGCGTGACCGACGCGGACGGCCGGCCAGTGTCCGGGCTACGCGCGGCGGATTTCCGCCTGACCGAGGATGGCCAGCCGGTGGAGTTGACCGGTGTCGCCGGAGGGGGCGGCGGGCCGATCAGCGCCGTGCTGGTGATCGACCGCTCGAACAGCATGCGCGAGGCGGGCAAGATGGCCGGGGCACAGGCCGCCGCGCACGCCTTTGTGGCGCAGATGCGCCCCGGCGACCGCACGGCGCTGCTGGCGTTCGACGGGGCCGGCGCGCAGCTCCTGCGCCGCTTCGACGACGACCGCGCCGCGCTGGACGCCGTGATCGACGCCATCGGCTTCGGCGGCGGCACCGCGATCTACGACGCGCTGATCTCCGGCGTGGAGCTGCTGCAGAACGCGCCGGGCCGCCGGGTGCTGCTGCTGCTGACGGACGGGCAGGACTGCCGCGACCTGAACAATCGGATCTGCCCGGCGAGCCACGGCAGCCGCGCCGCGCTGGACGACGCGATCGGCTATGCGCAGCGCGCCGGCCAGCAGGTGCACGTCGTCGGCGTGGGGGCGCGCGGCGGCGGCGACCGCGACGGGATCGACGAGGCTGTGCTCCGGCGCATCGCCGACGAGACCGGCGGGAGCTATTTCTACACGCCGGACGCCGCAGATCTGGCTGCGCTCTACACCCGACTGGCCGGGGATGTCCAGCGAGAGTATCGGCTGACCTACCGCAGCCCGCGCCCGTTCTTCGACGGCACGCGCCGCGACATCCAGGTGCAGGTGGCCGGCGGGGCGGCCAGCGGCGCGTATGTCGAGCGGCACCTGATCGACGTCCGCTCGAACCCGTGGGTCGGGGCGCTGCTGCTCCTGCCGATCCTCGGTTTGCTGCTTCTGCCATCGCTCGCCCGGTGGCGTCGTTCGCCCGCGCCGGCTGAGGCGCCCGCCGCCCCTGTCACCGACCGGCTGACGCCGGTGGCCGCGCCGGCCCGCTGCCGGGCCTGCGACGCGGAACTGATAGCCGGGGCCCGCTTCTGCGACCAGTGCGGCGCGGATCAGGCCGGGGCGGCCTGCGCCGCCTGCGGGCGGAACCTGCGCCCCACGGCGCGGTTCTGCCCGGCGTGCGGAGCGCCGGTGGCAGGGAGCGGTCAGACCGTCAAACACGCAGACGGCCAGAACGATGCCCACTGTGGCCTGACCGTCTGACCGTCTGGCACCTGGCCGTCTGATGGAGGAGATCGCTATGTCCAGGCGCCTGCGAATCTACTACATGGCCGTGCTCGGGGCGTTGGGGGGCCTGCTGAGCTGGTGGGTGATCGGCGCCGGCGAGCGCTGGCTGGAGCGGCTTGGGGGCCTGCCGGCGGTCGGCGCAGGGCTGGGGCTGTGCATGGGCGCATGCCTGGCGGTCACCGACGGCGCGCTCGCCAAGCGCGTCGCCGGGCGGGCGCTGCGCGACGGGTTGGCCGGCGCGCTGGCCGGGGCGCTGTTCGGTCTCGCCGGGCTGCTGCTGGCGGAGCGCGGCTTTCTGGCGCTCGGCGGCGGCTTCGGCGGGCGGGCGCTGGCCTGGATGCTGCTCGGCGGCCTGATCGGCGCGGCCGACCTGCTGGTAAGCCGGCGGCCGCGGCGGGCGCTCTACGGCGCGCTCGGCGGGATGGCGGGCGGCGCGCTCGGCGGCCTGCTGTACGAGGCGCTCACCCAGCTCTTTCGCGCCCAGAGCGACCGGGTGCAGCTGGTCGTCGGCGGCATCGGGCTGATGCTGCTCGGCGCGTGTCTCGGCGCGCTCATCCCACTGGCGCGGCAGATCTTCGCCCGCGGCGAGCTACGCGTGCTCACCGGCGAGCAGGCCGGCCTGGCGGTGGAAGTGACCGATCTGGCAACGCTGGGCCGCTACGACGGCTGCGAGGTCTACCTGCCCGATCCAGGGGTCGCGTGGCGGCACGCGCTGGTGCGCCGCGCCGAGGGCGGCTTCGCGCTGGATGTGTTGGCAGACGCCGGGCGCGCAGCGCGGGTGGATGGGCGCGAGATCGCGCCGGGGCAGTCGCTGGCGCTGCATGGCGGCGAGCGCATTGACCTCGGAGAGACGGTGGTGACGTTTGTCCTCTGCGCAAATATGAGCTGAGACAGGTTCGAGGGAATGTTCTGACTGGACCCTTGCAGATTCTCGTAAGAAACGGCTTTCCGAACAAGAGTTCGTATTCAGCGAGAGGCGGAATATGGCGTTCTAATGCGATCCAGTAGTTGACGAGCGCCCGCTATTCGCCTGTTCAGCGACTGGCCTTCTACCGCATCACAGAGCGATCCGCCGAGATCTGCAAAAGTCCACCTCCATGTAGAGGCTTCATACCAAATTCGGGTGTATACTGATAATATGAGACGACTGAAACTAGCCGACCACCTGACGATTGATGCGTTGGAGCAGCGGTATCGTCAGGCGACCGATCCTGTGGGACGCAGTCATTGGCAGATGCTCTGGTTACTG
>JBHOQX010000090.1:0-1779 GCA_042408595.1 Roseiflexaceae bacterium | reverse complement strand
GCCAGCACCTGCACCGGCAGGCCGAACACGGCGGCGATCTGTGGCGGCGTCAGCACGTCCCTCGGCGCGCCGGTGGCAATCATCCGGCCGTTGTGCAGCAGCACCAGCCGATCGGCGTACTGGGCGGCCAGGTTCAGGTCGTGCAGCACCACCACCACGCCAACACCCTGCCGTGCCCACCGGCGGGCCAGCGCCAGGGTGTGGTGCTGATGGGCCAGATCGAGGCTGTTGGTGGGTTCGTCGAGCAGCAGGAAGCGTGGCTGGTCGTCGATCGGCTCCCAGATCTGCGCCAGCACCCGCGCCAGATGGACCCGCTGCTGCTCACCGCCCGACAGCGTGGTGTACCAGCGGTCGGCCAGATGGCCGGCGTCCACGGCCTCGAGGGCCCCCTCGGCGATCGCAGCATCGCGCGGGCCGCTGGTCCCGCCGCTGTGGGGCGCCCGCCCCAACAGCACCACCTCGCGCGCGGTGAAGGCGAACGCCAGCGTGGATTGCTGCGGCAACACTGCGCGCCGCCGCGCCTGCTCCTGCACCGGCCATGCGTGCAGCGGCCGCCCGAGCAGGCGCACTGCTCCGTGGGCTGGCCGCACATCGCCGGCCAGCGCCCGCAACAGTGTCGATTTGCCCGCGCCGTTCGGACCGATGATCGCCACCACATCGCCGGGCGCAACGCTCAGCGAGACGTCGTCCAGCAGCAACGCACCGCCCACCACCACACGAATGGCACAGGCTTCCAGCATCGTCGGCTCCTTTTCCTTTAACCGGCCTGCGCCCGGTCGCGCAGGAGCAACCATAGGAAAAAAGGCGCGCCGAGCAACGCAGTGACGATGCCGATCGGCAACTCGGCCGGCGCCACCACCGTGCGAGCTGCAAGGTCCGCCGCCAGGAGCAGCGCCGCTCCAAGCACCGCCGCCCCCGGTAGCAGCCCCCGGTGGTCCGGCCCGAGCGCCAGCCGCAGCAGGTGTGGCACCACCAGCCCAATGAACCCGATAATGCCGGCCACCGCGACCGCCGCGCCGACCGTCAGCGCGACCAACGTGACCACCACCCGCTTCAGGCGCTCGACGTCTACCCCGAGGTGGCGTGCCTCGGCCTCGCCCAGCAGCAGGAGGTTGAGCGGCTGCGCCAGGCGCGGAGCCAGCGCCAGCGCCAGCAGCATGCACGGCGCCGCCGCTGCAACTGCCCGCCATGTCGCGCCCCCCAGGCTGCCCAGGCTCCAAAAGGTGATGCTACGCAACTGCTCGTCGGTGGCGAGAAACGTCAGCAGGCCGGTGCCCGCTCCTGCCAGCGCGTTCAGCGCGATGCCCGCCAGCAGCAGGGTCGCCACCGGCGTACGCCCGTTGCGGCGGCTCAACCGGTAGACCAGCGCCGTCGTCAGCAGGCCGCCGCCGAAGGCCGCCAGCGGCAGCGTGAAGATCCCGAACAGGTGCGATAGCCCACGCAGCCAGGTCGCGCCGAGCACGATCACCGCCACCGCCGCCAGCGCCGCGCCGCTGGAGATGCCGATCAGCCCGGGGTCGGCCAGCGGATTGCGGAACAATCCCTGCATCAACACGCCAGAGGTCGCCAGGCCCGCGCCGATCAGCAGGCCGAGCAGCGTGCGCGGCAAACGGATCGCCAGCAACACCGACGCCTGCCGTGCGTCCACGGCGACATCCGCGCCGAGCGCATGGGCGATGATCCGTAGCACGGCGCCCGGGGCGATCGCGACCGCGCCGATCCCGATCGATGCCATCACGATCGCCAGCAGCAACATGCTCAACCAGGCCAGCGCGACTG
>JBHOQX010000043.1:0-17186 GCA_042408595.1 Roseiflexaceae bacterium | reverse complement strand
GCGGCAGAGCCGCACCACGGTGGCGAACAGTCGGGTGTATAATGCGAAACTGCTGCCCATTGTCGGTCTCCTGTCTCGTGGTTGGTGGTTCTGCCACGTCCAGGATACCGCATTGGGCAGCCTTCCGTAAAACTGTCAGGGTATCAGCGTTGTACTGGTCGGCGACTGTACTGATATTATAGAGATGGAAGCGCAGGCTTTTACCCGGAACACCCTGCGCGCCAAAGTAACTTTCATGCACTCTAATAAGAACCTGATCGACCTGGTTTCGTGGGGTAGACGACGTAATGTTCACCGCAGCGGTCTTCACTTCCGCATTCGCTCCACCATACCAGCCGAGGTACTTATATCCTCCGGCTGCATCGTGGATATAGAGATCAAAGCCTGCAGTGATTACACCTGAGTTGAATGTAAGTTGATACTTAATCTGTAAGGTAACGAAATGGATCCAGTTTTGTGTTGGCATGAGCGACAGTTTGTAGTCCACATAACCATTTGTGCTGTCGCTATCGCTGTAGACATCCCAGTAATTGATATCATCGTTCTGCCATGTAGAATTAGCTTCCCAAGCATAGGAGAGCGTGCCGGCAGTTATGCCGTTCGCAGTCACGCTCCCACGTGATCGATCCCATCCTCATAATCGGCGATGGGCACGACGTTCGGCGGAAAGCCCAACTGGGCAGACACAACCGATGTCTGCCATGCTGGAGAGACAGCCAGCAGGCAGAGCAGTGCGGACAGGACAAGAAGCGTGCGAGGACGTTTGATGAGCATAGAATCCATCCTTTCACGATCTTTACACTTTTAACCACCACTCTGCGGCAAGCAGCCGAGCGATGACGGTGAAGGCTTCCTGATGCTGAACCTGCTGGCGCAACCAATTGAGCAGATGCACCCAATGGGCACGCTGGATGGCACGCTGGGCGTCGCCAATGGTGACGTGTTGGTCCGTGTCGGCCGCCAGCCGCGCGCACTCCTCCGCACGAACAACGTCGGCGGCCAGCAGCGTAAACAGGAGCAGCCAGGCCATGGTGCGTGGGCCGCGCCGCACGCGGCGGGTGACCGTGATCCGCATGGTGTTCTCCCCCAGCAGATGCCGCACGCCGCCCCGCGGCATACACCAGGCCGATAGTCGATAGCCCGAGTCTCGCAGGCGCATGCGGCCCAGTCAATGGGGGATCCCCCTACGTATTTACGCGGCGCCGTCCCGCCCCCCTGCGCTCCACCACCAGTGCGCCGCCGCGACGCGCGCGCTCACGCCCAGCTTGTCGTAGATGGCACGGATATGCTTCTCGACCGTCTTGCCACTGATCGCCAGCGCCGCGCCGATCGCGGTATTCGTCACGCGCGCGCATCGTAGGTTCAGTCGGTGCTCGCCCCGCCGCTGACGCTCACCGCGGTGCGCCCGACACTCCCGTTGGTGTCGCTGTCATGGCCGTAGGTCGCACTTGGCGTGTCGCCGAATTGATCCTTGCCGATCAGCCGGTCGAGCGCATCATAATAGGCATTGCTGGGCTGCGGGCAACCCGCCCCACCGGCGAGCCACCGCCGCCAGGCTGGATTTAGCGCGCCGGACGACCATTAGACCACACGGCGGGAGGGGCACGATATATCGTGCCCCTCCCGCTATGTTTCACCACAGCCGCCCCTGCTCCGGGCCGTTGTCCTCCGGGGCGGCGCGCTCGACATAGGGGATGCCGAGGTGCTCGTAGGCGCGGCGGGTGGCGATCCGGCCGCGCGGCGTGCGCTGCAGAAAGCCGAGCTGCAGCAGAAACGGCTCGTACACATCCTCGATCGCGTCCACTTCCTCCGCAAGCGAGGCAGCCAGGGTCGACAGGCCGACCGGCCCGCCATTGAACAGATCGATGATCGCCCGCAACAGCCGCCGGTCGTTCTCATCCAGCCCCAATTCATCCACCTCGAGTTGGGCCAGCGCCGCCCGTGCGATCTCCAGGGTGATCACCCCCTCGCCCACGACTTCGGCATAATCGCGCACCCGGCGCAGCAGCCGGTTCACGATCCGGGGCGTGCCGCGGGCGCGCCGGGCGATCTCGTAGCTCCCCTCCGGCGTGGCCGCGACGTTCAGAATGCGCGCCGAGCGCACGACGATCTCGTTCAGCGCATCGACCGAATAGAACTCCATGCGGTGGACGGCGCCGAAGCGGTCGCGCAGCGGCGAGGTGAGCAGCGCCAGGCGGGTGGTCGCGCCGATCACCGTGAAACGCGGCAGGGAGAGGCGCAGGCTGCGCGCGCTCGGCCCCTTGCCGACGATCAGATCGAGCGCGAAGTCCTCCATCGCCGGGTAGAGCACTTCCTCGATCGCCCGGTTCAGCCGGTGGATCTCGTCGATGAACAGCACATCGCCGGGCTGGAGGTTGGTCAGCACCGCCGCCAGGTCGCCGGGCCGCTCGATCGCCGGCCCGGAGGTGAGCTTGAGGCTGGTCCCCATCTCGTTCGCCAGCACGCCGGCCAGGCTCGTCTTGCCGAGGCCGGGCGGCCCGTAGAGCAGGGTGTGGTCCAGCGGCTCCTTGCGGTTTTTCGCCGCCGCAATCGCAATCTTGAGCTGATCGACGACCTTCTCCTGGCCAATGAACTCGGCCAGCCGCTTGGGGCGCAGGCTCTTTTCGACCTGCTGATCGTCTTCGTCCGGGCTGGGGTTGAGGAGGCGATCGTCGGACATCGCGGGCGTTCCTACAGCACGTGTGTGCGACATTATACGCGACGGGATCAGAAAGTTCAAAGTGCAGCGTGCAGTGGTTGTCTGAAATGCGCCCAGCGCAGGAGTTAGAGCCACTGGCCCGCACAGGGAGCGGTTTTTCTGCCGACGCAGCCGGGCGGCCGTTTGCTCTCACCCCGGCCCCTTCTCCCAGAACACCAGCCCGCACAGCGGGCTTCGTGTCCCTAGCCGGGCGCTTCGGCCCGCATCCTGCAGCATCGACCGAGCATCGCGCGCTGTGTGTTGCCCGTGGCCCGTGGTACGCCGACCTTACCGCGCCAGCAGCTCCACCCCACCGATCACGAACGTCCCAACACGGACGATCCGGCCCAGGAAGACCGGCAAGGCGAACATCCAGTACGGCAGCCCGACCGCGCCGGCTGCCAGCCCGGCAACATCGAAGAACGGATTGGGCGGCGCGGAGAGCAGGAACAGCACCGCCATGGCGCGCCAGGGGTGCTGCATCTGCCGGTGCACCCAGCGGTAGAAGCGGGTGTTCTCGACGGCGCGCCGCCCACTGCGCCCGACAAAGAAGGCGACCGACTCGCCGAGCACCGAGCCGAGCGCCCCGGCGAGGATCACCAGCGCCAGGCTGTCGCTCCGCTCGGCGATCGGGATCAGCACCGCTGGCCACGGCACCGGTACGATCACCGTGGCGTTGGCGATCAGCATCACGAGGAACGCGCCGAGGTAAGCCAGGCCGCCGAGCCGGCGGAGGAACGCGTCCCCGGTCGGCGTGGTCAGCCAGAGGTACACCAGGACATTCAGGGCGAGGAAGACGAGCCCAACAATCAATGGCCGCAGCCAGGCGCGCCAGGGAACGCGCAGCAGCGCATCACGCCGGCTCATAAGGCCCCGCCGGCGAGGATTCGGCAGGAGAGGCGGTGAACGATGAATGATAAGTGATAGGTGATGCGCAACGAAATGGCCATGGTCGTCCACCTTCCGTCCACAAACTAACCCTCGCCATCCCCCGACGACGGAGGCGAGGAGATCAGGAGACAGTGCGCGCTGAATTGGGACGATCTCCCTTTTTCATTGTCTCTCCCTCTCTGTGACGGCGCCGCGGTTGTCCTCCATCCTTGGTCGCTCGCCGCCCTGGCGCTATGCCCGCCGCCGGAGCGCGAACGCCACAACCAGCAGCGCCGCCGCCAGCAGCCCAAGCAGGATCTGCGCGACCCGCAGCGGCGCGAGGCCCGGCTGCGCTGGCGGGGCCGGCCGCATGGCTGAGGTATCGACGCTCGCCCTGCCGGGCGACGTGCTGGCGGAGGTGGCGATCGCACCGCCGCCCGGCGCGCTGGTTACGGCTTCCGCGGTTGCCGCCACCATCGGCGCGGCTCCGGTCGCCTCGCCGTTCGTTGCCGCTCCGGGGGCTGGCGCGGCCGCGCCGGTCATCTCCGCTCCAGGCGTCCCTGCCGGTGCCGGGGCGCCCGCCGCGGGGCGGGAAGGCTCGGTCGGGGCAGGAGCAGCCGTGGCGGCGGGCGCCGCAGTCGGCGCGGCTGCCTGCATCACGGCCGGGGCTTCGGCGGGCGCGGCGCTCGGCACGCTCGCCGGGGCGGATGTGACGCCTGATGTCCGCGCCGCCTCGGCAGGGGCCGTCGGGGCGGCCGGTGCCGGCGCTGCGGAGCGCGGCGCGCCGTCGAACGTTCCGCGGCCCGCGAGCTCGAAGGTGATCGTCAGGCCGAGCAGCAGCGCGCAGAGGGCCGAGCCCATCTGCAGCCAGCGCGCCCAGGCCCACCCCCGCGGCCGGTGTTGCGCCGGGTCGAGCGTGAAGGAGCGCGGCGGGCGCACGGGGGGCAGCTCGCGCAGCGCCGTGACCGTGGCGCGCAGTTCGTCCAGGGCGCGGCGCAGTTCCGGCTCGTGCTGGAGCCGCGCTTCGAGCGCCGCCCGCTCCGCCGGCGTCACCTGCCCATCAAGGTAGCTCGAGAGCAACTCCAGGTCGGCATCATTCAGTTGTGGCGATCGATATGCCATTGAGACCAGGTCAGCCTATCCGTATTGTCATGAATCATTCTCATGACGGTATTTTGAGGGCAGCAGTTCCCCGGCCTGCAGCGCGTCGCGCAGGCGGGCGCGGCCGCGGCTCAGGCGCGACTTGACCGTGCCGAGGTTCGCCCCGGTGATCTGGGCGATCTCCTCGTAGGGCAGCCCTTCGATATCGCAAAGGATAACGATCACGCGCTGCTCTTCCGGCAGCGCGCCGAGGGCCTGTTGGATGGCGGCGGCCAGCTCGCGCCGCAGCGCGAACTCATCCGGCGACTCGGCGGTGTCCGCGATCTGGAGCGGCGACGCGTCGCCGTCGTCCTCCGGCGCGGCATCCAGCGAGGTGCTGGGGCGGCGCTGGCGGGCGCGCAGCAGATCGTAGCAGGCGTTGGTGGCGATACGCAGCAGCCACGAGCGGAACGAGCCGCCACGGAAGCTGCGGATGTTGCGGAAGGCGTTGAGGAACGCCTCCTGCGCGGCGTCGGCGGCGCTGTCCGGGTCGCCGAGCATGCGATAGCTCAAGTTGTAGACGCGCCCTTCGTACAGGGGCACCAGCGCGTTGAAGCTCTCGACATCCCCGCGCTGCGCCTGCGCAATCAGCCGCTGTTCCTCGCCGCCCATAGCGCTCCGCCGGTGGTTGGTCTCGGGCGCGGCTATTATAGCAGAGGACAGGCGGGCGATGGGGCGCGGCGGGCGCTCCGCCGAGGGTGAACGCAGGCTGTACCGACGGCCAAAGCGCGGCCCGGCGGCCGAGGCGACATGCGCCCTTCGCCATCCGTCCGGCACCCCTGCGCCACGCGCACTACAGCTCGCCCGCTCCGGACGCGAGCGCCGCGGCGATCCACTCGGCGCAGCCGGGATCGGCCAGCAGCCCCGCGCCGATGGCGACCGCTCGCGCGCCGGCGGCGAGGAACTGGCGGGCGTCCTCCGGGCGCGCCACGCCGCCGCACCCGATCACCGGCGCTTCCACCGCCGCGGCTACCGCCGCGACGCGCCGTAGCGCCAGCGGGCGCAGCGCCGGCCCGCACAGCACCCCGCTGAGCATCTCGCCGCTGGCCGGGTCGATCCATGCTCCCGGCGGCCCCCCGGCGACCACCAGCGCATCCGCGCCGGCGGCGGCTGTGGCGGCCGCGAGCTCGGCCAGCGGCGCCTCGTCCAGCGGCGGAAGCTTCGCCAACAGCGGCAGTTGCGTCGCCGCGCGGGCCGCCGCGACCGCCGCGCCGGGCCGCCCGCCGATCTCCGCCAGGTGCAGCTCCACCCCGGCGATGCCCTCAACCCCTTCCAGCAGCCGGAGCAGTTCGGTCAGCTCTGCCGGCGTCGCCGCGGCGACGCTCAGGATCACCGGCGTGCGCCAGCCGGCCCATACCGGCGCATAGCGCTCCAGCACAGCGGGCAGGCCCGGGTTCGGCCATGGGCCGACCGCCAGCAATCCGGCAGGGGTCTCGATCAGCCGGGGGGGCCGGGCGACGCGCCGCGGGTGCAGCGTCGTCGTGCGGGTCACGACCGCGCCGAGCCGCTCCAGGTCGACCAGCCGGGCGTACTCAACCCCATAGCCAAGGCAACCGGCGGCGGCCAGCACCGGCGCACGGAGGGCGAGGCCGTACGGATTGTGGGGGGCGAGTTCGACAGGCATCGTGCGTGTGCGGCGCAGTGACAGGGTCAGGAGTCACGGATCAGTCGTGCCGACGCGCGTACCTAGACGCCCATGCCGAAGACGTTCCCGGGAAATGCAAACGGCGCGCGAAACGTCCGGCGAGCGCGCACTACCGGCCATCGCCCAGCGGCGTCGGCAGCCCATCCAGGCTCGCCGTGTTCTTCTCGCGCCGGTACGCCTCCAGCCCGGCCTCGCCGCGGTTCTCCGCCCAGCGGATGAGCGTGTCGCGCTGGCCGCAGTAGGTGTAATTCGGCACGGCGAAGCCGCAGGATGTCTGCACGCGGTGGATGTCGGCGGCGATGATCTGCCGCGCACCGGGCAGATCGGGGAACAGCGGGCGCAGTTCGGCCCAGAGCGGCGAGCCGGGCAGCGCCGTCTGGCCGCGGCCATAGAGCCGCAGGATGCGCGGCGGCCCGGCGAAGGCGCAGAACATGAACGTGATCCGCCCGTTCTCCTGCAGGTGCGCCGAGGTCTCGTTGCCGCTCCCCGTCAGGTCCAGATAGGCGACGCGCCGCGGCCCGAGGATGCGGAAGGTGTCGAGCCCTTTCGGCGAGACATTCACATGCCCCTCCGCGCTCAGCGGCGCGCTGGCGACAAAGAACATATGCTGCGCTTCGATCCACGCCCGCAGCTCATCGGTGATCGCATCGTACTGTTTGGCCATCGGCGCCCCCGCTGTTGCAGCATCTCGGCCTCCGCCCGCCGGCCAGCGCACCCGCGTATGAGCCGGCGGCGTCCATTGTACCATCGGGGGCGGCGCGGCGGGGCGCTTCCACGCCGACCCCTGGCGGACCCTTGGGCGCCGCGCACATTGACAGCCGCCCCGCGCCGTGCTATAGTCCGCGTAACCTTTAATTCGGCCCCGTGAGGCCGGAAAGGGACACGTGAGATGCGCGCCGACGCGAGCCGCTTTTGGCGATCCGACGATTCCGCCCCGCCTGCCTGCTGGCAGGCCCGGGGCTTTTTGGTGCCGCACGAGGCCGCCCATGGCTGAAAAGCAGATTTTAACCGCGGACGACATCCGCCGCGCAATCACCCGCATCGCCCACGAGATCGCCGAGCGCAACGAGGGCGTGCGCGATGTGGTGCTGGTCGGTATCCGCCGCCGCGGCGTGCCGCTCGCCCAGCGCATCGCCGCGACACTGGCCGAAGTCGAGGGGCAGCACGTGCCGGTCGGCACGCTCGATATCACGCTCTATCGCGACGACCTGGCCCAGCGCGGCCCGGCCCCGGTGGTGCACGGCACCAGCATCCCGGTGGACATCACCGATCGCGTCGTGGTGCTGGTGGACGACGTGCTCTACACCGGCCGCACCGTGCGCGCCGCGCTCGACGCGCTGACCGACTTGGGCCGCCCGGCGCGCATCCAGCTCGCCGTGCTGATCGACCGGGGCCACCGGGAGCTGCCCATCCGCGCCGAGTTCGTCGGCAAGAACGTGCCGACCGCCCGCGAGGAGCGGATCGAAACCCGCCTGTACGAGGTGGACGGCGGCGAGGACGGGGTGTTTATCGTGCGGTAGCGGCCAATGACGACGAATGCGAAAGACGAATGTGGGTCGCTCAGTCATGGGACGACCGGGATCGTGGCCGGGCTTATTTCGTCCATCGTCCATCGTCTATCATCCGTCGCTCATCGCCCATCGTCCGATGCCCGCCGCCGCTCTGCCAGCCAGCCGCCGGAGCACCTGCTATGACACCAGCCTCGACGCCAACGACCGCCCGCCGCCGGCACGTCCTTGACCTGGACGACTTCAACCGCGCGGAGATCGCCGAGATTCTCGAGACGGCGCAGAGCATGAAGGAGGTGCTCGGCCGTTCGATCAAGCAGGTGCCGGCACTGCGTGGCATCACCATCGCGAATGTCTTTTTTGAGGAAAGCACGCGCACCCGCATCTCGTTCGAACTGGCCGGCAAGGCACTGTCGGCCAATGTCGTCAATATGACCGCCCGCGGCAGCAGCGTCGAGAAGGGCGAGTCGCTGGTGGACACGGTGCGGACGCTCCAGGCGCTCGGGACGGATATCCTGGTGCTGCGTCATGCCCAGTCCGGCGCGCCATACCTGGCGGCGCAGCACTTCCGCGGCTCGGTGATCAACGCCGGGGATGGGCGGCACGCCCATCCGTCGCAGGCGCTGCTCGACCTGTTCACCGTCCAGGAGCGCCTGGGCCGGATCGAAGGGCTGAAGGTGGTAATCGTCGGCGATATCCTGCATTCGCGGGTCGCTCGCTCGAACATCTGGGGCTTCCGCGCGATGGGCGCGCGCGTGACCCTCTGCGCGCCGCAGACGCTGATCGGCCCGGCGGCGTTCTGGAAGGCGACCTGGCCCGATCTGCACATCTCCGCCGACCTGGACGAGTGCCTCGCCGGGGCGGATGTAGTGATGACGTTGCGCTTGCAGAAGGAGCGGATGCAGAGCGGGCTGCTTCCATCGCTGCGCGAGTACAGCCGCTTCTTCGCGATCACCGCCGAGCGGGTGCGGCTGGCGGCCCCGCACTGCATCGTGATGCACCCCGGCCCGATGAACGAGGAGGTCGAGATCATGCCCGATGTCGCCACCAGCGCCCAGTCGGTGATCGAAGCGCAGGTGACGAACGGCGTCGCCGTGCGGATGGCGCTGTTGTACCGGCTGGCGGGGCATTCAATCGCAGATCGCAGATAAGAGATGTTAATCCCCACGGCGCATGTGGCGCTCTCGCGCAGGCGCTCACCCTCCGACCCTTACCGGGGTAGGTTGCATGCGCGTCCCAGGCGCCAGCCCGGCCCCCACCCCCTGCCCCCTCCCGCACACGTGAGGGAGGGGGTGGAGATGGCGGTAGGGCCGCGGGCGCCCGGCCACATCAGCAGAAAAACCGCCCCCCAAAAGCCTTGCCCCCTCCCCGCGCGCGGGCAAGGGGCCGAGGAGTGGGGACGAAACGCGCATGGGTTGTCACGATGGCCGCCTGCCCGTGTGCGAGGGGAGGCCCGGCCCCCCACCATACATACACATCGGCCGATCTGGAATCGAACATCCGCAACGGAGAACGTATGCGCTACCTCATTAAAAACGGCAGCATCATCGACCCGGCCCAGCGTGTTGCCACGGTCGGGAACGTGCTGGTCGAGGACGGCAAAGTGACGCAGGTCTTCGACCTGGCCGACATGGGCGCGGAGGTCGGGCCGCTCGGCGAGGGGCTGGAGGTGATCAACGCCCGTGGCGCCGTGATCGCGCCCGGCTTCATCGACCTGCACGTCCACCTGCGCGAGCCGGGCGAGGAGCACAAGGAGACGATCGCCACCGGCACGCAGGCCGCGGCGCGCGGCGGCTTTACAACGATCTGCGCCATGCCGAACACCCACCCGCCCCACGACCGCGCCGCCGTGGTGCGACAGGTGCGCGAGACGGCGCGGCGGCGCGGGGTGGTGCGCGTCGAGCCGATCGGCGCGATCACCCTCGGGCGCGAGGGCAAGGCGCTCACCGAGATGGCCGAGCTGGTCGAGGCCGGCTGTATCGCCTTCAGCGACGACGGCAGCCCGGTGAGCGACCCGGCGGTGATGCGCAACGCCCTGGCCTACGCCGCGATGCTCGGCGTGCCGATCATGAGCCATTGCGAGGATCTGGCCCTCAGCCGCGGCTGGGCGATGCACGAGGGCGCGGTCAGCACCCGGCTGGGCCTGCCCGGTTATCCTGCAGCCGCTGAGGAGGTGCAGATCGCCCGCGACATCGCGCTCGCCGAGGCGACCGGGGCGCACATCCACATCTGCCACGTCAGCACCGCCGGCGGCGTGGCGCTCATCCGCGCCGCCAGGGAGCGCGGCGTGCGCGTCACCGCCGAGGCGACTCCGCACCACCTGACGCTCACCGACCGCTGGGTGCTCGGCTCGCTGGAGCCCTGGCAGCCCCCGGAGGCCGCGCCGCGCCGCGAGGCCGGGGGCCGCGCCCGGCGACGCCGCAGCGAGCCGGGCCTGAACCTGCCGGTCTGGCTCGACCCGTCGCTCCTGCCGCCCTACGACACCAGTACGCGCGTCAGCCCGCCGCTGCGCAGCGAGGAGGATGTCGAGGCGCTGATCGAGGGCCTACGCGACGGCACGATCGATGCGATCGCGACCGACCATGCCCCGCACAGCCAGGTGGACAAGGAGTGCGAGTACGGCCTGGCCGCGCCTGGCATCTCCGGCCTGGAGACAGCCTTCGGCCTGGTGATGACGCTTGTCCACCGCGGCGAGATGGACCTCGTCCAGTTGATCGCCAGACTGACCGAGGGGCCGGCGGCCGTGCTGGGCCGCGCCCCGGCGACGCTGCGGCCCGGCTCGCGGGCCGATATCGTGATCTTCGACCCGGACCAGAGCTGGGTAGTGGACATGCGCGAGTTCGTGTCGAAGGGCAAGAACTCGCCGATCGTCGGCCAGCAATTGAAGGGCCAGGTGATGCTGACGATGGCGGCGGGGCAGGTCGTCTACCGGCGCGGCAACTTCGGCGCGGGCACGGACGTGCTCCGCCCCGCCTCGCGGCTGGAAGGGCTGCTTGACGAATGATGAATGATGAAAGATGAATTCTTGGAGCGTACTCACCGCTCATCGTCCATCATTCATCATTCTGTATTTGTATGCACCACTCCCCTCTCACTGTCGCCGACCAGCGGGCGGCCGGCGGGCTGCGCTGGCTGACGCTGCACGCCCCCGGGCTGGCCAGGGCGGCGCGGCCCGGCCAGTATCTGCTGCTGCGCTGCGCCGAGCCGGGAAGCGACGACCCGCTGTTGCGCCGGGCGCTGTTGCTGGCCGCGGCGGACGAGCGGCTCGGCCAGGTCGGCCTGCTCTACGCTCCGGACGAGCGGGGGCTGCGCTGGCTGGCCCGTGCCCGCACCGGCGATCAGATCGACGCGCTCGGGCCGTTCGGCCAGCCGTTCGTGCTCGAGCGGCGCACCCGCACCCTGCTGCTGATCGGCGAGGGGCCGGGGTTGGCGGCGCTGCTACTGCTCGCCGCCCGGGCCGTGGCACGCGGCTGCGCTGTGGCGCTGCTGGCTGGCGCGCCCACCGCCGAACTCCTGCCGCCGCCGTTTCTGCTCCCCGCCGAGGTCGAGTACCAGAGCGTGGTCGGGGCGGCGGCACGCCTCTTCGCGCAGCCGGGCGGCACCGCGGGGGAAGACCGGAGGAAAAAGCGAAAGGGAGACCGGCAGAAAGGAGACCGGGCGCCCGACCTCCAGCCTCCAGGCGCTGGCCTTCAGTCGCTCTTCTCCTGGACGGATCAACTCTGCGCGGCGCTGCCGGCGGCGCAGTTGCCGGCGCTGAGCGCAGCGGTGCACACGGCGAAATACCGCTGGGAGCGCGGCTACGCGACGGTGCTGCTCGATGGCCCGCTGGTCTGTGGCGTCGGGGCGTGCGCCGTCTGCACCGTCGAGACGCGGCGCGGTCCGCGGCTGCGCTGCACCGACGGCCCGGTGTTCGACCTGCGCGACCTGGCCGCCGGGTGCTAGCGGGTGTACTGCGGCGATGTGGCGCATACCCACTTGCCATCCGTGGTATAAGTGTACCCGACAGGTGCAGGCGGCCCGCCCGTCCGGCGCGTCCACGGCGGCGAGCGCCGCCCGCCCACGGGCATCTGCCGCGCGAGGCCCGCGATGCTGCTCGACCATATCTACCACGGGGACTGCCGCGAGGTGCTGGCGGCGCTCCCGGAACAAAGCGTTGACCTGATCTTCGCCGACCCGCCCTACAACCTGCAACTCGGCGGCGAGTTGCTGCGGCCGGACGCCAGCCGGGTGGCCGGCGTCGATGACCCCTGGGACCGGTTCGCCGACTTCGCCGCCTACGACCGCTTCACCACCGAATGGCTGACGGCATGCCGCCGAGTGCTGAAAGACACCGGCACGATCTGGGTGATCGGCTCGTACCACAACATCTACCGCGTCGGCGCGATCATGCAGAATCTCGGCTTCTGGATGCTGAACGATGTCGTCTGGATCAAGCGGAATCCAACACCGCAGTTCCGCGGCGTACGATTCGCGAACGCGCACGAAACGCTGCTGTGGTGTAAAAAATCGCGCGAGCAGCGCCGCTACACCTTCAACTACCACGCGATGAAGATGATGAACGACGAGAAGCAGATGCGCAGCGACTGGGAGCTGCCGATCTGCGCCGGCACGGAGCGGCTGCGCGCCGGCGGCCGCAAGCTGCACGCCACGCAGAAGCCCGAGGCGCTGCTCTATCGCGTCATCCTTGCCAGCTCGCACCCGGGCGATATCGTGCTCGACCCGTTCTTCGGCACCGGAACGACCGGTGCGGTAGCGAAGCGGCTTGGCCGGCGGTTCATCGGTATCGAGCAGGATGCCGGCTATATCGCGGCGGCGCGCGCGCGGATCGCGCGGGAGCCACAGCCCGGCGCGGACGACGAGGTGTACGGGCGCTACGAGACCCGCCGCAGCGCATCCCGCGTGCCGTTCGCGGCGCTGCTGGAGCGTGGCCTGCTCCTGCCCGGGGCGACCCTCTATTTCAACCGCCGCCCCGACGCCACGGCCACCGTCCTGGCGGACGGCTCGCTGCGGGCCGCCTCCGGCGCGCGCGGCTCCATCCACCGCATCGGCGCCCTGGTGGGCGGGCTGCCCGTCTGCAACGGCTGGGAGCACTGGTTCTACGAGCGCCCCAGTGGCGACCTGGCGGCGATCGATGTGCTGCGCGAGCAGATCCGCCGGGAGGTGCGGGCGGCGTAGCACCGCAGACAGCGGACGCACGACGAACGCGAGCCTTGCCGGATGGAACGCCTCCCCGGCACGGGTTTGCGCCAGCGCAAGGCGTGGGCTGGCCGCGAGCGCACGCCGGGCGGCCCTGGTGTCGAAACGATGATCTATGAACTCCTCAAACCGCTGCTCTTCCGCCTGGAAGCGGAGCGCGCCCACGATCTGGTGACCGGGCTGCTGGCCGCAGCGGCGCGGGCGCCGGGCGCGCTGCCGCTGCTGCGGGCGCTGTACGCCTGGGACGACCCGATCCTGGCCGTCGAGTGCGCCGGGCTGCGCTTCGCCAACCCGATCGGCCTGGCCGCCGGCTTCGACAAGCGCGGCGTGCTCGCCGCCCCGATGGCCGCGCTCGGCTTTGGCCATGTCGAGGTCGGCACAGTCACGCCCCGGCCGCAGCCGGGCAACCCAAAGCCGCGCATGTTCCGCCTGCCGGAGGACACGGCACTGATCAACCGACTCGGCTTCAACAGCGAGGGGATGGTTGCTGTCGCCCGGAGGCTGAAGCGGCGAGAAGGTGAGCGGAAGATCGGCACAGGGGGAGACGGCGTTACCGCCCACCACTCACCGCCCATCGTCCATCGTCCATCGTCCATCGTCCATCGTCCATCGTCCTCCGTCCCCTGTCCTCCACCCTGCATCCTGGGCGTCAACATCGGCAAAAACCGCGACACGCCGCTGGAGCGGGCGGTGGAGGACTACCTGGCGGCATTTGTCGCGCTCGCGCCGCTGGCGGATTATGTCACCGTCAACATCTCATCGCCGAACACCCCGGGGCTGCGCCGGCTGCACGAGCGGACGGCGCTGACCGACCTGCTCGCCGCGCTGGCCGGGCGCAACTCCCGCCTGGCGCGCCCGCGCCCGATCTTCCTCAAGCTCTCGCCGGACGAGCCCGCCGCCCGGCTCGATGATGTGATCGCCGTGGCGCTGGAAACAGGGATCGCCGGACTGATCGCCGGCAACACCACCACAGCGCGCGACGGCCTGCGCTCGCCGCTGCGCCACGAGACGGGCGGGCTGAGCGGCCGCCCGCTCGCCGGGCGCGCGCGCGAGGTCATCGCCTACCTGCACCGCGCTACCGCTGGCCGGCTGCCGGTCATCGGCGTGGGCGGGGTGGCGTGCGCCCAAGACGCCTACGGCCACATCCGCGCTGGGGCCTCGCTCGTGCAGCTCTACACCGGCATGATCTACTGCGGCCCCGGCCTGGCCGGCGAGATCGCCCGCGGCCTGGCGGTGTTGCTGCGGCACGATGGCTTTCCGACCGTCACAGCGGCGGTCGGAGCGGATATTCCTGCATCGCTCGTTTGACGTTTCGCTTTACACTTCGCTGGCTCCTACCCGGCACGGAAGCCATTGTGTACCATTGTCCTATTGCAATGCTGCCAAGCCCAATGTATAATCCGGGTAGGCATGGCAGGCGTGTGCCGCAGCGCGCTTCGAGAACGTCCGGATGACCAGCCAGCCACAGCGCCGGCCCGCGGGCGGCCGCCAATCGTTCGATCTGCTCGGTAGCCTCCTGGAATCATCCGGCGGGGCCACGCGCCGTACGCTCGCCGACCCGGAGCTGGAGCTGCTCGCCGAGCTGCTCGCTACGCCGCCCAGGCCCGCCGAGGAGGCGCTCCCCGCACCGGTCGCGCTGCGCTCGGTCGCCGAGCAGCGCGAGCACGCCCTGCGCGGCTTTCTGCGCCGCACCTGGGCGGACAGCGCGCTGCGATACGTCGAATGGGGCCTGCTGGCCGCCGCGCTGGTGATCTTCCTTTACTGGTTCGCCGACGGCCCATTGCGCGACTGGTTGTACGAGTGGCAAACACCCGCCACCCCGGCTCAGGCCGCCGCCGCGCCCACGGCTGCGCCCGCTCGCCAGCCGCCGGACGCCGCTCCCGCTGGCCAGCCGCCGGCGGTCGGCGCGCCGCTCCCCTTCACCACGCCGGACATGGCGCAGGAGCGGGCACCGGACGATTTCATCGCGCCGGGGAGCGGGCGGAACAATGCCCCGGTCATCCCCGCGGCGCCGCAGCCCAGCCGGCTGCTCATCCCGGCGATCGGCCTCGACACCCCGGTCAAAGAAGTGTTCGTGATCGACGGCGCGTGGGAGGTGGCCGACTATGCCGCCGGCTATATGCACGGCACCGCCCTGCCCGGCGCGAACGGCAACACAGCGCTCGCCGGGCACGCCGGCCTGCGCGGCGCGGTCTTCCGCGACCTGAACAAGCTCAACCCCGGCGACGACATCTATCTCGACGCCGGCGGCTGGCGCTATCACTACAGAGTCCGCAGCTCGACGGCCGTCTGGCCGACGCAGGTCGAGGTGCTGAACCCGACAACAACCCCGGTGCTCACGCTGCTTACCTGCACCAACTGGGACACCCAGCGGTTGGTAGTGGTCGCCGATCTGGTCGGCTCGAAGCCGCTCTCGTAGCCAGACGGCGGGAAGGATGAGGCATGAATCGGCTGTTTCGCCGGCGCGCGACGACGACACCCGGGCGCGGCCCCGCACGATGGACGCCGCTCGAGATTTTGCTGCTCGCCGTCAGCATCGCGCTGATCGCCTTTCCGCTCTACGCGGAAGCCTACCGCTGGGTGAACCCGGCGCTCGCGCCGGCCGCGCCGCGCGGCCAGCCGCCGGCCGGCACGCCCGCGGTCAACCGCGTGCCCACCAGCACGCCCACCCCCGCCGGCAGCGTCGTGCCGACCAGCCCGCCAACCAGCACGCCCGCGCCCTCGCCCACGCCCACCGCCACGGCGACCAGCGGCCCCTCACCCACGCCCACCGCCACGGCGACCAGCGGCCCCTCGCCCACGCCCACCGCCACGGCGACCAGCGGCCCCTCGCCAACCCCGAGCGAGACGCCGACGACCGGGCCCGCGCCGACCAGCCCGCCGACCGCCACCAGCGGCCCGCCGCCGACGGCGACCAACACGCCGGGCCCGTCGCCGACGACCATCCCCGGCCCGCCGCTCTCGCTGGAGAAGGTCGCCTCGCTGGCGAGCGCCCAGCCCGGCCAGGAGTTCAGCTACGCGCTTTCGGTCTCCAGCGCCGGCGCAGCGCAGCGGACGGTGCAAGTACGCGACCAGCTCGACAGCAACCTGGAGCCGGTGGCGGTGAGCCAGAGCACCGGAAGCTGCACGCTCGGGCAGACGGTGATCTGTAACGTCACGACCGACCAGTCGCGCCCGGCACGGATCAGCATCACCGTCCGGGTGAAGCCGACCACCGGCGGAAATACGCGGATCATCAACCAGGCCGCGGCGCAGGACGACCTGAGCAACACTGCGTCGTCCGATCCGGTCATTGTGGAGGTGACCGGCGCACCGATCAACCCGACGGCCAACCCAGGCCCGCCGCCGACCAGCGGCCCTGCGCCGACCAGCCCGCCCGCGCCAACCAGCCCGCCCGTGCCGACACAGGGCGGTGGCGGCGGTGGCGGTGGTGGTGGCTCGTCCGGCGGTGGCGGTGGTGGCGGCCCGGCGCTGCCCATCCTGCCACCGACGCCCGAGGCGCTGCCCGGCGTCCTCCCGCCGACGACCCGTCCGGCCGGCGGCGCGCCACGCCCGCGGCCGCCCGCGGCTCGCCCCGCGCCGACCGAGACACCCGCGCCGACCGCCACGCCAGACGCGCGCACCGGGCTGTACTTCCAGATGGGCAGCGACTGGGGCAGCGCCTTCCCCGGCCAGGAACTGTTCTACGTCATCGCCGTGCAGAACAACCGCCGGGCCGGCGACGCGCCGTTCACCGACCTGGAGGTCTTCACCGACATGCCGGCGAATCTGGAAGGGATCAGCGCGACATCCAATCGCGGCGGCGATCCGAAAGTCGAGGGGAACCGCGTGTCGCTGAAGCTGGGCTCGCTCGCGCCGGGCGAGGCGCTCGAGATCGGCATCAGGGCGCGGATCAAGCGCGATGTCGCGTTGAACACGCAGATCGTCGCGCAGGCGCGGCTGGCCTACACCGGCCTGCCCGCACCGGCCTACTCCAACACCGTCATCGTGCTGGTGGTCGGCTCGCCGGCGCAGGCCCCGGCCGCCACCGCGACCACCGCGCCGACGACGGCCGCGCCCGCCGCGGCTCAGGCGCCGACGCTCGCGCCGAGCCCGGCCCCAACCCAGGCGCCCAGCGCCGCGCCGACCG
>JBHOQX010000084.1:0-8871 GCA_042408595.1 Roseiflexaceae bacterium | reverse complement strand
GCGGCAGAGCCGCACCACGGTGGCGAACAGTCGGGTGTATAATGCGAAACTGCTGCCCATTGTCGGTCTCCTGTCTCGTGGTTGGTGGTTCTGCCACGTCCAGGATACCGCATTGGGCAGCCTTCCGTAAAACTGTCAGGGGATCAGCATTTCACTACAATTCAGCCGTCTAGCCACCCGGATAGAGCCGATCTAGGCCGAATACCCGGCCCAAAGTCGACATACGACAGCCTCCTGGCCGAATCTGGCACCTTGAACGACCACGTAGAGGTTCGCCCATTGACAGTAATAGAAACAGTGTAGCGCATCCCTAGCACGAGGGGATTCCGCGGAATTAAGATGATTGCATTGCGGTTCTGTAAAGTACGGCGTACACTGTCTTGCCGGGAAGGTTCGGGGTTATAATAGTTCGTCTCATCGAATATACAGTGGTCAAGGGCTGTATTCCCCTGCATAAGGGATGAGGCTGTCACATTCGGCGTATTATATCCGGTTCCGATCTGGAGAATGATAGGCAGACCACTCGGTCGCTGATAACCGGGGCAGCTCGTGAGCGGGTCGGGTTCCTCCCCTTCATGTCTTGCCAACGGAACAACGGTATCATCGGATGGCCACTTAACAGGAAAGACAACAGATGGGGGAGCGTTCCAGACCCTCCCACGCAGAACGTCAAGTGCGGCGGCCATCTGTATTCCCCCATCCTCTTCATGGTAGGCCCCGTAACCGACCCGCTGCAACCGGGGATCAAGGATGCCAACCGCATGAAAGGGCGCTTGCATCCACGAGTCGACCGCGTATTGGTCAGATGCATCAGAACGATAATGACTCGTGATATTGCTCGATTGTGCAGCGAGCAAACCGTCAGGCGTATACCACGGGTTGTTTGGATCCTCGGAGTGGCTTACAAGATCGTTCTTTACCGTGTAGCGAGCGTGTAACCAATCCCCACGGCTCAGATACGTATCTTCGCTGACAGGCGGCAGTTTGGCCATCGCGCGATACTCATTGACGAGGACCAGCCACGCCGGCGACGGCGGGGTTGGCGTGGCTGTCGCGAACAGCGCCGTATCCCTGACGACAGCTGGAAGGTTGATATAGGCTGCGGGCGGGGTCCAGGCCACAGAAGCGCGTGTGGCGGCTGGCGAAGCGGCCAACAGGACCAGGGCGGCAACCATGCCGAACAGGGAGGCCATAAGTGCGGGAAGGGGGAAACGTTTCATAGGGTGCCTCTCAGGTCGATCTCCGCACATATCCGGCGGCCGTCGAGGAATGCTACGCTGACACTATATCGGACAAGTAGTAAGGATGGAAGCAGGATATTTGTCCTACGCGCGGCTCCCCCTCCCGCAACGAAAGGGATGTGAAGCCCGCCACGGCTTCACATCCCTTTGTGGGGCCGGCGTGGCCGCTAGTAGTCCATCTCCGGCGTGGGCGCCGCGCTCTGCTTCTTCGGCTCCGGTAGCTCGGTGATCAGCGCGTCGGTCGAGAGGATCATGCCGGCGACGCTGACCGCGTTCTCCAGCGCGGTGCGCACCACCTTGGCCGGGTCGATGATCCCCCAGGCCGCCAGGTCGCCATAGTCGCCACGCATCGCGTCGAAGCCGATCATGCGGTTGCCGGTCTCCTTCTGCCGCCGGCGGATCTCTTCGATGACCACCGCGCCGTCCTCACCGGCGTTGCGGGCGATCTGGCGCGCCGGCTCCTCCAACGCCCGGCGCAGGATGTTCAGCGCCATGCGCTCCTCGTCGAAGCGCGTCTCGACGCCATCCAACGCGCCGATCAAGTTCAGGTAGGCCACGCCGCCGCCCGGCACGATCCCCTCATCCACCGCGGCGCGGGTCGCATGCAGCGCGTCCTCCACCCGTGCCTTGCGCTCCTTCATCTCCGGCTCGGTCGGCGCGCCAACCTTGATCACCGCCACGCCGCCGGAGAGCTTGGCCGCGCGCTCCTGCAGCTTCTCGCGGTCGTAGTCGCTGGTGGTCGTCTCGATCTGCTGCTTGATCTGGGCGATCCGGGCCTGGATGGCCTTGCTGTCGCCGCGGCCTTCCACGATGATCGTCTCATCCTTGTCGGCGCGCACCCGCCGCGCCCGGCCCAGATCCTCGATCTTGGCGCTGTCGAGCTTGCGGCCGATCTCCTCGGAGATCACCGTGCCACCGATAAGGATGGCGATATCCTGCAGCATGGCCTTGCGCCGGTCGCCGAACCCGGGCGCCTTGACCGCCAGGGCGTTCAGTGTGCCGCGCAGCTTGTTCACCACCAGCGTGGCCAGCGCGTCGCCTTCCACATCCTCGGCGATGATCAGCAAATCTTTCTTGCCGCTCTGCAGCACCGCCTCCAGCACCGGCACCAGGTCGGTGATCGCGCTGATCTTGCGGTCGGTGATCAGAATGTACGGCTCATCCAGCTCCGCGACCATCTGCGCCTGGTCGGTGACGAAGTACGGCGAGATGTACCCACGGTCGAACTGCATCCCTTCGACCAGTTCGTGCTCCAGCGTGGTGCCCTTGCCTTCCTCGACCGTGATCACCGCGTCGCGTCCGGCCTTGTCCATGATCGTCGCCAGCAACTCACCGATCTCCGGGTCCTGGGCCGAGATCGTCGCGATCTGGGCGATCTCATCGCGGCCCTTGACCGGGATGGCCTGGCGCTTGATCTCGGCGGTGAGCGCTTGGACGGCGCGGTCCAGCCCGCGTTTGATCAGCAGCGGGTTGGCGCCGGCCGCCACCAACTTCATCCCCTCGTCCACGATCGCCTGCGCCAGAACCGTCGAGGTGGTCGTGCCGTCACCGGCGACATCGTTGGTCTTGCTGGCGGCCTGCTTCAGCAGCTGCGCGCCGATATTCTCGAACGGATCCTTCAGCTCGATCTCCTTGGCGACCGTCACGCCGTCGTGCGTCACGGTTGGCGCGCCCCATTTCTTGTCCAGCGCGACATTCCGCCCTTTCGGCCCCAGCGTGGTGCGCACGGCCTGCGCCAGTGTGACTACACCGGCATGCAGGGCATGCCGGGCCTGCTCGTGAAAGATAACCTGTTTCGCAGCCATCGCTTGTCGTTCCTCCTGCAACTCGCGGTCGTTGGAACAGATCAGGATTCGATGATGCCCAAGATATCCTTCTCGGAAAGAATCAGGTATTCTTCGTCGTCGATCTTGTATTCCGTCCCGGCGTATTTGGCGAACAGCACCTGGTCGCCGACACGAACGCTCATCGGCAGACGCTCACCGCGCTCAAGCAGCCGCCCCGGCCCGACCGCCAACACCTCGCCCTGCATCGGGCGCTCTTTGCTGGCGGTATCCGGCAGATAGATGCCGCCCTTGGTCTTTTCCTCGCGGGGCTTGGGCTTGACGACAACGCGATCGCCGAGCGGTTGGACATGCAGCATAGGCTTCCTCCCAAGAACCACGACCTATGGACCGAGACCCTATCCCCTCGCAGGCGCGCGCCGGGGAGAACCGCGCCGGCCGTCGCGGCGGGGCGGTCTGGGCGGCCGGCGAGGGCATGGCTACCGGGCACAACGCCACGGCAGCGGCGAAAGCCGGACGCGCACCCGGGGCGGCCAGGGTCCACCTGGCCGCCCCATGCGCTGTTCGCTGGTGTAGATAGCCGAGATGTGTTAGATGCGCGCTAGCGGAGTATTAGTGGAATGTTAGCGCGGCGGGGTATCGTCGTACCATTCTGCCTCGGTCCAGCCGCCCAAGCCAGATGGGCGATGCGCCGCGCGAAGCTCGCGCTCGAGCCGGCGCATCTCCGCCTGAAGCGCAAGGATGCGCCGCCGCATCCGCAGGATGATCGCGACCGCCGCGTGGTCGAGGTCGAGATCGGATGCCAGCCGGCGGGCGCGCCGCAGCTCCGCCAGCTGCTCGGCGGTGTAACCGCCCGCCGGGGCGACCAGGCCAAGCTCGGCGTAGCGGCGCACCACCGGCACATCCATGCCGCAGGCTGCCGCCGCCTCTTCCAGGGTGAACAGACGGTCCTCGTCCATCACACCGTCTCCTTCGCAGTGCGCCGCGCTGCCAGATCGCGCAACGTCCGCACTTCGTCATCGCTCAACGGCTCCGGCAGCACCAGCCGCGCGCGAGCATACAGGTCGCCGCGCTCGGACGGCTTACCGGGGCGTGGCATGCCCTTCCCGCGCAGGCGGAAGGTCTTGCCGGCCTGGGTGCGTGGCGGGATCTTCAGCCGTACCACGCCATCAAGTGTCGGTACACGCACCTCGCCGCCGGCCGCCGCGGTGAAGATATCCACGTCCACATCGCAGGTCAGGTCGTCGCCGTCGCGCTCAAACCGGGGGTGCGGCGCGACCTCGACCAGCAGGTACAGGTCGCCGGGGGCGCCGCCGGCCGCGCCGGGGCTTCCCTGGCCGGCCAACCGCACCCGGGCGCCGTCGCGGACGCCGGGCGGGATGCGTGCTTCGATCGTCCGGTCGCCGACCTGGATAGTGCGGGTCGTGCCGTGGAAGGCCTCGTCGAGCGTGATCTCGACCGGCAGCTCCAGGTCGCGCCCGCGGCGTGGGCGGGCCGCGCGGCCGGCGCGGGGGCTGGCCTGGCCGAAGATCGAGCTGAAAAACTCCGAGAACGCGGCATCCCCGCCGAACATATCCTCCAGATCCTCCGGCGACACGCTTTGCACATGCACCCGCTGCCCCGGCGCGGCCTCCCAATCGCTCCAGCGGAAATCTTGGCGCGGCCCGCCGCGCTGCTGCCACTGCTGATACTGGCGGCGCAGCTCGTCGTACTTCTTGCGGCGCTCCGGGTCGCTCAGTGCCTGATACGCCTCGTTGATCTCCTTGAAGCGCTCCTCGGCCCGCTTGTCGCCGGGGTTGACGTCCGGGTGGTGCTCGCGCGCCAGCGCGCGGTACGCCCGCTTGATCGCCTGCTCGTCGGCATCGGGCGCAACACCCAGGACCGCGTAATAATCCTTAAATTCCATCACCGCCTCACTTGCCTGCACCTGGTCTGCCGGGCGGCTGGCGCCGCAGCCGGCCGAAACACACGGTATGCCAGCTACGGCGCCGGCCAGCCGCGCTGTGCCAGACATCCCCACCGTCGCGCTCCCCTCAGGCGCGATCCGGTGCCGCTTTCAGGTGGCCTGACCATGCACGCTGCGTCGCGATACTATTGTACCAGCCCACTGCTCGATCCCAGCAGCGATCTGAAGCGAGCGGGTTGGGCGGACGATGCGCCGCCGCCCGTCCGGGAGGCACCTCTCCAACACCTCCCCGCTGCATGATGTATGCAAAAATGTCAACACCGCATTAGCGGAGCATAGGAGAAGCATTACACCGGAACGTCGTGTGTCAGGCACACACGGGCGACAGCCTGAGAAAGCCCGCTCGCTGAACCCCGCCCTCCAGACCCTGTGCGGCACGCCCATCAGCAAGAGCGGTTTGACCGCCCCTGCGCACGGTGCTACAATCCGTGTGTCAGGCGGAATGGGCATTCCGCCTGGAAACCACCTGCCGAGGAGCGCCCCATGGCCGATCGCCTGATCTATCTCGACCACGCCGCGACGACACCGCTGGACGAGCGCGTGCTCGCCGCGATGCTGCCGTTCTTCGGCGAGCACTTTGGCAACCCGTCGAGCATCCACCGGCCCGGCCGCGCCGCGCTCGACGCGCTCGACGAGGCGCGCGATACGGTCGCGGCGGTGCTCGGTGCGAGCGCCAAGGAGATCGTCTTCACCAGCGGCGGCTCCGAGGCCGACAATCTGGCGGTCAAGGGCGTGGCGCTGGCGCAGCGCGCGGCCGGCCGCGGCGCACACGTGATCACCAGTGCGATCGAGCATCACGCCGTGCTCCACGCCGTCGAGGCCCTGCAGGCGAGCGGCTTCGAGGTAACCCTGCTCCCGGTCGGGCGCGACGGGATCGTCGCGCCGGATGACCTGCGCGCGGCGATCCGCCCGGACACGGTGCTGGTGTCAGTCATGTACGCCAACAACGAGATCGGCACGCTGCAGCCGATCGCCGAGCTTGGCACGATCTGTCGTGAGCGCAGCATCCCGTTCCACACCGATGCGGTGCAGGCCGCTGGCGCGCTGCCGCTGAATGTGCGCGAACTGAACGTCGATCTGCTCACCATCTCCGCGCACAAGTTCTACGGCCCCAAGGGGGTCGGCGCGCTGTACGTGCGCAACCGCACACCGCTGCTGCCGCAGATCAACGGGGGCGGGCAGGAGCGCCGCCGCCGCGCCGGGACGGAGAACGTGCCGGGGATCGTCGGGCTGGCGGCCGCGCTGCGCCAGGCCGAGGCGGAGCGCCGGCAGTACGTGGCGCACACCGCAGCTCTGCGCGATCGGCTGGTCGCCGGGGTGCTAGAGCGGGTGCCGGGCGCCTCACTCAACGGCCACCCCACGCAGCGCCTGCCGAACAACGCCAACATCGCCTTCGCCGGGGTCGAGGGCGAGAGCGTGCTGCTGCTGCTCGATCAGCAGGGGATCGCGGCCTCCAGCGGATCGGCCTGCACCAGCGGCTCGCTGGAGGCGTCGCATGTGCTGCTGGCGCTCGGGCTGCCGCCGGAGCGGGCGATCGGCTCGATCCGCTTCACCCTGGGCCGTGGCACGACAGTCGAGGAGATCGACTACGTGATCGACGCACTGCCGCCCTTGATCGAGCGGCTGCGGTCGGTGGCGCCGGTGCGGGATACGTAACGGGACGCGGTGGCAGGCGAGCGCCGGCGCGGACCGTCGTGGATCAGCCCGCCCCTTCCTCAGGCTTTTGCGCCGGGGCGCCCGGGGCTGCGGCCAGCGCCGTCACCGCGCTGGTCAGCGCATCCAGGCGGGCCAGCAATTCGGCGTGGCGGCGTTCGTCGGCGGTTGGCTCGCGCCGCCGGAACACCAGCGCTCCGGATCCGTCCAGATCGGCCCACTCGACCTCCCGGAGCGAGTCGAACCCCTGCTTGTGCGCCGCGACCGCCAGCTCGTGGACGGTGATCAAGTGACGGCGCAGCTCCTCCCGGTTGATCTGACCATGCGCGATCAGCGCCGGCTCGTCTGTGCCTTCGATCACCCGCTCGAGCCGCTGGTGGCGGTAGAAGAAGCGCACTACCAGGTGGTTCAGGCCGATCAGCGTGACGACGCCCACCGCCGCGCCGGTGAAGGAGTTGTCGTCGCCGATGATCGCGTTCTGCACCACATTTGAGAGGAGCAGCAGCACCACCAAGTCGAATGGGTTTAGTTGCGCCAGCGTGCGCTTGCCGGCCAGCCGCAGCATGCCGAGCACAAACAGATAGACCAGCGCCGTCCGCAGCACCTTCTCCAACACCGGAACGCCCAGAATAAACAGATCCCTGCCGATCTGCGCCAGCACCTGCGCCTCCTCGTTGTTCAGTCGTCGCGGGGTGCGATCGTGGCCCGGCCCGCGGTTGCCTGCTCCAATGCGGCGGTCAGCGCCGCGATCTGCGCGGCCGGCAGCAGCAGGTCTATCGTCACATCGGCGGCGAAGGTCTCGTCCGTCACGGTGCCGCCGTACGCCGCAATCAGCCGCCGGGCCACATCATAGCTGCTATAGTCGAGCGTGAGATGGAGGGCGGCGCGCTCGATCTTCGCCGCGCGCGGCAGCACCGCCAGCACCGCCTTTGCCGCATCCCCATAGGCCCGCACCAGGCCGCCCGTGCCCAGCAGCGTCCCACCGAAGTAGCGGGTGACGACCACGGTTAGATCACCCAGGCCGCTGCCACGCACGACAGCGAGCACTGGGCGGCCGGCCGTGCCGGATGGCTCGCCGTCGTCGCTCATGCCCTCGATGATGCTCGCGCCGTGCCCGATGCGGTAGGCGAAGACATGGTGCGTCGCATCCGGCAGCTCCTGGCGGATGGCGGCGATGAAGCTGCGGGCCGCCGCGACCGAGTCGGTCGGCGCGGCGCTGGCGATGAAGCGCGAGTTACCGGCACGGATCTCGGCGCGGGCCGGCGCGGCGGGGATGGGCAGATCGCTGTTCGACATGGGCTCGACAAAACCGCGGTGGACGATGGACAACCGATGCCAGACGGGAAACGGTGGAGGGCAGAGACGCGCAGGAACCTGCCCGGACGTGGCGGGCGTTCGTCAGCTCGCTTCCTCATCCTCGCGCGTCCGCGCCCGGGCCAGCAGCGAACGCTCGACCGGCGGCAGGCGCTCCCAGCGCCCGCCAAGCCAGCTCACGCCGTCGAGGAATGCCTCGGCGCGGTCGGTCTCCGGGTAGACGCGCCGCAGCAGCGCCCAGAAGGCTGGCGAATGGTCATGGTGCACCACATGCGCCAGTTCGTGCGCGACGACCGCCTCCAGCACCCAGCGCGGCATCTCGCGCAACGCCGCGTTCAGCCGGATCGTATGGCTCGCCGGGCTATAGCTCCCCCAGCGGGCCTCCTGGGTGGTGACGAACAGCACCGCAGCGACCTCCGGCGGCTGCGGAAAGCGCGCGGCCACCCGGCGCGCCAGGGCCAGCGCATCCTCCTCGCCATTCACCTGGCGCGCTCGGACGCGTCGCACCAGCCGACGGGCCAGGTCGGGGATCACTTCGTCCAGCACACGCTGGGGGGCATGGTGCGGCGCGCTGACGGAGAGGGTCGCGCCGCGCAGGCGGGCATTGATATGCTTGACGCGCTTGCGCTCGATGACAAGCTGGAGCGTCACGCCGTCAACGATGATCGTGTCGGGATCGCGGGTCGCCATACCCGGCATTATACGCCAACGTGCGGCGTTCAGCGTGCCGCGTTCACGGTTGATGATCGAAGGGGCCCTGAACGTTGCACGCTCCCATGCGCATCAAGTTAAGACTTGACAAGAAGGGATGACAAAAGGAAGCGCCTGTGCGAGGCTGGAAGTGCAACCACCAGTCAGGCACAGGAGCTTCCCGATGACGACTATAGCAGAAGTAGCTGATGCCATGCAGACG
>JBHOQX010000083.1:0-55413 GCA_042408595.1 Roseiflexaceae bacterium | reverse complement strand
TAAGCACGTGTCGCGCCATTCTGGTGCGCTACGACAAGAAAGCATCGAACTACCTCGGGCTGCTCAAGCTCGCGGGTGCCTTGATTTGGTATCGCCGCTCCGTTCGTCTGGCGGCAACAGAGTTTTGAGATAGTTTCTTAGGCGCGGCAAGCCAGATGTGGCGCATGTCAAGTGCAATTTTGCACTTGAGGGTATGCGGACCAGTCCCTATGTTTGAGCTATCATGTATCTACTCGTCGCAGCCACCGATGCAGCCTACGCATCCAAGGAGGTGATCGATGGTTTTGTTCGATCGTGTGCATCACATTGGTGTGCCCGTCGCCAACCTCGACCGCTCGCTGCAATTTTATCAAGCCCTGACCGGCGGTGAACTACTGTTTGTCGATCCCATGAGCGGTGCAGGATTGGCACGCGGGACACAGGTTCCTGATGCACGAGTACGTTTCGCAATGGTGCAGTTGGGCAATATCATCTTGGAACTGATTGAATATGAACAACCGCGCGGACGCCCGTTTGACCGACAGAACAACGATGTGGGCGCAATCCACATTGCCTTCGAAGTACCGGACATCCAGGCAGTGTACACCCGGTTGCAGGCGCAGGGTATTCCCTTCAATGCTCCGCCTTATACCTTTACCCAAGCGGATGGGAGTTCACATGTGATCGGTGCGACCTTCGCCTACTTCCGTGACCCAGATGGCATACAGTTAGAGATTTTCCAAGCGGCTCAGCCGTAGAGCAGTCAGATCGTTGAAACGAAGGAGGTCAAAAATGGTAGGTACCTTGAACGGTATGCGGATCGCAGTCGTATGCACGGACGGGGTAGAACAAGCCGAACTCACCGAACCAGCAGCGGCGTTGCGCGCTGCCGGGGCGACGGTGGTGGTAATTTCGCCGCGTGAGCATTGGGTGAGTGGCGTGCCGGACAAACTGCGTGCCCTAGATACATTGAACTGGGCCGATACATTCGATGTGGATCTGGCGTTGGAGGATGCGCAGCCGGAGGACTTCGATGCTCTCTACTTGCCAGGCGGGATCATTAACCCCGATCTGCTGCGGCTGCATCCCAAGACCAAGACGTTTGTGCGGGCGTTCTTCGACGCAGGTAAGCCCGTCGCCTCGATGTGCCACGGGCCGTGGAATCTGATCGAGGCAGATGTCGTGCGCGGGCGCACCTTGACCTCGTGGCCGTCACTGCGGAAAGACATCGAGAATGCTGGCGGGACATGGGTGGATCAGCCCGTCGTGGTGGATGGGCTGCTGGTGACGAGCCGCAATCCAGGTGATATTGCTGAACATCTCAATCCAGCCTTGATCCAAGTGTTCGCCCAACACAGGTCGCGCCAAACCGCGTAGCGCGGACACTGAGTAATAGATGCACGAAAGCATGTGCGAGGGTGGTCAACGACCACCCTCATGTGTGTGCTGGCTATGGGGATGTGTGAAAGCCGCACAACGCTCAGCATCAGCGGCGGCGCGCAGCGCCGTCCGCTGCATGCTGTTGTTAGCCAGCGCGGCATGTGCAAGGGGCGCTACCGTGCTCGCACATAGCGGCAGACCTGTGCACCGGTGCTCGACTTCACGGCTGAAATGAGTTCGAACGGCAACGGCTCGGCCATTGCCGGGAAGAGCTTCTTTCCACTCCCGATGACGAGGGGCACGACCGTGAGCACGAGTTCGTCGACCAGGTCAGCAGCGAGGAGTGACTGCACCATCGTGGGGCTGCCATACACATAGATGTAACCGCCCGGCTGCGCCCGTAGATCGGCGACAGTCTTCAGAAAGTCGCGGCCACGGATGATCTTTGTGGGATGCCAGACGATGTCATCTTCGGTGAGCGTCTCGGATACCACATACTTTTGCACGCGGTTGATCCAATCGGAAAAATCGTCACCGGATCGGCTGGGCCAGGCAGTAGCCGACACTTGATAGGTGCGGCGTCCTTGCATGAGCGCATCGCTCTGCTTTGCCAGTTCGTCGAACGCCCCGCCGATGACCTCCGGGTCGAAGTACTTCACCATCCAGCCGCCATGGGCAAAGCCGCCGTCGGTGTCTTCTGTTGGGGCACCGGGCGCCTGGACGACACCGTCGAGGCTAATGAACTCAGTGATAAGCGTTTTCATGAAACTCCTTGATTAAATGGCTATGGGAACTGTGCGGGCTAACGCAAAAGCTTCAGCCGCGTGCGGGCAATTGGAATATGTTCGATAGAACGGGAAAGCCTTCAAACGCTTCTGAGTGCCAAAATCGCCGCGGCAGAGCACGTCGGACTGGAAGCGAATGTTGGGCGGCAACAGCTGGCAACTCAGGTTGTAATGTACTAATTTCCAGAGCACAAGCCGTAGTGAACACGCCGTGATCGGACGCAGCAGAGGAGGTTGTGTTACAGGTATGACGCGACCTCCAGAGCTGATAGCTAAGTTTTAGACCTCTTGTTGCTCAAGCCAGGCATAGGCCTGCTCGCGGCTTTCGAACAGGTCAAAATGAGCGCCTTGCCGCTCATCTGCCAGCATCTCTCCAAATCGGCGACTGAAGCGAACCTGTTGGGGAGGGGCCACAACAGCCAGGCGGATGCGATAGGTGCGCAACTTCTGCAAAATCGTCCCAGCCTGACCGGAGCTGAGGTCGAAGAAGGCAGGTGGCATATTCGAAGCGTAGAGCAGGGCAGCCTGTGCTCCTTGGCTGAAACAGGCTTCAATCAAGCGGTCGATGTCGTATGCAGTTGTGAGCAACGGCTGGTTGGCTGGGCCTTCGACAAATGTGGTGCCGTTGTGCTCCACAGGTTTGAGTGCCATAGGCTCCCTCTGCTGTTGTCCTGTCAGGTTCTGTCCAAGCAGGCTGAGTAGAGGATAAGGGCTTTGCCTTCTGATGAGATCAGTCTTGTGGTGGAGAGACTAGCGTGTAGTGGCAGCCTTCGCTCTGTGTAGTATGGTTGATGGGATGGTAGGGTGGGTAAGGCGGAAAGTCTGGCACGGGCTTGGTTGCCGCCCAACGACCAAGCTTCAGCCGCGGCCTTGCGGAGGAACGCACGATAGGATAGGAAAGCATTTCTGCTGCTTCTGGCTAGCAAAATCGCTGCGGCAAGGCCGTCGGACTGGAAGCGATTGTTGGGCGGCAACGAGGCTTGGTGGAGCATTGGCTAGACAAGACGTTCGATGATCGGGGTTAATCGTTCTCGAAACTGCTCTTGTCGATTCGCTTCCAAGTACCGACGACCAACTACCAGTATTGTTTCGGAAAGTTGCTTGGTATACTCGCTCGGCCAATGAACAAACTCAATGATAAGCTGAAATGGTTGGATCTGTTTCTTGCGCTGCACTTTGCTACAACGCGCTACAAGTTGGTGGAGTTTGAGACGATGGAGTTGAGCAGAAAGCTGTGAGGACAGTTGCTCCTTACCACCGCTTTGGGTTTCCCACCATTGCTGAAATGCTGGCCACTGTTCACGACAGAGCGCTTGGAGCTGTGGTGTTGTGGCAAGATGTGGAAACTCAGGAGGATGAAAGGTTGATTGGAGTTGTGATTGGAGAAGTGTAAAATACGCCTTCGACGATGGTGAGAGGCTTCGCTCGATAGTACTCATCGCTTGCTGCAAAGTATTGGTAAGTAAGCGTGACCACCAGTCTCGCCAAGCGACTTCTTCCTGCTGCATCAAGGAAGGAGTAGCAGATGGATCAATAGAGAGATGACGAGCGATGAAGCTGGCAAATTGCAGGCCAGTATCGAAGTCACAGCGGATGCTCCAAGAAGGCACTTGTCCGGTAACCATTACTACCTTCTCCTTCCCTTCAGATTGCCTGAGCCTGAGGGTAGTATAGTACAAAAGGTTGTACTCACGAGTTTGCCGCCCAACGACTAGCATTCAGCCGCGCCGCACTATAGAACGGAATGACGATTGAGCGCATCTGGCTGCCAAAATGGCCCTGATCTTGTCGCCGCGCAGCGGCGTCGGCTGGAATGCGGTGTTGGACGGCGACCTAGCATAAGGCATATCAATGAGCAAAATCGGGTTGATTAGGTGTTCGACCGATATATCTGGTCAATCAGTCGTTCAACCACGTATTTGGCTTCGCGCAGACCAACACCTACTTTTTCCTTATACAACTTGATTGCTGTAATCGGCTGGCCGTTTTGGCCTAACGCCTGTACTTCGGCAACAAGCGTCGCATCAACGCTATCAAGCGACTTCCCATACTCACTGTCTAGAGTAGTGATAAGCGGCACCTCATCCTCTTCATATGAGATAAGTTCAATAGTTCCGTGGGCATTGCGAACTGCACGCGTAGGTCGTTCCCAATCGTGTTGCATTCCTGGCAGGGCATCTGCAATAATCCTCCACTCCTGTTGGCCAAGTCCGAATTGCTCATGCGCGTCGGCTTGCGCGTCGGCAATCGTTTCGAACCATAAGTCTGCACAACAAGCTGCATCCTCAACAGTGTCGTAGAGAAAGAGATACACACCAGCTCCTGGCCACTCGGAGATGATGGCTTTCTTGTAGGTGTTGTCGTTGCGAATGTATGCTTTCAACCGCATCACTCACATCTCCTACAGGATAATGTTGCTCATTCTACCATACCGCGTCGTTGGAAACAGCGGGTATTGTCCGGCAGAGCGGTTTCTTGAGCATACGAGTGCGATCCTAGGAGCGCTGCGTTTAGTATAGGATTGATGGCTCGCCGTCCAACTTATAGTAGACGGACAAGTGTCGTCCTATCCCTTGGCACTACAGCGACGGTTGTCGTCCGAAGCTGCCCCGCCGCACATGTTCGACCGACCCGCATCTTCCCACCACCCCAGGACGGTATATACATGGACAGTTGTCCCACCAGGGCCAGTGTACATGGGCCATCGCTGCTTGTCAAGAGAGAATTTGTTATGTCTGAGCATGCCCCTCGCCTGCTTGACCGCGTGCGCCAGGCGCTGCGCCGCAAGCATTATGCCATGCGCACCGAAGAGGCGTATGTCGCTTGGATCCGTCGCTTCATCCTGTTCCACGGTAAGCGCCATCCCCAGGAGCTCGGCTTGCCCGAGGTCAACGCTTTCCTGACCGACCTCGCCGTGACCCAGCAGGTGGCTGCCTCGACCCAGAACCAGGCGTTAAGCGCGCTGCTGTTTTTGTATGCCGAGGTGTTGGATCAGCCACTGGAGGGCCATCTCCAGGCTGTGCGTGCAAAGCAACCGCAACGGTTGCCGACGGTGCTGACACGTGAGGAGGTGCGGCGCGTGCTGGTGGCGCTCACCGGCACGCATCAGCTGATGGCGCAACTGCTCTATGGCAGCGGCCTCCGCTTGATGGAATGCGTGCGCTTGCGGGTCAAAGATCTGGATTTCGGCCAGCGGCAGCTGGTCGTCCGTGACGGCAAGGGTGCCAAAGATCGACGCACCATGCTCCCCGAGCGATTGATTGCCCCACTCCAAGCCCAGCTCGACCACGTCAGGCTCCTCCACGAGGAGGATCTGCGCCAGGGGTATGGCCGCGTCTACCTGCCCAATGCCCTGGCACACAAATATCCCAACGCCGAGCACGACTGGATCTGGCAGTATGTTTTTCCCGCTGAACGGCGCTCGTCAGACCCGCGCACCGGTATCGTGCGGCGGCATCATGTCGATGAAAGCGGATTACAGAAGGCTGTGAAGCGCGCGGCGCAGCTTGCCAGTGTGCCAAAACATGTGACATGCCACACCCTGCGCCATAGTTTCGCGACCCACCTGCTCGAAGACGGCTACGACATCCGAACGATCCAGGAATTGCTCGGGCATAGCGATGTCAAGACGACGATGATCTACACGCATGTGTTGAATCGCGGCGGGCGCGGCGTCCGCAGCCCGCTCGATGGGTAGCCCCACCCGACGGCGCTGCTCTGTCGTGCGCCGTTTGAAGGCGGTACACCACGCACTTGTCCCTCTCGAAGAGGACTCCTGCGAGCGTGGACCAGGGCTGCGCTGTGACCTGGGCCGAGCACATACTGGCTGCTCTGGCACGCTGAACCTGAAGACCGGAAGCGACATCATCACGCTTTCCGAGACGATGCATGCCGCGGCGCGTGCCGCTCCTCGGCACGCGATTGTGGAGGCGCATCCCGCTCTCACCGGGTCCGGCGACCCGTCCCGCATGAGACCAACCTGCGTACGGCGATCATGGCACTCCTGGCCGCAGCGCCGCGACGGACGGGATGAGCATGTCCGCCAGCGGGCCGAGCAGCTCGGCGGTGCCCGCGCCGGAGAGGACGCCGATCACCCGCCCGGCCCCGGCGGCGCGCCCCATCCGCATGTCGGCCAGGGTGTCGCCGACCATGGCGGCGCGGGCCGGCGGCACGCCCAGCCCGCGGCAGATCGCCAGAAACACGTCCGGTGCGGGCTTGAGCGGCAGGCCGTCGTCGCCGCAGCCGAGCGCGTCCACCAGCGGAGCCAGGCCCAGCGCTGCCAGTGTCGCCACGGTCGGGGCGCGGTCGTCGGTGGTCGCCACGGCGATCTTCGCGCCGGCGGCCCGCAGCGCGCCGAACAGCGCTGGCAGGTCGGCCAGCGGGCGTGCCAGCGCCAGCGGGTCGGGCGGGCGCCAGATGGCGGCGACCAGCGCTGCGGCATTAGGGCGGCCCGCCGCGGCGACGGCCTGCCCGGCCAGGGCCCGGAGCTCGGCCATCGGCGCGGTCGCCAGCGCGCCGCGGGGATCGACCGTCCCGGCGTCCGGGTCGAAGCCCCAGAGCCGCGCCAGGCGCGGCGTCACGGTTGCATCCGCCGCCGCGTCCAGCGCACGGCCGATCGCCCGCGCCCAGCCGCTCCACATCGCGTGGAAGTCGATCAGCGTGCCGTCCTTGTCGAACACGTAGAGGTCGATCGCCATGCTAGAACCTGCGGCTCCACTCCTTCGGCCAGCGTCTTGCCGCATTCCTGGGTGATGCTCCGCGCCAGCTCATCGAGATGCGCTTCGATCAGGCCCTTCAGTTTGAACAGATATTGGACGCGCTCGGTGGCCGGGGTGCGCCGGATGGTTTCGGGGGGCATCACAGTCCGCCTCGCCTGGCGACGAACGCCTGCACTTCGTCGAGGGTCGGGGTGAAGTTGGCGCAGCCGTGGCGGGTAACGACGATCGCGCCGCAGGCGTTGCCCAGCCGCGCCGCCATGCGCCACTCCCACCCCTGGATGTAGCCGTAGAGCGCCCCGGCGGCGAAGGCGTCCCCCGCGCCAAGGATATTAGCGACCTGGACCGGGTACCCCGGCGCGTCGATCCGCTCGATCCGCCCGTCGCTGCGCCGCAGGTGGACGCGTGAACCCTCCGCGCCGCGCTTCTGCAGCAACACGCGCGGGCCGTAGCCCAGCAGGGTCATGACGGCGGCCTCGACATCGCCGGCCACCCGCGTGTCGGAGACCTGCGAGTGCGTCAGGCGCAGGGCGGCCGGGTCGCGCAGCAGCGCGGCGTTGATCTCGTCTTCGGTGCCGAGCACAAGATCGACCAGGCGCAGCACAGAGCGGACCGCGACTCCGAAGGCCCGCGGATCGTGCCACTGGTCGGGGCGGAAGTCGAGGTCGAGCGCGACGGTCGCGCCAGCGTCGCGCGCCAGCTCGGCGGCGAAGAGCGTGGCGCTGCGGGCCGGCTCGCGGCTCAGCCCGGTGCCGGAGATCAGCAGCACGCGGCTGCGGGCCACCGGCGCGGCCAGCACATCATCGATCGTCAACTCGACATCGGCGCAGTTGTCGCGGTAGTAGGTGAGCGGGAAGCGGTCCGGCGGCTCGATGCCGAGCAGCACCGCGCTGGTGCGCCGGCCCGGTTTGGTGGGGATGAAGGCGGTCTCCACCCCTTCGCGGCGCAGGAAGCTGGTGATGAAGCCGCCGACCGGGTCGGGGCCGACAGCGGTGAGCAGGGCGGTGCGCAGCCCCAGCCGCTGCGCGCCGACGGCGATGTTTGTCGGGCAGCCGCCCACGTAGGCGGCGAAGCTGGTGATCGCCTCAAACGGCGCGCCGATGTCGTTCGAGTACAGGTCGATCGACGAGCGGCCCATGCACAGGAGGTCGAAGTCGTTGTGTGTCATACCGATGTTTCAACCGGAAATGATCACCGCCCAACCGCCTGCAGGCGGCACAACGTCAGTCCGTATCCATAAGATGTACACGCTGGGGAGCGCTCGCATCCCCTGCCGCCGGCCTGCGGCCCTGGTGTCACGGCGGCGCGTTGAACCGCTGCACCGGCCCTGACCAGTCCGGCGCCTGGAGCCAGTGCTCATGGTACCGCCCGGCGGTGTAGCTGTCCACCGTGCTGCGCCAGAAGGCGGCGGCGGGCACATTCGCCGCCGGCGTGGCGACCTCCCACAGGCCGGGCGTCGCGTCGAACAGCAGCCGTGCTGCCGCCCGCCCGACTCCCTGGCGGCGGTAGCGGCGCAGCACAAAGAAGAGCGCCACGGCGCTGCCGGCGAACGGGCCGGCCAGCCGGCTGCTGCGGTTCACCAGCGCGAACCCGGCCAGCAGGGGGCCGGCGCGCAGCAGGTAGGCCCGGTGATTCGGGTCATCGCCGTAGGGTGCGAGAAAATCGCTGGGGAACAGGCCGTCCTCGCCGATCTCCAGCGGCTCGGACGCGCTCAGGTCGTGCAGGCAGAGCTGCGCGAGGCGGGCAAGCACCGGCCGGTCGGCGGCGGTCGCGGGGATGAGCGCGGTCTGCATGACGTGCCTCGCGAGTCGAAACGATTGGCGCCATCCTATCACATGCCGCCTACAGTCCGATGACGGCCGGATGACAAAAGGGAGCGCGACAGCCATGTGGCTGCCGCACCCGGCGTACCCCGCTCCGATCGGCCGGTTGGACCGCGCGAGTCGCGGCGCGGCGGCCCCGCTCAGTCCCCGGCGGCCGCCGGCGGCGCCCCCAGCGACTGCAGCAGCAGTTCGGCCACATCCTTGCGGGCCAGTGTCTCATCCACGCCCTTGTTCTTGGTCGCGTCCTCGAACATCACCATGCAAAACGGGCAGGCCACGGCGATCGTCTCCGGGTTCGCCCGCTGCAACTGTTCCAGACGGATGGCGTTGATGTTCCGGTCGCCCCAGCTTTCGAGCCAGACGTTGCCGCCGCCGCCGCCGCAGCACATCGCCCGCTGGCGGTTCCAGTCCGGCGCTTCGACCAGTTGCAGGCCGGGGATCGCCTGCAGCACGGAGCGCGGGGCGTCGTACACGTCGTTGTAGCGCCCGATGTAGCACGGGTCGTGGTACACCACCCGCTGGCTCACCTGCTCGTTCGGCGTCAGGCGGCCCTGCGCCACCAGCCGCGCCAGAAACTCGGTGTGGTGGATGACCTCGTAATCCACGCCGGCCCGCCCGCCGAACTGGGGATACTCGTTTCTGATCGTGTTGAAGCAGTGCGCGCAGGTCGTCACCAGCGTCTTGAAGGTGTACTGGCCGAGCGTGCCAACGTTGGCCTTCGCCATCTCTTGGTAGAGCAGCTCTTCGCCCATGCGCCGCGCCGGGTCGCCGGTGCAGGTCTCCTCCTCGCCCAGCACCGCGAAGTCCACCCCGGCGCGGCGGAACAGCTCGATCATCGTGCGGGCGACGCGCTTCGAGCGCTCGTCGTAGCTGGGCGCGCAGCCGACCCAGTAGAGTACGTCCACGTGCTCCTTCTCGGCGAGCAGCGGCACGTCCAGCCCGTCGGCCCAGGCCATGCGCTCGCGCGCCGGCAGCCGCCATGGGTTGCCCTGGCGCTCGATCCCCTCCAGCACCCGCTTGACGCCGCCCGGCACCTCGCTCTGGATCATCGTCAGGTTGCGCCGCAGCCCGACGATCAGATCGACGTGCTCGATCATGGCCGGGCACTCTTCCATGCAGGCGCGGCATGTGGTGCAGCTCCACAGCTCGTTTGCGGTGAACAGCCCGTGCTCGTAGAGCGGCAGCGTCTCGACATCGCCGGTGATCACGCGATACGCGCCCTGCCCATCGGCCGGCTTGCCGGCCTCGCCCACCTCGCGCGTGCCCTGAGTCACGACATTCGGATGCACCCGGGCGACGCTGCCGTCGCGCAGCAGGATCGGCTCACCGCGCAGCAGGTCGTGCATTTTAGTGATCAGAAACTTGGGCGAAAGCTCCGCGCCGGAGGCGGTGGCCGGGCACTTGCTCTGGCAGCGCCCGCAGCTCATGCAGGCGTCGAAATCGAGCCGTTGCTTCCAGGTAAAATCGGTGGGGGTCATGATCCCCAGGCGCGGCTCGTCCTTCTCGATCTCGGCCTCCAGGCCCGGGATCGCCTCCAGTGCGCCCTTCGGCTGCGTGTCGCGGAAGAAGGTGTTGATCGGCGTGTAGAAGATATGCTTGAACTTCGACAACGGGATGGTCGCCACAAAGGCGAAGGTGATCGCCATATGGCTGAACCAGAGCGCCGCGTGGCCGGCGAGCGCCGCCGGCGAGCCATCGCCCAGGCCGACGCCGCGGAAGAACGTGGCCAGCGCGTAGCCGACATACGAATTGCGCGCCCACGGCTGATCGTACACCGCCACGCCGCCGATCGTCTGGTTCGCCAGCCGCAGCCCCTCCAGCAGGTAGCCGCTGATCGTGAGGAACAGCATGGTCGCCAGCACCCACAGGTCGGTCGCACGGTTGTTCAGGCGGTCTGGCCTGGTCACATAGCGCCGCCAGGCGGCCCAGCCTAGCCCGGCCAGGAAGACCAGGCCCATGGTGTCGAGGATAAACTCGTAGCTCTGGTAGAACCCGCCGACGAGGATGCGCCCGGCGTCCGGGCCGATCAGCGGCACGGTGAAGTCCTCCTCGACAGCGATGATGTCCGTGCCGATGAAGAGCGCCAGGAAACCGAAGAAGATCAGCGCGTGCATCGAGCCGGGCTTGCGGTCGCGCAGCACGCGCTTCTGTCCGAAGACCTGCGCGATCGACTCGGCCAGGCGCGCCGGGATCTGCGAGATGCGGGCGTCCGGCCGGCCGCGCCGCCAGCGGGCGATATCGCGCAGCACGCCGTAGGTCATGATGCCCAGGGCGACGAGCGCCGTCAGGTAGACGGCGAGGGAGCCGAGCACCTCGCCGATGTTCCAGTAGATGACACGGATGGGTTCCGTCATGGGGATTCCTTCCGGCCTGGCGGCAGGCGTCGCAGCCTGCGTGAAAAAGGGTACAAGCGGAGATCGACTGGATGATAGCACCCATGACGCGCAGCGTCAAGCAGGCGCATGTGGTGCGCCCGTCCATGCGCTCCGGTGGCCCGCCTCCGTCACCACGCCATGGTGGCGATATGTTCTATGACAGGGCGTACAGAGTGGGGAGGTTTGGCGGGGCGACGCCCTCCGCGGCCCCTGCTTGGGCGTGCGCAAACGAACGCCGTGGCGAGCCGCATGCCCGCCACACTTCCCCCGCCGCGGGCGCCTGCGCACCCCCGGTGGAAGGATACGCGCGTGACGGGAGACCGTGGCGATAACGATGCGCCGGGGCGCGGGATGCACGATCGACTCCCTGATCGTCGATCCTCTACCCTCTGCCGTGCGGCCGGCTCATTCCGCGTCCAGCCGCACGCCGATCTCGGCCAGCGCGGCGGCGGTCGGGCCGTTGAGGCGCATCGCATCCATGCGCTGGCGCAGGTAGGCGTTGTCGAGCGCCTGGCGGCGGGCGATCCCGGCGGCGTCATCCCGGTCGTGCTTGCCCTGCTCGGGGCCGCGCGCCATGGCGAGCTTGTGCAGCAGCACATCCTCCGGGGCGAGCACCGGCACCGGCGTGCCGAGCAGCGGCAGGCGGCGCAGCCGCGCGATCATCGCCGCGTCCAGCGCGAAGGGGTGGCTGGCGCCGGGGCGGCGGACGCTCACATCCTCGAAGAATTTGATGCCACGCCAGAGGATGCGCTGGCCGTCGAACTGCACGGCCTTCTGCTGCTGCTGCAGGAGCTGCACGACGCGGGCGAGCTGGCCGGTGGCGACCAGAATATCGACATCCTGGATCGGGCGGCGGTTGCCGTAGAGGTGGGCCGCGGCCCCGGCGCAGACGGCCCAGGTGATCCCGTTGCCATCCAGCAGACGCTGGACGAACGAGAGATTACCAGCGATCAGGGACATAGCCGCTCCGGTACGACGAAAGGCACAACGAACGCGGCAGCGTCGCACCTCCTATGATAGCCGCTGGCGCTGCGGCGGCAAGGTAGCCATTAGTCCCGTCGCTGCATCCCCCATTCGTCCTCGTCGAGCGCCATCTCGAAAAATTCGACCTGCAAGCCGTAGCGGCCGGGGCGGAAGTGCCGCCGTAGCCCGGCGTAGCGCGGATCGTCCAGCACGCGCGCCTCGAAGGCGTAGCTCACATCGCGCCAGTCGCTGCCGACGTGGCGGAAGCCGAGCCGCTCGTAGCAGCGCACCGCCCGAACGTTCGGCGCAGCGACATCGAGCACCATGCGGGTGAAGCCCAGGCGCGTGAAGTAGTAGTCGAGAAACAGTTGCAATGCCTCGGTGCCCAACCCCTGGCTGACATACGGCGCGCCGATGGTGATGCCGAGCCGCGCCTGGTTGCGCCGGTCGTCGATCTCGCGCAGCGAGATGCGCCCGATCAGATGGCCGGCCCGGTCTTCCACCGCCCAGTTCCGCCGCATGGCGCTGCTCTCAAAGCCGTGGCCCCATGCGCCGCCGCCCTGGCGCGGCAGGTTCCACAGCGCCTCGAACGGATCGCGGTAGGGCGGCCAACGGTCGGCGACGTCGTCGTCACGGCGCTCCCAGGGCCGGATGCGCACCCGCGCGCTGCGCAGATCCATCGCGCCTCCTGATGAACGGGCTGCTGTCATCGGTCGTCCACCATCAATCGCCCTCCACGGCGCGCTCGCCATCCAGCAGCGCTACCAACTCCGGGAGCGCGGCGCCGGGCCGAGACGGGATGACATAATCGGCGAGCAGGGTGTACGTCGAATCCTGGTCGTCGATCGCCAGCACCAGCGCGCCCACCCGCTTGGCGACGAACGGGAATGACGCGACCGGCTCGATCGCCCCGACCGAACCGGCGATCAGGAACAGGTCACACTGCTCGACCGCCTGGCGCGCCCGGCGCAGCTCCCACTCCGGCAGCCCCTCGCCGAACAGGACGACATCTGGGCGGAGCATGCTGCCGCAGTGTGGGCAGCGTGGCGGCGCTTCGCCGACATCCTCCCAGGCCGAAAGAATGTGGCCGGCCTCGAAGCAGCGCGCCCGCCGCAGGCAGCCATTCAGTTCCACCACCTCGCGCGAGCCAGCCCGCCAGTGCAGCCCGTCGATCGTCTGGGTGATCAACGTGAACGACGGGTAGAGTTGCTCGAGATCGACCAGGGCGTAGTGCCCCGCGCTCGGCTCGGCCGCCTCGGCCGCGCGCCGCCGCTCGTCATACCACTCCCACACCAGTCGGGGATTGCGCACATACGCCTGCTGGGTGGCCAGGTCCGCGATGTCGTACGCTGCCCAGCGGCCCGTGTGTGACTCGCGGAAGCCCGGCACATGGCTCTCCGCGGCCATACCGCCGCCGGTCAACACTACCACGCGCTGGGCCGCTTTGACGCGGCGCAGCACGCCGTCGGGCAGGCTCAATGCCATGCCGTTCCCTCCTCGCTGCGCAGGCGTGTATTTCGCTATTCTACCATGTTCGGGCGCGGGGGGTCGGGGGCAGGGACAGGATCAGGGCTGTGCGATGATCTCATGTTGGCCGGGTGTGGCGGGGCGCATGCTCGCGCTTTCTTCATCGTTCAGCCGTACGTCTGCTGGAGCCGCGCTCGAACTTCCCATCGGCAGGGGTCAGCCCGGACGATCTCGCCCCCGCCCCACCCGCAGGGCGGGGGAAGAAGGCGCCTGGAGCGTGGCGGCGGTCCGCCATCCGAACGCTGCTGCGGCGCAGCCACATCGCTTCTGCACGATCGCGAGTGCACCTGGTGCGCTACCGTTGGTGCGGCCCGGGTGCTGAGTCAGCCGGCATGCTCGACCTCATCGACCGAACCCGTGCGCTCGCCCACGGCGACAACCGCAATCGAATACGCATTCACCAACGGCGCATCGCACCCGTCGTTCAGCGTGAGGGTGAGGCGATAGACGCCGGGCACGGCCGGGCGCAGCCGCAGCCGCTCGGCCTCGATCGCCATGCAGTCGGGCGGCAGTGTCAGGCGGCGCTCCAGCCACGCCAGTTCCGCGCCATTCGGGCCGTCCAGCCGGGCGCACAGCTCGACCGGCACCGCGCGTTGCGCGTCGTTCACCACATAGATCGGCAGGTCGATCGGCCGATCAGCGGCGAACCGCTCGTCGTCCAGCAGCGTGAAGGCGTACTGCGGGCGGAAGGCGTCGCGTAGCGCATCGTACGAGCGCTTCGGCACGCGCCAGTAATCGAGCACCGACCAGAGCACCGCCGGGTGCGGGTCATGGAACATGAACGGCAGGATACCGCCGGTCGGCCGGTATTTGTGGAACCGCAGCCGGTCGATGTAGAAGCGGTTGATCGCGATCTGGTAATCCTGGGTCATCTGGATGAGCGCCTCGAGCGAGCGCGCGCCGCGCCAGTCGAGCCAGCGCGCCATGATATCGCCCTGAAAGCCGTGCCGGGCCTCCAGCCGCGCCCAGTCGATGCGACGGATATCGCCCTCCATGAAGCGCAGGCTGCTCTCCAGATTCGGAAAGCTCTGCGCCCCGAATTCGGTGACAAAGCGGATATTCTTCGGAAAGCGCCGGATCGTCTTCAGCCAGCCCTGGCGCGATGGGTAGATCAGGTACCAGCCGCTGTAGAAATGGGCGTCGGTCCCCGGCGCCAGCAGCGGCACGGCGAACTCGCCGGACGAGCGCACCACCGGGCGGGTGCGGTCCTCGCGCTCGGCGACTCGCTTCAGCCGCGTGGCCATTACATCGCGGCTCCAGCTCCAGCCGAAGACCGACGCATAGATGCGCAGCCCGGTGCGCCAGCGCTCATCGCGCGTGTCGGCCACGTCGATCGCTTCGTTGTGCATGCACCATACGACCACGGACGGGTGATTGTAGAGCAGGCGGACCACCTGCCGCGCCTGGCGCTCCGCTTCCGGCAGCGCCTCGCGGCGGTAGCTCCATTGCAGCGGCATGTCTTGCCACAGCAGGATGCCGGCCTCATTCGCCGCGTCGTAGAGCGCCGGGTGCGCGACATGGGCATGCACCCGCAGCATGTTCATGTGGCATGCCTGCGCCAGCCGCATGTCTCGGGCGCACTGCTCGCGCGTCACCGTCGCCAGGCGCGCGTCGGTCGGCGGGTAGTTGTTGCCTTTGGCGAAAAAGCGCACGCCGTTGAGGTGCGGAATCCAGTTGCGCAGCTCAAAGCGGCGGATGCCGAACGTGAAGCTGTGGGCGTCGGAGACGATGCCCCCCTGCAGCAGCACATCGAGCGTCACCGTGTAGCAGCTTGGGTGGCCCATGTCGTGCGTCCACCACAGCCGCGGGTCGCGGATCGACACGACGCCGGCGATCTCCTGGGGCCCGGCGGCCAGCGAGCGGCGCTGCTCGACCGTCTGCACCTCGCCGGGGAAGTTCTTTGGCGCGAACGTCCAGCGCAGCGCCACCTCGGCGGTGGCGGCGCTGTCCAGCGTGGCGCGGAAGCGCAGCTCGGCGAAGGATGCGCTGGCGTGGGCCGTCTCCAGCAGCACCTCCTGGATGCGGATCGGCCCGGTGGCGAGCAGCTCGATCGGCAACCAGACGCCGCCGGGATTGAGCGCCGGGTCCATGCAATCCCAGTGCGAAAACACGCCGGCGATCATCCGCTTGCCGAGCTTGCGCCGCTCGTCCGGGCACTCGACCTCGATCACCAGGTCGTTCTCCCTGGCGAGGATGGCGGTCACCTCGTGCGTCTGCGCTGCGAAGTACCCTTCGTGGCGGCCGAGGGCGACGCCGTTGAGGAACGGCTGCGACCAGTAGAAGATGCCGTTCAGGCGCAACCAGTAGCGGGATGATGGGCGCCAGAGCCGGATCGCGTGGTCGCCGGACGCCGGGTGGCGGTCGCACACGAAACGCTTGCGGTAGACCATCTTCCCGCTGTAGCGCGCGAAGAGCGGGTGCTGCTGCCAGTGCGCCGGCAGCTCCTGCTCGACCCAGGCATCGTCCGGCAGCGGATACTGGCCGTGGCGGAAGGTCTCGACGGGCAGCAGGCGCCAGGAATCGTTGAGCGAGGTTCGTTCGATCATGCGGTCGGGTTCACGGCAAGGGCGGATCGCGCCGGTTATTCTAGCACGACTCACCCAGATCGTTAAAACGTCACAAGATTGTCATCGGAGCGCCACTCGGCAGTATTGATAGCCCTGCCGCGAATCGGCTATAATAACGCAATGGCGCGAGGTCGGGCGCGGCCTGCGCCACACAGCCCGGCGCGCTGGCAGGGGCGCCCGCGCGGAGTACACCATGCCTTTGCCCGAACCGACCGAGCCGCTCTCGCGCACCGATGCGCTGCTGCGCATCACCCAGGCGATCGAGACCGCGGCGACACTGGATGAACTGCTGCTGCTGGCGCTAAACGAGCTGACCCAGCTCTTCGACGCACAGCGCGGTGCCGTGATCCTGCTCGACGATGGCGGTACAACCGGCCAGGTGATCTGCGAGTTCCCGCCGCAGGTCAGCCTGCCGCCGCCCCGCCCGCTGGGCGAATCGCCGGCCCTGGCGCGTGCCGCTCGCGAGCGCCAGCCGGTGCAACTCACGCTGATCGGCGCAGAGGACGATCCCTTCCTCCAGGGCTGCACGCGTGGTGCAATGCTGATCGTCCCGCTCGTCGCCCAGGACCGGGCGATAGGTTTGCTGCTGCTCTGCGCTGGAGATGGCGGCCGCAACTTCGGCGGGGAGGAGATCGCCCTCGCCCGGGTGCTGGCCGGCCAGATCGCCGCAGCGGTAACAGCCGCGCGGCAGAGCGAGCGGGCGCAGCGGCGCAACGCGGAACTGGCGACGCTGAACGAGATCGCCACAACCGTCACCTCCACGCTCGATGCGCACGAAGTCTATCGCTTGGTCGTGCAAAAGCTGAACGAATATTTCCAGGTGGATGCCGGCTCGATCTTCCTGATCGATGAGCAGACCGGGGATCTGCGGATCGAAGTGACGATCGAAGGCGGGAAAGAACAACTTCCCGGCACGATCATCCCGCGCGGGCGCGGCATCGTCGGCCATGTGGCGGAGACGGGCCAGCCGGCGATCGTGCACGACGCGCAGAACGACCCGCGCTTTTACGCCAAGGTCAGCGAGGATGTGGGCTATGTTACCCGCACCATTCTGTGCGTGCCGATGCAGGTCAAGGGGCGGGTGATCGGCGCCCTCGAACTGCTGAACAAGCGCAACGGTCACTTCACCGAAGACGATGCCGAGCGGCTGATGCGCATGGCCGCCTTTATTGCCGTGGCGCTGGAGAACGCCCGCCTGTTCCAGGAAGTGGCGGATGGCCGCGACCGGCTGGCGGCGATCCTGAACTCAACCGCCGACGGCATTCTGATGACCGATATGCACGGCCGCGTGCTGAGCGCCAACCCGACCGCCGCCGCGCTGTTCGCCGCGCCGGAGCGTGCGCTGCTTGGCCGCTCGCTGGACGAGCTGCTCCAGGCGCTCCACGCCTCCGCCCGCGCGGTCGTGACGCGCACCTGGGGCGGCGACGAAGCGGACGCGCGCGAGGGGCCGCCGATCACCGAGATCGAGCTTGGCGGCACCCAACGGCGCTTCATCCGCCACCTGACCATGCCGGTGCGCGACGCGGCTGGCGAGATCTACGGCCAGCTAGCGATCTTCCGCGATATCACCCAGGAGAAAGAGCTCGAGCAACTGCGCGAGGACTGGACAGGCATGCTCGTCCACGATCTGCGCGCGCCGCTCACCTCGATTATGAACGGCATCGCCATGCTCCAGCGCGGCCTCGGCGGCCCGGTGACCGACCAGCAGCGCGAGCTGCTGAATATCGCCTACCAGGGGAGCAACGCGCTGCTGGAGGTGGTGAACAACCTGCTCGACATCTCGCGGATGGAGCAGGGGAGCATCCCGCTCGATATCGAGCCGCTGGTGCCGTATGTGCTGATCGATGCCGCTGTGGAGCGGCTGCGCGCCTCCGCCAACAGCCACCGCGTCAGCATCGATCAGCGCCTCGCCGTGAATCTGCCGACGATCGAGGCCGATGAGGCCAAGATCGTGCGCGTCTTGCAGAACCTGCTCGACAACGCGATCAAGTTCGCGCCGAGCGGCTCGGCGGTGACCCTTGGCGCGCATTACGTCGGACCGGGGGCCGCGCTACCGCCGGACGTGCCGGTGCACCCGCCGATGACCGACGGCGCTTGGTTGATCATGTGGGTCCAGGATCGCGGGCCGGGCATCCCGGCTGCCTACCACGGCCGCATTTTCGAGAAGTTCGGCCAGGTGCGTGGGCGCAAGGTACGCGGCACCGGCCTCGGCCTGACCTTCTGCAAGCTGGCCGTCGAGGCGCACGGCGGCCAGATCTGGCTCGAAAGCCAGGAAGGCAGCGGGAGCGTCTTCGCCTTCGCGCTGCCGCTGAACCGGGGCCGTGGCGCGGATGGCGCGTGAGGCGCTCGCCGCGGATCGCCCCGGCGCATGCGGACGGCCCGCCTGGCGCGGCCCGTACCTCCGTCCTCCACCAACGTCTTGACAGATAGCCCGCGCGCGACGGGTTCGGCGTTCTGGGGATCGCACGTGCGCCCGCCCCGCATACCAGGAGCTCCCGTGGCGGACGGCCGCTGGCGCAGCCGCAACAGCCCTGCGCCGGCGGGCTTGGTGGACCCGACCGGGGCTGGCAGACCTCCGGCGGAGGAACCCGCCTGAGACCGGGCCGCGCGGCCGGAGCTTGATTGCCCCATCGGGCTACAGTATAATGCGGGCACGTTCCCACGGTCTTACGTTTTCGTGTCAAACGTCCATCTCGCCGTGGAGGTCGGTCGTCCATGCACCGGTTGCTGGAGGCGATCAGATCGCACATCCGCTATAAGATCGTCCTTCCATACCTGGCGCTCACGCTGCTGGTGATGACGGTCGGCGCCGCTATTGCCACGGCGCTGGTCGCGTCGTCGTGGGAAGACCGGCTGAAGAACGAGCTCACGCAGATCGGGCGCAATACCACCGAGGCGCTCGTTCAGCGCGAGCGCGATTACCTCGCCTTCCTCTGGCAGATCGCCTTTGCTCAGGAGAACCCGGCGGTTGGCGCGCCAGCCATGTCGGTCGCCTTCGCCGCCGGCGATCCAGCGCTGGTGGCGACCGCGCTGCGCCCCTGGTACGAGAACGGGATCAAGACTTTCGGCCTCAACTTCGACCGGATGATCGCCTTCGATCGCGATGGCAAAGCGCTGGTGGACTGGCTGCGCGTGGCGGACGACAAGGAGCCGGCCGCGATCGACGGCACCGACCTCTCGCAGGTCGCCGTCGTGCAAAAAGTGCTCAACGGCGTCCAAACGGACGGGAACGACAAGTATTCCGGCCTGATCGTGTTCACGCCCGACCCGCAGCCGTACTTCTACACCATCGTGCCGGTGAAGCAGGGCGCGACGATCGTCGGGGGGTTGCTGCTGGCGCAGAAGGTCGATGGCCTGCTGAGCGACCTGCAAAAGTCCAGCCAGGCGGCGATCACCACCTTCTACAACCTGGACGGTACGCCGATCGGCAGCACACTGCTGCGCCGGGAGGATGAGCTGCCCACCTTCGGCATGCCGGAGGCCGCGCGGCTGGCCCTCGCCGACGGGCGCGCCCAGTCGATCCAGCGCGTCCTGGTGCGCGAGCGCGAGTATCAGCTCGCCTATAGCCCGCTGGCGATCGCCAACAAGCTGGTCGGCTACTTCTCCGTCGGCATCTCGCGCGATTTCCAGGTGAGCGCGCTGACCCTCAGCCGCAACAGCATCATCGCGATCACCCTCTCGTTGACCGCCGGCGCCATGCTGATCGGCGTCTGGATCGCGCGCATGATCACCCGCCCGCTCACCGCGCTGGTGCGCGCCGCCGAGGCGGTGACCGCTGGCGACCTGGAGCGGCGCACATCCATCCACACCGGCGACGAGCTGGAGCGGCTGTCGCGCGCCTTCAACCAGATGACCGAGCATCTGCTTGGCCTCTACCACACCAGCCGCGCTCTGAGCGAGACGATCGACATCGGCGCGGCGCTGGACGTGACCGCCGACGCCGTCGAGGCGTTCGCGCCCGGCACCGAGGTGCTGGCGCTGTTCAACGATCGCGGCACCTGGCGCTACTGGTTGCGCCCGGATGCCTCGCCGGCGCTCCATGCGCTGCGCGATGTGCGCCTCCCGCCCGACGATCCGCTGCTGCGCGAGATCGCGGACACCCGGACGGCCCGGCTGGTTCCCGCCGATGAGCCGCTGCGTTTCAGCGCCTCGGGCCTGCGCGACGTGGCCGGCTTCCAGAGCCTGCTGCTCACGCCCCTGGTGCTGCAGGACGAGCTGGCCGGCGTGCTGGTCTTCGGCCAGGCTGCGCCAGATGCCTTCTCCGAGGCCAATGAAGCCAGCCTGCTCGCCGTGGCCAACATGGCTGGCAGCGTGCTCTGCAACGCGCTCCTGTTCGAGCGTGTGACGAACGAATCCGGCGAGCGCCAGGCGATTCTGGCCTCGATCGCAGACGGGATCGTCGTCTGCGACACGGAGCGCGACATTGTGCTGATGAACCACGCCGCCGAGGAGATGCTCCAGACGCCGGACTGGCGCACCCGGCGCTATAACTTCGACGATCTGCCGCTGCAGCGCCACCGCGCGGGCGATCTGTTCGGCGCCGCCGGCCCGATGTCGCACTACGCGATCGGTGACCGGGTGGTCAGCATGAGCAGCGCGCCGGTGATCACCGAGGATGGCCGGACGATCGGCGAGGTGATCGCGCTGCACGACATCTCTTCCGAGAGCGCGGTCGATCGAGCGAAGACCGATTTCATCGCGACGATCTCGCACGAACTACGCACGCCCCTCACGGTGATCAGCGGCTACACGGAGCTGCTGCTGCGCGGCATGGTCGGTGAGCTCAGCTCGGAGCAGCGCGACCTGCTCGAACAGGTGCGCGCCCGCTCGGAGCACATGAGCACCCTGTTCCGCAACGTCATCATGGTGGCGAGTATCGAAGCGAACACGCTGCGAACCATGCGCGAGCCGCAGGATCTGTGGCTGGCGGTCGAGAGCGCCGCCGCGCCGCTGAGGAGCGCCTTCGCGAAGAAGGGCCTGGAGTTGCATAACCAGGTGCCGCCCGACCTGCCGCCGATCCTGGCCGACCGCGAGCACCTGCTGCTGATCATGACGCAACTGCTGGACAACGCGCGGCGCTACACCGTCGCCGGCAGCGTCACCGTCAGCGCGGCGCGCGTGGACGACGAAATTCAGATCGATGTGACCGATACCGGCCCGGGCATCCCGCCGGATGAACTCGGCAAGCTCTTCACCCGCTTCCATCGTGTCGAGGGCAACAGCTCGCCGGAGCGCGGCAGCGGACTGGGCCTGGCGATCACCCGGCAGCTTGTCGAGCGGCAGGGCGGGCGCGTATGGGTGCGCAGCGAAGTGGGCCATGGTAGCACGTTCAGCTTCTCGCTCCCGATAGCCAATGGACGCGCGGATGCCGTCATCGGGCCAGAAAACGCCAACACCACGGCGTGACCGCCTGCCCTGGCTGCTCGCCGGCGGTATGCTGCTCGCCTTTGTGCTGGTCTGCTGCGCATGGCAGGCGGTCGTGTTTCTGATCTCGCCGGCCAACCCGCTGCGCACGGTCTACGGCGTGAACCTGCTGGCCCGCACCCGCGCCGACTACTCCCCCTGGCTGACGACGCCGCAACTGCCAGCGGTCGCCCCGGCGGTGGCCCAGGCGATGGAGCGGATCGATGCGAGCGCCACGGTCGCGGCGGCCCGCGCCACGCTGACACCGCAGCCGTACGCCAACCTGCCGACCGCTGTGTTGGCCGTCGTGCCGCCCCCGCCGGGCCCGCCGACGCCGACACCCGGCGGGATCGTCGTGGCCACCATGGTCCCGACCGTCACGCCCCGCCCGCCGGCCAGCCTGCCGACCGCCGAGCCGACCGATATCATTGTGATCGTGCCGACCTCGGCGACCGGCGCGCCGTTCCTGCCGAGCGCCACGCCGGGCCGCCCGACGATCGGCCTGCCGAGCGCCACGCCACTGCCGGCGGATACGCCCCGCCCGCCGCTCGCCCGCCCGACGGCGACGCCGACGGCGACGCCGCGCCCGCCGACGGCTACACCGGTGCCGCCCACGGCGACGGCGCGCCCGCCCACGGCGCCGCCGCGCCCGCCGACGGATACACCAGTGCCGCCGACGGCGACGCCCGTGCCGCCGACAGAAACACCGGTACCGCCGACCGCGACACCGACGCCGGTGCCGACCGATACGCCGGAGCCGACGAACACGCCGCGCCCGACGCGCACGCCAACACCGACGCCGACGGACACGCCGACGCCGACGCCGACGGACACGCCGACGCCGACGCCGACGCCGACGCCGACGGACACGCCCACAGCCACACCCACCGAGACGCTGCCACCCACCCCGACGCCGGTCGTCGCGGTGACCAAGAGCGTCGTGCCGACGAGCGGCAATGACCCGACGAACGTGACCTACCGGCTCGTCTTCCGCAACGACGCCGCAGTGGATCTTGTCGTCACCGCCATGCAGGACGACATGAGCAACATCCCGCCGCCGCTGCGCTTCACCCCGACCTCGGCCACCGGGCCGGACGGGAGCAACCTGGTCACGACGGGGAATGTGTTCGCCTGGAGCGGCTCGGTGACGGTGCCGCCGGGCGGCTCGGCGGAGTTGACCATCGTGGGGGCGTACAGCTTCGACACGCCGCAGCCGGCCGGGACATCGCAGCAGTTCTGCAACACCAAGGCGTCCGTCAGCTACCGCCTGGTGGCCGGGGCGACGGTGACGAACGCCGCGACGCCGGCCTGCTTCACCTTGCAGCAGCCGTAGGCGAGCGCCATGTGCCGGCTTCGGCTAGAGCTCCAGCCCCCGCCCGGCGCGCTGCCCGGCGATCACCGTCGCGACGGTGTGCGCGCCCCACAGCACCAGCCCGAGTGTCCCGAGCGTTCCGATCACCGCCGCCAGCCCGCCGCCGGAGAGGAGCGGGTTGTTGCGCAACAGCAGCGCCGTGTAGAGTGGCGCGCCGAGCAGCCCATTGACAAACAGGCTGAGCGCCAGCGGAGCCGGCAGCAGCACCAGGCACAGGCTCAGCAGCGCATACCGGCGCGTGAGGATCAGTAGCGAGAGCGTGCCGAGCCCGATCAGCGCCCACATCACCGCCGCGAAGAGCGTGATCGACGCGCCGAGCGGCAGGGAGATGGCCCCGGCATAGCGCCACCAGCCGGCGCGCTGGCCGAGCGTTTCTACCAGCAAAAAGTACAGTGCGAAGAGGGCGAAGGTCAGCAGGCTGCTGCCATAGCCGGGAAACCACCAGCGGCGGCGGTAGAGCGTGAAGACCACCAGCGGCGGGATCATCTGCGTCCATGCCGCGATGAACACGATCAGCGGGAGCGGGCGGCCGAGGAGGGTGTACAGGCGTGTGTATCCGGGGTCGTAGGCGAACTGGTAGAGCCACTGCCAGAGCGGGGATGCGAGCGACGCCAGGTTGCCCGCCAGCAGAGCGATGAGATAGGTGAGCGTGCCTTCGCGCTGCCAGAGCCATACGGCAAGCCCGTATGCGCTGGCGGTCAGCAGGATGATCGCGATCTCCATGCGTCGCCCGTCACTCTTGGTCGTAGAGCCGCACCACGCCCCCCCGCAGGGTGAAGAGCTGGCCGGTCAGTCCGGTCGTTTCCTCGGCCGAGTCGGCCTGTACCTGCGCCGCGATCGCCTGCACCAAGTCGTCATCCACGTCGCTGAAGGCGATCAGGAAGTCGCGGTTCGGCACGCCGATCACGAGGTTGCCCGGCAGCCGGCGCGCCCATTCGGCGAGCGTGCCGGTCAACAGCAGGCGGGTGGCATCATAGCCGTCGCCGCTGTTGAAGATGAACACCTGGCGCTCCCCCTCGCCGAAGGTCACGTACTTCGTCTGGTCGAGCGTCCGGCGGCGCAGGTTCTCCAGCGCCCGCTGGTGCAGGTCGAGCGCGCTGATGTTCCAGCGCTCCAGGTGGTGCTCGTTGATGTAAGCGACGCTGCGCTCCTCATCGATGACGTAGGTGATGATCAGCCCGCCGAGAAAGTCGCGATACACCAGCATCGGAACGCCGCGCTCGCGCACGGCCGCCAGCAACTCGGCCGGTTTGAGCATCGGGTACACCCGATCGGCCAGCGCCTGGAAGTCCTGTTCGGCGCGCGGCGGCACGGCCTCGCGCAGGGTCGCGGCAAGGGTGCGCGCCACGGCCTCGAGTTGGACCGGGTTGCGCAGGTAGGCTTCGTAGAAGCGCTGCAGGTCGACCTCGGCCGCGCGCCCGGCCACCCGCGCCCGTAGCCGCAGCCCCTCCCGCCCGAGCACGTCGATCGGGTCGTCGAGCAGGGCGAGCCGTTCCTCGATCGCCTGCCCGAACGCCTCGGCGGAGAGCCGGACTGCCTCCTGGTCGGTTGGATGATTTCGTCGATTTCCGTTCGCCATTGAGATGACCGTCTGGAGATTGCACCGGAAACGTCGCAGGTGTTGCTTCATTCGTGGCAGGCGCGCTGCCAGGCCGCTTTGAGCTCCTCTACGCTGGCCCGCAGAATCTCTTCCCCGCGCAGTCCGGCGATGACAAGATCCGTGCCGGCGACCACGCCGACCTGCGCGCACGGCAGGCCCGCCAGCGCCGCTGCGAAAGCCGCCGCGTCCGCCGGGCGCACCTCGGCCAGGAAGCGCGTCGGCGACTCGGCGAAGAGCAGCACGCCATCGTCGGTCACGTCCGACGCGCGTGGCACGGCCCGCAGGTCGAGCCGCAGCCCCAAGCCGCCGGCGAAGGCCATCTCCGCCGCGGCCACGCCCAGGCCGCCCTCGCTCAGGTCGTGGCAGGCGCGCACCAGACCGTCCCGGATCGCGCCGTGCAGCGCGGCCAGGATGCGCGGGGCGGTGGTGAGATCGACGTTCGGGACGGACGCCGGAGCGCGGCCGGCCGGGGGCCGGCCCGCACCCTGGTTACCGCTGTCGTCGCTCGCTGCTTGTCCATCCAGCACGTGCGCTCCCCCCAGCTCGCCCTTCGTCAACCCGACCATGAAGAGAAGGTTGCCGGCCTCCTTCAGGTCCATGGTCACGATCCGACGAACGTCCGGCACGGACGCCAGCGCCGTGATCAGCAGCGTCGGCGGAATGGGCGTGCGGACGCCGTTCGCGTCGCGATACTCGTTGTTCAGCGAGTCCTTGCCGGAGATGAACGGCGTGCCGTAGGCCACGGCGGCGTCGTAGCAGCCGGCGGCGGCGCGCACCAGCCCGGCCATCCGGTCCGGCTGCCGCGGGTCGCCCCAGCAGAAGTTGTCCAGGATCGCCGTGCGTTGCGGGTCGCCGCCGACGGCGACCACGTTGCGCAGCGCCTCGTCGACGCAAGCGAGCGCCATCCAGTAGGGGTCGATCAGGCCGTAGCGCGGGTTGATCCCGCAGCCAAGCGCCAGCCCCATGAAGGAATCGGGCAGCGGCTGGAGCACCGCGGCGTCGCCGGGGCCGTCGCATGCCGCCCCCACCAGCGGCTTCGCCGCCGTCCGCCCGCCGACCTCGTGGTCGTAGGTGCGGATGATCGGCTCCTTGGTGGCGATGTTGGGATGCGCCAGCAGCGCCTTCAGCGCGTCGAGCACGGAACGTCGCGAACCGGAGACCGGCTGCGCGGCCGCTTCGTCGTTTCCTGGTGCCTGGCTCGCGGTTCCTGGCTCCCACCTGGCCTGCAGCACCCGCTGCGGCCGGCCGCCGTGCAGGAACGCCATCGCCAAGTCGACGACCGGCGCGCCCCGGAAGGTGACGCGCAGTCGCCCATCATCGGTGAAACGCCCGATCACGGTCGCCTCGACATCCTCCGCGGCGCAGAGCGCCAGCAGGGCCGCGAGCTTCGCCGGGGGCACAGCCAGCACCATACGCTCCTGCGCCTCGGAGAGCCAGATCTCCCACGGCTGGAGCCCGGCGTACTTCAGCGGCACATCGTCCAGCGTGACTGCCGCGCCGGTGCGCTCGCCCATCTCGCCGACCGCCGACGAGAGGCCGCCCGCGCCGCAGTCGGTGATCGCCGTGTACAGCCCGGCGTCGCGCGCCTGCACAATCACGTCGATCAGCTTCTTCTCGGTGATCGGGTCGCCGATCTGCACCGCGCTGCCAACCTCCTCCGCGGTCGTGTGAGTCAGCTCCACGCTGCTGAAGGTCGCGCCGTGGATCCCGTCGCGCCCGGTGCGCCCGCCGAGCACCACCACGGCGTCGCCCGACTGGACCTGGCGCGGGTGGCGGCCACGCGGCGCCAGGCCGACTGTGCCGCAGAACACCAGCGGGTTGGCGGTGTAGCCTGGATCGTAGAGCACCGCGCCGCTGACGGTTGGGATGCCGAGCTTGTTGCCGTAGTCGCGCACCCCGGCGACGACGCCCGCCGCGACGGCGCGCGGGGGCAGCACGCCCGGCGGCAGCGCGCTGTCGGGCAGCCCGGTCGGCCCGAAGCAGAGGACGTCGATGTTCGCGATCGGTTGGGCCGAGACCCCCAGCACATCGCGCACCACCCCGCCGACGCCGGTGTTCGCCCCGCCGAACGGCTCCAGCGCTGAGGGGTGGTTGTGGGTCTCGACTTTGATCGACACTTCGTGATCCGGCCCGAAGGCGACAATGCCAGCGTTATCGACGAAGGCGGAACGGACAAATGGTTCCGGGTTGGGGGTTCCGGATTCCGATGATGACCGGGAGAGGATGCGATCGGTCGCCTGCATGAGGAATGTTTTGATCAGGCTGTCGATGTCGACGTGGCCGGCCGAAAGCAGGTGCAGCGCGGCGTATCGGCCTGGGTCGAGATGCTCTAACTCCTCGTTCCTGGCCTCCGGCCCCTGGTACCGAATGCGCGCCTTGAAGGTCTTGTGCGAGCAGTGCTCGCTCCAGGTCTGCGCGAGCGTCTCCAGTTCGCCGTCGGTCGGGTCGCGCCCTTCGGCGCGGAAGTAGGCCTGGATGGCGCGCATCTCGTCCAGGTCGAGCGAGAGGATGCCCTCGCGGCTGATGCGCATCAGTTCGCCGTCATCCGCCGCGCGCAGCGGCACGCGGTCGATGCGCGGCGTGCGCTCCTCTGGCACGCGGAGCAGCGCCGCATACTGCGCGCGGCGCTCGGCGGGGCTGCCCTGCACGGTCAGCTCGATCAGCGGGTTGTAGTAGGCGGCGAGTGTCGCGGGTGTCGCTCGTGGCTCACGGCGCAACGTGCGTACCACGTGCAGCCCGGCGATGCCGAGGCGCTCCGCCCCGATCCGAACACTCTCGGCTTCGTTGTCGGTCACGCCGGGGCGGAAGGCGATGTCCGGCGCGTCGGTCGCGTCGTTGTAGTCCTCCAGGCGCGTCCAGCGCGCCTGCTGCACCACCGGGTCGTGCAGCAGCTCGCCGGCCAGCGCGGCCACGTCGGCGTCGGCCAGTTCGCCATCGAGCAGGTAGAGGTGCTGTCGTGCCGCCGGGTCGTCGCGCCGGGCGACCGTCACAAGGTACGCAGGCATAGCAACAATGCATGATCCCCGATCTAGGATGGGTGTCGGTATGCGGGGATTGTACCACGCGCCCGGCGGATGGTGGACGGCGGACGAAGGACGGAGGACAGTGATGCATGAAGCATGAACAATGACGAATGAACAATGAAGCCTGACCAATGGCGCCTCATGTCACTTTGTCATCGTGTCTCACTCTCCGGCGCGACACGCCCGGTGGGGAAGCTGTGCCGCCGCAGCAGGCTCGCGGCGGTGCCAGCGCAGATTTGCAAGGGTCGCAAATCTGTGCTATTCTCGCCTTGAGCGGCGCGCCGCCGGGCCGCCGCGCCACGAGGCCACGATGCCTGACGCCCGCGGACACGACCTGATCACGCTTGCCACCGGCGCGGCGCTCGCGCCCGCGGCCATGGTCCTCCAGAGCGGCGCTGGGGTCGCGGCGGATGTCGCGACATCCGCCGCGGCGGCGCTGGTCATCGGCCATGTGATCTCCGGCTGCCTGTTCTCGCCCGACCTGGACCTCGACTCGGCGATCGACAACCGCTGGGGCATCTTCTTTTTCATCTGGCGGCCCTACACCTGGGCGGTGCCGCATCGCCATTTCTGGAGCCACGGGCTGATCATCCCGCCGCTGTTCCGGCTGCTGTACTTCTATTGCGTGGTCTTCGTCTTCCTGGTTGGCGGGGCGTGGCTGCTGGGGCGGCTCGGCATCGCCGTGCCGGATCTACACTCGCGCCTGGCGTACTGGCTGCGCGACACGGCGCGCGACCACCCGCGCGAGGTCTGGGCGTTTCTGCTCGGCTTCATCACTGGCGGGGCGGCGCACACCGCCGCGGACTGGCTGGTAACCGGCGGCAAGCGCTACCTGCGGTTGCTCGGCATCCGCGTCACCCGCGACTACCACGGCCACGACCGCTGGCAGCCGCGGCACGTCCGCCGCCGTTCGTGGGGCCGCTGACCAATCTATCGCGCAGGGCGCGAACGATAAGCAGAACCACTGCATCGCCAGGCCCGTATCGCTTCGTCGCCTGGTGCTCCAACGGCCACTATGCCGTCCGCGCCCGGTAGACCAGCGCCGCGCCGACGCCGAGGAGGCAGAGCAGCCCGCAGATCAGAAAGGCCAGCGGTACGCCGAACGCGCTCGATAATGCGCCGATCAGGAACGAGCCGACCGGCGTGCTTCCGACGAACAGCAGAATGTACAGGCTGGTCACCCGGCCGCGCAACTGGTCGGGGACGGTGATCTGGAGCAGCGAATTGGCGGTCGTCGCGAAGGTGATGCCGGCGAAGCCGAGCGCGACCAGCAGCGCGGCGGCAACGGCATAGATCGGGATCAGGCCGAGGACGGCGAACAGCAGACCGAACGCCAGGGAGGCCAGCAGCAGGCGGCGCAGGGTGATCGCCCGCGCGAACGAGGTGGCGGTCGCGGCGGCCAGCGCGCCTGCCCCGACGAACGCCGACAGCGCGCCAAACTGCGCCGCATCGGTGTGTAGCACAAAACCGCCGAGGAGGGGGATGATGATCGTGAAGTTGAAGCCGAACGTCCCGATCACCGCGACGGTCGCCAGGATGAGCAGCACCTCGGGCGTGCGCCAGGCGTAGGCCAGCCCCTCCGCCAGGCGGGCGCGCACCGACCCGCCCGGCGCCGGCGGCGTGGGGTGCAGCTCGTTTCGGTTCATCAGCAGCAGCCCGCCGATCACCGGCACGAAGCTCGCGGCGTTCAGCAGCAGCGCTGGCGCGACGCCGACCTGCGCGATCAGCAGTCCGGCCAGCGCCGGCCCGAGCAGGCGCGCCAGGTTGAACTGCATCGAATTCAGGCCGACGGCGTTGATCCGGTCCTCCGGGCCGACGATCTCCATCACGAACGCCTGGCGTGTCGGGTTATCGACGGCGGTGATCACCCCCTGCACGGCCGCCAGGACGTACACATGCCAGAGCTGGATCGCGCCGCTGCGCACTAGCAGGCCAAAGACGGTCGCCTGCACCAGCGCGGCGGTCTGGGTTGCCAGGATCAAGCGGTGCTTGGAGAAGCGATCCGCGATCAGGCCGCCAAAGAGCGAGAGCAGCATCACCGGCAGAAACTGGAGCGTTGTCACCAGGCCGATGTCGAGCGCCGAGCGGGTCAGCGTCAGCACCAGCCAGGCCTGCGCCGTCGTCTGCATCCAGCTCCCGGTGAGCGAGACGATCTGCGTCAGCCAGTAGATGCGGTAGTTGCGCACCCGCAGCGCGCGGAAGCCGCGCGTCAGGCGGGCCAGCCGGGGCGCCGCCACGCCCTCAGTGGCCGAGGTGGTCGCCATGTTCTCCCTCATCCGCCGTCAGCACCCGGTGCAGCGCCGGGAGCGCGAGCTGCACCGCCGCAAGCTCCTCGGCGGTCAGCCCGGCCAGCACCGGCGCAAGCATCTGCAGCGTCTGCGCCTGCGCCCGCTCGTAATGCTGTCGCCCGGCATCGGTGAGCCGCAGCAGCGTCTGCCGGCGGTCTGACGGGTCGGCGGTGCGCTCGATCCAGCCGCGCTCGACGAGCGCCTGCGCCAGCTCGCCCATGGCCTGCAGGCTGACGCGCCGCTGGCGGGCGAGCGCGCTCAGATTCTGCGGCCCGGCCGCCAGCAACGCCAGCACGCGGAACTGTGGCATCGTCGTCTCTTCGCCGGCTTCGCGTCGCACCGCCGCCGCGACGATTCGGTTCAGCAGCGGCAGGACCGCAAGCAGCTCGCGGGCAGCGACTTCGGATGTCCAGGGCGTCGGCATGGTTTTCTCAGGTATCTTGATGATAAGGATACCTGATGAAACGGGCCCTGTCAAGCGGCTCGCCGGCGGCGTGGCGCTACGCTGGGCGGCCTGCGACCACGCGGCGGTCGGCAGATGCTATAATTGGCGCGGTTGCTGTGCTACGGAGGGCTGCGTGGAGTACGATGTCACCATCGGGCTAGAAGTCCATGCCCAGATTCTGACCGCCTCGAAGATGTTCTGCGGCTGCAGCGCGGCCTACGCCAACGCCGCGCCGAACACGCATGTCTGCCCGGTCTGCCTGGGGTTGCCCGGCGCGCTGCCGGTGATCAACCGCCGCGCGATCGAGCTGGCGGCGCTCACCGGCCTGGCGCTCAACTGCACCATCCAGGCGGACAACTGGATCAGCCGCAAGAATTACTTTTACCCTGACCTGCCCGCGAACTACCAGCGCAGCCAGTACGACGACCCGCTTTGCGTGCGCGGCTGGCTGGAGATCGCCGGCCCGGACGGTCCGAAGCGCATCGGCATCACCCGCGTGCATATCGAAGAGGACACCGGCAAGCTGAACCACGCGCCCGATGGGGCGACGCTGGTCGATTTCAACCGCGCCGGCGTGCCGCTGATGGAGATCGTCTCCGAGCCCGACATCGCCTCGCCGGAGGAGGCGCGCCGCTATTTCCAGAAGCTGCGCCAGATCCTGATGTGGATCGGTGTCAACACCGGCAACATGGAGGAGGGCGCGCTCCGCTGCGACGCGAACGTCTCCGTCCGGCCGCGCGGCCAGCGGGCGTATGGCGCGAAGGTCGAGATCAAAAATATCAACTCGTTCCGCAACGTCGAGCGGGCGCTGGCCTACGAGGTCGAGCGGCAGATCCGCGAGCTGGAGGCCGGCCGCCCCATCCGCCAGACCACCCGCGGCTGGAACGATGCCGCCGGCCGGACTGTCGAGCAGCGCACCAAGGAGTACGCCGAGGATTATCGCTACTTTCCAGAGCCGGATATCCCGCCGTTGCAGATCACGCCGGGGTGGGTCGAGGCGCGCCGCGCCGAGCTGCCCGAGCTGCCCGACGCCCGCAAGGCGCGCTTTGTTGCCGCGTACGGCCTGTCCGACTACGACGCCGAGGTGCTCACGGGCGAGCGCGCCGACTCGGACTATTTCGAGCGAGTGGTCGCCGCGCTGCCGCCGGGCGTGACGCCGAAGGACGCGGCGAACTGGATCAGCGGCGAGCTGTTCCGCCTGCTCAAGGAAAGCGGCGAGTCGCTGGCGGAGGCCGGCGCACGGATGCGGCCGGCGTACGTCGGCGAGGTGCAGGCGCTGCTGAACGCCGGGACGATCACGCGGACGAGCGCCAAGGAGGTGTTCGAGATCTGCTTCCGCGAGGGGCGCGCCCCGGCGGAGATCGTCGCCGAGCGCGGACTGGCGGTGATCGGCGCGGGGGACGCGCTGGACACCCTGGCGCGCGAGGTCATCGCCGCGCACCCGAAGGCGGTTGCCGAGTATCGCGGCGGCAAAGCGGCCTCGATCAAGTTCCTGGTCGGCCAGGTGATGAAGGCGACCCGGGGCCAGGCCAACCCGCAGGCGGCGCAGGAGGCGCTGGAGCGGGCGCTGCACGCGGAGCCGGCGAAGGACGGAAGATGAATGATGAGCGATGCATGATGCGTGATGCGTGACGAGGAGGCATCGGCCGTCCACCGTTCAACGACGAAGAAGGCAGGACGGAGGACACAGGCAGGACATACCACAGGGGACGGTTGTGATCGTTGACCGGCTTGCTTTCATCCTGCGTCCTTCGCCCACCATCCGCCGTCTACCCTTGCCCATCGCATCATGGACGTCATTCTCACTGAGGGCCTAACCAAGCGCTTCGGGCGACGAACCGCCGTCGCGGATCTCAGCCTGTCGGTCGGCGCTGGCGAGGTCTTCGGCCTGCTCGGCCCGAACGGCGCCGGCAAAACGACGACGATCGGCATGCTGCTGGCCCTGGTGCGCCCGAGCGGTGGCCGGGCGGTGGTGCTCGGGCACGATGTGCAGCGCGAGCCGGCCCTGGCGCTGCGCGGCATCGGCGCCATGGTCGAGGCGCCAGCGTTCTACCCGTACCTCTCGGCGCGCGACAACCTGCGGGTGCTGGCGCGGGCCGGCGGGCTGCCGGAGGCGCGCGTGGGCGCGGCCCTCGCGGCCGTCGATCTCGACGCCCGCGCGCGCGACCGCTTCCGTTCCTTCTCGCAGGGCATGAAGCAGCGGCTGGGGATCGCCGCGGCGCTGCTGCCCGATCCGGCGCTGCTCATCCTCGATGAGCCGACCAATGGCCTCGATCCGGCTGGGCAGCGCGAAATACGGGCGCTGATCGCCGGCCTGGCGTCCCGCGGCCGCACAATCGTGCTGTGCAGCCACCTGCTGCACGAGGTCGAGCAGCTTTGCGACCGGGTGGCGATCCTGAACCGTGGGCGCTTGGTGGCGCTCGGGCGGGTGGATGAGCTGCTCCGTCGCGATGAAGGGCTGCTTGTGCGCATCGCGGGCGACCCGGCCCCGGCGCTGGAGGCGCTGCGCGGCGTGCCGTGGGTCCGCGGCGCGGCGCTGGAGCACGGCGCACTGCTGGTCGACGCCCCCGCCGACCGCGCGGCGGAGTTGAATGCGCTGCTGGTGGCCGGCGGCGTCGCCGTCGCCGAGATCCGCGCCCGCGAGCGCCGCCTCGAGGATGTGTTCCTGCAACTGACGGGGGACGGCGAGGCGGTTGGAGGATGACAGTGAATGCGGAATGAGCCAGCGCGCAGTGCACTCCGCTGCGCGTGGCTACCGCCCATCATCGGTTGCATCTGGTCCTCTGGGAGTGATCGATGCTGGGATTGCTCCGCGCAGAATGGCTGAAGTTGACGAAGCGCCCGCTGACGTGGGTGCTGCTGGCCGTGTTTCTGGCGCTGCTGCTGCTGCAACTGGCGGCGCAATTCGTGTTCGCCAACCTGGGCGCGCTGCCGGGCGGGCCGGGGCCAGGCCCGCAGCTTGAGGAGTGGCGGCGGCGCACGGTCTTCCCCGGACTGTTCGGCGCGATCCTCGGCCATGTGAACGGCCTCGGCGGCGTGTTCGCGGTGATCTTGGCGGCGGGCGCGATGGGGAGCGAATATGCCTGGGGCACGCTGCGGGCGCAGCTCGCCCGCCGGCCCGCGCGCGGGCGCTACCTGCTGGCCAAGGCGCTGGCCGTGATGCTGCTGCTGCTCGCCGGCACGCTGCTGGCGCTGGCCACCGGCGTGGCGTGCGGCTGGGCGCTGGCGTCGCTCACCGGGGGGGCAGGCGCGCCCGCCCCCGCCGACCTGGCGGCGCTGCCGCTGGCCGTGGTGCGGGCGCTATACGTCCTGCTGCCGTATGTGCTGATCACGCTCTGTGTAACGGTGCTCGGGCGCTCGCTCCTGGTCGGGCTGGCCGGCGGCCTGCTGCTGCTGGCGTTCGAGGCGGCTTTTGGGGCGTTGGCGCTGCTGCAACAGCTCGGCGGAGCGTGGCTCTGGCTCTATCGCTTGACCATCCAGCAGAACATCAATGTGCTGGCGCTGGAGAACGCCCACGCGTTCGGCCTGCGGCCGGAGGCGCTGGCGCCCGCCGCACTGACCGACGCGCCCCCGCCCTGGCAGGCGGCGCTGGTTGTCGCGGTGTATTGTGTGGCGGCGCTCGGTGTCGCGGTCGCGGCGCTGCGCCGGCAAGACATCACCGGGCCGGGGTGAGGGCTGGCGCGGCGATGGACGATCGCGGGCGGGCGCCAGATGGGGCGCCGGGGCAACGGCCAGCCATCGGTCGGGCTGTCGCTGCGCCGCATGCCTTCGCCGATCGTCCATGGCCAGCGGTCAACCGCGTGGCTCGACCAGCAGCACCAGCGGCAGCGGGCCGAAGGAGTCGATCGCTTCCTGAAGCGGCCCATCGCTGACGAACAGCCCGGTGGATGAGCCGCCATCGAGGTTGACCGCCCGGTCGATCTCCATGTCGCTCGCGGCGAGCCAGGCGGCGAATTCGCTCAGGGTGAAGGCAGCGGTCGGGCTGACGATCAACAGCAGCCGCCCCGCCCGGTCTTGCGCCAGCGCCGAGCGACGGGCGCGCTCGCCGTCGTCGTGGATGCTGGCCGCTACCCCGCCGGGGAGGACGAGCATCGGCGACGACTGCATCCCCTGGGCCAGCGGTTCTCCCGGATCGTACGGCTGATCGCGCAGCGGGCGCAGCGAGACCGCGCCGCCTGACGTGACCGCCAGCATCCCGCCGAAGCCCTCGTACGAGTCGCCGCGGGCGACGCCATCGCTGATCACCAGCGCGGTGGCGTGGTAGTCCGGGCCGAAGTACCCGCCGTTGATCGCGAGCAGCGGCCGGTGCTCGCTCGCCCAGGCGAGCAGCGGGCGTGGGCGCTCCGGCGTATAGGCGACGCGCAGCCGCACCGCTGCCGGATCGATGCGGGCGGCTAGCAGGGGCACGGGCGGGCGACCCGCGCCGCGCGCCACCCGCAGGCGGCGTAGCTCGGTACCGTGCACGCCCGCCAGCCAGCCGCTATCATCCGGCGTGGCGGGCACGGTCGCCGCAGATGGCGCGGCGCTCGCCGGGCCACTGCCCGGCCGCGCGGGCGTGGGAGCGCCGGGCACGGCCGCCGGTTGCGCCCCGCAGGCAGCCAGCAGCAGCGCGGCGCAGCAGGCCGCGCGACCGAGGCCTGCCGGCGTGCCGCACCCCGCGATAGAAAACGGTCGGCGGCGAATGGCCCTCACCGGGAGGTCCCGCTACTGGTGATTGGTACCATGCGCCCATTATACGCCAGCGCTGCCTGATGCGTGGAGCGCCGCAGGCCTGCGCACCACTTCGCAGGGGGCAGGCGCACCTCTGCGCTGTGGGCGCATCAGGCCGCTATGGCCGGGCCGGACGACTGCCGCGCGCGGTCGCGGACCGCCTCGGCGGCGGCGATCCAGCCCTCGACGGTGGTCGGCTTGGCAGAGCGCGTCTCGAGGTAGCTCTGCACAGCAGCCCAGGTCGCGCCGCCGACGACCTCGCCATACCGGGCGAAGAAGCGGCGCTCGGCCTCGGCGGCGTCGCGCGGCGGCGCGCTGCCTGGCGATGCCGCCGGCTCCTCGGCGTCGGGGGTGGGCGCCGCGTGGCGCGGCTCCCGGTCTGCCTTTCGGGCTTTGGGCTCGTCCGGCGTCTGGTCCGGGTAGAGCGTCGCGAGCGTCGCCGGGTAGCGCTTGTTCAGCTTCAGGTGGGCCGGGCGCGGCGGCTTGATGATCGGCGTGATAGTGCGCTCGTCGCCCTCGCGCTCCACCAGCAGGATGGCGTCCGCCTCGTAGGCGATCTGCTCATCCGCCAGCACGCGCAGCCCTTCATCCTGCAGCCCGCTGTCCTGCGCCCGGTATTTGCGCGCCAGGTGGCCGATGAGAATCACATGGAAGCCGGCCTGCTTCAGCTCGGTCAGCCCGGTGTAGAGCGCCTGCATATTGCGGTTGACCGAGGCATGCTCGTCGTAGTGGATGGTGGTTTTGCGGTCGGTTTCCGCGCCGGCGCGCTGCTGGGCATGCGCCCGCATGGCCTGGAAAACCTTCGAGATCGAGTCGAGCACGACGGTGTCGCCGGGCCGCCCGAGCCTGCGAATCTCGGCCATGCCATCGAGCAGACTGCGGAGCGACAACGTCTGGACCACCTGAATCCGGCGGTGAACGCCGGGCTTACCCGCCAGATTCTGCGCCGCCCCTTCCGTATCCAGCACCCAGAGCGTGCCACCGCGCCGTGCGCTCGCTGCCAGGTGCGACTTCCCCGCGCCGGCCTGGCCGGTCAGAATGTACATGCTGCCGGTCTGTAACTCGTCAAGCCGTTGAAACATCTCGTCCTCCCTCCTGCAATCGCTGATTGCAGCTTGTGCCGACCGCAGAATATCGAGAGTATAGCACAAATGTTCGATTTCGTAAAGCCGTCGGGCATCGTTCGATAGCGCCTTCTCATTGTCTGTGGCGCATGCACGCCCGCCACACATCCCGCGATGCGGGCGACCGCGTACGTCCTTCCTTTAAGGCCGTGTCTCGGCCAGCGCGCATCAAGGGCGACGCCCGCGTGTCCCCTGCGCTGGATGCGTCAGCAGCCCGGCCGTCGCGGCGGGGCGGGGGGCCTGGGAGAGGCGACCCCTTCCCAGATCCCCTCAATCCGAGACTTCGACATGGCCATTGTCAAGCCACTGCGGTTCTGGTAAGATACGGGTGATCCGGCCCGCGTGCGGGGCCACGGGTGGAGCGCATGGCACAATCGTATTCGCTCGAGATCAGCCCGGCCCAGCTCGCCCCCTTCCTCGATAGTCTGCTCCAGGCGGATACACCCGCCGCCGTGGCCGCGGCCTGCCGCGAGGCATGCGCTCGCCTGCTCGCGCCGCGTACCTTCGCCCTCGTCTGGGGTGATGGTGACACGCCGCGTGTGCTCGACGGCGATCCCGACCCGCCTGCGCCGCCCGATGCCGCCGAGCGCGAGTTGCTGGCTGCCGGCGAACTGGTGCTGCGCTCGAACCCGGACGCGCCTGTGACCTGCCTGGCCCCGCTGCGAGCGCGTGGCCGGGTATATGGTTGGCTGGCGCTTGGCGGGCCGCGAACCGACGCCGATGCGCTCGCCGCGCTCGGATTGCTCGCCCGCCAGGCGGGGCCGGTCCTTGCGCTACTCGCCGCTGCTGCCGAGCACGAAGCGCGCAGGCGGCAGGTCAGCATTCTCACCGATATCGGGCGCAGGCTTGGCGAGCTACTCGATCTCGACGCTCTGATCGCGGCGATCCACGCCGCGATCATGCAGTGCATGCCGGCGCAGAACTGCTACATCAGCCTGTACGATGCAGCCAGCGGCCGCTTCAGCCTGGCCTTCGCGGTGTTCGGCGGCCAGCGCCGACACCTTCATCAGCACTGGCGTGCGGACGACGGCCTGACCGCCGTGCTGCTGCGCGAGCGCGCGCCGCTCTACACCGACGATTACGTAGCTGAGTGCATGCGCCGCAATATCACCCCGCACTCGATCCTGGGCAACGACTATGTCGGCGCCTGGCTGGGCCTCCCGATGGTTGCGCACGACCGGATCGTCGGTACCATCGGCATGTCGGCGATGGAGCGGCCGCCCAGCTCCGCAGATCTGGAGTTGCTCTCGATCATCGCGGCGCAGGCGGCGATCGCGATCGACAACGCCCGCCTGTACCAGCACACCGACCGCCAGGCGCACCAACTCAGAATGTTGAATGACATCGCGCGGACGCTCACGTCCTCGCTCGATCCCGGGCACATTCCGGCGCTGATCGTCGAGCAGGTCTGCGCGCTTCTGAACGCCGAGGAGGGCTCGCTGCTCCTGGTGGATGCAGCGACCGGCGATCTGGTATGCGCCTACGCGACCGGCCTGGCCGGCAAGTGGCTGGCGGGGATGCGCCTTCCGCCCGGTGCAGGGGTTGCCGGCCAGGTGCTGGCGATCGGGCGCTCGGTGGTGGCGAGTGATGTGCAGAGCGACGTGCGCTTCGGCCGTGCGCCAGCTGAAGTGACCAGCGCCATGGCACGCACGCTGATGGCCGCGCCGCTGTGTACCGCCAGCGGCATCCGCGGCGTGCTCGAAGTGGCGAACCGACATGACGGCCAGCCATTCACCGAGGACGACTTAAAGCTCCTCGAAGACGTCGCCGATCAGGCAGCGATCGCCCTGGACAACGCTCAGCGCTTCGCCCAGGTGGACCAGGCGCTGGCGCGACGCGCCCAGGATCTGGAGCGCACCAATGCCCTGCTGGAGCATAACTTGCGCAGCCTGACCGCGCTGAACGCGCTCGGGCTGGCGATCAATGCCTCGTTGCGCAGCCCGGATGCTATCTTCGCCATGACGGCGCGTGGCGCGATGGAGCTGAGCAATGCGCTCGGCGCGTGTGTCCTGCTGGCCGACGGCCCGCGATTGCTCCTGGCTGTGGAGATGGGTGTGGCCCTTCCCGCCGCCACGCGCGAGGATCTGGCGCGGCGCGTGCTCGCCTCGGAGCGGCCAGAGTTGATCGATGGTCTGCCGCTTCCCTCCAAAGTGGCATTGGCGGTACCGCTGCGGGCCACGCAGCGTCTGCTCGGCGTGTTGTGCGTCTGGTACGCAAATGACCCGCCAGGTGTCCAGGATCGCGAAACAGTCGCGCTGTTTGCGACCCAGGCCGCCGGCGCGGTGGAAAGCATCGCGCTGTTCACCGCCGTGCGGAGCGCACACGACCAGATGGCCTCTATCCTGGCGTCGATCCGCGATGGGATCGCCCTGGTCGCCCCGGACGGCCGGATCGCGCTCGCCAACAACGCGCTCGAGCAGCTCTGCGGCCTGCCGCGCGAGGTCACCGGGCACGCGACCATCGATACCCTGCTCGGCCTATGGGAGCAGCGGGCGGCTTACCCGCCGGACGAATGGGGCAGGCTGCGGCGCGGTGTGGCCGCGGTGATCGCGGGGGAGAGCTGGCTGGCCTCCGGCGAGTTGAACGGCGACCAGTCGCTATCGTGGACGACCCTCACGGTGCGCGGCGACGGTCAGGGCCCCACCTGTGCGCTGCTGGTGCTGCGCGACATCAGCGAAGCGAAAGAAGCGGAACGGCTACGGCAAGATCTGGCGAACATGATCGTCCATGATCTGCGCAGCCCGCTGGCGAGTATCATTGCCTCGCTCGAGATGCTCGGCCAGAGCCTCGGGGATACGGCGAGCGTCGCCCAACAGCATGTCTTGCGGATCGCGCGCACCAGCGCTGCCCAGATGCTCGACATGGTTGATACCATGCTGGACATCAGTCGGTTGGAGGACGGCCAGCTCCTGCTCACGATGGCGCCGGCGCAGGTGGTTGTGTTGGTCGAGCTGGCGATCAGCCAGCTTGAGGGGCTGGCAGGTGAGCGCGGCGTACTGATGCAGGCCGACATCGCTCCCGATCTACCGTCCGTGCGGGTGGATGCCGAATTGATCGTCCGGGTGATCCAGAACCTGCTGGCGAATGCGATCAAATTCAGCGCGCGCGGCAGCACGGTGCTGGTCCGGGCGGAGGGTGGGCCGGCCGTACGCGTACAGGTGATCGATCGCGGCATCGGCATCACGCCGGCCGATCAGGAGCGCATTTTTGCAAAGTTCAGCCAGGTGGGCGAGCGGCGCGGTGGGGTTGGCCTGGGGCTCACCTTCTGCAAGCTAGCGGTAGAGGCCCACGGCGGCGAGATCACAGTGCAGAGCGCCCCCAGTCAAGGGAGTGTCTTCACGTTTACGCTGCCGCTGGCTGCGGTATAAGACGATCTCTGCGTGGGGGCAGCCGGTCGTCCGCCTGTTGTTTGGGCGGCGCTGCGCGCTCGCGCAACGGAGGGGAGTTCCTGCCGGTGGTGAGCTACACCCGCAACTCCAGCCCTTCGTATGCCGCACAGCTCCCCGGAAAGAGCGTCTGCGTGTGCGCCTCGATCGCGGCGATCGTGTCGTCGTCGTAGGCCGGTTCGTGGTGGAAGAGCACCAGCCGCCGCGCGCCGCTCTCGCGCGCGACCGCCACGGCCATCTCCGGCGTGCTGTGCCCCCAGCCCTGGCGTGGTTTTGCCGGGTTGGCGTAGTCCTCCGGGCGGTACTGCGCGTCGTGGATGAGCACATCCGCCCCCTGCGCGAACTTCACCAGTCGCCGGTCGGTCTCGACATACCCTTCGGTGTCGGTGGCGTAGACCAACGCCTTGCCGCGCCACTCGATGCGGTATATGTTCACGCCGTTCTTGGGGTGCGCGTAGCTATGGTAGGTCATGACCCGCACGCTGTTTGGCGACGGGGCGATCATGTCGTGGTACAGGTTGAGCACGCGCACGTCGGTCGGCGAGTCCCCCAGCAGGACCACATCGGTCTCGCCCAGGTTGCGTGCGATCTTGAGCGAGGCGAGCTCGTCCAGGCTGATCGGAAAATTGGGCGGGAGCATGGCGTGCGCCAACGTCTCCTGCAGATCGCTCTCGAAGACCTTCGGCCCGAGCAGGTGCAGCGTACATGCGCCGACGTAGGCTGGCTCGAAGAAGGGAAAGCCCTGGGTATGGTCGTGGTGCATGTGACTGAACAGGATGGTCGCCACGAGCGGCGCGCTGCCGTCGGTCCGGGCACGGCGCAGCATCTCCGTGCCCAGATTGATGATCCCCGTCCCGGCGTCGAGAATAATCGTGTGTGGGCCAGCGCGTACCTCGACGCACGAGGTGTTGCCGCCGTAGCGCACGGTGCGCGGGCCCGGCACCGGGTAGCTGCCGCGCACACCCCAGAAGCGGATGATCAGCTCGTCCGACATGGCGCCTTCCTTTTATGCCGGCTCGGTCACGGATGGCTCGTCATCGAGCTTGGTGGGTGTGGCGGGCGCGGGGGCGGCGGGCGCCGCCTGGCGCGTCGCGCCGTTCTGGAACTGCTCCATCCCGTCCATGAACAGCTTGATTGTATCGACCGGCAGCGGGAAGATGATCGTGCTGTTTTTCTCGACCGCGATCTCCGTCAGCGTCTGCAGGTAGCGCAACTGCAGCGTCACCGGCTGCCTGGCGATCACGTTCGCTGCCTCGGCTAGCATCTGCGAGGCCTGGAACTCGCCCTGGGCATGGATGATCTTGGCGCGCTTCTCGCGCTCGGCCTCGGCCTGCCGCGCCATCGCCCGCTGCATGCCGACCGGGAGCTCGACGTCTTTGACCTCGACGATCTGCACCTTGACGCCCCACGGCTCGGTCTGCTCGTCGATGATCCGCTGGAGCCGCTCGTTCACCTTTTCGCGGTGCGCCAGCAGGTCGTCCAGCTCCACCTGGCCGACCACGCTGCGCAGCGTTGTCTGGGCGATCTGCATCGTCGCGCGCACATAATCCATCACCTTGACGATCGCCATCTGCGGGTCGATCACCATGAAATACAGCACCGCAGCGACCTTGATCGTTACGTTGTCGAGCGTGATGATCTCCTGCGGCGGTACATCCATCGTGATGACTCGCGTGTCCACTCGTACCATCCGCTCGACGATCGGAATGAGGAAAAACAGGCCAGGGCCGCGCGCCCCGACCAGGCGGCCAAGGCGGAAGACGACGCCGCGCTCGTACTCCGGCACGATTTTGATCGACGACAGCACGACCATCAGCAGCAAAAAGACCAGGACAGCCCCGCAGAGCAGCAGCGCCGCATTCATGGCGAACTCCTTCTAGGTGCAGATGCGCCGGACTCCATCGTCGGCGCGTCATCATCGATTCGCTGGACGATCAGCCGCAGGTTATGGCGCGCGACAACGCGCACCAGTTCGCCTTCGGCGGCATCCCCGTTCTCGCTCACCGCACGCCAGAGCGCCCCATCCACGAACACAAACCCTTCCGGGTCGAGCCGCCGCCGCACCTCGGCCACCTGCCCGATCAGCGCGTCCTGGCCACTTTGCACCGGGTGGGTGCGGGTACGGACGATCAGCACGACAAAGAACGCGGCGAAGATGGCGAGCACGGCGGCGATCAGGCCGATCATCCAGGGGGCGACCTCCACGCCGGGTGCCTGGGTGGTATCCACCAGGTTGAGCGCCCCGGCGATGAGCAGGGCGATGCCGGCCAGCGCCAGCGCGCCGTGTGCTGTTGCCAGGAACTCCGCGCCGATCAATGCCAGACCGACCACCACCAGCGCCAACGCCCACATGTGGAGCGGCAGCGCGACGAAGCCAAGGGCCGCAGCCGCCAGCAGCACCAGCCCGACGCCGAGAAAGATGGTTGTGCCGGGCGCGGCCAGCTCCAGGGAGATCGCCAGCGCGCCGAGCACCAGCAGCGCGAAGGCGACGGTCGGGTCGCTGACGAGCATGCGCAGGCTCTGCCAGAGCGTCGGTTCCAGGCGCTCCGGCGTCCGCCCAAGCGTCTGGAGCGTGACGCTACGGCCATCCGCCAGGCGCACCCTGCGCCCGTCCAACAGCGTCAGCAACTGCTCCAGATCCGTGACGACCAGATCGACCGCCGGCGGGCTGAGTGTGGATGCCTGTTCGTTATTTAGCACCGCCCCCTCGCGCACCGCCCGGTCGATCCATTCGGTGCTGCGGCCATGCGCGTCGTTCCAGGAACGGAGCTGCTGCGCCTGGCTGTCGATGACGATGTTCTGCGCCTGTTGCGAGCGCGCCGGGTCGGGCTGCACGAGCGGGTAGACGCTGCCGAAGCTGGTGCCCGGGGCCATCGCTGCGACGCCCGCCGCGCTCAGGAAATACGCGCCCACCGCGCCGGACTGCGTGCCGGACGGCGTGACAAATACGACCACCGGCGCCTTGGCCGCCGCCAACTCGGCGGCCAAGGCGCGCACCTCGCTCAAGACCCCGCCGGAGCTGCTCAGCGTGATGATCAGCGCGTTGGCGTTCGCCGTCTCCGCCTGGCGCACGGCATCGCGCAGGTACTCAACCGTCGGTGCGGTGATCACTCCGCCGGCCTCGGCGGTATAGAGCGGGCCGCGGGCGCCCTGCCCGGCGGCGCCAGCGGGCCATAGCAGGAGTATGGCGAGGATGCCCGATGCGAGCCATGCCGTGCAGCGACGACATCTGTAAACGAGCGAGACCACCATAGCGAGCGCCGGCGCGTGCGCCAGCGATAATCATCATTGGAGCTACATCGTGTCTTTCAGCCATGATAGCGCGTTTTACGGTGGAACGCCAATAAAGCATAAGGAGTATGATCGGCGATGCTCCGCTCCATCCTTGTTCCCGCCGCGTTCGCAGCGGAGGAGCGCTCCTGACCAGAAGCGCGGCCTGCTCAACCCCAACCGACATGGGGTGTTGATCGACCTGACTGTGGCCCCAGGGCGGGCGGGCCGCGCGCAAGCGTGGTTATCCCTCATTCGGCGGTCCGCGGGTGATGAAGCGCTTGACCCGCCGCTCGAAGGTGGAACGCGGCAGCATGACCTTGTGCTCGCATGTCAGGCAGCGGATGCCGATCTCCGCGCCGACGCGCAGGATGCGCCAGGTGTCGCCGCCGCATGGGTGCGGCTTGCGCATCTGAACTACATCGCCAACATGCAGTTCCATCGGTGGGCTCGGCATCAGTCATCCTTTGCCGCGTCCCACGCGGCCTCGATCTCCGGCACGCTCATCGCGCCCAGGGCGCGCCCTTCAGCGGCCAGGCGCTGCTCCATGGCGGCGTAGCGCCGGCGGAAGCGGGCGCCGGCGGCCCGCAGGGCACTCTCGGCATCCACGCCCAGCTGCCAGGCCAGTCTGGCCGCGGCGAGCAGCAGGTCGCCCAGTTCGGCCTCCAGGCGCGCCATGTCGGATGACGGTGCGGCGGCCTCGGCGCGCACCTCGGCCAGTTCCTCATCCAGCAGCGCCCAGCCGGCGGCCATGTCCGGCGCGTCGAAGCCGGCCTTCGCCGCTTTGCGCGCCAGTTCCTGGGCGGCGGCGAGCGCCGGCAGCCCGGCGGGGATGCCGTCCAGCGCGCCGCGCGGCGCCTCCCCCTTCGCGGCCCGCTCGGCCTGCTTGATCGCCTCCCAGTTGCGCAGGACGTCGCCGCTGCCGCCGACGACAGTGTCGCCGAAAATGTGCGGGTGGCGGCGGATGAGCTTGGCGGCGATCCCGGCCCGCACGTCGCCGATGTCGAACGTACCGGCCTGGCGCGCCATCTCGCTGTGCATGAGGACGTTCAGCAGCACATCGCCGAGCTCTTCGGCCAGCGCGCGCATGTCGCCAGAATCGATCGCCTCCAGCGCCTCGTACGTCTCCTCGAGCAGCTCACGCCGCAGCGTGCGGTGGGTCTGCTCGCGGTCCCACGGGCACCCGGCCGGTCCCAGCAGCCGCACCACGACGGCCAGCGGCCCGTCCGGCCCGCGCAGGTCGTCGAGCGGGGCAAGCGGGGGCAGGTAGGCGCACAGCTCCGGCTCACCGATCGCGTCCGCCAGCCCGGCAAGGGTGATGACGCAGGGCGGCGCGCCGGGGGCGGCGAGGGTCACCGGGTGGTCCGGCGGGTAGCGCGTGCGGAGGGCGGCGGCCACGGGCGCGGCCTGTCCGCCGAGCCGGCAGACCAGCAGCGGGCGTGTGGCAACCAGCGGGAACGGCACGAGTGGCGGGGCGTACGGACCGGCGCCATGCTGCTCGCACCACGCCCCATCGCCCGGGGCGGCGGACGGCGGGACGGGCGGCAGCAGCGCGTCCGCCGGCAGCAGTTGCAGCCCCTCCGCCAGCGGGTCGAGGCCGAGTTGGCTGCAGATCGTTGTGATCAGGGTCAGGCTTGTCATGGGGTTGATCTTCGGACAGTCGGGTACAGGTGGTATTATACGGGAGAATGTGCGGTCGGGGCGAGGGGCGATGGGGAGCGAGAAAGGGAGACACGGAGAAAGGGAGAGAGTGGGCGTGAAAAGGTGATGGCCGCCCGGTCTACAGCTCGCACCATTGGCCATCGATCGGGCGTACGCCGTCGCCCGCGGCGCGGGAGGTGTCTTGGGCCACAGGCCTGCCATGGCGTTCTGTCTCGCGCGCACGCGCGCCTGAGATAAGGATCACGGAGGGGCTTTGCCCCGCCAAACCTTCCCAGATGACCATGCATACCTCTGAACTTAGTACATTGCACGCCGCACTGGATGCCGTCTGTGGCGGGATCGACGCGCGCGAGCCGGAGCTTCAGGCGCTTGTGCCGGAGCCGGGGCGGCGCGAGCTGCTGCGGCGCGAGGCGGCAGCGCTGCTGGCACGCTTCCCACGGCCGGAATCGCGCCCGCCGCTGTTCGGCGTGCTGGTCGGGGTCAAGGATATTGTTTCGGTCGATGGCTTTGCGACACGGGCCGGCTCGCGCCTGCCGCCGGAGCTGTTCGTCGGCCCGGAGGCGTCGTGCGTCACGGCGCTGCGGCGGGCCGGGGCGCTGGTGCTCGGCAAGACCGTGACGACCGAATTCGCCTACTTCGAGCCGGGGCCGACGCGCAATCCGCACAACCCGGCGCATACGCCCGGCGGCTCGAGCAGCGGATCGGCGGCGGCGGTGGCCGCCGGCTACTGCCCGCTGGCTTTGGGCACGCAGACGATCGGCTCGGTGATCCGCCCAGCGGCCTACTGCGGTGTCGTCGGCTTCAAACCGACCTTTGGGCGCATCCCGACCGACGGCGTCGTGCCGTGGTCGCCCTCGGCGGACCATGTGGGCCTGTTCGCCCCGGATGTCGCCAGCGTTGCGCTAGCGGCGGCGGTGCTGTGCGCCGGCTGGCGCGCGGTGGCCGTGGCCGGGCGGCCGGCGCTCGGCGTGCCGGAGGGGCCGTACCTCCGCCAGGCCGAGCCAGAGGCGTTGGCGGTGTTCGAGGAACAGATGCGGCGGCTCGCGGCGGCGGGTTGGCAGGTGCGGCGCGTCCCGGCGCTCCGCGACATCACGCCGATCACCGAGCGCCACCGGCGCATGACGATCGCCGAGGCGGCGAGCGTGCATGCAGCGTGGTTCGAGGCATATGGCGCGTTGTACCGCCCGCGCACCGCCGCGGCGATCCGCGAGGGGCGCGATGTGCCGCCGGAGGAGTTGGCAGCGGCCCGCGCTGGCCGGGCGGCCCTGCGCGCCGGGTTGGAGGGCCTGATGGAGGCGGCCGGGATCGACCTGTGGGCTACGCCGGCGGCCACCGGCCCCGCGCCGCGCGGGCTCGACTCCACCGGCAACCCGGCGATGAGCGTGCCGTGGACGCACGCGGGTATGCCGGCGCTCAGCCTGCCGGCCGGGACGCTCGGGGGACTGCCGCTAGGGCTGCAACTGACAGCGCGCGCCGGGCAGGACGAAGCCCTGCTGGTCTGGGCGGCGGCTGTCGCTGACGCGATCACGGGGCGGCAAGGCGACAGAGTGAGAGGGTGACAAGATGACAAGATGAAAGGGTGACAAGGTGACACGGTGTATTTGGATGGCGTGGTCAGATGGGTGCCCCTGTTCGGTTGTCCTCTGTCCCCCTGTTCCTTTGTACCCTCCATTATCCGGCTCCCTCTGCCGTGTCGCTCTGCGGATTGCGCCCCGGAGCGCTTCGCAGTACAATACGATCCCTTCGCGCAGATGATGGAGCTGCCGTGATTACCTACGACGAACTTGCCGATGGCCTCGAGAACGCATGGCTGGTCGCCGGCCTGCATGATCACCTGCTCCTGGAAAGCATCGCCCCGGAGAGCCTCGATCGCACCTACCGCGCCGAACTGTTCCCGGAGCACCCAGAGCCGCTGACGGAAGGCAGCTCGCCGCCCTGGGTCGAGCTGAGCTTCACCTGGACGCCGGCGCATCAACTCTACAGCGAAGGGCGTGAGCTGTCGCCCGGCCCGCTTGAACTGGCCTGGACGTATACAGTGGACGTGCGCGCCCATGGTGAACGCAGCGACATCGACCTGGTGCGCGCCTTCAATGCCGCCGTGCGTGCTGCGCTGCGCCGTGCCGTGCCGGACGCGACCACGCCGGCCGAGTACATCGCCGTCGAAGTGCGGCGTGGCTACCGCTCGAACGGTGAGCGCCCGGCGCTGGCCTATGTCCAGATCGTCGGCACGAATGTCACCGACCTGAGTGACCTCTGGACCGAGCGCGACCCGCAGGCGCTACGCGAAGCGCTGCGCGAGGAACTGATCGTCGTCGCGGCGCTGCTGCACGCCCTCGGCGAGACCTTCGAGCCGGGCGGACTGGGCGGCTACCGGGCGGTGGACACGGCGTGAGCGGGGCCAGGATCCAGACCAGAGGGCGGAAGCCGGCGCCAAAGGGACGAACGCCCGGACCCGATTGTCTGCCTGCCTGATAGCTGACACCCCCACCCCGGCGTGCTATAATGACACCGCGAGCGGGCGCTGCGCCCGCTTACTGTTACAGCGCGAGTCTCCTGTCGCAAGGAGGGTTCAATGACGACCTCCCAAATCGATTACAACGCCGTCCGCTCCCGCTTGGAGCAGGAAAAGGCGTCGCTGAAGGCCCAGCTCGAGTCGCTGCGGCAGGCCGAGCTGCAGGCTGGGGCGGACGAGGGCGATAACGCCGAGTCGGCGGACGACGCCACCGATATCGTGGTCCGCGACCGCAACCTGGCCGTGATGAGCAACGTGCGCGACCTGCTCGCTCAGGTGGAGGCCGCGCTCAAGCGTCTGGAGAACGGTACCTACGGCATCTGCGAGCGCTGCGGCAAACCGATCGCTCAAGAGCGCCTGGATGTGCTGCCCTATGCGACGATGTGCGTCTCCTGCGCCGCGGCGGCCGGCTCGTCCACGGGCGACAGCCGGCACTACTGAATGCGGGAAGCAGCATGCGACAAGAACGCGCAACACCGAGAAGCATCTGGCTGGTTCCAAGTCTGCTCGCAGCATCGATCATTATCGCCGATCAGCTCACAAAAGCGTGGATCTGGCGCGCCCTTGATGGCGTCGAGGGCGCCAGCATCCCTTTACTGGGCCATTGGCTGAAATTTACGCTTGTGCATAATACCGGCGTGGCCTTCGGCATGTTTCAGAATTTCCCCCAATTTTTCACGTTTACTTCGGTTATCATCAGTATTGGCGCAATTTATTTCTACCGCTATCATCTGCCGAACCATATGCTCGTCATCCAGGTTTGCCTTGGTATGATCATCGGCGGTGCGATCGGGAACATTATCGATCGTATTCGCCTGAATTATGTGATCGACTTCGTCCATGTGGCCTGGTTTCCCGGTATCTTCAACGTTGCCGATAGCATGATCACCGTCGGCACACTGATGCTCGCTGGGTTCCTGCTCTTCCTGGGCGACCGGCCCGAGCGCCCCGCGACTGACGATGATGCGCTCCTCCGCGAACTCCTCACCGGCGAGCGCGTCTCCAATAGCGGCGATCGGCCGCGCTAGCATGCTGTGGCCGCCGACGAGACGACAACCGGTGAACCGTCGTCGCGTGTGCCCCTGAGCCTGGTGGCGCAGGAGGCCGACGCGGGGATGCGCCTCGACCGCTTCGTCGCCGCGCGCGTGGCCGACCTCTCGCGCAGCTATGCCCGCCAGCTGATCGACGACGGGCACATCCTGCTCAACGGCCGCGACGCGCGCCCGAGCGAACCCGTGCGCCCTGGCGACATCGTGACTGTGCGCCGCCCGCTGCCCCGCCCGACCGATATCGCCGCCCAGGACATCCCGCTGACGGTCGTCTACGAGGACGCCGATGTGATTGTGGTGGACAAGCCGGCGGGGATGGTCGTCCATCCGGCCCCCGGCCACCCGGACGGCACGCTGGTCAATGCGCTGCTCGCGCGCTACCCGGAGATCACGATCGGCGACGACCTGCGCCCCGGGATCGTCCACCGGCTCGACCGCGACACCAGCGGGCTGCTGGTGGTCGCGCGCAATGAGGGGGCGCTGCGCCATCTTCAGGCCCAGCAGCAGGCGCGCACCATGACCAAACTTTATCTGGCGGTTGTCGAAGGGCGTTTCAAGGAGCCGGAGGGCGTGATCGACGCGCCGATCGGCCGCCACACGCACGACCGCACGCGCATGGCGGTGCTGGCCAGCGGGCGTGCGGCGCGCAGCCACTGGCGCGTGCTCGAAGATCTGGGCGAGTACACGCTGCTCGAGGTGCGGCTGGAGACCGGCCGTACGCACCAGATTCGCGTCCACTTCGCCCACAAGAGCCGCCCGGTGCTCGGCGACCCGTTGTATGGCCCGCGTAAGCCGCGCGCGACCTTTGGCCTGCAACGGCAGTTCCTCCACGCCCACCGGCTCGGCTTCGCCCTGCCCTCCACCGGCGCGCATGTCGCGTTCGAATCGCCGCTTCCGCCCGATCTGCAGGCGGCGCTGGAGAAGCTGCGGGCGCGTGTCGTATAATGGCCGTACTCCATCGTCTGTGAAGAGTGGAAAGGATAACAGCGATGCGACCCAAAGTCACGATTATCGGCGCCGGGTTTGTCGGCTCGACCGCTGCGCACTGGATCGCCAGCAAGGAATTGGCCGACGTGGTGCTGGTGGACATCATCGAGGGCGTGCCGCAGGGCAAGGGGCTCGACCTGGCCGAGGCCGGTCCGATCGAAGGCTTCGATCTGCGTATTATCGGTACGAACGACTACGCCGATACCGCCGACTCCGACGTGATCGTCGTCACCTCGGGCGCGCCGCGCAAGCCCGGCATGAGCCGCGAAGATCTGATCAAGGTCAACGCTGGCATCACGCGCGACTGCATCTCCCGGGCCGCGCCCCTCTCGCCGAATGCCGTGATCGTGATGGTCAACAACCCGCTCGACACGATGGCCTACCTGGCGAAGGAGGTGAGCGGGTTTCCCAAGCAGCGCGTCGTCGGGCAGGCCGGCGTGCTCGACAGCGCCCGCTACCGCACCTTCATCGCCTGGGAGGCGGGGGTCTCGGTCGAGGATGTACAGGCGATGCTCATGGGCGGTCACGGCGATGAGATGGTGCCGCTGCCGCGCTTTACCACCATCGCCGGAATCCCGGTGAGCGAGTTCATCGCCCCGGACAGACTCAACGCGATTGTGGACCGGGCGCGCAAGGGCGGCGGCGAGATCGTCAACCTGCTCAAGACCGGCAGCGCCTATTACGCCCCGAGCGCCGCGACGGTGCAGATGGTCGAGGCGATCCTGCGCGACAAGAAGCGCGTTATCCCCTGTGCCTGCTACCTGGAGGGGGAGTACGGCCTGAGCGACATCTACTTCGGCGTGCCATGCGTGCTCGGCGCGGGGGGTGTCGAGCGGATCATCGAGCTGCCGCTCGATGCTGCGGAGCGGGAGTTGGTGCGCAAGAGCGCCGACGCGGTGCGCAGCTCGATCGCCGCGCTGAAGGAAATGGGGATCTAAACCGGAAGCGAACTGCAGAACAACGGACCAAGCGGAACCGCTGGGCGCTTCTTGGTCCTTTGTCCCGCGGTTCTGCTGTTCCGTCGTTCCCTCGCCGCTGGCGCTTCGAGGTATAATACACGACGGTAGATACGCGCTGCGACGAACGGAGACCCTGTGCAGGCCGCTTCTTCCGAAAACCCGGTGACGACGCCCGCCCCGCGGCGGGCGATGCTCGGCGGCGATCGCTTTTATACCCTGGCGCGCTGGCTTGTCCTCTTCCTGCTCTTCACAGTAAGCCCGCTGCTGGTCGACGTGCCGATCTGGCCGCCGAGGCTGGATGCATCGCCGACCGCGCTGCTGATCTGGGGCTACGCGCTATTTTCGATGTTTGCCACCGTGGCGCTGTTCCTATCACCAACGACCACGGTGCGCAGCCTGACCTTTCTGGTTGATATCGCGTTCTTCTCGCTGCTGAACTTTTTCAGCAGCCGAGCCGACCTCTTCTACCCTCTGTATTTCCTGCCGGTGGTCGGCGCGGCGATGCAGATGTCGCCACGCGCCGGCCTCTGGTTCGGGATCGCCGCCTCGCTGGCGTTCGGCGCCTCGTACATGGGGGGGCGGGTCGGGCCGGGCAACGGGTCGGTGCCGCGCGATGCGCTCGGGCTGGTGGCCCTGGCGCTGCGCGGCTTGGTGCTGGTCTTCGTTCCCTGGCTGGCCGGCGGCCTGGCCGAGCGCACCGGCCTGCTCAACCGCGAGTCGGTGGCCGAGGCGGAGCGCGAGGCACGGCGCGCCTGGCGCGAAGCCGAATCGTACCGCGACCAGATGCGCTCGCTGTACGAGGTCGCCTATACTCTCTCGACGACGATGAACTACCAGAGTGTGCTGGACGTCACCCTCGTCGAGAGCCGTAAGCTGGTGCCGTACAGCGCGGCGCTGGTGCTGCTCTCCACCGGCCAGCCGGACGAGCTGTACATCGCCGCCGCGCAAGGCCTGGGCGCGGCCGACCAGGAGCATCGGGTGCGCGTGGATCGCGGCGCGCTCAGCCAGGCGCTGCGCTCCGGCGAACCGGCGCTGGTCGCCGATATCAGCCAGGAGCCGGCGCTCCAGCCGATCACGGCGCTGCGGCGTTGTCGCGCCGCCTGCCTGGTGCCGCTTCGTGCCGCCCTGCAGACCTACGGCCTGATGCTGATCGCCTCCGATCAGGAGGGCGCCTTCGACAACGAGCAGCTCGGCATGGTCACGGCGCTGGCGAACTATGCGATCATCGCGCTGCACAACGCCCAGCTTGTGCACGACCTGCGCGCCGAACGCGCCAAGCTGCTCTCGAAGGAAGAGGATGTGCGCCACCAGCTCGCGCGCGATCTGCACGATGGTCCGGCCCAGGCGCTGGCGGCGATCACGATGAACCTGGAGTTCATCCGGCGGCTGCTGGAGCGCGACCCGGCGCGCGTGCCGCAGGAGCTGGAAAAGCTGGTGCAGCTCGCCAAGCGCACCACCTACGAAGTGCGCACCATGCTCTTCGAGCTGCGCCCACTGGCACTGGAGACCCAGGGGCTGGATGTCACGCTGGAGCAGTACTTCGAGCGCTTCAAAGGCAACGGCGCACAGATTGTGCTGGAAGCCGATAAGATCACCGCCGGTCTGGATACAAAGACCGAAGGCACCCTGTTCAACATCATTCAGGAATCGGTGAACAACGCCCTGAAACACGCCCAGGCCAGGCATATCTGGGTGCGCATCCGCCAGACACCCGATGCCCTCGAAACCACGGTGCAGGACGATGGCCGCGGCTTCGATCTGCAAAAGGTGCTCGCATCTTACGACCAACGCGGTTCGTTCGGCCTCCTCAACATCGAAGAACGCGCCAAGCTGATCGGCGGCTTCGCCGAACTGCACTCCGCCCCTGGCGAAGGCACCACCGTGCGGGTGATCGTGCCGCTGGAGTAAGTTCAGAGCTCTGAGTTCACCATGCCCCGTTCACAGGCGGACACGTCAGGTTGAACGGTGCACGCTGTGCTTTGAACTGATGCTACCAAACCCCTATCTCGACCCAGCCCGCGTACGGGCGGCGCTGCGTGCGCTGGAGCTGCGCCCGGCCCGCGGCATGGGCCAGAATTTCCTGGTCGACCCTGCCGCGCTGGCGACGATCGTCGGGGCGGCGGATGTGACCCGCGACGACACGGTGCTCGAGATCGGCCCCGGCCTCGGTGTGCTCACCTGGGAGTTGCTCCAGCGCGCCGGGCGTGTGGTCGCTGTGGAGCTGGACAAGCGCCTGGCCGCACGACTGCGCGAGGAGTTCGCTGGCGAGCCGCGGCTCACGATCATCCAGGGCGACATCCTCAAGCTGGCGCCCGGCGACCTTGTACGCGACCGGGGTTCTGCGCTCACGGCCCAGGATCAGGTGGTTGACCCCCGATCCCTCCCCCCCGCCCCCTGGCCGTACAAGGTTGTCGCCAATCTGCCCTATGCCATCACCTCGGCGGTGCTGCGTCACCTGCTGGAAGCCGCGCCGCCGCCGGCGCTGATCGTCGTCCTGGTGCAGTGGGAGGTCGCCCAGCGTATCACCGCGCGCCCTGGCGACCTGAGCGTGCTGGCGCACTCGGTGCAGCTCTACGCCGCGCCGGAGATCGTCGCGCGCGTGCCGGCGGCGAGCTTCGTGCCCGCCCCGGCGGTCGACTCGGCGGTGCTGCGGCTGCGGGTGCGCCCACGCCCGGCGGTGGACGTGCCGGATGTAAATGGGCTGATGCGGGTGATCAAGGCCGGCTTCCTCCATGCCCGTAAGCAGCTCGGCAACGGGTTGCCAGGCGGTCTGGCGGCGATGGGCGTCCGCCTCGAGCGGGAGCAGGTCGCAGCCGCGCTGCGCGCCGCGGGCGTCGAGCCATCCCGCCGCGCCGAGACGCTGACGCTGGAGGAGTGGGCGGCGGTGTACCAGGCGCTCCAGGGCTACCGCATGCTCCTCCGCCAGGGGCCGGAAGGCCCCGGCTAGGCGCGCGCGCCCGGCCCACCCCTGAACGCAGGCGCCCCACTGGACGCTCGACTGCCGTTGACACGCCCCCGCCATCGCACGTATAATCGCCGTATCCCCCAACACGGCGCGCGAACGCTGAGCCGGACGACAACTGAAGAAAGGAGCCTGTTCGATGTTGAACCTGGCGATGCTGCTCGAGATGAGCGCCCGGCGCGATCCCGGCAAAGTTGCCGTGATCCTGGACGACATCAAGCTCCGCTATGCGGAGGTGAACGGCGCGGCCAACAAGATCGCCAACGGCCTGGTGAAGCTCGGCGTCCGGCCGGGCGACAAGGTGGCGATCATGCTGCCGAATACGCCGCACTTCGTGATGTGCTACTACGGCATCCTCAAGACCGGCGCGACGGTCGTGCCGCTGAACGTCCTCTTCAAACAGGGTGAAGTGCAGTATCACCTCGAGGACAGCGACTCGGTCGCCTTGATCGTGTGGGAGGGGTTCCTCGGCGAGGCCGAGCCTGGCTTCCACGCCGCGCAGACCTGCCGCCACCTGATCGTCGCCCAAGGCATGGGCAGCACCACGGCGCTCCCCGAGGGCGCCATCCCGCTCAACGCCTTCCTCGCCGGCGAGTCGCACGTCTTCGACACGGTGCAGACCGTGCCGGACGATACGGCCGTGATCCTCTACACCAGCGGAACAACCGGCCGACCGAAGGGCGCGGAACTGTCGCATTTCAACATGTTCTTCAACGCTCTGGTCGCTGCCGAGAAGCTGCTGCCGCTCGACAGCAGCGCGGTCGGGCTGGCGACGCTGCCGCTGTTCCACTCCTTCGGGCAGACGTGTGTGATGAACACCCTGCTGTTGCTGGGCGGGACGATCACCATGCTGCCGCGCTTCGAGCCGCAGAAGGCGCTGGAGGTGATGCAGCGCGACCGGGTGACGTTCTTCGCCGGCGTGCCGACGATGTACTTCTACCTGTTGAACTTCCCGGATGCGAAAACGTACGATCTCGCGGCGCTCAAGGCCTGCTGTTCCGGCGGCTCGGCGATGCCGGTCGAAGTGATGCACGCCTTCAACAAGACATATGGCGTGACCATCCTGGAGGGGTATGGCCTGTCGGAGACCTCGCCGGTCGCGTCGTTTAACCATCTCGATCGGCCACCGAAGCCGGGCTCGATCGGCACGCCGATCTGGGGCGTGGAGATGATGTGCGTGGACGCCGAGGGCCGGCCTGTTCCGGATGGCGAGCTGGGCGAGATCGTCATCCGCGGCCACAATGTGATGAAAGGCTACTACAAACGCCCCGAGGCGACCGCCGACGCTATTCGCAACGGCTGGTTCCACACCGGCGATATCGCCTACCGCGACTCGGACGGCTACTTCTTCATCAAGGATCGCGTGAAGGACATGATCATCCGCGGCGGCTTCAACGTCTACCCGCGCGAGGTCGAAGAGGTGCTCTACGGCCACCCGGCGGTCGCCGAGGCGGCGGTGATCGGCGTGCCGGACGCGGCGCTGGGCGAGGAGATCAAGGCGGTGGTGGCGCTCAAGCCCGGCCAGACGGCCACCGCCGAGGAGATCATCGGCTACTGCAAGGAGCGGCTGGCAGCCTACAAGTACCCGCGCTCGGTCGAGTTCCGCGAGACGCTGCCCAAGACGGCGACGGGCAAGATTCTCAAGCGCGAGTTGAAGTGATCGGCCATTGCTCCAACCACCAAGACACCAGGGCGCCAGGAGTCGCTGAAAACCGGAGATGTGCTATCGCGATTCTCCTGGATGGCCGTGCGGCCCAGGCGTTCCGAGGCCGCCTGGCGACTCCCCGGTACGGAGACTCACATCGCCAGCCAGGCGGCCAGAGCGTCGCCGTGCTCGGCGTAGTGTTCGTAGGTGTCGCCGGCGATGAAGACGACCAGTGGCGCGCCGGAGCCGGCGACCGAGCGTGCCGGGTCGAAGAGCAGCGCTTCGTTGCAGCGGTCGAGCGTGGCTACCAGGTCGCCGGCGGACTGCTCGTACTCGGCGCGCACCGCGGCGAGCGTGCGCGCTCGCCCATCGGCCAGGGCCCGCCCGTTCGCCCGGTCCACCCACCCCTCGGCCGCGTCGCCGGCGTCGCCGCCCGGCACCGGCTCGCCGCGGGCCGCCAGCCCGATCATCCGCTCCGCGCGCCGCTCCCAGTAGCTGATGTGTGCCATCAGGTCCTTCGGCGTCCAGCCGTTCTCCATCGCTCGCCCGACCAGTTCATCGTCGCTCAGCGGCGCCAGGAGCGCGTCTAGTTTGGCGCGCTCGATGATGATACGCTCGATAAGCGCTTCGCGTGTCGCGGGGTAGGTGTTCATAGCACTTCCCCTTGGCCGCCTTCAGGCGGATGCCTCGCACGTTTCCTGTATTTATTAGGACGTGCTGTTCAACAGAACGCTCTATGTTGTGGCTATCACTCGTCGAGCCTTAGAAACTATCTCAAAACGTTGGGGTATATGGTACCATCCCGTGCAGCAGAAATGAGGAAGGAGCGCACGCACTGCCACGTACCCGAAAGCAACCAAAGGAACTGCCCACCATCTGGCGCGTGCCAGATGATCTGTGGG
>JBHOQX010000081.1:0-36385 GCA_042408595.1 Roseiflexaceae bacterium | reverse complement strand
TTGCCAAGAAGGTCAACGCCGCCAAGCTGGCCGAGGAGTACAAGAAGCAGTCGGATGCGCAGGACGCGCAGGTGGAGCAGTTGCAGGATGCGCTGTCTCTGGAACGCTGGTTGAGGTTACTGCTGCCCGATTTTGGCCTTCAGCGCAGCAAGCTCGTCCTCGATCTGGGTTTCGGCTTCGAGGTCCTTGAATTTGCTTTCCAGCGTGCCGGCTTCCAGCTTCGACATCGCCTCGGCGCGGTTGAGCTGGTCATCCACCCGACTTTCGAGTTGATCGAGCTTGTCGATCGCGGTCACGCTCCCGATACCACGCACGGTGCGCTGGATAGCCTCCTGCGTCGCCGCGCGGTTCTTCTTGGCGATGATCAGGTCGCGTTTCGCGCGCACCTCCGCCAGCCGGCTTTCAAGCTGCACCAGCGCATCCTGCAACTGCTCCACCTGCGCGTCCTGCGCATCCGACTGCTTCTTGTACTCCTCGGCCAGCTTGGCGGCGTTGACCTTCTTGGCAAGCGCAGCCTTCGCCAGTTCCTCGTCGCCTTTTCGAAGCGCGACCTCCGCCTTGCGCTCCCACTCTTGCGCTTCGAGCGTGTAGCGCGTCTCCTGGTTATTCAACTTGGTCGCATCCGCCATCGCCGCGGCGACGTTCGCCTTGGTCTCGTAGAGCTGGTTGTTCAGTTGGCGGATGTACTCGTCCGCCATCTTCTCGGGATCCTCCGCCGCGTCCAGCATGGCATTGACATTCGCGCTCAGGAGATCGCGAATCCGGCCAAAGATCGATGTCATCCCGTCCTCCTTGAACTGACGCCGGTACGAGGATTGAAGGTGTCGCGCCGCGGCTCATTGTAACACGAGCCGCGCCGCAGCTTCAATCCATTTCTACGTGGGCGCGCGCCACAAGTTACAACGGGCGCTTGGCCGGCACGCCGACGGCGCGCGGGTAGCGCGCGTCGGTCGCAGCGACCTTTTCGACCACCACGAGCGTGCGCGGCTCGACGCCTGGGAGCGCGACCGGCTCGACCGCCAGCAGTCGCCCGCCGAGGACCGTGATCGCCCGGTGCGCCCGCGCTACCTCGGCGGCGCCGCCGGCGCCCTTCGGCGCCAGGAAGCGCCCGCCGATCCGGCACAGCGGTAGGCAGTACTCAGCCAGCACCCGCAGATCGGCGACGGCCCGCCCAACCGCGACATCGTACCGCTCACGGTGCGCCGGGTCGCGGCCGACGGCCTCGGCGCGGGCGGTCAGCACCTGCACGCCCTCTAGCCCCAGCACGCCGGCCAGGTGGCGCAGGAAGGCGGCCTTTTTCTCGACGCTTTCGACGAGAGTCAGTTCCAGCTCGGGCCGCAGCACCTTGAGCGGAACACCAGGGAAACCGGCGCCGCTGCCGATATCGATCAGGGACGTCGGGGCCTCGCCCCAGCTCAGTGCGCAGCGCAGCGAGTCGAGGAAGTGGCGGACGGCGACATCCCGCTCGCCGCTGATCGCGGTCAGGTTCAGTCGCGCGTTCCAGGCGTTTAGCTCGGCGGCGTAGGCGGCGAAGCGGGCGAGCTGCGCCGCATCGAGCGGGATGCCCCAGGCGGCGGTGGTCTCGGCAAGCAGCGCGTCGTCAGGCATCGCGGTAGAGGCCGTGCCCGGCGATGTAGGCGGCCACGGCGTCCGGCACCAGGTAGCGAATGGGCAGACCGGCGGCGACGCGCCGGCGCAGGGCGCTGCTGGAGATCGCGAGATCGGGGCCGTCGAGCCGGGTCAGCCGCTCCGCCAGGCCGGGCAGCGCGGCGATGAGCGCCCCCAGGTCGGCGGCGGCACCCGGCCGGCCGACGGCGACGATCCGGGCAAGCGCGGGGATGCGCGCAGCGTCGCGCCAGCGCGGCAACAGGGCCAGGGCATCCGTCCCGATCACGAAGCACAGCTCGCGGTCCGGTGCCTGGAGCGCCTCGAGTGTGGCAACGGTGTACGATGGCGGCGGCCGATCGAGCTCGATGGTCGAGACGGCGAAGGCCGGATTCGGCGCGCAGGCCAGCCGGAGCATCGCCAGGCGGTGGTGCGCCTCGGCGGCCGGCACGAGCGCCTTGAGCGGCTGCCGGGCGGCGGGAACGAACAGCACCCGGTCAAGCCCCAGGGAGACGCGCGCCTCCTCCGCGATCGCCAGGTGCCCGTGGTGGACCGGGTCGAATGTCCCGCCCAGCAGGCCGAGCCGTTCCATCGGCGCTAGCGGAGGCTCCAGTCATCATCCGGCGGCGGGCGGCGGATACGCCCCGTCTGGGTCTGCGGGCGGGTGGGCCGCTCGGCAGGGCGCGGCGCTTCCTCGGCGTAGCGGCGCGTGTCGCGGCTATATGCCCCCGTATGGGGGTACGCCCCCGGCTGCGACTGTGGCGGCGCCGCCGGGAGCGCGGCCGTCGGCCGGTCCGACTCCTCCGTCAGCGTCGAGTCGAGCAGGCTGTCGCCGATATACTCGAGCACATCGCGGATATCTTCGTTATCGGTCAGCGAGTCGAAATGTACCGCCGCGCCGGAGACAGTCTTGACGCTCTGACCGACTTCCTTGAGCGTCCGGTCGATACCGACGATCAGCCCGCGCATCACCGCAGCCAGCTCCTGCCGCTCGGCGACGGTCAGATTGGCGAAGCCCTTGAGCGCCTTCTCCTGCGCGCGCAGCAGCGTGGCCCGGAGGATGGCGATATCCGCCTGCGTCTGCAATTCATAGCGCTTGACCAGGTGCGCCTGCCGCACCTGCTCGGCCAGCTCCTCGCTGGTCACCGGCGTCCACAAGAGAGCTGGGATAATGATAAAGCCAATGATCCCGATCAACACCTGCTGGTACACCAGGCCGCTCTCAGCGACGACGCGCTGCGCCGCCCACCAGCTCCACTGGATCTGGAAGCTGTAGTACAGCAAAAAGATCGCGCAGGCCGCAACCACCGCGTAGCCCCAGGTTTTCGCGTTCACCTTTTGGAGCAACATCCCGCCGGGCGACCAGGGGATGAGGAATGACATCAGGCTGGGCGGCGCCAGCACCAGAATCGCCGTGAACGAAATGGCGACCAAGCGGTTCTGCAGCGTCAGGTTGCCCTGCGCGTCCGCCAGCACGGTGGACTGGATGCCCCACCAGAAGACGGCCGACGCCAGCATCGCGACGAATGCGAGGATCGTCAGCAGCAGCTTCGACGTGAGCTGGAAGCCGCCCGACCCCCGGCGCTGGTTGCGCATCATGTCCACATAGCGACTGCCCATGGCATTCGCTCCTTTCCATATCGGGCCCGGCTATTGCTTCGGGACGATGCTATCTCCATCGAGCAGCACGTACGCCTCGACCGACTCCGAGCTGCCCGCGGCTTTCATGCGTTCGATCAGCGCGGGCGAGACAGCCGTCAATCCAAAGTCGATATTCAACCGGTAGGGCACCTCGAGCGCGGGCGCCTGGCGCGGACGGAAGATAAAGCGGGCCTGCGCCGTCACCGGCCCGATAATCGTGCCAACTTCCAAACTCTGCCCGGTCGTGGGATCCCACCACCAGAGCGTCACCGGGCGCTTCGCAAGAAAGACCTGCGGCGGAAAGACTTCGCGGTCTGCCTGCTGCGCACGCCAGCGCTGCTCGTTTGTCGGCGTGGCGGCCGGCGGCTTGTCTTGGGCGCTCGCCACGAACGGCGCAGCGGTCGGCGGCGGGATGGTCGTACGCGGCGGCGTCGGCAGCGCCGCCATCGTTCGCCCACCAGGGGCAGCCGTGGTCGGACGGCCTTCGGCGCCATCCGACGCGACCCGAAGCGGCTGACCGCACCCCGCGAGCGCCAGCAGCAGCAGCACCACCAGCAGGCGTCGTTCCACGGCACGCACGCGTCCAAACGTCGCGAGAAAACTCATCAAATTGTAGCACGTTTGTTCTAGAGCGTCAAGGGCGCCCTACGCCCTTCCGTCGCACACAGCCCGGTCGGATATCCAGCGGTGAAAATATTGACACGCAGGTTGAAGCGCATACCCATTGACGGCACGTCAGTTCCCTGGCCATGCCGATTTCTCGCCTGATTCTTAAAGGATCCGGCAGCACACACGCCGACTGCCGGTCAAACGTGTAAATAGTATCACAACTATTGCCAATCGTCAACAAAATGTTATGAGCGAACTGATGCCAGCTTCGCAATGTGCACTGGCTGGTCGCTGCCACGGCCAAAGCAAAGGGGATGGGGCGGGCTGGTGAAGCGTGGCACGCGAAAGGGGATGCTCGCGCGCGGCGGTTCGGCAGAAACAGGTGTGCCCGCTCGAATCGAGCGACGGAGGACGAGCGACGGCACTCCGCCGCCCATCCCCCGTCGTCCGTGCCGGGCGCGCTGCACACGTTCACAGGACGTACGCGGCGGCCCACACCGCGGGAGGTTCGAAGGGGCACAGCCACTCCAACCCCACCGCGGCCATCCTGACGTTCAGCGCAGCCATCCGGCCAATCCGCCGACCGATGTGTCGTCCAGTTCGATTCGGTCGCAGACGAAATCGCGCGCGGGGTCGTAATCGCGCCCGTCGTACGTGCCGGTGCGCGGCCCATACAGGTGCAGCGAGATCGCCGGCCGGCTGGTTCGATTCGCCACGCGGTGGATGCCCTGCTCATAGGGCCCGACCGTCGAAGCGCCGTCCTGCCAGCGCCAGGCGCGCCGCCAGGCCCGCCGCAGCTGCGCGATGGACGGCTGGGCGCCGTCGTCGAGCCGCGCATAGCGTTGCTCTTCGAGCGTGCCGGCGAAGACGTGATACACGCCCCAGGAGGTGTGGTCGTGGATCGGCGTCGCCGCGCCCGCCGGCCAGACAAAAACCTGAAGGCGGTTCTCGGCCTCGCCCAGCCCGTAGGTCTCGGCGATCAGCGGCGCGCGCGCGGGCGGAACGCGCGCCAGCAACGGCGCGATGTATCTTGCGAGGAACGCCTGATGGCGCACCAGGAGCCCAAGAAAACGGCCCCCGTCGGCGGATGAGAGCTCCGGCAGGTGCCGGCGGATACGATGCTGGCTGTGCAGTCAACCTCCTGGCGGCGGCGCGAGCGTCGCGCCTGACCGCATCGATAGGTTGACTGTACAGCTTCCCGCCGCCACGCGCCTCGTGAGGAACTCCGATCTCGCGGCTGACGGTGCGTCCCATCCGGGCGGGCGAACTTCCACCGGAAGTCGTAGGACCAATGCAGAGCCGGAGGGAGGACTTGGAGCAGATCTCCGCCCTCGCACCCCATGCACGGCGGAAGAGAGGAGGGGCGCCGTGCGCCGGCCGACCTTCGCTCGATCAGCGTACCATCGCGCTATCTTCGGCAGCCAGGCGCTCCCAGGCCGCGTCGTCGGCGGCGGCGATGCCCAGGCCGGAGGCGACGCCGGTGAAGACATCCATCTCGCGCAGCTTCTCCTCGCCGAAGCGCTCGGCCAGCATGCGCACAAAGCGCGGGATGCGCGACGAGCCGCCGGTGCGCAGCACCACGTCGATCTCGCGCGGGGCCAGCCCGGCGGCGGCGACCGCCCGATCGACGCAGGCCGCCACCTCGCGCACATCCGGGCCGATCAGCCGTTCGAAGTCCCAACGCTCCAGCGGCTCTTCGAAGCGGATGCCGGGCACGTCCATCCGGATCGTCGTCGCACGGACATCGCTCAGGCGCACCTTCGCCCGCTCGACCTCCTCGTACAGCGGCAGGCCGTAGTTCTCGCGCACCAGCGTCCGCAGCGCACGCAGCTCATTCGGTTTGTCGCTTGTCGCGATCCCATCCTCGATCGTCTTCAGGTAGCGCGGCTGGTTCAGATCGACGATGCTCTGCCACTCGACCAGGTGCTCGTGGATGATCGCCGGGAACGGCAACCGCCGCGGACCGAGCGTCGCCCCCGCCCCGAAGTGCGGCAGCAGCTTGCCCATCATGATCCGCCGATCGAGCAGGTCGCCGCCGACCGGCACGCCGTCGGTCGCCAGCACCTCGCGGCGGCCACGCGGGTCGATCCGCATCACCGTCACGTCGAGCGTACCGCCGCCGAAGTCGAAGACCAGGATGTGCTGCTCCTGTTCGACGGTGGCGGCGTAGGCGAGCGCCGCAGCGGTCGGCTCCGGCAGAAAGACGAATGGCGGCAGCCCGGCGATCTGGCAGGCGCGGCGCATCCGCCGGATGGCCAGCGCGTCGCGCTGCGGATCGCTGGCGTAGTGCACCGGTCGGCCGATCACCATGCCACTCACCGGCGCGCCGACCAGCCCCTCTATCCGCTCGAGGATCATCCGGAGCGCCAGGGCGATCAGTTGCTCCAACGTGTAGCGCGTCCCGAAGACATCGGTGCTGGTGAACGAGGCATCGCGCAGGTGCGACTTGAGCGACTGGAACAGCCGCCCCGGCTCGTTGGCGTCGACCACGGCGTAGAGCGATTGCATGATCGTGCCGACATCGGCGAGGGTGACTTCCGTCTCGCCGATGTAGCGCTGCTCGTAGACGATCTCGCGCCCCACGTTGGCCTCGGTGAAGCGGTTGATCGCCTCCCGACCGATGAACGGCGTCCCATCGCGGGTGATGAACAGCGCCGAGCGCATGATCGTGGGCGCGCTGTTGACCGGATCGAGGGCGAGCATCTGGACCCGCCCGCCGACAACGACCGCGGCGCTGGAGTTGGTCGTGCCGAAGTCAAGCCCCACACGCATCGCAGGCGTCCCTTTCTGGCAACACGAAAACGGCCGATGGCGCGGCGCATCGGCCCTGGTCGCGGATGTCCGCGACGATTAGGGAAGTATAGCGGATCGGGCGGCGGTCCGCAATCGGCCGTGGGGTGGAGACGCGCCGCCAGCACGTGGCTTGCCGGGAGCGCTGGATGAGCCGCTGGCGCTTCGGGCCCCTCCGGCTGGCGCACCCGGCCGGCCATCACCCCCCGGCGTGCCGCACGTAGATCGGGCCGGGGCCCGGGAACAGGTGCAGCCAGCCATGCTCTGCGGGAACCGTCCAGGCCGCGCCGTCGCGTCCTACGACCGTCGCGCCGGCGCCAGCGGCTGGCAGCAGCACGTCGGACGGCGTGGTCGCCCAGAGCACGTCGACCGTTGCGTCGCCGGCCTGGTAGCGCAGCACATAGACCCCCCCACCGGCGAGCACCGCCAGCGCATCCACGCGGCGGACGAAGGCCGCCCCCGCGAGTTGCCGATTGAGCGTGAGAAACGCGCCGAACGCCGGCCGCGGCTGCGACAGATCGCCGTAGCCGCCGGCGAAGCGCAGCAGCCCGAAGCCGTTGTGCGCTTCGTCCTTCAGCCCATACCACAGCACGCGTTCCGCCCCGGCCGACTGGAGCAGCAGGGCGCCGCGCACGAGATCGTTGGCCTGGTCGTCCTCGCTCATGCCGGCCGGGTTCTGTTGGTTGGGCAGCGCGTCCCAGCCGTACTCCGTCACCCAGATCGGCTTCTCGCCGGCCCACTGCGTGATCTGCCGGATGTTGCTCAGCGCCGCGCCGATCTCGCCGTTCGCCTCCGGCGGCAGTGGGTCGACATACGGATGGATGGCGATGATATCGAACGCCCACCACGCTCCGACCTCGGCGATCGTCCGCAGAAAGGTGGTATCCCACGGGTTCAGCCCGCCGATCAAGATATGGTCCTCGGGCGCGGCGACGCGGATGGCCGGGGCGACGGCGCTCAGCAGGCGGGCGTAGAGCAGCGGGTCGGGCTGGGGCTGCCAGAAGAGGGCATTGTCCGGCTCGTTCCAGATCTCCCAGTGGACGATCCGCCCGCGGTAGCGCGTGACGACCGCCGCGGCGTAGTTGGCGAACGCCTGCGGGTCCGGCGCGCGGAACGACAGCCCGGAAGGGTCGTCGCCCGGTTCCCAGGTCGCCCAGCCGGGCGGGTGGCCCAGCACGCCGATGATGTTGACGCCGCGCGCCACCAACAGATCGACCATCCGATCGAAAGACTCCCAGTGGAACTGCCCGGGCGCGGGCTCGATCCAGTACCAGTGAAAGTCCTCGCGCGCCCAGCCGGCCCCGCTCCCAGCGACGACGTCCGCGGCCCACGGCATCGCAGCGAGGCTGCCGCTGCGGGTGGCGATGTGGCTGTTCACACCGAAGGGCGAGGCGGGCGGGTCGGCGCGCGAGGGGCGCGGCAGGGCAGCCAGCGCGGCGCCGAGGAGGACGACGAGCAGAAGGAGCCGGCAACGAAAGGGGTGGCGAGACGCTGGCATGGGTGTTGTGCTGGTCGAATCAAGGCCTCCGGAAGGAGTGTACTCGTTCGCGCGCCACCAGGCAACCCCCCGAAGATTACAGCGCGCTGCCAGTTTTTCGCGGCGGAAACAGGTATTTTAGCGGGCTGCGCCCGCCAAACCTCCCCGTTTCAGACTTCTGCACTCTGCCTTTTGAAGGCTGAACGCCTCACAATCTCCCGAAAAACCCGTATGCCGCTCTGCGTCACGGCGGCGGTGCTCTGGCCGGGGAAGACGCTGTCGCCGACGAGCCAGAGGCCCGGCACGCCCGCGGCCCGCGGCCCCAAACTCAGCAGGCCGGAGCTGCGCAGCGTCTGCGGAAAGCCGCCCACCATCCCACCGTGCCGCCGGGTGTAGCGCGCGAACGAGACCGGCGTCCCGACCTGCTGGTAGCGGATGAAGCGGCGAATCTGCGGCAGGGCGTGCTCGACGCTCGCCAGCATCCGCTCGGCCATGCGCGCCTTTTCCTCGCGATAGCGGGCCGGGTCGGTCGCCCGCCAGACCTGCCAGCGCCGCGGCTCGGTGTGCGTCGAGACAGTCACGGCACGCTGGCCGGCAGGCGCGCGGGTCGGGTCGTCTGCCGGGTGGACCGAGATGAAGACGCTGTTTCCCTCACCGAGCGGTGCGTCGTAGCTGGCGACCACCTGCTGGTGCTCCGCGCCGCCCGGCGGGAAGGCGGCGGCGTCCACGCCCAGATAGAGCGTACAGGCGCCCCAGCCGGGCGGCAGTGCGTTGAGCGCACGGATGAGCCGCGGCGGGGCGGCCTCGCCCAGCAGCCGTCGCACATCCCACGGCGTGGTATTGGCGACAACATGGCGCGCCGCGAAGCGCTCGCCGTCCATGGTCTCCACGCCGCAGGCCCGCCCGTCGCGCACCAGGATGCGCCGGACACAACAACGGTAGCGCACCTCGCCGCCATCGCGGCGCAGGGTGTCCTCCAGCGCCCGCGCCAGCGACCACGCGCCGCCCACGGCATAGTGCGCGCCGATCTGGGCGAAATCGAGCGCGACCGCACCGTAGAGCCAGGCGCAGTCGGGCGCGGTGGTCTGCGCGCTGATCAGCAGTTGGGCATCGACAAACGCGCGCAGCCGCCGGTCGCACAGGCCGTGGGTGCGCAGCTCCTGGCCGACGGTGCGCCCGAGGGCCGGGAGGAGCGCCACCAGCTCCGGGCGGAACGCCGCACCCAGGCGCAGCAGGTCGCTGGGGGTTTCGGGCGGGATGGGCGGCAGGCGTGCGGCGAAGCGCCAGGCGATCCCGGCGATACGCTCCTGCGCCCGCCAGAAGCGCTCTGCGGCAATGGGGAAGTGGGCGCGGCGCTCCTCCTGCCAGGAGGCTGGGTCGCTCCAACGCCGCACGCAGGCATCCGGCAGCACCACATCCATCGCCGGCTCGAGCCGGCGCACCGGCCAGGCGACCCCGAGCCGCTCGCCGACCCAGTGGTGCGCGCCACCGGGCTGGAAGCCGGCGAACAGCGTCGCGCCGACATCGAAGACGTAGCGGTCGCCGTTCGGGCGCTTGCGCTCGTAGGATGAGGCACACCCGCCGGGGGCGATATGCCCCTCCAGCACCAGGACACGCAGCCCCGCTCGGGCCAGCAGCGCTGCCGCGGTCAGCCCGCCGATCCCTGCTCCGATCACGATCACGTCGTAGCGGCCGTTCATACTGCCAACTACGGCGCGCGGCGGGCGACGGTTTTCGCAGCGCAGTCTACGCCAACTGCTCGGCGAACTGGAGCTGGTAGAGCCGGTGGTAATAGCCGCGCTTCGCCAGCAGCTCCTCGTGGCTGCCGTCCTCGACCACCCGCCCGTGGTGCAGCACGATGATCCGGTCCACATGGCGGATGGTCGACAGGCGGTGGGCGATCACGATCGACGTGCGGCCGCGGAGCAGCCGGTCGAGCGCGGTCTGGATCAGCGCCTCGGTCTCGGTGTCCACGCTCGAGGTCGCCTCGTCGAGGATCAACAGCACCTCGGGGTTGAAGGCGATCGCGCGGGCGAAGGCGAGCAGTTGGCGCTGGCCGACCGACAGGTTCGAGCCGCGCTCGCGCACCTCGTAGTCATACCCGCCGGGCAGGCGCTCGATGAACGGGGCGGCGTTAGCCAGCGCGGCGGCGCGGCGCACCTGCTCGTCGCTGATGCTGGTGTCGTTCAGCCGGATGTTCGAGGCGATCGTCCCGCTGAAGCAGACCGGGTCCTGCGGCACCGCGCCGATATGGCGGCGCAGCTCGGCCTGCCGCACCTCGCGGATGTCCACCCCGTCGAGCGTGATCGAGCCGCGCTGCACGTCGTAGAAGCGGGCGAGCAGGCTGATCAGCGAGGTTTTGCCGGCCCCGGTCGCTCCGACGATCGCCACCGACTGTCCGGCGGGGATGGTTAGCGTGATGCCGCGGAGCACCCAATCACCGGAGGCCGGAGACCGGAGAGGTGCAGCTTGTGCCGCTTCACGGTCACCAGCGCCATTTGCCGCTGGCGTGGCCTCGCCAGCCTCGAGCTTCGAGCCGCGAGCCTCGCCGGCGTAGCTGAACCACACATCGTGGAACGCGATCTCGCCGCGCACCGGCTGCGGCAGCGGCTTCGGAGCGGCCAGATCCCGTACCTCGGCCTCGGTGTCCAGGATGCGGAAAATGCGCTCCGAGGCGACCATCGCGCTCTGAAGCGTGTTGTAGTTCTCGGCGATTTGGCGGATCGGCTGAAAGGTCTGATCGGTGTACTGGATGAAGGCGACCAGCATGCCGATCGTGGCCAGCCCGCCGAGCACAACCTGCCCGCCGAGGTTCAGCAGCAGCGCCGTCGCGACGACCGCCAGGAAGCTGACGGTCGGAAAGAAGATCGAGTAGGCCAGCAGGCTCTGGAATTGCGCGGCGCGGTAGTCGCGGCTCAGTTCGTCGAAGCGGATGCGGCTGCGCTCCTCGCGATTGAAGAGCTGCGTCACCAGCACGCCGGTGATCTGTTCGTTCAGGTAGGCGTTGATACGCGCCAGGCGCTGCCGCACCCGGCGGAACGCCTGCCGCACTGCCCGCTGGAACAGCGCCGTGGCGAGCATCATCAGCGGCAGGACGGCCAGGCTGATCAGCGCCAGCCGCCAGTTCAAGACGAACATCGTGACCACGATCAGCACCAGGCGGGTGCTGTCGGCGAGCAGCGCGACCATGCCCTGCGACAGGAACTCGTTCAGCGCGTCCACATCGTTCGTCAGGCGGGTGATCAGCCGCCCGACAGGGTTGCGGTCAAAGAACGAGAGGCTCATCTGCTGGATGTGCGAGAAGATGCGCATGCGAATGTCCACCATCACCTGTTGGCCGGTGGACTGCATGATGTAGGTCTGGCCGTAGCGGCAGCCAAAGGCCACGACGAGGGCCAACAGGTAGACGGCGAAGATCGGCAGCATCCCTGCCGGATTCCGGGCGGCGATCGGGCCGTCGATCGCGGTGCGCACCAAGTAGGGCGGCGCAAGCTCGGCGAAGGCCGCACCGAACAGGAGCACGAGCGCGGCCAGCAGCCGCCGCTTGTAGGACGCGACAAAGACCCACAACCGGCGCATCAGCCGCCCATCGTAGGCCTTGCCGAGGATTTCGTCGTCTTCGAAGGTGGATTTGGCCATCAGGCATCCCCCTGTTCGAGAACCACTTCAGCACGCTCTTCAAGCACCATCTTCGCGGGCACTGCCCCCATTCTCACGCGGAGTCGTCGCCGCTATCACGTCGCGCTCCAGCCTCTCCAGAAACGGCCATCGCCTGTGACGGCTGAAACTTCGCACTCTTATGCTGCCGAGTCATTCTGTGCGCCGAAGGCATCACCGCAAGTGTGCTGAAGGCAACGCGCGCCGCTTGGGGTCCGGGGGCGCAGCCCCTGGCGCGGGGTCCAGGTGCCGAGCAGGCCACTGGACGGGGTGCGGAGCGCAGCGCCCGCATCACTCGTCGCGACTGTCCTCCAATTCCTGCTCCAACAACTCCCGCCGATACATCGCCGCGTAGCGCCCGCCGAGCGCCAGCAGCTCGCGGTGTGTGCCGCGCTCGGCGATCCGCCCCTGGTGCAGCACGATGATCTGGTCGGCATCCTTGACCGTCGCGATGCGCTGCGCGATGATAATGCTCGTCCGCTCGCGCATCACTGTACGCAGACCGGCCAGGATCTGCGCCGCAGTGTGCGTATCTACGCTCGACAGCGCGTCGTCCAGCACCAGCACCGCCGGGTCGCGCAAGACGGCACGGGCGATCGCGGTGCGCTGCTTCTGCCCGCCGGAGAGCGTCACGCCGCGCTCACCGACCAGCGTGTCCAGACCGTCGGGGAATTGCGGCAGGTCGTTGCTCAGGCGCGAGACCGTGATGGCACGCTCGATCGCGGCGTCGGTCGCGTCGGGCCGCCCGAAGGTCACGTTCTCGCGCAACGGCACGCTGAACAGAAAGGTATCCTGCGGCACATAGCCGATCGAGCGGCGCAGGTCATCCAGCGGCAAGGTGCGGATGTCGCGTCCGTCCAGCAGCACGGCGCCCTCGTCCGGATCGCGCACGCGGGCCAGCAGGTTCACCAGCGTCGTCTTGCCCGCGCCGGTCGCCCCAACGATCGCCAGCGACGTGCCGCGCGGCACGCGGAAGGAGACGTGGCGCACCAGCCAATCCGACGGCTGATCACCGACGGCAGACAGTGGTTGGCGGGCGGTTGGCAGTGGCCGATGGTCTGTCGGCGCATCGGCCAGGGCGTGCTCGAACCGGATCCCGACATCGCGGAACTCGATCTCGCCGGCGGCGGCGACCGGCGCGGCCCCGGCGGGCGAGGCGATCTGCGGCCGGCGGTGTAGTACCTCGGCGATCCGCGCCGTCGAGGCGGACGCCTGCTGGTACAGGTTCACCGTCCATCCCAACGCGATCATGGGCCAGGCGAGCATGCCCAGGTAGGCGTTGAACAGCACCAGGTCGCCCAGCGACATCGTGCCGGCGGCGACGAACCGCCCGCCGATCAACAGCACGAGCGCGCCGATCAACCCGAGCGCGACGCTGATCGACGGCCAGAGCAGCCCGCTCAGCAGCACGTAGCGCACGTTCAGCGCCCGGTAGCGCTCGTTCGCCTCGCGGAAGACACGGATCTCGGACTCCTCCTGCGCGTAGGCCTTGATCGTGCGGATGCCGCTGAAATTCTCCTGCGCCCGCGTCGAGAGCGCGCCGAACTGGTCCTGCACGCTGCGAAAGATGCGGTGCATCCGCCGCCCGATGACCACGAACAGCACCGTCACCATCGGCAGCAGCAGCAGCACGACGAGCGCCAGCGCGACGTTCGTCCGCAGCATCAGCACGGCGGCGGCGGCCAGCAGCAGCGCGGCGCTCATCAGCGAGGTGATGCCGGAGCCGAGAAATTGACGCACGGCGGACAGGTCGTTCGTGACGCGTGTCATCAGGTCGCCGGTGTGCGAGCGGCCAAAAAAGCCCTGGTCGAGCGTGATCAGGCGCGCGAACAGGGCCTCGCGCATGTCGAATTCGACCAAATAGGACGTGCCGTTGACGAGCATCCGCATCCCGAAGCGGAACAGGCTATCCAGCAGCGCCATCCCGACCATCAGCGCGCCGAACCGGGCCAGGTCTGCGGCGACGACGCCGCGCGTGTTGAGTTGGTCCACGGCGACCGCCAGCACCTGCGGGATCAGGGCGACGAGCACGGCGGAGGCGGCAGCGCAACCAAAGCCGCCGGCCAGCCGCCAGCGGTAGCGCCGGACGAACGGGAGCAGGTGGCGCAGATGTTCCATCGCGGGGCCTTCGCAGGGTAGCATCAGCTGGTAGACAGCGAGACGCGCGCCGCCACCCGGCAGCACGCGTCCCGGTAGTATACCACCGCCCGGCGGCGGGCGGCCTACAACTTTTGGCGGATTTCAGGGAGCAGCCGGAGCGCGCTGCCCGCCTCTCGAGAGGCGGTTTACAAAGCTTCGAGCGGGGGCGCTGGGGGCCGGCAGCCCCCAGAGAGATCGTGCGCGGCGGTGCGGTCGGCGGCACACGTGGAGGGCGCAGCCCGCCAAACCTGCCCTTTCAGGGCACCTCTCAGGAGAAGAGGAGCCGGTCCGCGATCATCGCGCCGAAAAGCAGGAAGAGGTACAGCAGCGACCATTTGTACAGCCGCAGCGCCGCGCCGGGCGTCCCTTCACGGCGCAGGCGGACGACCAGCAGCAGCAGCCAGCCGCCGAGCGCCGCCGCCGCCGCCAGGTACGGCAGGCCGAACATCCCGAGCGGCGCAGGGAGCAGCGTGATCACGAGCAACTGCACGGTGTACAGCAGAATCTGCCGGATCGTCTCGGCATCCCCGGCGACGACCGGGAGCATCGGCACGCCGGCGCGGGCGTAGTCCTGCCGGCGGATGAGCGCCAGCGCCCAGAAGTGCGGTGGCGTCCAGTAGAAGATGATCAGGAAGAGGAACAGCGACGGGAGGGTCAGGCTGCCAGTCGCGGCGGCCCAGCCGACGAGCGGCGGGAAGGCCCCGGCGGCTCCGCCGATCACGATGTTGCTCGGGGTGCTGCGCTTCAGCCAGCGGGTGTACACGAAGACGTAGAACAGGTAACCGGCGAGCGCCAGCAGCGCCGCCGCCCAGTTCACACACAAGACGAAGATCGCGAACGCCAGCGCGCCGAGCGCGACACCGAGCGCCAGCGCATGCCAGGCCGGGATGCGCCCGCTTGGGATCGGGCGGCGCGCGGTGCGGCCCATGTTGATGTCGATGTCGCGGTCGGCCCAGCAGTTCACCGCATGCGCGCCGGCCGCCATCAGCCAGCCGCCGGCCAGCGTCCAGAGGATGATGCTCATCGACGGCATACCGGCCGGCGTGACCAGCAGCCCGGCCAGCGTCGTGAAGATCAGCAGGGTGATCACCCCTGGCTTGGTCAGGCTGATGTAGTCCTTTGCGGCCGCCGACCAGCGAGCAGCCGTGGCATGGGAGAGCGGACGAGAAGCGGCGACCGCAGCGCGCGCCCTCGCGTCGCCCTGGGGCGTTGTCGTCTTACCTTCGTCCCTCCGCGCCGGCTCCACCACACGCCGCCCGCCGAACGGCAGCCGCCACGCCAAGGTCGCCAGGACGGCCAGCGCGCCCCAGGCCGCCGCGCCGAGCCCCAGGTGCGCCAGCCGCGCCGCCTCGAGCGGGATCGCCATCCCATCGGCGGCCAGAGCCACCTGCACCCCACCGACAGCGTTCTGCAGCAGAATCAAGCTGAGCGCCACCACTGCTGCCCGCCGTGCCGCAGGATGCACCCGCCACGTCCAGGCCACCAGCGCGGCGATCAGCAGGGTCGCCACGCCGGCCGTCAGCCGGTGGGCCAGCGTGAGCCAGGCGAGCGGCGTGGCCGGGGCGCAGAGCGGCCACTCGCGGCAGGCCGCCAGCCCGGAACCGGCGGCCACCGCGCCCAGGACCAGCGCCGGGAACAGGGTGGCGAGGGCGGCCAGCGCCAGCGCCCGGTAGCGTCGCCGCGCCGCCTGGGCGCGCCCGCCAAGCCGCAGCTGCACCGCCGGGCCCACACGCGCCGCCGCCAGCAGGGCCAGCGCCGCGCCGAGCGCCAGCAGCGCCAGGACCGACACCCCGGCGGTTGCCAGCGGGGGCAGCCACCCGCTGGCGAGCAGCGCGCCGCCGCCCGCGACACCGAGCGCCGCCAGGCACGCGCGCGCGGTCGGAGCGAGCGATGGGGTCGTGGAGCGGGGTTCGTCGGACATAGCTGGGTCCTTGCATCAACCCGAGCGCCAGGCGCCGGGTGAAGCTGCGCCACTCGCGCGCCGCAGGCGACGACCGGTCGCCTGCCGTGGGTTGCCTTCTGATGCGCTGAGTCTATCACAGGCCCGACGTTGTGTCAAATATCACAAAGTTGACACGCCACAACCGCCGGTGAACGGGCCGCAATCGGCGCCGGGCGATCACCGGGGCCGCGCCGGGCGCGCGCGGCCGACGCGTGGTATAATCGCCAGGCCGATTGGCATGGAGCACACCCGATGCCCAGGTACGAAACCCGATCCAGCCAGCTGGCGCTGGCCGACGGCGCGCGGCAGGCGGCGAGCGAGCGGGTGCTGGCGGTAGAGTCCGCGGCGCTCTTCTCCCCCGAAGCACGCAAGGGCCGGCTGTATATCGTCGCCGAGGCCAGCGGCAACCCGGCGCGCGCCGACGATGCGTGCCAGCTCGTTCTCCGGACGATCCGCAAGCACTTCTACGACGACAGCTCATACAGTGTCACTGCCGCGCTGCGCAAGGCGCTTCTCGCGGCGAACAAGGCGCTGTACCAGCACAACTTCAGCGCGCCAGCGGCGAAGCGCGCCTATGTCGGCGTGACATGCGCCGTGGTGCGCGAGCAGGACCTGTACCTGGCCCAGGTAGCTCCGGCGCAGGCGTATGTCCTGGCACAGGGGCGCCCACGCGCCCTGCCGGCCCCACCGAACTGGGCGCCCGGCCAGCCGGCCAGCGTGGTCGCGTTGCGGCCGCGGGCGCTCGGCTCCAGCCTGGCCGCCGAGCCGGACTTCTTCCGCGCCGAGTTGGCTCCCGGCGACGGCGCGCTGCTCTGCACCAGCCAGCTCGCGCCGCTGCTGGATCGCGAGACGGTCGCGCGGTTGCTGCGCGCCCCGGACGCCGAGACCATTATCGAACGTGTGGCCGAGCTGTGCCGCAACCACGCCGTGCCCGAGACCCATACTCTGGCGCTGGCATCCACGCCGGTGCTCAGCCGGGCGGCGGAAGCAGCGCCCCTGAGCGGCGCCGGCGTGTCCGAACGGGTGCGCGCCGCGTGGCAGAGCGCCGGCGCGCACCTGACCCGCCTCTCCGGCGAGGCCGCGCTGCTGCTGCGTGGCCGCGCCGCACGCCAGGAACAGCAGCGCGCCGAGCGCCGCGTCGCGCAGGCCCGCCACGAGCAGGAACGGCTGGCGACCGCGCCGGAACTGCCGACCCACTCGCCGCACCCGCCGGAGCCGCCCAGGCCGCTCGATCTCGGCGAGCCGATCGCGGAGCGGATGGCCGCGGCCCGTTCGTCGGCCGCGCGCACGCTGCCGCCCTCGGCGCTGCTCGGGGAGAGCGACTATGCGCCGCCCCCCGAGCGCCGGATCGACCTGAGCGACACCCCCGGCATGGCCGCGCTCGGGGGGCGGCGCCCCGGGGCCTACGGCATGCCGCCGCTGGAGCCGACCCTCGGCGAGCGGCTGGCTGCGCCTTTCGTCCAGCTCGCCGGCTGGATGGACACAGCCCAACGGCGGCGGCGCGACCGGCCGCCACCCAGCGCGCTGCCGCCCCGGAAACACCAGGGCCTCTCCTACCGTCGGCAAAAGCCGCCCTTCCCCTGGCGGCTGCTGCTGCTGCTTACGGCGCTGGTGGCGCTGCTGGTCGTCTACGGCCGCAGCCTGGCGATCGAGAACGCCCAACGCGCGTCCATCGACGCCCTGCAGGAGGCCGAGCAGACCGTCGCCGCGGTGCGCGACGCGCCGGACGAGGCCACGGCGCGCGAGCGGCTGGCGCTCGCCGCCGATGCTCTGGCGAAAGTCCGCGCCAGCGGCATCATCTCGCGCTCCGCCGAGTTCCGCCAGCGGCTGGAGATGAGCCAGCGCGAGTTCGAACGCGAGCAACTCGCCATCCAGAAGCTGAACTATTTCAACGACCTGGTGGAGATCGGGCGGCACCCGCAGGCTGCCGCCGCGGCGACGTTCAGCCAGATCGTCATCCCGCCGCCGCCGACCACCGTCACCAACACCGTCGGCTTCGAGAGTATCTACGCGCTGGACGAGAACACCGGCGTGCTGTATCGCATGCCGAAGAACGGCGGGCCGTTCCAGCCGTTCCTCAGCCCGAGCGACAACCTGGGCGCGGGTGTCCCCGTCGGCAAGGTCAAGGCTATCCAATGGCGAATCGACAATGTGGTGGCCGTGGCCCAGAGCGACAACGGCCCCTACCTCTACTACTTCCGCGCCGGCGACCAGTGGCGCTACAGCAACCTCGGCGGCAGCGAGGAGTGGGCGCGGACGGCCAGCAAGAATCTGCGCCTGGCGACGTATGAGGGAAATCTCTATCTGTGGGGCGCGGCTCCCGGCCAGTTGCTCAAATACTTTAGCGGGCGGCCTGCCGACCTGTACGACCCCTGGATCAAGAACGACGGCGGCAAGCAGCTCGACACCGTCGTGGACATCGCCATCGACGGCAATGTCTACCTGCTTCAGCCGGACGGGCGCGTGCTGGTCTTCGAGCTGAACGAGTTCAAGCGCGACATCCCACCGCCGGCCGTCGATCCGCCGCTTGTCGCCCCGACGCGTATGGTCGTCACCGGCACCCCCGAAGCCGGGTCGATCTTTCTGGTCGACCCGCAGAACGAGCGGATCATCCAGATCGACAAGCAGAGCGGCGAGCTCATCCAGCAGATTCGGGCCCGGCCGGATGGGCCGCTGCGGCTCGATTCGCTGCGGAGCATCTTTGTGGATGACACCAGCGGCCCACGCCCGGTCGTCTATCTGGTCAACGGCGGGCAGGTGCTGCGCGCGGCGCTGCCAGAGCGCCCGAGGCTTTTCAGAGACAGCGGCACGGCCACCCCCACCCGCACGGCGACGCCGTGACACGAGCGGGGGAGACGATACGGAGCGCGATATCGATGTGCCGCCCTGCCCGCCGCTGGACAACCATGCTGATCGTGGACGCATCAACTACACGAGCCCCCAGCCTCTCGCCCACAATCCTGGTATAGTCAGGAGCAACGCATGACTCAGGCGCTGCCAGCCACAAATCCGCTCCGTGCCGGGCTGCGGATGCGCCGCACACCGGAACCATGTACGATGGTGATCTTCGGCGCCACGGGCGACCTGACGCACCGCAAGCTTGTGCCGGCGCTCTACAACCTGCACCGCGAACGGCTGCTGCCGCCCGGCTTCCACGTGATCGGCTTCGCCCGGCGCGACTGGAGCGACGATTTCTTCCGCCGGTCGCTCGAGGAGGAAGCCAGGCAATTCTCGCGCACCGGGATCGACGACGCGCTGTGGGCCAGCTTCGCCAGCGGCTTCAGCTACAACCGGGCCTCGTTCGACGACCCGGCCGGCTATAAGGCCCTGGCGGAACGGCTCGACGCGCTTGACGCACAGGCCGGGGCCGGCGGCAACCGGCTCTTCTACCTCGCCACCCCGCCGGAGTCGTACTCGACGATCATCGAGCAACTCGGGGCCGCCGGGCTGAACCGCCCGCCGGGCAGCGGCTGGGTGCGTATCATCATCGAAAAGCCGTTCGGCCACGATCTCGCCAGCGCCCGCGCGCTGAACGACCAGGTGCACCGCGTCTTCGACGAGTCACAGATCTACCGCATCGACCACTACCTCGGCAAAGAGACGGTGCAGAACATCCTGGTCTTCCGCTTCGCCAACGGCATCTTCGAGCCGATCTGGAACCGACGTTATGTCGACCATGTACAGATCACCGTGGCCGAGACGGTCGGCGTGGAAGGGCGCGGTGGCTACTACGACCACGCCGGCGCCCTGCGCGACATGGTGCAGAACCACCTGATGCAGCTCACCACACTGACCGCGATGGAGCCTCCGGTCGGCTACTCCGCCGATGCGGTGCGCGACGAGAAGGTGAAGGTCATCCGGGCCATCCGGCCGATCGTCGGCGACGATGTGCAGCGCTTCACCGTGCGCGGGCAGTACGGCCCCGGCGCGATCAACGGCGCGGCCGTACCCGGCTACCGCCAGGAAGAGGGGGTCGATCCCCACTCGAATACCGAGACGTTTGTCGCCCTGCGGCTGACGATCGAAAACTGGCGCTGGGCCGGCGTGCCGTTCCTGCTGCGCACCGGCAAGCGCCTGCCGAAGCGCGCCAGCGAGATCGCCATCCAGTTCCGCCAGGCCCCGCTGATGCTCTTCGACCTCGGCCCGACCAGCAGCGTCGAGCCGAATGTCCTGGCGATCAAGGTGCAGCCGGACGAAGGCATCTCGCTGCGCTTCGACTCGAAGGTGCCCGGCCAGGCGAACCAGATCCGCCCGGTGACCATGGACTTCCGCTACAACGCCTCGTTCGGCGTCGAGTCGCCGGAGGCGTACGAGCGGCTGCTGCTGGACGCCATGCTGGGCGACTCGACGCTCTTCACGCGCAGCGACGAAGTGGAGGCGTCCTGGTCGGTGGTCACACCGATCCTGGAGGCGTGGCAGGCCGCACCGCCGCCGGACTTCCCGAACTACGAGGCGGGCACGTGGGGGCCGGCGGCGGCCGACCAGCTGCTCGGGGCGGAGTGGCGCCACTGGCGGCGCCTCTGAGGAGCTGTCTGAAGCGGGGCAGCGAGCATGGCTTCGCCATCCGCGCGCATCCCCGCCCGGCCGGCGGTGGCGCTGCCGCCATATGCAGCGCGCCGCCCAAAGAGGGCAAAGCGATGAGCCGCAATACAGCGCCGCTCGGCGAGCGTACCCACACGAATATCCACGATATCGAGCGCCAACTGAACGACCTCTGGCGCGAGGCGACCGCCGACCATCCCGACGCCGTCACGCGGGTCTGTGTGCTCAATCTGCTGATTGTAGCAGCCGACCCGGATGCCGTGGAGCGCGCCGGCGAGGTGGTGGCGAAGCTGACCATGCGCTTCCCGAACCGCGCCATCGTCATCCAGGCCGAGCCGGCCGGCGAGGACCTGCTCGACGCCTGGGTGCAGGCGAACTGCCATCTTCCCGCGCCGGGCCGGCCGCAGGTCTGCTGCGAGCAGATCACCATCCTCGCCCGCGGCCCGGCGGTGGCGCGGGTGCCGGGCACGGTGCTGCCGCTGCTCGCGCCGGACGTGCCGGTCGTCCTCTGGTGGCCGCGCGGCGAGCCGTTCGACGACCCGCTGTTCGCCCGGCTCGGCGGTATCGCGAACCGCGTCATCGTCGATTCGGCCAGCTTCGCCCGGCCGGGCGCGGGCCTGGAACGACTGGCCGTCCGGCTCGGCGGCAACGGCCCGGCGATCAGCGACATGTCGTGGGGCCGGCTCACGCCCTGGCGCGAGCTGGTTGCGCAGTTCTTCGACGCGCCGGCCATGGTGCCGCATCTGTATGAGGCGCAGCGGCTGACGATCGACTACACCGCGCCGCAGGATGACGCCCTCGAGCAGCCGGCGCTGCTGCTGATGCTCGGCTGGCTGGCGTCGCGCCTGGGATGGCAGCGCGCCGGCGCGCCGGAATCCGGGCCCGGGCGCGTGAGCTTCGCGCTCCGCCGGGCGGACGGCGCGCCGCTCGCGGCGGAGTTTCGCTGGGTCGCGCCTGGCAGCCCCGAGGCCGGGCGCGCGCCGGTCGTGGTATTGGAATGCGCCGGGGCGCGCTTCGAGGTGGCGCGCGTCGCCGGCACGCTCGATGCCGGCGAGGTGCGCGCCGACATCGGGGGCCTGCGGCCGATCCAACGGATCGTACGCCTGGAGACGCGCGACGACGCCGCACTGATCGGCGAAGAGCTCCAGCTCTTCGGACGCGACCAGGGGTTCGAGGCGGCGCTCCGGGCGGCCTGCGAGCTGCGGAAGTAGCCGCCGGGCGCGCCCCTCGCCCCGCCCCACACACCCAGCAGCGCCTGCCCCCCGCTGATGCAGAACAGAAAGATGTTTCCGGAGGGCGGAGCCGTTGCGCCTCCTGGCCCGCCGTAGCCTCCAATTTGACTCTTGACTTCGAACACATGTTCTGATATACTACCCTTACCCGATCAAACAGAACATGTGTTCAATAACCAGGGACGAGCGGCGACCATCGGGTGATATCAATGCTCTGGAGAAGAACGCCCTGTGATTGGACAGGAGGCACCCAGTGGCAGTACGCAGTCAGGAGATCAACCGGTCCGCTGCCCGTAGCCCGGCCGCACGGAAAGGGCCGCCTCTCGCGGTCCCACCGATCAGTCTGCATACCGTCGCGTATTTGATCGTCACGCTACTCGCACTGGTCGCCATCTACGCGATTATGGGCCGGGCCATCTCCTGGGTCGGCGAGCGCGTGGACGACCTGCGCTACGGCTCGACCCGCACCGTTCAACTCGACGCAGTGGTCGGCCATGATGACGGTGAGGGGACGCCCACCCACCTGATCGCCATGAACCTGAACCGCCAGGTGCTGGTTATCGAGATTCCGGGCGGCGACGCCAGCAAAATCCGCACGCTGATCGGGCCGTACCTGTTCGGCGCGGGCGAGGACAAAACGCCGGTGCGGCTGCGGCTGGAGGATCTGAACCGTGATGGCGCGAAGGACCTGATCGTGTCGGTTAAAAACGAAGAGATCGTCTATCTCAACCGCGACAACGAGTTCAAGCCGATCACCCCGGAGGAGCGGGCGCAGCTCGTGCGGGGCAGCTAGGGCGCTTCCAGGGCAGGGGGCAGGGTTCAGCGGTTCTGGTGCTGTTATTGCTGTGCCCAGGCCCAAAAAGGTCCCTTGACGATGCACCAGGAAAGGCTGGAGCGTTGGAGGTGAGAGGCTGGTGAGAGGCTGTCTGACACGCTTCTGACGGGAGCTCAGGCGCCCGCGCGACGGACCTCACGAATCGTGAAGCGCCGCGCCCGCCAAACCTCCCCATCTCAGGCCGCTGCTGAGCGCATGGGCTGCGCTCGCCCCGATTCTCTCATCTCGCTGCGCGCCTCTCCCTGGTACAATAGGCGTCAGGCCCACCGTTCAGCGGAGCATGCCATGACGCCACGCTTCTCGCGGCCGCGCCTGATCGACGCCAGCGACAAACAGTACCGCGCCTTTCTCGCCCAGATCATGCTGGGCAAAGAGAACCAGCGCGCCATTCGCCCGCCGCGCGCCCGCGACCTGTTCGGTGGCGAAGCGGAGGCCGCGCTGCGCGGCTGGCTGGCGCAGCGCTATACCCTCTCCGAGCGGCGGATCGTCGAGTACCTCGAGCACCGCGGTCGATCGGCCGTGCGCAAGTATCGCGAGCTCGACGCGGTCGTCCTGCCGGACCCGAAGACCATCCACGTCTTCGAGATCAAGGCCAGCCAGAAGGCCGCCAGTCTGCGCCGCGCCTCGCAGCAATTGCGCGACACCCGGGCGATCCTCGGCCAACTCTTCGCGCGGGTCTTTGTGACCATCCTGCTGGTGGATACCGGCATCCCCACCGCCGCCGAGCGCGATGCGCTGATGGCCGGACCGGACACGCCGCCCATCCCGCCGCCGACCCTCGATGAGGTGCTCGCGCCCCTGCCCCATATCCGCCTGGTCCCTTCGCTCGACGACCTGCCCGGCGACCCGGAGGTCGTTGGGCTGCTACGCTTCACCGTCGGGGATATCATCGCGCTGGCCGGGGCCGAGAACCTGCATCTCGATTGGGATGCGGACGGCGAGGCCGAGGCGGATCCCGGCGAGCCGGAGGACGCCGGGCCGGAGGAGCCGCCGCGCTTCGCCTACTCCACCGATGCGCCCGGCGACGCCGACGCGGAAGAGAGCCCGCTCGCCGCGGCGCTGCGCCGCGCGATGCAGGGCGGCGACACAGCGTAGCGCTGCGACTCTGCGCGACCGAGCCACACCCGCGTGCCCGCCACCATCCGCCCCGGCTGTCCCCGGAACGCGGCTTGCTATGCTGCCTCGGAAGCAAGGGAGGAGGGGGCGATGGTCATCTCGAATCTGGACCAACAGTTCATCCACGACCTTGGCGGGGTCTACGACGCCGAATATCGCTTTCTGGCGGCGCATCACGAGATGTTCCAGCAGGCCAGCGACGAGCCGTTGCAACAGGTGCTGCGCAACCATATCGTGCAGACTGAGGAGCAGCTTCAGATTCTCGACCGGGTGTTCGCCGCGCTCGCCCAGACGCTCCAGCGGGTGCGCTGCGACGCCGCCGCCGGGCTGGTGGCCGTCGGGCAGAAGCGCACCGGGGAGACCGGTTCGGCAGCGCTGCGCGACCTCGCGATCGCCACGGCCGGTTTGAAAGTGGAACACTACGAGATCGCCAGCTACACCACGCTGATCGCCGGCGCGGAAGCGCTGCGCCGCCCCGACCTGGCGGCGTTGCTGCGCGCGAACCTCGCGCAGGAAGTTCAGACAGCCCAGCAGTTGGAGCAGCGCTACCCGGCGCTGTTGCAGCGGGCGCAACGTTCCGCCGGGGAGCGGGCGCACCGATAGGCACCACCTCCCAGGCCGCTGCGAGCAACGTGCGCCGCGCCCACCGTTCAGTCGCGCCCGCGGAACAGGATGCTGAAGGTCAGCACGGCGCTGCTGACCAGCGCGGACAGGGCGGCGAGCACGATCAGCGCCAGCGGCGCCGGGCCGCGCCAGCCAAGCGCGTAGGCCACCGCCAGCAGGCCGAGCACCAGCAGGTACGCCAGCGTCGCCAGGGCCAGCGCCACTCGCGAGCTCGCCACGCCAATGGCCTGCGCCAGCCGCTTCGTCTCCAGGTCGCGCGTCTGCACTCGCAGGTCGCCGTCCTCCAGCTTGCGCAGCACGGTGTTCAGCCGCTGGGGAAGCGCCGCGCCGATCTCGCCCCACTCGCGCGCCTGCTCCAGCCCGCGCCGCGCCAGCGCTTCGGGCGAGTATTGCCCGGCCAGCGCCTCCGTGGCGTACGGCCGAGCGATGGCGAAGATGTCGAGCTGCGGATCGAGCTGGATGCCGATCCCTTCCATCATCACAATCGCCTTGAGCAACTGGGCCAGCGGGGCGGGCATCCGTAGTTTGTGGCGTTGCACCAACGCCACCAGGCTGTCGATCATCTCGCGGGCCGAGATCTCTGCCAGCGAGCGGTCCACGAAGTTATCCAGAAAGCGCGCCATGTCGCGCCGCAGCGCGGGCGTCAGGTCGCGGTCGGAGAGGCAGCCGAGCGCCCGCAGCGCTCGCAGTGCGCCGTCCGGGTCGTTGCGGGTGAGCGCGCCGAGCAGCCGCATCATGTCGTCGGTGGTGTCGCGGTCGAGCGCGACGACCTGGCCGAAATCGACCGCGCCGATAACATCGCCGGGCAACACGAAAAAGTTGCCGGGGTGCGGATCAGCGTGAAAGAAACCGTCGCGGAAGATTTCATGCAGGATCAGCTCGGTGCTGTGACGTGCCACGCGCCGGCGGTCCAGCCCCGCGGCTTCGAGCCCGGCGATATCGTTGATCTTGACGCCGAACAGCCGCTCGCTGGTGAGCACGCGGGCGCCGGTGTAGTCCCAGTGGACGGTCGGGATGTGGACGATCTGGCTGTCGGCGAAATTGCGGCGGAAGCGCTCGGCGTTGCGCCCCTCGCGGCGGTAGTCCAGCTCGCCGCGCAGCGTAGCGTCGAACTCCCAGGCCAGCTCATTCAGGTCGTAGCGCTGGGCGATCTCCAGCCGTTCCTGCGCCAGCGCCGCCAACTCGGCGATGATCGCCAGGTCCAGGCTGATCGTGCGCTGGATGTCGGGCCGCTGCACCTTGACGACCACCTGCGCGCCGCCCGGCAGCGTGGCGGCATGCACCTGCCCGAGCGAGGCGGCAGCCAGCGGTTCGCGGCAGAAGGCGGCGAAGAGCGCCTCCACCGGCCTGCCCAACTCCTGGGCGATGATCGCGGCGGCGGCCTCGTAGGCGAAGGGCGGCACGGTGTCTTGCAGCTTGTTCAACTCGGCGACATAGTCCGCCGGCAGCAGGTCGGGGCGGGTGCTGAGCACCTGGCCGAGTTTGACGAATGTCGGCCCCAGCTCGGTGAGCGCCAGGCGCAGATGTTCCGGGCCGGTGAGCCGGTCCGGGGCGGGGCGGCGCAGCGCGCGGCGCGGCAGCGACAACGCCCCGGCCAGCCCGGTCTGCTCGACCAGGAAGCCGAAGCCGTGGCGGCTCAGCACCAGCGCGATCTCGCGGTAGCGGCCCAGGTAGCGGGCTTGGCGCACAAGTGGGAGCATCGCGTCCTTCGGCGCAGGACAGACGCCTTCTATCAGCCGGTGGCCTGCACCGGGAATGGTATAATACACCAATCGTCCTTTGCTGCCGATGAACACGCATGGATCTCGACCGGAAGCTCGATATTCTCGCGCCGGCCGCCCGGTTCGACGCCTGCGAGCGCTTCAGCACCGGCGGGCGCTCCTACACGCCGCGCCGCGCCGCCGGGGGCGAGCAGGGCATCGCCGCGGAGAGCGGGCCGGGCGGGCGCGCCCTGCCGCTGTTCCGGGTGCTGATGAGCAACCAGTGCGCCTGGAACTGCCCGTACTGCCCGCTGCGCGCGGGCAACGATACGCCGCGCGCCGACCTGACGCCCGACGAACTGGCGAAGCTCTTCCTGCCGCGCGCCGGGAGCGGCGCGGCGCAGGGGCTGTTCCTCTCCAGCGGCGTCGCCGGGGACGTGCAGGCGGCCAACGGGCGGATGATCGACGGCGTCGAGCACCTGCGGCGGCGGCACGACTACCGCGGCTACATCCACCTGAAGCTCTTGCCCGGCGCGTCGGATACCGAGATCGCGCGCGCCGCGCAGCTTGCCGACCGGCTGAGCATCAACCTGGAAGCGCCATCGGCGGCGCGGCTGGCGCGCATCTCGCCGGAGCGCGACTGGGCGCGCGACCTGATCGGCCCGCTGGCGCAGGCGCGCGCCTGGCAACGCGCCGGCAGGCTGCCCGCCGGCCTGGCGACGCAGTTCGTGGTTGGGGCGTCCGGTGAGAGCGACCGCGAGCTGCTCGCCACAGCGGCCTGGCTGTACCGCGAGCTGGAGCTGCGCCGGGTCTACTTCGGCGCCTTCCGCCCTGCACCGGGCACGCCGCTCGCAGACCGGCCGCCAACACCGTTTGTGCGCGAGCAGCGGCTGAAAGAGGCGGACTGGCTGGTGCGCTTCTACGATTTCGCCCCTGCCGAACTGCCATTCGACGACGCGGGCGACCTGCCGCTGCACCACGACCCGAAGCTGGCCTGGGCGCTGGCCCACCCGGAGCACTTCCCGGTGGAGCTGAACACCGCCGACGAGGCGCTGCTGCTGCGCGTGCCGGGGCTGGGGCCGGTGAGTGTGCGGCGCATCCTGCGGCTGCGGCGCGAGCACCGCTTCCGGGCTCCGGAGCACCTCGCAGCGCTCGGCGGGGCGGCGCGCCGCGCCGGTGATTTCGTGACGCTCGACGGCAGGTTCTTCGGGCGGGACGCCGCGGCCCGCGCCCGGCACTACGCCCGGCGCGGCCCGATCGCCGAGCAGTTGACGCTATGGTAAGCCGCCGGACGATCCAGGGCTGGGGCGGGATGGCGCTGCTCGGCGGGGCAATGGCCGCCGTCTTCGCCGGGGCTCTTGCCGCCTTTCCGCTCTCGCCGCTCTACCGTAATCCGATCACCAATCTCGACACGTTGACCGGCGCACGCCCGCTGGCTGGCGCGGGGCTGGCCGCCGCGATCGCGCTCCTCTTCGCCGCCTATGGCCTGGGCGCGGCCTGGCTGCGCGCCGCAGGAATGGCGCCGCCAGGGCAGCGCCGAGGTGGCTGGCTGGTGCTGGCCGGCTTCCCAGCGGCCTTCGTCGCCATCCTGATCCTGGTTTATCCGATCACCTCGATCGACCTGTTCGACTACGCCTTTCGCGGGCGCATGCTGGCACACTACCAGGTGAATACGTTCGTGCGCGTGCCGATGGAGTTTCAGAGCGACCCGCTGTTCTGGTATGTCGCCTGGCGGCGTGCGGTGACAGCCTATGGCCCACTGTGGGAAGGGATGAGCTGGCTGACGGCACGGTTGGCCGGGCAGAGCCCCGGCCTGTCCTTCCCGCCGGACGTGCCAGGCGGCGGTACGCCCGCGTTGGAGGCGCTCGGGCGCCTGCTCGTCGGCTACAAGCTGCTGGCGGCGCTCGGCTTCCTGCTGTGCGGCGCGGCGATCTGGGGCGCGCTCGGGCGAATCGCGCCGGAGCAGCAGGCGCTCGGCACGTACCTGTGGCTGTGGAACCCGCTGGTGCTATGGGAGACGGCCGGGGCCGGTCATAACGACGCCTGGATGGCGCTGCTGATCGTCATGGCGATATGGTTGTTTGCGTGGGAGGCCGCAGCCAGAAGCCAGCAGGTAGACGCCAGCGGACAGGCGTCGAAGGAGAGCGGACGCGTACCTGGCGCCTGGCTGCTGGCGCCTGTGATGCTCACGCTGGGCGGGCTGATCAAGTACCTGGCGCTGTGCTTCGGGCCGGTGCTGCTGGCGGCGGAGCTGCGGCGGCTGCCCAGTTGGCGGGCGCGGCTGCGGCTTGTGGCGCTCGGGGCGCTGGCCTGCGGCGGGCTGGTGGTGCTGGCCTACGCGCCGTTCTGGGCCGGGTGGGGAACGCTGCAGAACTTCGGCGACCGGCGCGGGCTGTTCTACGCTTCGTGGCTGGCGGCGCTGCAGGCAACCCTGACAGCCTCGATGCCCAAGGAAAACGCGGGGACGGTGGTGGCACTGCTGGGGTTAGGGCTGCTGCTGGCCGGTATCGCCTGGGCAACGTGGCGAGCGTGGCAGGCCCCAGGCGACATAGCAAGGTCTCTGCTCTGGCTGCTGCTGTGGTTTCTGTTCATCTGCAACCCGTGGTTCCAGCCATGGTACCTGGTGTGGGCGGTCGCGCTGATCGCTGTGCAGTCGTGGCGGGCGCGCGCCGCGCTGGGGGTGACCGTCTTCTGCGCCACCGCGCTGCTCAGCTATCTTGCAGGCAGCTTCCTGCTGCCGCTGCTGGGCTGGGGCAGCGAGAGCGCCGCGTGGAACATGCTGCTCACGGCGCTGATCTATGGCCCGCCGCTGTTGGTGTTCAGTTGGGGCGAGGCGCCGGCCCTGCCGCAACGCAGCGACGGCGGACGACGGCGCGGGCGCTGGTCTGCCCTCCGTCGTCCGCCGTCGCACACGGACTGAGCCGGTCGCGGGCGCGCTACTTCGCCTGCGCCTTGCGCAGCTCCTCGACCCGCGCGGTGAGTTGGGCGATCTTGGCGCTCAGCTCGTCGATATCGCGCTTCGACGGGATGTTCAGCCGGTTCAGCAGGCTCTCGACGCCGCCCTCGACCTTGGCGCTCGCCTCGGTCTTTACACCTTCGGCCTCGGCCTTGATCTGGTTCCGGCCGCGCTGGAACCGCGCGGTCAACTCGTTCACAAGCTTCTCGCCGTCCTTCTGCGCCAGTTCGCCGCGCTCCACCAGCTTGCGAACGAAGCTCTCGACCTCATCGGCGGTGATCGCCACCGCGCCGATGCTGGCCAGCAGCAGACGCCGCAGGCCCTCGACGACCGCGTTGGTCGCCGCGTCGGTTCTCTCCACCGCCTGGTTGACCGCGACCGCGACCTCGTCGACCGCCTCGTGCGCGCCGTTCTTGGCCTCGTTGACCTTGCTCTTCACCTCGTTTGCACCCGTCGCCATGATGTTCCTCCTCCGCCATCGACCGGCGGGTTCAATTCGTCACAAGTATGACGCACCGCGTCATACGACGAGTATAACACGCTGCGTCATGGATGTCAAGCGGGCGGTGGCGACCATAGGCGGCGCGGGGTGGCCGCATCTCGCGCAGCGGCGCTAGCGCTTCACTTCGCCAGCGGCGAGCTGCTCATATTCATCGTGGGAGATAAACGTGCCGCCTTCGATCGCCCGGCTGATCTCGCGCCGGCTGCGGTCGTACTGCACCTCGGCGCGCATCAGGCGAAAACAGCGCGCGTCCATGATCTCTTTCACGAGATGATAGCCGGTCGCCTCGTCCTCATCGCCGTACTCGATCATCAGGTCGTTACGTGGATCGACACGCACATGCACCGGGGCGCCACAGTGATTACATTTGACGTAAAGGTGGATCGCGTTATCGGCCGGCGCATCGCTGCCGCCGAACAGTCGCCGCAGGAAGTTCATGGCTCGCCCTCCGCTGCCCGCTCTGGTGGGGATTCCGCGAGCAGTATACCATAGGCGCTCCGGCGTCTCTCGCGCCAGGTTCGCCCGTGTCGGCGGCGATCAGAGCAACTCGTGATAGCCGCCGCGGTAGTACAGCAGGGGCAGCCCTTCATGCACGAGCGCGTTGACCACCTCGCCGACCAGGATCGTGTGGTCGCCCCCGGGGAAGGTCTCGGTGAGGCGGCACTCGACGTGGGCCAGCGCGCCATCCAGCAGCGGGATGCCGAGCATCCCTTCGCTCCAGGCCAGACCGATGAACTTGTTCTCCGCCGGGGTGGCGAAGCGACGCGAGAGGTGCTCCTGATATTTCGAGAGGATGTTGACCGCGAAGCAGCCGCTGCCGACAAAGGCGGGGAGCGCGAGCGCGCGGTTGTCGATGCAGATCAGCACCAGCGGCGGGTTGAGCGAGAGCGACGAGAACGAACTGACCGTCATGCCGTACAGCCGTTCTTCGTAGCGGGCCGTCACCACAGTCACACCGCTGGCGAAGTGGCCCATCGTCTGGCGGAAGCGGTATTCATCGATCGGCATGGCAGTTGTTCTCTGGGTTGTCGCTAGCGTTCCAGTCCAATTATACTCCCATCGGGTATGGTGTGCCCCTGTCCGTTCGGACAGGCCATGTCCGCACCATCACAGCCAGACGCACAGCAGCGACGCGCCGTCCACCCGTGGAGCGACAGACCGCTCGCCACCGCGCACCGCGATGATCGGGCCATCGCTGCCCAGGTCCCACATGCGGCCGCGGAGGAAGACGTTCACGCCGTGGGGGATGCCGGCGCGTGCCATCCGCCCGGCCATGCCATAGCGCAGCCAGGCGTCGCCCTCGCGAATGCGCCCGGGGTCGGTGGGGCTGACATCCGCCGGCGGCGGCGCGCCGTTGTAGCCGGGCCACGGCTGCTCCCAGCAGCCGGCGTGCTCCAGGTACGACGGCACCGCCAGCAGCCCGGCGCGGCTAGCGGCCAATGGTGCATAGCTTTCGGGAAAGAAGGCATCGGCGCAGACCAGCACCCCCAATCGTCCGGCGGGGGTCGTGTACAGCGGCGGCTCGGCCTGTGGGGCGGGCGCGGTGAACGGTTGCTCGGCCGCGGTCAGGAAGCGCTTGCGCGCCGGCGGCGCGAGCGCCGCGCCATCGGGGCCGAAGACGACCGCCGCGTTGTACAGCGGCCCGCGTCCGATCACCAGGCGCCCGTTCCGCACCCCCGGCGCAGGCAGCAGGATGGAACCGGCGACGAGGGTGATCCCGTAGCGCCGCGCCAGCGCCGAGCAGGTGCGCTCGTAGATCGCCGCCATGCGCGCCGCCCGCGCGCGGAAGAGCGCCGGGACGACCCGCCACCCGGCGCCCGGCAGCGCCGCGGCGACGGACAGCGGCCGCTCCAGGAGCAGGCGCACCATCGCCTGGCGCAGCGTGGCGGCGGCGAGCACCGCCGGCCCGGCCCCAGCGAGCACCAGCCACGTGCCGAGATATTCGGGCAGCACCGCCACCGTACGCGGGCCGAGCCAGCCACGCGCCCCGGCGGCGGCGAGGTAGGCATCCATCCGCGCCGCGAACCGCTCCGCCGTGGTATAGTGCCGCGGCTCCATCCACGGCTGGATGCCGAGCAGGTTGCCGCGCCCGGCGTCGCCACCGAGCGCCTCGGCGGCGAGCAGGCGCAGGTCGTCGGCGCCGGCGCCATCCAGGTCGTCTATCGCCCCGCCCGATCTCGTGCTCATATCGCTGTGGCCGGTATAGCAGCTCCGTGTGTGGTATGATGGCAGGGGATGGCGTACGTCCGTGCATAATACCTGCGGTCGGTTGTCCCCCCTCGCATAAGGAGGCCCACGTGATTCAGCGCGCACCGTTCGGCCGCACCGGCCACGAAAGCTCACGGACGATCTTCGGCGCCGCGGCGCTGGGCAGAGTCTCGCAGGACGACGCCGACCGCACGCTGGAGCTATTGCTGGCGCATGGCGTCAACCACATCGACACCGCGGCGAGCTACGGCGAAAGCGAGCTGCGGATCGGGCCGTGGATGGCCCGCCATCGCGCGCATTTCTTTCTGGCGACCAAGACTGGGGAGCGGACCTACGCCGCCGCGCGGGACGAAATGCACCGCTCACTGGAGCGCCTGCGCGTCGACCAGATCGACCTGATTCAACTGCACAACCTGGTAGACCCGCGCGAATGGGAGGTGGCGCTCGGCCCGGGCGGCGCCCTGGAGGCAGCGGTCGAGGCGCGCGACCAGGGGCTGGTGCGCTTCATCGGGGTGACCGGGCATGGCGTGACCGTCGCGGCCATGCATCGCCGCGCGCTCGAGCGCTTCCCGTTCGACTCGGTGCTGCTGCCGTACAGCTACATCCTGATGCAGAACCCACAGTACGCGGCGGACTGGCACGCGCTGGCGGCGCTGTGCCAGGAGCGCGGCGTCGCCATGCAGACGATCAAGGCGATCACCCAGGCGCCGTGGGGCGACTCGCCGCACACCCACGCCACCTGGTACCGCCCGCTGGAGGTGCAGGCCGACATCGACCTGGCGGTGCATTGGGTGCTGGGCCAGCCGGAGGTCTTCCTGAACACCGTCGGCGACATCGGGCTGCTTCCGCGGGTGCTGGACGCCGCCGAGCGCTTCCGCGGCGCCCGGCCCGACGACTCAGCGATGCGGGCACTGCTCGCGGAGCGGCACATGGCGCCGCTCTTTGTCTGAGAAGCTGTCTGAAATTGGAGAGGTGGGGAGAGCGTTGAGAGCCTGCGGCCCCTAACGCCCCCGCCGGAAGCGCGGGGCTTCGCCCCTCCGAGACCCCTTCTGTGTGGGCGCGCCGTGGCGCGTGCGCGCGACAAAGAACTCCGTGGCGGGCCTGCGGTCCGCCATACCTCCCGCGCTGCGGGCGGCCGCGTATGTCCTGGTGCATTGTCACGGGACGTCGGTGGGCAGGGGCACCGACGTAACAGGCCTACAACGCCTGATCCCTGCCCATCCACCCGAACCCCTACGCCGGAAGCGCACCGGGCTTGACAGATGTGCGAGCGAAGGGGTATACTGCCTGCGTGGCATTTGTCACAACTGAGGTGTCGCTCCTTCGTTAGGTGCGGCGCCCGCACGGACACACGTCACTGTCTCGACCCGTCGAGAGACGCTCAGAGGCGCACGGCGTGGCTCGGCACAAGGGCCACGTCAAGGTGACTGCGGCAGCTACGCCGTGCGGGGGCTTAAACTCAACCAGGGGGGAGGCGAACCAGCGTGCCGGCGCATCCGCCCGCGCGCCGAGCCTCTCCGGCGACGGAGGGGCGTTTTCGTTGGGGTTTTCGATGGACGGCAGTCAGAGTCAATCTGGTCATTTGGCTCGGCACCACAATCTGGACCTCGCAGCCGCACATGCGCGGGAGCGCCAGCGTGGGGCGCCCGGTCGCCAGCCGCCTGGCTTGCGCCGCCGCCCACACTGAGCGAGGCATTCGCTCGCTTCGCCTCCTCGCCCCGCGCCGTGCGCCGGGGCGTTTTGCTGCCCGCCGCCATCCGCCGACGGCGGGCCACCACGAGAGGAGGCCGCCATGCTGTTCCTGGCCAACCTGATCGGCCGGCCGGTCCATGGCAAAACCGGTGAAGCGATCGGCCGGCTGGACGACCTGATCGTCCGCATCGATGGCGCAGACTACCCACCGATCACGGGGCTGGTCGTCCGCGACGGCCGACGGCGCTTTTTCGTGCCCGCCAGCCACCTCAGCGGGTTGAACGGCGTCGTGCAGCTCAATTCCTCAACCGTCGATCTTCAGCCGTTTCGCCGCCGCGACGGCGAAGTGCTGTTGAGCAAGGATGTGCTCGACCACCAAATCATCGACGTGACCGGGCGGCGCATCGTGCGTGTCAACGACATTCAGCTCGCCCCGGTGGACGGCATGTACCGCGTGATCGGGGTGGATGTCAGTCCGCAGGCTCTGTTGCGCCGGCTGGGGCCGCAGCGCCTGGCCGACCGGATCGTCGGGCGGCAGATCATCCCCTGGACGGAGGTGCAATACCTGGCCTCGGCCGCGCCGGTGCAGCTCAAAATGTCGTACGACCGGCTGTCGCAGATCAACCCGGTCGACCTGGCGCGGATCGTGGACGCCCTCTCCGTCCGCGAGAGCGCCGAGATCGTCGCCGCGCTGGACGACGAGACCGCCGCCGAGACGCTGGAAGAGGTGAGCGACGAGCGCCTGGCCGACCTGCTGGAGAGCATGGACCACGAACGGGCCGCCGATATTCTGGAGGAGATGGACCCCGGCGCGGCCGCCGACGCGCTCGAAGACCTGGAGGACGAAGTCGCCGAGCAGATCCTGGCGCGCATGGAGCCGGAAGAGGCTGCCGACGTGCAGGAGGCGCTAGCCTACGACGAAGACAGCGTCGGCCGGATCATGACCGACGAGTTCGTACGCGTGCCGGCCGGCGCGACAGTCGGCGACGCGCTGGCGATTATCCGTAGCCTGGAGGATCCGCCCGACCCGCTGCTCGCGGTCTACGCCGTCGAACACGATCCGGACGACCCGCCAGATGCGCCGCCGCGGCTGCGCGGGATCGTCCGGCTGCGCAACCTGATCCTCTCTGACCCGTCCACGCCGCTGGAGGCGGTGTACGAAGACGCGACGCCGGCCGTTCATCCGAACGACCGCGCGGAGCGCGCCGCGCAGGTGCTGGCGGAGTACAACCTGCTGGCCGTGCCGGTGCTGGACGACGACGAGCGGCTGATCGGGCTGGTGACGGTGGACGACGCGCTGGCGGTGCTGCTGCCGGAGATCTGGCAGAAGCGCGGGCGGCACGTCTTCAGTTAGTGCGCCCGCAGCAGGAAGGGGTGCCACAGGTCATTCGGGGGGGCTTGTGCGCTTGCCAGGCGCCGGCACGACCCACCCCCCGCACGCCGGGCCTGGGAGGTGAGCGCCGCGGCCCCCAACGCCCTCACCTGGAGCGTTGCAGGCAGCCCGCACAACCTCCCCTGGAGCGGCACCAGGCATCGGAACGGTACCGGGCATCGGCGAACGACGGATGTTGGAAGGGGAAGGATGGCAGGGATGAAGACCCGCGAGGAAACGACCAACCGCCTGGAAAGCGCCCTCGCGGCCGCCGAGCGCCCGGCGCGCCGCGGCCGGTCGTGGCAGCGCCGCCTCTGGCCGTACCTCATGGCCATCGGGCCGGGGCTGCTGGCCGCGAGCGCCGGCAATGACGCCGGGGGCATCGCCACCTACTCCTCCGCCGGGGCGGCCTACGGCTACGACCTGCTGTGGGCGATGGTCGTCGTCACGATCTTCGTCGGCGTCGTACAGGAGATGAGCGCCCGGCTCGGCGCGGTGACGGGCAAGGGTTTCTCCGACCTGATCCGCGAGAACTTCACGCTGCGCCAGACGGCGCTGGTGCTTGGCACGCTCCTGATCGCCAACTTCGGGATCATCGTCTCCGAGTTCGTCGGCATCGCCGCCGCCGCCGAGTTGTTCGGCATCAGCCGCTACGTGGCCGTCCCGGTCGCGGCGGTCGGTATCTGGCTGCTGATCACCCGCGGCTCGTACGGCCGCGTCGAGCGCATTTTTTTGGTCCTGTCGCTCTGCTTCCTCGCCTACATCGCCTCGGCCTACCTGGCGAAGCCGGACTGGGGCCAGGTGGCCGCTCACACGCTGCGTCCTCAGATCACGTGGAGCAGCGGCTACTTCCTGCTGCTGGTCGCCATGATCGGCACGACGATCTCGCCCTACATGCAGTTGTACGTCCAGTCATCGGTGGTCGAAAAGGGGGTGACGCCCGACGACTACCGCTTCACGCGTTTCGATGTCTGGATCGGCACACTCTTCGCCGGGATCGTCGCTTGCGCGATCATCATCGCCACCGCTGCCACCCTCCACCCGGCGGGCATCACCGTCGAAACGGCGGCCGACGCGGCGCAGGCGCTCGCCCCGGTGGCCGGGCCGTACGCGACCTACCTGTTCGCCGCCGGGCTGCTCGGCGCGTCGCTGCTGGCCGCCGGCGTGCTCCCGCTGGCGACCACCTACATGATGAGCGAGGCGCTCGGCTTCGAGCGCGGCGTCTCGCATACCTGGAGCGAAGCCCCGATCTTTCTCGGCATGTTCACCGCGCTGCTGGCGGCCGGCGCGATCCTGGCGCTCATCCCCGGCCTGCCCCTGATCCAGGTGCTGGTCGGCGTGTATGTGCTCAACGGCCTGCTGTTGCCGGTCGAACTGTTCGCCATCCTGTCGCTCATCAACAACCGCGAGTTGATGGGCGCGTACGCCAACCGGCCGCTCTATAATCTGCTCGCCTGGGGGATCGCGATCATCGTCAGTGCACTGTCGCTCGGTCTGATCGGTGTCACCGTGCTCGGCTGGTTCGGGGTAAGCTTGTGATGGATCCCGCCGTGATCGGCCAACTGGCCGCCGGCGAGCCGTCTGAGGGGGCACGATGAATATCGTGCCCATGCGCATCAAGTTAAGACTTGACAAGAAGGGATGACAAAAGGAAGCGCCTGTGCGAGGCTGGAAGTGCAACCACCAGTCAGGCACAGGAGCTTCCCGATGACGACTATAGCAGAAGTAGCTGATGCCATGCAGACG
>JBHOQX010000042.1:0-14058 GCA_042408595.1 Roseiflexaceae bacterium | reverse complement strand
CGGTCGGGGCGGCGGCCAGCGCCGGCGCAGGAGCGGGCGGGGCGGCGGGGCGGGACGCTTCCGGGCGCGGCGCAGCGCTGGGCGGCGGCACACGCGCCTCCCGGCCAGCCTTCCCGGCTCGGCGCAGCACCGCCTCGATCCGCGCCTGTACCTGGATTATACTGAACGGCTTGGCGATATAGTCGTCCGCGCCGGCGCGCAGCCCGGTCGCCACGTCCAGGTCGGAGCTTTTGGCGGTCAGCATGATCACCGGGATCTGCGAGCAGGCCCGCACCGCCCGACAGACCTCCCAGCCGTTCATGGTTGGCATCATCACGTCGAGCAGGATCAGGTCCGGCTGCTCGCGCTCGAGCCGTTGCAGCGCCAGCAGGCCATCCGGCACGTAGGTTGGCTCGTAGCCGCAGTCACGCAGTTGGTAGCAGAGCAGCCGGCCGATCGCCGGCTCGTCATCCACGACCATAATTCTGGTTGCCATCAGGCCACCTCTTCCTCGATCTCCTCGATCGGCGCGAGGAGCCGCAGCAGCGCGCCCGCCGCTTCCTCACGCACCATCGCCGGCGCCGTGTCTTCGATTGCGAGCCGGCTCAGCGCCAGCATGGCCGCATCGCCGCCGAGCGCGCCGAGCGCGGCGACGCAGCGCAGCCGCAGCCCATCCGGCGGCGCGGCGGCGCGGGCGATGTCCAGCAGCGTTTCAACCGGGGCGCAGCCCCACGCACGCAACACTTCCGCGGCGCGCCCGCGCAGGTCCGGGTCATCGGCCAGGTTCTCCAGCACCTGGCGCAGCGCCGGCGCGTTGTCGCGCTCCGCAGCGCAGTATGCGAACAGCCGGAGCCGTAGCGGCAGCGGCAGACGAACGTCCGCTAGCATCGCCTGGACCTCGCCGCGGGCCGGCGCGCTGTCGAGCAGATGCTCCAGCGCCTGGAGCCGGAGCGGCAGCGTCCCGCCCTCCAGCGCGGCGCGGATGAGGGGGCGATGCTCCTGGCCGCCGAGGCGCAGGAGGGCGCCGGCCGCCTGCAATCGCGCCGCCGGATCGCGGTGCGGGTCGTGCGCCAGCCGCACCAGCACCGGTGTCACAATCGGGTCGCCGATCTGGGCCATCGCGTCGATCGCGGCGGTGGCGACCGCTCGATCGCCGTCCTGGCAGTAGCGCAGCAGCAGCGGCAGCGCCTCGCGGTCGCCGGCGCGCCCGAGCGCCCGCAGCGCGCCGCGGGCCAGCGGCATGGCCGGTCGCTCGCCATGGAGCAGCGCCCGGAGCGCGGCCCGGCTTTCAGCAGCGAGCGCCGCCGGCAGACTCTCGGCCGCCACCCCACGCAGGTCGGGCGGCTCATGCGTGGCGCCGGCGATCGCCAGCAGGGCCGCCTCGGCCACCGGGCCGCCCAGCCGCCCGAGCGCCCGCAGCGCCTGGCCCCGCAGGTGCTCATCCTCGCGCGAATCGCCGGCCACCCGCCGTAGCGCCATGGCCGCCGCCGCGCCGCGCTGCCCCAGCCCTTCCGCCAGCGCGCCACGGGTGAAGGGATCGAGCCGGCTATCCTCCAGGCCGCGCAGCAGCGCCCGCGTGCTCTCCGGGTGGGCGGCCAGGCGCTCAGCCACGCGCCAGCGCACCAGCGGGTCGAGCGCCGGGTCGTGGAGCAGGGTTGCCAGCGTGTCCGGGCCGTCGCGCAGGCTCAGCGCGGCCAGCGCCTCGACCAGCGCCGCCGCCGCGCCGCCGGTCTCGCCGCTGCGAAGCGCCTCGGCGAGGCTGGTGGCCGCGCCGGCGCCGCCGATCCGCGCCAGCGCCCTGGCAGCAGCGGCGCGGATGGCGTCTGCCTCGCGCGCGACGAACTCGCCCAGGCTTGTCGGTGGGTCGGCGATGGTGGCGCTGCCCGCCAGCGCCCGCGCCAGCCGCGCCGCCAGCGGGGGCGGCAGCGCGCCCGCCGCCAGGCACTCCTGCGCCGGGCGCTGCGGGTCGAACGGCCCGATCGCCGTGGTCAGCCGTGCCTGCGCCCCGCTGCCCAACAACGGGCCGAGCGCCGCCGTGGCCATGTCGCCCAGCCGCCCGAGCGCGTCGATGGCGGCCAGCGTCAGGTCGACATCCGCGGCGGCGCGCTCCAGCACGCCCAGCAGGGGCGCGAGCGCTGCCCGGTCGCCGCTGGCGCCCAGCGCCGCGCAGAGCGCCCCGGCCAGCACGGGCGGCAGCGTCGGCGAGTCGAGCAGCACCAGCATGTCCAGCCGCCCGGCGCGTCCTCCCAGCGCAGCAAGCCGCCGTGCCGCGCCGGCCCGCACGATCGGCTCGCCAGCGGGGTCGTGCAGCAGGTCGAGCAGCGGCGCCTCGCTCAGGCCGCGCAGCGCCAGCAGGCGCGCCGCGAGCGGGGCGGCGGCATCGGCGGCGCAGGCCACCAGAGTGTCGCCGGCGGCAGCGGAGCCGGCCGTCAGCCGGCGCACGGCGTCGAGCCGCGCGTCGGCGCCGGCCTGCCGGTCGAGCACCGTGGCGCGCAGGGCGTCCAGCGCCCGTTGCGGCGCGGCGGCCGCCAATCGGTCGAGCGCCGCCGCGCGCACGGCCGGGTGGGGATCGGCGCTGTGGCGGGCCAGCAGCGCCAGCGCCTCGGGCCCCGTTGCCTCGGCCAGCAGCCCCACCGCCACGACGCGCGGCGCCGGCGGCAGGTGGCTATCGGCCAGCACCTCCCCGGCCACACGCAGCCGGCGCGCCGCCCCGGCCTCCGAGTCGGCCAGGGCGCGCAGCGCCGCGACCCCCTCCGTCGAGGCCAGGAATGCGCGCCCCGCCGGCCCGGCCAGCGCCGCCAGGTAGGCACGGCGCGCGGGCGGGAGCGCGGGGTCGGGCGGGCTGCCGGCCAGCCGGTCGGCCAGGGCCCAGCCGAGTGGCCCGGCGGTTTCCTCCGCGGCCAGCAGCCCCCCGGCGAGCCGCTCGGCCATGGGAGCGGGGAGCGCGCGCAGCAGGCGCAGAATCGCCCCGCCAGACGGCTCGTCCTGTGCCAGCCGGCCAAGGGCGGCAGAGAGGCGCGGCTCCAGGTGCGCCAGCAGATCGCCCGCCGGCCCGGTATCGGCCCGGTGCGCCAGCCCGGCGGCGATCCGCAGCACCCAGGCGGGCGGCGGCGCGGGGTGTTCCAGCAGGCAGGCGGCGGCGGTCAACACATCCTCGGGGCGCCAGCGCGCCACCAACGTCGACTGGGGCTGATCCTGGGCTTCGGCCGCGGCGGGCATGGAAGGCGCGCGGATAGCGTCGGGCCGTTCTTGTTCCAGATCGTCGGCGTGTGCCGGGGGCACGGGCAGCAGTTGCTCCAGCAGCGGCGCCAGGTCGGGCGCGAGCGCGGCGGCGAAGCGGGCGACCTCACGGCGCAGCGGCGGGGCGATCTCCGCCAGGGGAGCGCCGTGCCGCGCCAGGCGGTAGGCGGTCAGCAACGGGGTGTCGGCTACGGCGCGCGGCGCGGCGCCCGGGGCGCCCAGCAGGCCAAGGAAGCGCTCGTACAACTCGGCGCGGCTGGCGGGCAGGCCGGCACGCGGGGCGACCCATGCCAGCAGCGCGACATCCGCCAGGCGGGCGGCCGTCGCGAGGGGGCCGCCGGGCTGGAGCGCGTCGCGCAGCGCCGCCCTGGCTGGCTCGGGGGCGAGGTGCGCCAGCCAGTCGTCGATCAGCGCCGGGCCGGGCGCGGCGACGGTGAGCGGCAGGTAGCTGGGCCAGGGCGGCTCGTCCTCCGGCAGGGCGACGATCAGGCGGGCCTGGGCCCACGGAGCGTCGGCGGCGGTCAGTGCGCTGCGCCACGCGGCGCGGCGGGGTGGCGGAAGCTCGTCCCAGCCGTGCAGCAGCAGCTCCCAGCCGCTCAGGCCGGCCCAGGGCGCCAGGCGCAGGTCCGCTTCCCGCGCGAGTGGCGCGGGACGGGCGCCGCGCCCGAGCACGGCGATCTGCGCCGCTACCAGCGCTTCCGGCGACGCATGGCCACGGTCGATCTCCGGCAGGGCGAGCAGGAGCGTGCGTGGGGCGTCGGCGTGCGACCAGGCCCAGCGGGCGGCGCGCTGCTCCAGCGCCAGGCGGCGGCCGCTGCCGGGCGGCCCGGCGACCGTCAGCCGGGTGGCGCGGCCGGTGGCGGCGTCGAGAGTCGTGGACGTGCCATCCAAGGTGACCAGCGGGACGGGGAGGCCGGCGATCGCGGTGTGCAGCCGCCAGAGGAGGCTGCCGCCGAGCGCCGCGCCGATCGCGCGGCGATGCGTGCGCAGGTCGTACTGCTGCAGGAAGTGGCGAACGACGTTCAGTCCGACCATGGCGACCTCGCGGGGTACGGAGTGCCACGGGGAATCGTACCACCGCCCGTTATGCCGCAACAACCGACGCAAATTACTGTTTGCTTACGCTGTGGTACGATAGCCGATGATGCGGGTGCTGTTCCTCAATCCGTTTCATAGCGGCTCGCATGCCGCGGTCGCGGAGGGGCTGGCGCGCCACAGCCGGCACGCGATCACGTTGCTAACGCTCTCGGCCGCCGGGGGCTGGCGCTGGCGGATGCGCGGCGCAGCGGTGACGTTCGCGCGGCGGTTATGGGCGCTCACCAGCGGTGCGCCCGCGCGCCAGCGCTTCGACCTGCTGCTGACGACCGACCTGCTCGACCTGGCGACCTTCCGCGGCCTGGCGGGCGAGCTGGCGGCCGGCCTGCCGGCGGCGGTCTACTTTCACGAAAACCAGCTCACCTACCCGCTGCCGCCGGGCCGCCAGCGCGACCTGAGCTTCGCCTGGACGAACTACACCAGCGCGCTGGCGGCCGACGCGCTGCTCTTCAATTCGGCGTTTCACCGGGGGGCGTTTCTCGACGCGCTGCCGGGGCTGGTCGGCCGCTACCACGACCACCAGGAGCTCGACCTGCTGGCGGGGATCGCGGCGAAAGCCCAGGTGCTGCACCCGGGCATCGATCTGGCCCGGCTGGACGCCGCGCCGGCCCCGCCGCGGCCCGCCGGCCCGCCGGTGATCCTCTGGAACAGCCGCTGGGAGTACGACAAGCAGCCGGAGGCGTTCTTCGCAGCGCTGGAGGCGCTGGAGGCGCGGGGCGCGGCGTTCCGGCTGATCGTGATGGGGGAGCATATCGATCCGGGCGCGCCGGTGTTCGTCGCGGCACGCGAGCGCTTCGCCCCGCGCCTGCTCCACTGGGGCTACGCGCCGGACACAGCAGCCTACGCCGCGCTGCTACGGCAGGCGGATGTGGTCGTGAGCACGGCGATCCAGGAGTTCTTCGGGATCGCGCTGGTCGAGGCGATGTACTGCGGCTGCCTGCCGATCGCGCCGCGCCGGCTGAGCTACCCGGAGGTCATCCCGGCGGCACTGCACGACCTCTGCCTGTACGACAGCCAGGATGAGCTGGTCGCGAAGCTCGGCCAGGCGCTGGCGGGGGCCGCGGGGCGGCCACGCGCCGATCTGCGCGCCGCCGCCGCCCGGTACGACTGGGCCTGCATGGCGCCGCGCTACGACGCGGCGCTGGCTCAGGCCGCGACGGCCGGAACGGCGATCCGCTGATGGTGGGTGGTGGTGCGGTACGGCACGAAGCCGCGCGCCTGGTAGTTGGCCAGCGCATACGGCCCGTCCAGCGTGCAGGTGTGCAGCCAGACCCGGGAGGCGCCATCGTCGAAGGCGCGCTGGACACCGACCGACAGGAGGTGCTTGCCGAGCCCGCGGCCGTGAAACGCCGGGATCAGGCCGAAGTAGGCGACCTCGGTCCCAGGTTCGTCCGCGTCGGCGTTCAGCTCGATATAGCCGGCCGGCGTGCCGCAGACGTACAGCACCAGCAGTGTCACCGACGGGCGGGCGAGGTAGGCGGCCAGTTGCTCATCCGACCAGCTATTGCGGTCGATCCAGTGGTAATCGCGCCCGACCGCGCCGTACAGGAAGCGGTAGAATGCGGGCAACACGCTACGCAATTGGAGGAGCAGCAGGTCCTTTGAGTCGAAAAACGCCGGGCGGAAGGCAGCACGCGACGGAAGATGCAGGTAGGTGGTGGTGACCGTAACGACGGACTCGGCGGCGGGCGGTTCGGCGCGGATCATAGGACCTCGGTGACGTTCGCTGGCTGGACGGGCTTCGCGCTCCCGCTCGTACCCCGCCAGTACGGGGCGACGCGCGGCGGGCACGCCATGGCACCAGCGTAGTAGGTCACCGCCGGATCTGGCTATGGTTACAACACCTAGAATAGCGCCACGAAAAGTTGTGCGGAACGCACAAATACCATGCGGGAAGCCGGCGAGCCGTGCACAGACGGGGTGGGGTGTCAACGGCGCGCTCACACACCAGAAGCCGCTCGCACGGCGGCTCCTGGTGTGCAGCAGCCCGACACACACGGTGCTATGGTGCTGCGAGCTGCACCCGAACGCTCATCCCGGCGCGCAGCCCCTCGATCGTATCGGGCACGATCTTCACCTTGTAGCTGCGTAGCGTCCCGTTCTGGATCGCGGTCGGCGAGATAAAGCTGACCTTGCCCTTGAACTTCCGGTCGGGCAGGGCGTCTGCCACAACCGTGGCGGCTTGGCCGAGGTATACCCGGCCGATATCCGTGTCGCTGATCTGCACTTCGACCGTCAGGCTGCTCACATCAACAAGCCTGATCGCCGGGCCCTGGGTCGTGCTCGGATCACCCGGATCGATATTCACGACTGCTACGACGCCATCGAACGGCGCGCGCAGCTCGGCGCGCTCGCGGTTGATCTGCGCCTGCTTGAGCGCGGCCTCGGCCTGGGCGATCCCGGCCTGCGCCTGCGCCACCTGCGCCTCGCGCGATGTACCGGTCAGTTTGGCCTGGTTGGCCCGGGCCTGGGCCAGCGCCGCCTCGGCGGCCGCCAGTCGGTCCTTGTCCGGCGGGAGTTGGAGCTTGTCGAGCGTGGCCTGCGCCTGCACCACCTGCTGCTCGGCGGCCTGAATCCCCGTCACTTCGTTCTGGCGCGCGGTGTCGTAGGCGATCTGCGCGATCCGCACCCCCTCCTCGGCAGCCCGGAGCGCCGCCTGCGCCCGCACGAACGCGGCGTAATACTGTTCCCGCTGCGAGTCGTTCACTTTATTGGCCACCGGTTTGCCCGTCTGTGGATTGATGGTTGTCGGATTGGCTGGGTTGCGGCCGGTTTCCTGCACATAGTCCCAATCGCTCTTCGCCTGGGCGAAGGTCGCCTGGGCCTGCGTCAATTGGGCGGTCGCCTGCTGTAACTGCGCCTCGGCGGTCGTCTTGGCCTGCGAGAGTTTGTCGCGGTTGGTCTGCAATTGCGCCTGCGCCGCCGTGACCGCCGCCTGCGCGGCCTGAAGATCCTGCGGCTTGGCCCCGGCCTTGAGCACATCGAGCGCCGCCTGCGCCTGGCGCACCGCGGCGGCCGCAGCCGCGGCATCAGCGCTGCGCGGCGCCTGGTCGACATTCGCCAGCGTGGCTTTGGCGCTCGCGACCGCCGCCGCGGCCTGCTGCACCTGCTGGTCGAAGCCGCGCGTGTCGAGGATGGCCAGCAGGTCGCCTCGCTTGACGCTATCGCCTTCCTTGACCTTCACCTCGGCCACGGTGCCCTGCACCTGAAACACTAAGTCGGCGTCCTGTGCTGCTTTGACCTCGCCGATCCCGCTCACGCCCAGATCGAACGCTGCCGTCGTCGGCGCAGCCGTCGGCGCGGTGAGGGTGGGTAGCGGCATGGTTGCCGTCGGCGCCTGGGCCGCCGGAGGCAGGGTGGCGGCGCTCTGCGCGCCCGCGCCGCAGGCCGTCAGCACGGCGGCCACAGCGCCAATGAGCACGATGTCTTTCATCCGCTGCTGTTTCACGGATATCACTCCTCGGTCAATGAACGCGTGAGTTGCAATGGCGCGGCGGCACGTCCCGACAACGGCACGCTCCTGCGCGCCGCGGTATCATCCTTCGACCTGGGGCCGCGCCACACCGTTCGCGTCGCGCCGCAGCGCACCGTCCGCCGCCACGCCGTCGGTGGCTGCGCCGTTGCCGGCCACCGCGTCGGCCGGGGCAGCAGCCGTCGGGGCCGCCTCCAGCGCCCCGCGGCGGCGGAACAGCCGGCCGAGCCAGGTTGTGAACGAGTCGAGCAGGCTGTAGCCAGTCGGCACTACCAGCAGCGTCAGGAAGAATGAGGTCGTCAGGCCGCCGATCAGCACGATCGCCAGGCCGCGGCGGAACTCCGACCCCTGACCGCTGCCGAACAGATGCAGCCCCAGGGCCGTCGGCAGCGCCCCAGCGATGATCGCCAGCGTCGTCATCATAATCGGGCGGAGGCGCACCGCCCCGGCGAGTTCGATCGCCTGGTGCTTCTCCAGCCCGGCCCGGCGCAGCCGGTTGGTGAAGTCCACCAACAGGATGGAGTTCTTCGTCACCAAACCGAGCAGCATGATCAGTCCGATCATGCCGACGATGTCCAGCTCGATCCCGGTCAGCAGCAGCGCGAGGAAGGCGCCGATGAAGCTGAACGGCATGGCCGTCATGATCAACAGCGGCTGGAGGAACGAGCCGAACTGCGACGCCAGCACCATGTAGACAAACAGCACCGACAGCCCCATCGCGATGAACAACGTGTCGAAACCTTCCTGCTGCTGCTGCGTCTGTCCCTGGAAGGTGAAGATCAGGTCCTTCGACACCTCCGGCGGCAGGGTGCTCTGGAACGACTGAAGCCGCGCCTGGATGTCGCGCTGCACGTCGTTGACGTTCCGGCCGACCACGTTCGCACCGATCAGGATCTGGTTCAGCCGGTCGTAGCGGCGGATGGTCGTTGGGCTGGACGACAGCTCGGCCCGCACCAGCGCGCTGAGCGGCACGCTGCCGCCTCTGGTCGGCACGCTGATCGCTTGCAGGTCGTCCGTGCTCGCCCGGTCGCCCGGCCGCAGCCGCACAACGACATCGGTGTCCTGCCCGTTCTGGCGGAAGGTCGTCGCGGTGTCGCCGTTGATCAGCGCGCGAACCGAGCGGGCGATATCGTCGTTGGTGACCCCCAGATCGCCGGTTTTCGCCGGGTCGACATGGAACACCAGCTCCGGCTTGCCGGGCGTATAGCTCGTATCGATGTCCGTCAGGCCGGGGATACCCTCCGCCTGCCCACGCAGTTGCTGCAGCAAGGGCGCGAATTCGTTCACCGGCCGGGTGGACTGAATGCTCAGCACCAGCGGCCGGTTCTGGACCGCGGTCGAGCTGCCGGTGAAGGACGGCTGCCCCAGCGCGACACGCTGGATACCGGGGATGGACTCGATCTGGGTTCGCAGGCGCGCTTGCACCGTATCGGTCGGGGTATCCTTGCGGACACGTACCGAGAACTCGGCGCGCTCGGTACTGCCGGCCGACCCAACGGTGCTCAGCACCGCCGCGACCCCCGGATCCTTGAGCAGGATCGCCTCGACCTGGCGCGCGATCTGGTCGGTGGTCGCCAGCGGCGTGCCGGGCGGCTGCTCGAAGCTGGCGACGAACAGATGATTGTCCTGCTTCGGGAAGAACGAGAACTTGAGCTGGGTCGCGACAACCCCGCTGATGAACAACACCGCCAATGCGACGCCGACGACCAGCAGCCGGTGGCCGCGCGTCGCCAGAGTCCAGCGCAGCATCCGGCCGTACCAGCGGCCGAGCGGGCCGGTCTCTTCGCGCGCCTCTTCCAGAGCGTGGTTATAGTCGCTGGCCTCGGCCTCGAGATCGGCGGCGGCATGCTGCACAGGTGCGGTGCCGGGCTTCGGCGTCTGCTGCTTGAACAGATAGGCCGACAGCATGGGCGCGAGCGTGAACGCCTCCACCAGCGAGATCGCCATCGCTGCCGCCACCGTGATCCCAAACGAATAGAAGACGATCCCGGTGACGCCCGTCGTGAAGGTCACCGGCAGGAACACCGAGATGATCGTCAGCGTCATCGCCAGCACCGAGAGCGAGACCTCCGCCGTGCCGCGGCTGGCGGCGACCATCGGCGTTTCGCCGCGCTCCATGTGCCGGAAGATATTCTCGCGCACCACAATCGCATCGTCGATCACCAGCCCGACCGAGAGCGAGAGCGCCAGCAGCGTGATCAGGTTGATCGACAGACCGAAATAGCTGAGCAGCGCGAAGGTGAAGATCATGATCACCGGCAGGCCGGCGACGGTCGTGAGCGTGTTGCGCAGGTCGCGGAAGAACAGCAGCACCACCAGCATGGCCGCCACTGCGGCGACAATCAGCTCCTCGATGGCGCTGTCGACCGAGCTGCGCACGGCGTCCGACTGGTCGCTCGGCAGAAAATAGCGCAGATTGGGCCGGCTGGCGAAGAACTTCGCGAGCACCGCCTTCGCGTTGTCCGCGACCTGCACGGTGTTCGTGCCCGACTGCTTGCGGATCGCCAGCGAAACGGCGTCTTTCCCATCCAGCCGCGAGTAGCTCTTCACCTCGGCGACTCCGTCCTCCACAGTCGCCACGTCGCCGACGCGGTAGGGCGTGCCGGTGATCTGAATGCGGGCGATATCCTCCGGCGTCGCGAGCTGGCTGGGAACGCGCAGGCTCACGTCGCGGTCGCCAGCGTTGATCGTCCCCAGGCCGTACGTCGAGTTCGCATTGCGGATGGCGTTGCTGATCTGCACCGGCAGGATACCGTAGCTCGTCAGCTTCCTCAGGTCCATCTGGACGTTGATCTGCCGCACCTGGCCGCCGTTGGCCGTCACCGAGCCGACACCCTGGACCTGCTGGATGAGCGGCACCAGATCGTTGTCCACAAGCTGGCGGAGCTGGAGCGGCGTGAGCGAGCCATCGCTCGCCACGGCGACTGTAAGCACCGGTGAGTCGTTCGGGTCGAACTTGGAGAAGACCGGATCGCGCACATCGTTCGGCAGGGTCGGCTTGATCTGGTTGACCTTCTCGCGCACATCCTGCTCGGCCCGATCAACGTTCACGTTCGACTGAAATTCGAGGAGAATGGTCGCGATTCCTTCGCTCGAGTTCGACGTGATATGCTTGATGCCGTTGATCGTATTGAGGGCGTTCTCGACCGGCTTGGCGACCTGCTCGGCGACGCTCTCCGGCCCGGCGCCGGGGTATGTCAGCGTCACCGCCACCACCGGCACCGAAATGTCCGGCAGGAGGTTCACTGGCAGGCTGCGGTAGGCGAGCAGGCCGATCACGATCGCCAGCAGCATCAGCATCGTGATGAAGACCGGCTGCCGGATGGACGTATCGGCGATGATATTGCCGTTGAGCTGGGGTTTCTTGGTGATGTTCGCCATAGGCGTGATAGCATCCTTCCGCACAGACCCGCAGGCCGGCGAATCGTCGAGGCGCCCGGCGCCGCGTGCCACAGTCTCGCCATCCCTGAGCGGGTTGACTTTGTGGTTTACTATACAGTAAAATGACTTTACTTTCAAGTAGGAATCGGGGACGAATAGTGGGGCATCGCGGACGAAGTCCTACCACCTCGTCGGACGAGCGGACCGCGCGGGTGGTTGCAGGGCAATGATCGGGTTACATCCAGGTACGTCCCTGGATGAAGAGCAGATGCATGGAGGAAGGACATGGCACCACCGTTACGTGAGCGTCGCCGGCAAATGCTGCGTGAGGAGTTGCTCACTGCAGCGCACACGCTGCTGGCCGAGAAAGGCTACGCTGCCATGTCCATGGATGAAGTCGCGGCGCGGGCAGGGGTCTCAAAGCCGACTCTCTACAGCTATTTTGAGAACAAGGATGCGCTGGTGGTCGCGACGACCATGCACCAAATGGAGCTGTGGCTGGCCTTGGTCGAAGCACCCGACCCGGCGCATACCCCGCTCCAGCGGCTGGTCTCCCTGCTTAGGACGATCATCCAGCGCCAGATCGAGGCTGGTGTGCTCCAGATACGTCCGTGGTCAACGGAGATTTTCCGGCTGATGTGCAACGATCCAGCGGCAGTGGAGATGATGCGCCGTCTCGACGCCGGGATCGCCGCGCTGGTGCGCGCGGCGCACCAGCGCGGCGAGATCGACCCATCGCTCGAGGTGTGGACGGTTGTGCGACTGTTCTATGCGTTGTGCAGCACACTTCCCCTGGCGCGGTTTGGTGTGCTCGATCGCCCGGACGACGCGGTCATCGCCGACAACCTGGGCGCGATGTTCGAACGCGCCGTCCGCGCTCTCTGAAGGGAAAGCGCGCAGACCTGGAGAGGGAAGAAGCAGTTCTTAGCTGAGATCTTGCCGTCCCTTATCTCCTTGCCTACCCGGCCGCCTCCCACTCGAACACAAACCCCGGCCCGCCCCGGTAGATACCACCATCGACGTTGATGCAGCGCCCGCCGGCGTACCGCAGCGCCGCCGTCACATCGGTGTCGCGTCCACCCGTCATCTTGGCGATCGGCGTGTGGCCATGGATGATACAGCGGCCGCCATAGCGCTGCAGCAGGCGTTCCGCCTCGGCTGGCCGCTCCCAGAAGGCCAGGCGCTGCCTGAAGTCGTCGAGCAGACGATCCCACGCTGCGGGATCGTCACTCTCGAGAATGTGCTGGATGCCCATATTGACATCCGCAACGCTCGCGCCGTAGCGCTCATAGAACGTCGCATCGGCGTGCATAAGCAGCGCGCCATCAGCCAGGGCCATGGCGGGCCGGTCTGTCAGCCAGGCGATCTGGCGCCCACCCAGGCGTGCCAGATCGCCGTCTTGGCCACCATTGAGATGCCAATCCGTCAGGAAGCTCCCGCCTGGCCCCGATGTTGCCAGGTTGCCGAAGCGCCTGGCAGCCAGAATCATGGCGTCGTGGTTCCCCAGCAGCGCCCCGACCAGGCCGCCGGCCGTCGTGGCCTCGCGCTCCAGGCGCATAAGCAGCTCGACCACACCGACCCCGTCGGGCCCGCGGTCGAAGAGATCGCCGATAAACCACAGGTGCGCTGTGCTGCCGGTCCACGCATGGGTGTCGCCGATCAGGCCGGATGTTCGAAGCAAACGCACAAGCGTGTCGAGATGACCGTGCACATCACCAACGACGAACATGCATCACTCCGTCGTTCAAAACCAGGACGGACGCGGTCGCCCACACCTCCCCACGGCGTCCGTCCTGTCAAAACAACGAACAACGCGCGGAGAACAAGCCATTGCCACATTGTGCTCTGCGCGTTGTTGGTTGTTCTCTGCGCGTTATTCTCGCTACGCCCGGCCGAGCGAGCGCAGGTACTCTAGGCTCATTGCGACGCTCTCCAGCGGCGGGCGGGTGCACTGGTCTTGTTCCACGACTAACCATTCGACGCCGGCGGCATCGCACGCCGCCAGAATCGCGGGAACATCGAGCTGGCCATGTCCGACCTCGGCAAAAGTGCGCGACGGATCGCGCGCCATGTCTTTGAGATGCACCAGTGCCAGCCGGTCGGCATAGCGCTGGATCGTCGCGACCGGGTCCAATCCGGCATAAGCGGCCCAGTAGACATCTAGTTCGAGCATGAGGCTCCGGGCGTCCGTCGCGGCGAGGATGAGATCGAGCGCGGTTGTATCGCCGATCGGCTCGAACTCGAAATCGTGATTGTGGTAGCCGAGCTGCAGCCCACGCGCATGGTACTGCGCGCCCGCCGCCGCCAGCACCTCTACCAACTGGCGATAGCCATCGACGTCGCCGCGTCGCGCCGGTGCAAGCCAGGGGCAGATGACATGGCGGAAGCCAAGCGTCTCGGCAATCGTACTGACCTCATCGATCTGGCCAGTCAGACGCTCAAATGGGATATGCATGCCGGAGGCTGTCAGGCCGTTGCGGTCGAGCTCGGCGCGCAGCTCCGCAGGTGTATACTGGCCGAGGGTCACGAGTTCGACGGCGCGATAGCCGAGCTCGGCCACGGCGCGCAGCGTGCCGGCGTAATCGGTCTCCACTTGATCGCGCAGGGTGTAAAGTTGGACAGAAAGTCGCGGTGCGGTCATGTCGATCTCCCAGATATCAGGCGTGCGGCAGTTCGCGCTATTGTACCGCAGAAGCAACCTCCAGCGAAACACAAACCGGCCGGCGACGTCGATACGTCGCCGGCCGGTTTGGTCTGGTAGCGGCGGCAGGATTCGAACCTGCGACCTTCGGGTTATGAGCCCGACGAGCTGCCACTGCTCCACGCCGCGCTGATGGGCGCGCGGACCTACGCTCCCAGCGGGCTGCCGCCAGTACCATCGGCGCTGCGGT
>JBHOQX010000071.1:0-7911 GCA_042408595.1 Roseiflexaceae bacterium | reverse complement strand
CAGGAGGGCGGGGGCGGTGGGGGTCTGGGCGACCTGAGCCTCGACCCAGGCGTGGAGCGGGCGGGAAAGGTCGTAGGAGCGGGCGGTCTGGTTCCAGGCGCAGAGTTGCGCCCATTCCGCCGCCGTCAGCAGCGGCAGGCGCCATGGGGGTTGATCGACGCCGGCGGGGAACGCTTCGAGCAGCGTCCGCAAGTGGCCGAGCATCCGCCGGATCGCCGCCTCATCGAAGCGGCGGCGGTCATACGAGACGGTGAGCAGGAGTTCGCTGCCCGGCGCGGCGAGCAGCGTCAGCGGATAGTTCGTGTGCTCGACGAACTCGACCTGCTCGACCGCCAGCGAGCCGTGCTGGGTGCGCACGCGTTCGTCCACCGGGTAGTTCTCGAACACCAGAATGCTCTCGAAAAGCGACTGGCCGCGCGGCACGTCGCTCCACTCCTGCACCTGGACCAGCGGACTGTATTCGAACTGACGCACCTCGGCCTGCTGCGCGTGCAGCTCCTTCAGCCAGGCGCCAAGCGGCATCTCCTCGGGCACGCGCACGCGCATGGGCAGCGTGTTGATGAACAGGCCGACCATGCGCTCGATGCCCTCCAGTTCGGCGGGGCGGCCAGCGACGGTCGCGCCGAAGACCACATCCGCCTCGTCGCTGTAGCGGCTGAGGAGCAGCGCCCAGGCGCCCTGCACCAGCGTGTTGAGCGTCACATGTTGCTCTCGGGCGAGCGCTTGCAGTGCGGCCGTCGCCTCAGGCGTGAGGCGCAGCCGCTGCGCGGCGTAGCCCTGTTCGCCGGCGGGCGCGCGGGCCGGGTCGCGGTCGATCGTCAGCGGCGTGGGCGTGTCGAACCCTGCGAGCACCCGCCGCCAGTAGGTCTCGGCGGCGGCGGCGTCCTGCCGGTCGAGCCAGGCGATGTAGTCGCGGTAGGGCCGGGTCGGGGGCAGGCGCAGCTCCTGGCCGAGCCGGGCCGCTTCGTAGATCGCGAAGACCTCCTGCAGGATGACCGGGAGCGACCAGCCATCGAGCAGGATGTGGTGATGTGTCCAAACGAAGCGCCAGGTCTGTGCGTCCGTTCGTAGCAGCAGCAGGCGCATCAGCGGCGCGCGGGCCAGATCGAACCCCCGCGCCCGATCCTCCGCCAGCAGGGCAGCGAGCCGCTCCCCCTGCGCTTCCGCCGGGATGTCGCGCCAATCCTCGACCGTCAGCGGTGTCGGAAGGTGGCGATGGACAACCTGAAGCAGCCGATCGGCGCTCTTCCAGGAGAACGACGTGCGGAGCACGGCATGGCGCTGCATGACCTGTGCCCAGGCGCGCTCGAAGGCGCCGATGTCGAGGTCGCCGCGCAGCACGCAACTCACCTGCTCGACATACACGCCGGTCTCGGGCGCGTACAGCGCGTGAAACAGCATGCCCTGCTGGGCGGGCGAGAGCGGGTAGATCGCCTCGATGGTTCGTTTGGTTGGGCCGTTTGTCACATCGCCTCCAGCTGTGGATTCACCGACGAACGACGTGTGCCGAAGGACTCAAACCGGCGAACCCTGCGGCGCAGGCGTGAGCGAGCGGGAGGGACCGCAGCCCACCCTCCGTCGTCCGTTCTCTGTTTCCCTCCGATCCCATCACTCCCTCGTGGCCTCGCCGATCTCGGAGAGCAGCGCGTCAAGATCGGCCTGGCTCAGCCCGGCCTCCGGGAAGTCGGACGGGGTGTAGCCGCCGGCCCCCGGCTGGCGGCAGTGCGCGATGATCGCGCGCAGCGCCCGCAGGTAGCCCGCGGCCAGGTGCTCGACCGTCGTCTGCCGCAGGCGGGCGGCGCTGTAGTTCCAGGCCAGGCGCAGCTGCCCGCCGGCGATGCTGCCGTTGATCTCCAGCGCATAGCTCCGCGGCCCGCGCGGGTCGCGCTCCGGCCCGGCGCTCTCGGCGGCCGGGCGGAACGGCGCATTGGCGGGCAGCGCCTGGTCGGTCTGGCCCAGGTAGTTGAACGCGATCGCGGGCTGCGGCAGCACCGCCAGCGCCGCGCGGTCGGCCTGCGCGCCCAGCTCTCGCAGCAGGCCGTAGCCGATCCCGCGGCGAGGGATGGCGCGCAGTTGCTCCTTTACCGCCCGCAACGCCGCGCCGGGGTCGTTGCCCGGCGGCGGCACCAGCCGCACCGGATAGAGGCTGGTGAACCAACCGACCGTGCGCGAGAGATCCAGATCGTCGAACAGATCCGCGCGCCCATGCCCCTCCAGCATCACAACCACCTCGCCGGCGCCGGTCCAGTCGCGCAGGGCCAGCGCCAGCGCCGCCAGCAGCGCGTCGTCGATCGTCGTGCCGTAGGCCGCCGGGACGATCCGGAGCAGCGCGTCGGTCTCATCCGGCGCGAGGGCGACGCGGACGCTAGCGTTGTCGGCTTCGCTGTCGGCGCCGGCGGGGTCATCGAGCGGCAGCGGCGCGGCCGGCGCTGCGGCGGCCAGCCAGAACGGCAGCTCGGCGCGCGTCGTATCGGCCGCGGCGAGCGCCGCCAGCCGCGCCGCCCAGGCGCTGATGGGCGTGGTCTTCGGCGGCAGCCGGGGCGGATCGCCGGCCCGCGCCTGCGCATAGGCGGCGTGCAGGTCTTCGAGCAAAATGCGCCACGAGACGCCGTCCACCGCCAGATGGTGGATGGCGATCAGCAGCCGCCCCGGCCGATCCGCGCCGAGGTCGAAGGCTGCCACGCGCAGCAGCGGACCGCGTGCCAGGTCGAGGCTGGCCTGGAGCGTCGCGCAGGCCGCCGTGATGGTTTCGGGTTGCGCTTCAGGCGGTAGCGCGCTCAGGTCGTAGTGCGCCAGCACCGGCCCGGGATCGGTCGCCTCCTCGCCGGCAAGTACAGCCACCGGGCCGTCCGGCCCGGTGCTCAGGCGCGTGCGCAGGGCGTCGTGGTGCGCCAGCAGCGCCTGCACCGCCGCGGCCAGCGCCGCGTGGTCAAGCGGTGTATCGGTTTCGAGCAGCAGCGCCTGGTTCCAGTGCTGCGGCCTCGGCAGCGGCTTCTCCAGGAACCAGCGCTGAATCGGTGTCAGAGGGGCAGGGCCGGTGACCAGCCCTTGCGGCGCCTCGATCCGCCGGGTGGGTGTGGCCGCCGCAGCGAGCGCGCTCAGGGTCGGATGCTGGAACAGGTCGCGCGGCGCCAGGTGCAGCCCGGCCTGCCGCGCCCGGGTGATCACCTGGATCGCCAGGATCGAATCGCCGCCCAGTTCGAAGAAATTGGCGCCGCGTGCGACGTTCGTCACTCCCAGCACCTGTGTCCAGATCGCAGCGAGCGTTCGCTCGGCCTCGGTCTGCGGAGCATCGCCGGGGCCATCTGTCGCCTCGATCGCCGGCTGCGGCAATGCGTTGCGGTCGAGCTTGCCGTTCGCCGTCAGCGGCAGCGCATCCAGCGCGACGATGGCGGCCGGCACCATGTAGTCCGGCAACCGCTCCCGTAGCCAGGTTGGTAGTTCTGCGTGAAGAGTGCTACGTTGTGAGGTCGGAGCACTGCGTCCATCGCCGATGCGCTCCGGGTCTCCCCCGCGCCCGCGCTCCGGGTCTCCTGCGCCCTCGCCTCCTGGCTCCTGGCTGCTGGCTTCTGACGGTCCGCCCGTCTGCCCATCTGCATCTTGCACCCTGTCCCCTGACCCCTGACTCCTGGCGACTGGCACCACATACGCCACCAGCCGTCTGTCCCCCGGCCGGTCCTCGCGCACCACCACCACCGCCTCGCGCACGTTCGGGTGGGCCGTGAGCGCCGCGGCGATCTCGCCCAGTTCGATCCGGAAGCCGCGAATTTTCACCTGCTGGTCGATCCGTCCGAGGTACTCCAGGTCGCCATCCGCTCGCCAGCGCACTCGGTCCCCCGTCCGGTACAGTCGCGCGGCCGGAGGCTGGAGGCCAGCGGCGGGGGGCTGGACACTGGGGGCGTGGCGGGCGTCACCCGCCTCATGTCTCACGCCTCCAGCCTCCAGGAACCGCTCCGCCGTCAGGTCCGGGCGGTTGAGATAGCCGCGGGCCACCCCCGCCCCGCCGACGTACAGCTCCCCCGGCACGCCCGGTGGGACCGGCTGCCGGTGGCGGTCGAGCACGTAAAGCGTCAGGTCCGGGATGCGTTGCCCGATGCGGCTGCCGCCAGCGGCGGCATCGGCGGCGGTCAGCGGGCGGTAGGTGACGTGCACCGTCGTCTCGGTGATGCCGTACATGTTCACCAGGCGCGGGCGCGCGTCGCTGTGGCGATCGAACCATGGGCGCAGGCTGGCAAACTCCAATGCCTCGCCGCCGAAGATCACATAGCGCAGCGCCAAATCAGGCGCCACTCCGAGCCGCGCTTCGGCGGCGCTCAACTGGTGGAAGGCCGAGGGGGTCTGATTGAGCACCGTCACCTGCTCCTCCACCAGCAGGCGGTAGAACGCCTCGGGGTCGCGGCTGACCGCCCAGGGGACGACCACCAGCCGCCCGCCGTACAGCAGTGCGCCCCACAGCTCCCAGACCGAGAAGTCGAAGGCGGCGGAGTGGAACAGCGTCCAGACGTCGTGCGGGTCGAAGCCGAACCAGGCGTCCGTCGCGGCGAACAGCCGCATGACATTCGCGTGCGTCACCAGGCAGCCCTTGGGCTGCCCGGTCGAGCCGGAGGTGTAGATGCAATAGGCCAGGTGGGCAGGGGTCGCCAGTGGCGGCGGGTCGGTCGCCGGCTGGCGAGCGATGGCCGGCCCGTCGGCGGCCAGGTCGATCACCGCCCACGGCCCAGCGGGGAGGGTCGTCCGGCCGTCTGCCCTTGCCCCACCGTCCGTCGTCCGTCGTCCGTCGTCCGTCAGCACCACCGCAGGCCCGGCATCCTCCAGCACGAAGCGCAGGCGCTCCGGCGGGGTAGCGGGCTCGATCGGAAGGTAAGCCCCGCCGGCTTTGAGCACGGCCAGAATGGCAACGACCAGGTTAGGCGAGCGCTCCAGTTGGAGCGCGACGATCATCTCGGGGCCGACGCCGTGGGCGCGGAGGAGGTGGGCGAGTTGATTGGCGCGGGCGTTCAGCGCGGCGTAGGTCAGGTGCTGGCCCTGGCAGGAGACGGCGATGGCATCCGGGGTGCGGGCGACCTGAGCGGCGAAGGCCGTGGCGAGCGTCTCGGTCACGGGGAAGTTGGCGATCTGGTTGCGCCCGTCCGTCAGCGCGGCGCGCTCCGCCTCGTCCAGCAGCGGCAGGCGGCTGACAGGCGTCTCCGGCGCGGCCAGGCCCGCGGCCAGCAGGCGCTGGAGGTGCGTCAGGGCGCGCTCCATCGTCGCCTGATCGAACAGATCGGTGGCGTACTCCAGCGCCCCGGCGATCCCGTCCGTCCGTTCCACCAGCGCGAGCGTCAGGTCGAATTTCGCCGTCTGGCTGTCGGTGTGGAGCGGCTCGAGCGTCAGTCCGGGCAGTTGCAGGGTTTGCAGGTGGCCCTTGTTCAGCGTGATCAGCGCCTGGAAGAGCGGCGCATGGCTCAGGCTGCGTTCAGGCTGGAGCGCGTCCACGACCAGCTCGAACGGCGCATCCTGGTGGGCGAACGCTTCGGTGGTCACCTGCTGCACCCGCCGCACCAGCGCGCGGAAGGTCGGCTCGTCCGACAGGTCGGTGCGCAGGACGAGCGTGTTGACGAAGCAGCCGATCAGCGGCTCGATCTCGGCGCGGTCGCGCCCGGCCACCGGTGTGCCGACGCAGATGTCGCCCTGGTCGCTGTAACGCGCCAGCAGTGTCTGGAACGCAGCGGTCAGCGCCATGAACAGGGTGACTCCCTCGCGGCGGCAGAAGTCGCGCAGGGCGGCGACGGTCTCCGCTGCGAGCGTGAAGGGCAGCCGCGCGCCAGCGAAGCGCTGCACCGCCGGGCGCGGTCGGTCGGTCGGCAGCTCGAGCAGCTCCGGCGCGCCGGCCAGCCGTTCTTTCCACCAGGCGAGCTGACGCTCCAGCGCGCCGCCGGCCAGTTCCTCGCGTTGCCAGGCGGCATAGTCGGCGTACTGGACGGGCAGCTCCGGCAGCGCTGGCGGGCGGCCCTCGCGCAGGTCCTGGTAGAGCGCCCCGATCTCGCGCACCAGCACGCCGGTTGACCAACCATCGGCGACGATGTGGTGCAGCGTGAGGAGGAAGATGTGCTCGTGTTCGCCGAGCCGGATGAGTTGCGCCCGCAGCAGCGGGCCGTGCTCCAGGTCGAACGGCGTGCGCGCCTCCGCGGCGGCCAGACGGCTGGCTTCGGCGTCGCGGGCGTCGGGCGCCAGGTGGGTCAGGTCGATCAGCGGGAGCGCGACCGGCGCGGGCGGCGCGATCACCTGCACCGGCTGCCCATCCGCTGCGGCGAAGGAGGTGCGTAGCGTCTCGTGGCGTCGGACGACCTCTGCCAGGCTGCGCTCCAGCGCGCCGCGGTCGAGCACGCCGCGGAGCCGCAGGGCGACCGGGATGTTGTAGAGCGCGCTGCCGGGCTCGAGTTGATCGAGCACCCACAGCCGCTGCTGTGCGAACGACAGCGGCAGTGGCTGGTCACGCGGGATGGGCCGCAGCGGCCGCCGCGGCGCAGGGGTGTCCCCGGCGGCGCGCACGCGCTCGTAGCCAAGCTGTTCGGCCAACGCCCACCCGGCCTCGCTGAGGAAATCCCCGGCGTGCAGGCGCTTCCAACGCTCGGCGGGGCGCGGGTCGATCTCCCGCCGCATGTAGAATTTGAGATCGCCGACCATCTGCGAGGTAGGGCGGACGCCGTCGGTCATGCGCTCGCCCTCGTAGGGCCGGAGCGTGCCGGGGTCGAACGGCAGACCAAGGAAGGCGCAGAGCGCCTCCATCGTCTCGTGGGGCCGGCGCACCAGGTCCTCGTAGCGCACCATGTGGTAGCGCTCGGGCGGGATCTCGCCGCGGAAGTCGAGAATGTTGCGATGGCAGGCGATCCAGACCAACTCGGCGAGTTCACGGACGCTGAAATCATGCGGCCGGCGGATGAACCACTCGTGCAGCCGCGCCTCGACGAACGAGTAGATCGTCGCATACGGCTGGCGCACCAGGTGAATGTAGCGTGGCCGGTCGAACTCAGCTTCGGCGCGGCGCAGCACGGCCGGGTCGAGCGCGTAGGACGGAGTTTTGTCCACCAGCATGCGCTGGCCGATGCTGGCTTGCAGCAGGGCGTAGAAATCGTACGTCGAGCAGTGCTCGCGCTCGAGTCGCTCCATGAGGGCCGTGGCCGCGTCTGCGTCCAGGCCCCGCGCCGCCATGAGGGCGCGGATCGTGCCCTCCAGCACCGGCTCGTAGACGCCGGAGAAACTGGCGCGGCGCTCCGCGAGGTCGTTGAAATTCAACAGCTCGAGCTCCGGCGGCGCGAAGAGCTGCGGGTGGCCAGCGAGCATCACGCGCAGCAGCGTCGAGCCGGAGCGCGGCGGGGCGAGCACAAAGACGGCCATCGGGTTCTTGCCGGCAACCGGCTGGGGGCGCGGTGCGAGCGGCGGCACAAGGTCGCGGAAGCGGGCGATCGCTGCCTCATCGATGGCCGCGGGCGCGCCCGGCGCAAGCTCCTCCGCCAGCTTTTCCTTGAGGCGCCCGGTCGCTGCCTCGCCGAAGCGCGCCGCGACGACCTCCGGGAAGTATTCCTGGAAGTAGAGCGCCGACTCCGCGACGGTCGGTGCGTAGAACAGCGAGCGCAGATGCGCGGTGACGCCGAGATCCTCCTGGATGCGGTTGACGAGCACCGCGGCCTGGAGCGAGTCGCCGCCGAGCTCGAAGAAGTTGTCGTATACCCCTACCTGCGCGACGCCCAGCACATCGCGCCAGACATCGGCCAGGTAGCGCTCCAGCGCCGTCCGCGGCGCGACCAGGGCGGGCGCGTCGGCCGGGCGGTCGTCCGGCGGGGGCAGCGCGCGCCGGTCGAGCTTGCCGTTCGGCAGCAGCGGCAGCGCCTCCAGGACCACGAGCGCCGTCGGCACCATCACTGCCGGCAG
>JBHOQX010000064.1:0-13682 GCA_042408595.1 Roseiflexaceae bacterium | reverse complement strand
TATAGCCTGCTGTACTAAAACCTAAATCGGCATGGTATCATGCCGGCTATGAGTACAGAACGCAAACCGACCGATTGGCGCGAAGGGCGCCGGTTGCGCGCCTGGGAGTTGCACGAACAGGGCTGGCAGAATAAGCAGATTGCCGCCGCTCTCGGCGTGAGTGAAGGAGCCGTCAGCCAATGGCTCAAGCGCGGGCGAGAAGGCGGCAAAGAAGCCCTGCGCAATCGCCCACACCCTGGTGCTCGACCGCGGCTGAATGCTCAACAACGTGCTCGCCTTCCCGAACTGCTCAAGCGCGGTGCCGAAGCCTATGGCTTTCTCGGGGATGTCTGGACTCAGCCGCGCATCGTGACCGTCATCCGTCAGGAATTCGGCGTCACCTACCATCACGACCATATCGGCCGTCTCCTGCGCTCGCTCGGCTGGAGTGTGCAACAGCCGGTCGAGCGGGCCAGTGAGCGGAACGAAGAAGCCATCACGCGCTGGCGTGAGCAGACCTGGCCGGCGCTCAAAAAAAAGCCGAAGCCGAGGGACGAACCCTCGTCTGGATAGACGAGGCCGGCTTCTATCTGCTGCCGGCTCTGGTGCGCACGTGGGCGCCACGAGGACAGCCGCCCGTCGTACGCGCGCCCTGCAGCTACGACCACCTGAACGTCATCAGCGCCATCACGCCGAGCGGCCGGCTGTTGATGCAGGTCTACGATGACCCAATCCGTGGCGAGCAGGTGGTGGCGTTTGTGAAGCACCTGTTGCGGCACATCGCCGGCAAGCTGCTGATCATCTGGGATGGAGCGAGCATCCATCGTGGTCAGGCGGTCAAAGACTTCCTGGCGGCGGGCGGCAGTCAGCGGGTGCATCTCGAGCGGCTCCCAGGCTACGCGCCGGACCTCAATCCAGACGAAGGGATCTGGGGATACCTGAAGTATCGTGAGCTCGGCAACGTCGTGTGTCGGAACCGGACTCAGCTACGCTACGAGTTGCGCTTGGCGACGGCTCGCCTCCGGCATAAGCCGCACGTCATCCAAGGTTGCATCACCCAGGCCGGGCTCTCACTTTAGATGGCTGTGCAGCAGGCTATAAACCGGCGCATCCGCCAGCCCAAGCTGCCGGGCGCGCTCGTGGAGAGCAGCGATCAGATCGGCCCCGGCGGGCGCCAGCGGCGCGGCGCCGGCCCGGCGCACCAGTGCGCTCGCGCGTACCAGCGGCGGGATGTCGCGCACCGCGACCTCGCGCAGCCGGCCCGCGGCCACGGCCTCGGCGACCTGCATCCATGGGAAGAAACCTGCGCCTACCCCGCTGAGCACCATTTGCCGCCCGGTGTCCATCGGCACATCCAGGCGCGGCCGGGCCTGCTCTGCGATCCGCGCCACTGCCGGCGGCAGGGCTGTCCACCAGCGCAGCAGCAGGAACGGACAGGCCAGCGCTGCGACCTGCGCCGCCTCCACGGCGGCCTGTCGCGCCAGCGGGTGACCGGGCGCCGCCGCCAGCACGACCCGCTCGCGCATCTGAAGCAGCACATCCAGCGGCATGGCGAACGTATCGGCGGGGGGCCAGGCCAGCAGCGCCACGTCGATGATGCCGTCGAGCAGCAACTCCGCCAGCTCTTCCTGCCGCCCGGCCCGCACCAGCACCTCCACCTGCGGATGCGCGGCGTGGAAGTGCGCCAGCGCCGGGCCAAGAAACGCCCCGGAGAGCGACTCCAGCACCCCGATCGTCACTCGACCGCGCTGCCCGGCCTGCGCCTGTTGTGCCGCGGCGAGGCCGGCCTGCAGCACCTCGAGCGCGCGCTGTGCGTAGGGCCGAAAGCTCATGCCGAGGTCGGTGAGCGCCACGCCGCGCCCGTTCCGCACGAACAGCGGCCCCCCGACCGCCCGCTCCAACGCCTGCACCCGTGCGCTGACCGTCGCCTGCGCGACGCCAAGCGACCATGCCGCCCGGCTCAGGCTGCCCTCGCGCACGATCCGCTCGAAGGTGAGCAACTGCTCGGTGTCCATTGCTGTTCCATCGGAAAAATCGATACAAAGTATAGCGCATATCGGGTTGATTGTCGACGGGGTGAGCACGATAATAGATATGGGCTTCGCATGCCCCTGCTGGACGGGAGGCATGGCGGGTCGCCGATTCTTCACAACCATCATTTTTCTACGGGCGCGGCTGTGCCTCTTCCAGCCCCGCCAGCGACCAATCAATCGCGATGAAAAACGGCAGTACCACCTACTGGCGTCTCTGGATCGCGACGCTGGTCTTCTTCGCCGGCTTCTACGCGCTGCTCGCGCCGCTGCCGCGCTATCTGGTGGCAATTGGCCTGGCGGACTGGGAGATCGGGCTGGTGCTTGGGGGGTTGGGCGTGGCATCGCTGATCGGGCGGCCGCTGGCCGGCGTCGCTGTGGATCGCGTCGGCGCGCGGCGGGTGCTGCTGGCCGGGGCGGGGGCGCTGCTGTGCGGTGCGCTGGGCGTGCCGGCCACGGCGAGTCTCTGGGCGCTGCTCGGGCTGCGGCTAGCGCAGGCGCTGGGCTACGTCGCCTTCACCACTGCCGGCAGCGCGCTGGTCGTCGCCCTGACGCCGCCAGCGCTGCTCGGGCGGCGGCTGGCGGTCTTCGGCACTGCTGCCAACCTGGCGATCACGCTGACGCCCGCGGCGATCGGTGGGCTGCTCACGCTCCTGCCGCTGGGGGCCGGCTTCGCGGTGGCCGGGGCCCTGGCGCTGCTGGCCGGGCTGATCGTGCTGCCGCGCGGCGGGCTGCCGGCGGCCGCGCCGGCGCCTGTCGTGCGGCGGCCGCCGGCGGTGCTCTGGCCGCCGATGCTGTTCGCGGCCCTGTTTGGCGCGGGGTTCGCGGCCTTTTTCCAGTTCGCGCCGGTGCTGGCCGAGCGGCGCGGCGACGTGGCCGCCGGCTGGCTATACGCCGCCTACGGGGCGGGCATCATCGCGACGCGGCTAGCGAGCGGGCGCCTGCTCGACCGGGCCGCGTCGCCGCCGCTGCTGTGCAGCGCAGTGCTGAGCCTGACCGCCGGTCTGGGGCTGTGTGCCGCCGGGCTGCCGCCGGCCGGGCTGCTGCTGGCAGCGCTGCTGATCGCGGGCGGATCGGGGATCCTTCACCCGGCGCTGCTGGCGCGGCACGCCGCGCTGCTGCCCGCCACGCCCGGCCAGGCGACGGCGGCTTTCTACTTGGCGTTCGACGCCGGGATCGGGCTGGGGAGCTGGCTGTTCGGCGGGTTGCTGGAGCGTTGGGGGCTGAGCGGCCTGTACGCTGGCGCGGCGCTGCTCATGCTCCTGACACTGCCGCTTAGCGGGGGCCTGCCGCGGGCCGGTCGCGCCTGGTGAACGTGGCCCCCTGCTGGGGGCGCGGCGGTTCTGGCGGGTGTCGCGCTCCGCGTTCTAAGCGCCACGGAGGCTGGGCCGCCAAACTTCTCAGCATGCATCGCGCAACACGAGCCGCTCGAAGGTATCCGGCGGCAGGTCGCTGAGCCAGCGGGCGTGGATGTCCGCGCCGAGCGCCGCGTGCTTCGGGCCGACGCCAACAGTCCGCGCCCCGGCCCGCCGCCCGGCCTCGACGCCGGCCGGCGCATCTTCGACCACCACGGCGCGCGCCGGCGGCACGCCGAGCCGTTCCGCGGCCAAGGCGTAGACCTGCGGGTCGGGTTTGCCGCGCCGCACATCCTCCGCCGAAACGATCGCGTCGAACACGCCTTCGAGCCCAAGCGCAGCGATGATCGCCTCGATGTTGGCGCGCGGCGCCGCCGAGCCGATCGCCTGCCGCCAGCCGCCGGCCCGCAGCCGCTCCAGCCACTCGGCGGCGCCCGGCAGCAGCACGATGCCGCGCTCGCGGACAAGCGCCCGGTAGCGGGCCTCCTTCTCATCGCCGATCCGGGCGATCAGGTCGTCCGGCGTGTCCTCGCCGAGCCAGCCGCGCAGGATGGTATCGTTGCGCTGGCCGAACGACGCCAGAAACTCGCCGTAGCTGATCGGGCGGCCCGCCGCGGCCATCACATCGCGCCAGGCCTCCCAATGGGAGTCGGCGGAGTCGACCAGCGTGCCATCCATGTCCCAGAGCACGGCACGGGGCAGGTGGGGGAGCACGATCACCTCGGAGCTTCGACCTCACAACTCAACAAAATACGACCGGCAGGCCGCCGCGAGGAGCTCGCGCGACATAGCGGGCTGGGTGCGCGTGAAGTGCGCGATATCGATCAGTTGGTCGATCAAATCGCGCGGGTGGCAGGCGCGCAGCTCCATCTTGCGCTTGGCGTACTCGTGCTCCAGCAGGTAGCGCAGCCCATCGTCGCTGTAGGGCACGCTCCGCTCGCGGCAGACGCGCCGCAGAATCTCACGGTACTCCGCCGGGGTCGGGTTGTGGACCTCGATCTTATAGCGGATGCGTCGCAGGAACGCCTCGTCCACCAACTGCTTCGGCTCGATGTTGGTCGAAAAGATGATCAACTGGTCGAAGGGCACATCGATCTTCTTGCCGGTGTGCAGTGTCAGGTAATCGACGCGCTTTTCGAGCGGCACGATCCAGCGGTTCAGCAGGTCGCGCGGGCGCATCTGCTGCCGGCCGAAGTCGTCGATCAAGAACAGGCCGCCGTTGGCCTTCATTTGGAGTGGCGCTTCGTAATACTTGCTATACTCGTCGTACACCAGGTCGAGCGAGTCCATGTTCAGCTCGCCGCCGGCGATCACGACCGGGCGCTTGGAGAAGACCCAGCGGCGGTCGTAGTCGCGTTCCAGGGTTTCGGGCGGGGGGAGCTGTTCGTGGTGGATCGGATCGAAGACCCGGATGATCTGGCCGTCGATGATCACCGCGTAGGGGATGGCGATCGCATCGGACATCAGGCCGGCGACTGCCTCGGCGATGCTGGTCTTGCCGTTGCCCGCATGCCCGAAGAGGAAGATCGAGCGGCCGGAGTTAATCGCCGGGCCAAGCTGCGCCAGCAGCGTGTCGCTGATCACCAGGTGGGCGAAGGCCTGGCGGATCGCGTCTTCACTCACCCGCAGGCCGCGCGTCGTCTGCTGGCGCACCATGGCGGCATACGCCGCGAGCGGCACCGGCGCCGGCCCCAGGTATTGGGTGCGCTCGCCGATCTCCTTGGCGCGCACCACCCCCTTGCTGGTGGCCTGGTAGCGGTACGCCTTCTCACCGATGCCGCCGGAGCCCTTGACTTCGGCCATCTGCTCGCGGCGCAGGTAGGCGATCGCCTGGTCGAGCACGTTCTCGTACGGCAGGTGCAGCAGATCGACCAGTTGCTGGCCGGTCATCTCGCCCACGATGTACAGGGCGCGCAGCAGCATGTCGGCGACGAAGGCCATGCTCAGGCCGGTCTCGTCGATGCTGCGCGGGCGCGGCGGCAGGGTCGGCACGTCGGGCGCGCGCTCGTCGCTCAGTTTCACGGCCGTCAGGGGTTGCATAGGGGTGCTCCAGGTGCGCCACGCTGCGATCGGCCAGGCGGGTATCCACCAGGGCGCGCAGCCGCGGCAGTACGGCAGTTGAAGCGCTGTTGTGCCGCAGTATAGCATAGGCGGCACGGGCGCTGCAATCGGGCGAACGGATGCGGCGCATAACACTTTGTTCAACTTGACACAATCATCGCGCGGCGGGTATAATGCCAAAGCAGCGCAGTCCGTTCAGCCGCCGCACTGCGCGATCCGCAGTTGCGCCAGGGGCGTCGCCATGCTCACCGGGTACGTACCGATCCTCGTTCTGTTCCTTGTCGCGCTCTTTATCGCCGTGTTCGTCATCGCGCTCTCCAGCGTGCTCGGGCCCAAGCGGCTGACACGCCGCAAGCTCATGCCGTACGAGTCCGGCATGGAGCCGATCGGCGAGGCGCAGGGGCGCTTCGATGTGCGCTTCTACCGCGTCGCCATGCTCTTCATCCTGTTCGATATCGAGATTGTGTTCTTCTTCCCCTTCGCGCTGGTGTACCGCCAGCTCGGGCTGTTCGGCCTGGTCGAGATGGGGCTGTTCGTCCTCATTCTGCTTGCGGGCTTTGTCTATGTTTGGAAGGCAGGGGCGCTGAAATGGGTCTAGAAACGAAAGCCGGCGATATGGGCATTATCACCACCTCGCTCGAAGGGGTGGTGAACTGGAGCCGCTCGCACGCCATGTGGCCGTTGCTCTTCGGTCTGGCCTGCTGCGCCATCGAGATGATGGGCGCGCAGGCGGCAAACTACGACACGTCGCGCTTCGGCATGGAGATCATGCGCGCCTCGCCACGCCAGGCCGACCTGATGATCGTCGCCGGGCGGGTCTCGCGCAAGATGGCCCCGGTCGTGCGCCGGCTGTACGATCAGATGAGCGAGCCGAAGTGGGTGCTGGCCATGGGCGATTGCGCGGCGTGCGGTGGGGTGTTCAACAACTATGCGATTGTGCAGGGAGTCGATGAGATTGTCCCGGTGGATGTCTACGTCGCCGGGTGCCCGCCTCGCCCCGAGGCGCTGATCGACGGCATCATCCAGCTGCACGAAAAGGTCAACCGCATGAAGCTGGACGGCACGCTCAAAGACGGTGTCCGTGGTCGCGGCGCCCTCGAACCGATTCACGTGTGATCTCAGCGGGTAGATTGCAGATTGCAGAGTGGCAACGACAGAATCTGCCCTCCAATCAATCTGCCCGCCCCGAGGCTGTATGGACAACGAGACTGTGCTCTCACGCCTGCGCGCCGCCTACCCGGACGCCGCTGCCCAGGCGAGTGAATTCCGCGGCGAGCTGAGCCTGCATCTGCGCCCGGAGCAGTTGCTGGACGTGGTGCAGGTGCTCCGCGACGACCCGGAGCTGAGCTACACCTTCCTCGAGAACCTGTGCGGGGTGGACTATCTGGGCCGCGAGCCGCGCTTCGAGGTGGTGTACCACCTGCTCTCGCACAAGAACCGCCACCGCATCTGCCTGAAGGTCGGCGTGCCGGAGCGCGACCCGTCGGTGCCGACGCTCACCAGGCTGTGGGCCACGGCGACCTGGCAGGAGCGCGAGGTGTACGACATGTTCGGGATCGTCTTCAGCGGCCACCCCAGTCTGGATCGCATCCTGATGCCGGAGGATTGGGTCGGCTACCCGCTGCGCAAGGACGTACCGCTCGGGTATGAAGAGGTGGCCTTCACTATCAATGAAGACCGCATTTACGCACAGAAGCCGTTCGCGGAGGAATAAACCGGCGGAAAATATAAGAATGGATAGTGTGAAATGAAATAATGTGGGGCTGAGTGTGGTAAAGGCGTATTTCGCCGGCTCTTCGTCCACCGTTCATCATCTATCCATGCTCTATTGTTCGTTTTCCATTGTTCCTGTTCCACTCAGAGGGTAGCCATGGCTGTCGCCACGCCCACAAAGACGCCGTACACCGTCCCGTCGCCGCGCGAGATCATCGAGCCGGCGCGCGAGGGGAAGACCGAGAATATGGTGTTGAACATGGGGCCGCACCACCCCAGCACCCACGGCGTGCTCCGGCTGGTTGTCGAGCTCGATGGCGAGACGGTCGTCAATGTCGCGCCGGATATCGGCTTTCTGCATACCGGCATCGAAAAAACGATGGAGAGCAAGACGTACCAGAAGGCGGTCGTCCTCACCGACCGTACCGACTACCTGGCACCGCTCTCCAACAACCTCAGCTATGTGCTGGCCGTCGAAAAGCTGCTCGGCTGCGAGGTGCCGCCGCGCGCCCAGACGGCGCGGGTGCTGCTCACCGAGCTGCAGCGGATCGCCAGCCACCTGATCTGGCTCGGCACCCACGTGCTGGACCTCGGTGCGACAAGCATGTTCATGTACGGCTTCCGCGAGCGCGAGCAGATACTCGATATTTTCGAGCTGGTCTCCGGCGCGCGGATGATGACCAGCTACTTCCGCGTCGGCGGGCTGGCCTACGACCTGCCGGAGGATTTCGCGCCGACGGTGGCCGAGTTCCTCGACATCATGCCGGCGCGGATCGACGAGTACGAAAGCCTGGTCACCGATAACCCGCTCTGGCTGGAGCGCACGGTGGGCGTCGGCGTGATCGACGCGGAGGCGGCGATCAACTATGGGTTGACCGGCCCGGCGCTGCGAGCCACCGGCATCGCCTGGGACCTGCGCAAGGACATGCCGTACAGCGGCTACGAGCTGTACGATTTCGAGGTCCCGATCGCGCGGAATGGCGACATCTACGACCGCTACCAGGTGCGGATGGCCGAGATGCGCCAGAGCGTGAATATCTGCCGTCAGGCGCTCGCCCGGCTGGAGGAGCTTGGCCCTGGCCCCTACGCTACGACCGACCGTAAGATCTTCCCGCCGCCGAAGAGCGAGATCACTCACAGCATGGAGTCGCTGATCCACCACTTCAAGCTGTGGACTGAAGGGTTCAAGCCGCCGGTCGGCGACGCACTGGCGGCGGTCGAGTCGCCGCGCGGCGAGCTGGCGACATATGTGGTGAGCGACGGCAGTCCGAAACCGTATCGTGTCCATTTCCGCGCGCCGTCGTTCATCAACCTCCAGGCGCTGCCGCACATGGCCAAGGGGCGCATGGTTGCCGATCTGGTCGCGCTGATCGCGTCGATGGATCCGATTCTTGGGGAAGTTGATCGCTAATGACGCCGTGCCCGATGCGTCGTCCCCCGTCGGCTCATGCGCGCACGACGCACTACGAAAGATGCGTTATGACTCTCCGTGATACCCACGCCGCCGAAATCGACACCATCCTCAGCCGCTACGCCCAGAAGCGCAGCGCCGTGTTGCCGCTGCTCTACTTGGCCCAGGATACCTACGGCCACCTGACCGACGCTGCCATCCGCGAGGTCGCCGAGATCATCGATGTGCCGCCGACCGATGTCTTCGAGGTCGTCGGCTTCTACACGCTGCTGTACGATGAGCCGGTCGGCAAGTGGGTGGTGCAGGTCTGCGACGATGTGCCATGCTGCTTCGTCGGCGCGGAGGAGCTGATCGCCGCGCTCGAGCACACCCTCGGCATTCGCTGCGAGCAGACGACGCCGGATGGCATGTTCACGCTCCAGCGCGTAAAGTGCCTGGCCTCGTGCAGCCGCGCGCCCGTCGTTCAAGCCAACCTCGCTTTCCACTACAACGTGACGGCCGACAAGGCCGAGGCGCTGCTCGCCGAGCTGCGCCGCCGCGCTGAGTCCGGCGAGCCGCTCTCGATCTCCGGCCGCTTCGCAACGACGTAATTCGATCGCGTGGCGGTCTGATGGTGCGCCGAGGTCTCCACCCGCTGCGTGTCACCGTGTCATTCCAGCAGAGCGCGCATCCGCAGCAGCCCGGCGCGGATGCGCGACTTGATGGTGCCCACCGGCTCGCCAGTGTGGCTGGCGATCTCGTTGTGGCTCATGCCGCCGAAGTAGGCGAGCTCCAGCGCCCGGCGCTGCGCCGGCGCGAGCGCATCCAGCGCGGCGCGGATGCTTACCCGTAGCGCCGTGTGCTCCGCGCCAAGTCCGTCCTCGCCAAACAATGTGCGATCATCCAACGCCGCCTCGCGGTAGCGGGCGCGAAACCGGCGCAAGCGGGTGTGGTCGATCGCGCGGTGCCGGGCGATGCCGCAGAGCCATGCCGACACGCTCGCGCCGGCTCGGAAGTTGCCAGCGGCGTGCCAGACGGCCTGGAATACGTCCTGCACCACCTCTTCCGCGTCCTGGTGCTCCCCGGTGATCCGCAGCGCGACACTGAACACCAGCCGAGCGTAGCGGTCGTAGAGCGCGCCGAGCGCCGGCTCGTCACGCTGGCCTATGTGCAGCAGTAGTTCGTCGTCGTCGGCCTGCGCCCAGGCGCGTGGTCGGTCGTCCACCGCGGCGTGCCGCCGCGTGGGCCGGGGCAGCGCGGGGAGTGACCAGCCGGACGGAACGCTGGTCGCACCTTCCATGCTTGTGTCCTCCGCGGAGTGTTACTGTCGTCACCTGAACACACTCTAGCGGAGGGGCCGCACGTCCTTCTGAGCCCGGTCCTACCGCAGTCCTATTCTCTGGCGTGGTATCATCTCAGGGTGCATGCACCGCAGCGGCGCGGAAATCGCCGGAAGGCGAGCGAGGCTGTCGCCCGCTGCGTCGCTGCGGCCCCAACAAGGAGCTGACCAATGACTCCGCCCTGGAAGGCACACCTGGATTCGCTCCAGATCCGCGACCTGCGCGATATCTTCGGCACGGCGAAGCCGGTGATCGGCATGGTGCACTGCTGGCCGATGCCCGGCGCGCCTGGCTACACCGGCTACGGCATGCAGCCGATCATCGACAACGCGCTGCGCGACGCCCACGCCCTGGCCGAAGGCGGTGTGGACGGCGTGATCGTCGAAAATATGTGGGACATCCCGTTCCGCGCCGGGCCGCATATCCAGCCGGAGAGCATCGCCGCTCACGCCGTCGTCGCGGCCGCCGTGCGCCGCGCGATCGACCTGCCGCTGGGCATCAATCTGGTGCACAACGGCGGCGTGGCGCTGCTCGGCATCGCCCTGGCCAGCGGCGCCGACTTCATCCGCGTCTGCATGTTCACCGGCGCGGGAGTGTGGGACGCCGGCGAGTGGGATGAGGGCTGCGCCGCGGATCTGCTGCGCCGCCGCGCTGAGTTGCACGCCACCCATATCAAGCTCTTCGCCGATGTGGATAAAAAGCACTCGGTACGCTTCCCCGGCATCGACCTGGCGACACACATTGAATGGACGCGCTTCTTCGGCGCGGACGCGCTGATCGTCTCCGGGCGCATGACCGGCGATGCTCCCGACCTGGCCAAGGTGCGCGAGGCCAAGGCGCTCGCTGGCGACCGCCCGCTGCTGATCGGCAGCGGCGCGGATGAACGGAACATCTCGGCCTTCATGCGCGTGGCGGACGGCGTGATCGTCGGCTCGAGCATCAAAGAGGCCGGCAGGTGCGAGAATCCGGTGGATGTCGAGCGGGTGCGGCGCTTCGTCCAGGCCGCGCGCGGATGACAATTGTGAGCGGCGGGTAGTACTCCGATCCCGCTGCACGGGGGGTACCATCGGCGCAGCCCAGGTAAGACCGTCGGTTCATTGAGGAGGCCCGCCGCGCGTGGTACAGTATGGTCCAGCGAGCCTTCCTTCCATCACGCCGTGCCCGGCTCGACGAACAGCAGGCCAGGCCCGCCAGCGAGGCGCCGGTTTCGTCCAGGCTCCGTTCGCGCATCGCCGCAGCTCGACCCAGCCCGCGCCCCAGCCCAATCCAGCCCTGTTCCTGCAGCAATGCAGCCATACCGGGCGGCACATCCCGCACGACATCCGAGACATCGCTGGCGGGCCGCTGTTTGACCAGAACCGAACGCAGGTCGCAACACGCGGCCTGCGTTTGCGTTGCTGCGGCGTGGTATGCTTTGTGCGGGGGCGGTGCGGCCAGTGGCCGGCGGGCGGCGGAGGACGGCGAACGGGGGACGAAAGCACGCCCGCGACGTGGGGGGGTGTGGAGGGCCGCAGGCCTTCCACGGAGTTCTTGTCCTACGCGCGTGCGCCGACGCACAACGCACGACAGGCGGCCGACCGTCGATTCGTTCTCCAGGGGGACAGTCTCATGAGCGCAGGCACACCCCGGCGCGCCGGGCAATTCTTCCTCGGCCTGGCGGTCTGGGCGTACAAGGGCTGGCTGGGCGACCTGTTTCCGCCCGGCACGCCGGCCCGCGACTTCCTGCGCGTCTACAGCCGGAAGCTGACGACCGTCGAGGGCAATACGACCTTCTACGCCACGCCGGGCGCGGAGACGGTGCGCCGCTGGGCGGAGGAGACACCGGAGACATTCCAGTTCTGCTTCAAGCTCCCGCGCGAGATCAGCCATGAGGGGCCGCTGGCGGCGCGGATCGACGCGACGCGCGCCTTCGTGGCGCGGCTGATGCCGCTCGGCCCGCGGCTCGGCCCGTTCTTCCTGCAACTGCCGCCCGGCTACGGCCCGCGCCAGATCGCGGATTTGGAAGCGTGGCTGAAGGGGTGGGTCGAGGGGCCGGGGGCTGGGGGCCGCGGACTGGCGACCCATGCGGACGACGACGTTTCTGATCCTCAGCGGCGAGATGCCGGCATCCCTGCTTCTCGCCCGCAACCCCCGGCCCCGCGGCTCGCGGTGGAGGTGCGCCACCCGGACTGGTTCGCGCCGCCAGGCGAGGACGCGCTGATGGAGCTGCTGGAGCGTGCCGGCGCGGGCCGGGTGCTGCTGGATGTGCGCCCGCTGAACGCCGGGCCGCTCCCCGGCGCGGAAGAGGACCTGCACCGGGCGCGCGACCGCAAGCCGGACGTGCCGCTGCGCCCGCTTCGGAGCAGCGACCTGGCGCTGGTGCGCTACATCAGCCACCCCGACATCTCGCTCAACGCGCCGTTCCTGGACGAATGGACGGAACGCATCGCCGGCTGGCTGGCGACCGGGACGGACGTGTACCTCTTCGTGCATTGCCCGGTCGAGGAGCGCTCGCCGGCGATCGCCCGCGCATTCCACCGCCGCCTGGTGGCGCGGGCCGGCGTGCCGCCGCTGCCGCTGGACATGCCCGAAGAAGGTTTACGGCAGACAACCTTGTTTTAGAAACCGTGCAACGCTCCTGGCATTCCAACCCGTTGACAACCGGCCTCGAACTTCCCGTCTTGAACGCTGCCCTTTGAACGCTCCATTCTGAACGTTACACCCCTCCACCCGACTACGACATTCCTTTAGTCCGCATAGGCAAGATCACCGTCGCCCCGCCCGGACCGGCGTGGTAGCGTGCGCCTGTACGAGCGCGCCGCACGACCACGCCGCCCCATGCGCCGCCCGGCGTCGCGGCCGCTCCTCGCTGGCAATCGGTCTGCCGTGCCCGCCGACACGAGAGGAGGCTATGTTGAGACCATGGCTCAGGCGCGCCATCGGGCCGATCGGCCTTGCGCTGGGCGCTGCCCTGCTGACGCTCGCCGCGGTGAACGCCAGCGGGATCGCCTGGCTGTCCGACCCGGGGACCGCCGCGATCAGGAAGCCGACGCCGAGCGACGCGACGGTGAGCACCAGTACAAGCGTCACGAACAGCAGCCAGTTCGCCGGCATCGCCCACCCGTGTCGGGTCGGCCAGGCGCATGTGAATGATCTCGCCGCCGAGGACGCGGCGCCGCAGCCCAAGCGGCGTATCCACCGCCAGGATGTGCCCGGCCCGCATAACGGCCACGTCGTCGCAGTAGGCCGCCTCGCTCACGATCTGTGTGGTGACGAACAGCGTGCGCCCCCTAGTCGCGCAGTTGGCGAAAGTATTCCCGGCATCGCCCGCGCAGCACCGGGTCGATCCCGGCGTTCGGCTCGTCGGCGAACAGCAGCCCCGGGTCGTGCATGCGCGCCCCGGCGAGCATCAGGCAGCGCTGCATGCCGCCGGAGAGCGGGGTCGCGCACCGCGGTCAGATCGACGAAGGCGAGCAGTTCGGTCAGCCGCTCGCGGATCGCGCCGGGGCGCATCCCGAAGAGCGAGGCGACGAACTCGGCGTTCTGGGAGACCGTCAGATTCGGGTAAAGCACGAACTGCTGCGGGGTGGAGCCGATCCGCTGGCGGTCGGCGGGGCGAACGGCGGTGGGCGCGCGCGCGAACACGCGCAGCTCGCCGGACTGGGGGCGCAGCAGGCCGCGCGCCAGGCGGATGGTATAGCCTGCTGCACAGCCATCTAAAGTGAGAGCCCGGCCTGGGTGATGCAACCTTGGATGACGTGCGGCTTATGCCGGAGGCGAGCCGTCGCCAAGCGCAACTCGTAGCGTAGCTGAGTCCGGTTCCGACACACGACGT
>JBHOQX010000062.1:0-29115 GCA_042408595.1 Roseiflexaceae bacterium | reverse complement strand
GCGGCGACGGCTTCCGGCGCGCGCCGCTCGAGCCACTCCAGGCCGCGCCGGCCGCGCCGCGCGCCGCTCTCGCTCCGGCGCCCGCCATCCCCGATGGACACGACAACGGCTGGTGGGTCGGCTGGCGGCGCGCTCACCGCGAGCTGAGCCGGGCGCGCACGCTCCTCTGGCTTATGCCAGTCCTGCTGCTCCTGCTCACCCTCGGCCTGAATATCGCCATCCGCGATGCGCTCGACCGGCGGGCGGCGTTGGCCGCAGCGGCGCACCTGCCGCCGACCAGCGCCGCGCTCGCCCCGCCGGCTGCGGCGCCCACGCCCATCCCCATTCTGGCGCTGGTCTCGGCGGAGGAGCAGCAGGCAGCCGCGCTGGCCTACATCAGCGCGATCACCCCGGCGCGCGAGCGGCTGCGCGCCGCCGATGCCGCCTATCGACAGGCGACCAGCCAGCCAGGAAACTCGGCCGTCGTTCATGCCGCCGCGGCGCGCGCCCTCCGTGAGGAGGTGAGTGCCGCGATCGCCCTCTTTGAAACGCTGGAACCGCCCCCTGCCGCGCGGCAGGCCCATGCCGACTACCTGGCGGGCCTGCGGGCCGAGCGCGCCGCGCTCGACGACATGATCGAGTTCTACGGCAGCTTCCGGGTGCAGCTCGCCAACCGCGCCGCGATCCGCATGGACGAGGCCGCCCGGCTCCTCGCGCGCGCGCGCGCCGCTTTCGACCGCGTCCAGAGCCAGCCCTACGCCGATCTGCGCTTCGGCCACACCGCGCGCTAGCCAGGCGGCGTGGCGCGCATGCCCGCCCCCCCTCTTCGGATGCTGTCGCTTCGATCCGCAATCACAGCAGGGGCTGGGGGTGAGCAATCGCTCATCCGCACGCTGCACTTAGCACGCTGCACTCACCGATCGCGATGCGGCCCGCGCTCCCACCTTTGGCCGATGACATGCCCGGCGGCGCCCGCTATCATGCAGGGGTTGCCAGACATGCATTGTTGAGGAGTATGCTGATGGAACAGCACGCGGTTGACTTTCTGAAACGCCTGCTCGCCATCCCTAGCCCGTCGGGCGACGAGGCGGCAGCGGCGCGGCTCTGGCGCAAGGAGGCGGCGACCTTCGCCGACCACGTCACCACCGATGTGCGCGGGAGCACCCTGGCGGTGCTGCACGGCGGCGCGCCGCGCGTGCTGCTCGCCGGCCATATCGACGAGATCGGCCTGATGATCAGCTACATCGACGACGAAGGCTTTCTGACCTTCGCGGCGATCGGCGGCTGGGATCCGCAGGTGCTCGTCGGCCAGCGGGTGCGCATCCTGGGCCGGCAGGGCGAGGTGATCGGCGTGATCGGCAAGAAACCGATCCACCTGATGAAACCAAGCGACCGCGACAACGCCAGCAAGATCGAAGACCTGTGGATCGATATCGGCGCGGCCAATCGCGCCGAGGCCCAGGAGATGGTGCGGATCGGGAGCGTCGCGGTGATCGATGCGCCGGTGTACGACTTGCCGAACGGCCGGCTCGTCGCGCGCGGGCTGGACAACCGGATCGGCGCGTTCACTGTGCTCGAGGCGCTGCGGCTGCTGGCGGCGGAGCGCCCGCAGGCGACGGTTGCGGCGGTCGCGACAAGTCAGGAAGAGATCACCTTCGCCGGGGCCTATACCTCGGCGTTCAGCTTTGAGCCGCAGGTCGCGATTGTGGTGGACGTCACCTTCGCGACCGACCACCCGACATCCGAGAAGAAGCAGCACGGGGATGTCAAGCTCGGGGGCGGGCCGGTTCTCGCGCGCGGCTCGGCGAACAGTCCGGTGGTCTTTCAGATGCTGTGCGATATCGCTGAGCGCGAACAGATACCGTATAGCGTGCAGATCACACCGCGCTACACCGGCACGGACGCAGATGCGATCGCGCTGACGCGCGGCGGGGTGGCGTCCGGGGTCGTCTCCATCCCGAACCGCTACATGCATTCGCCCAATGAGATGATCCAGCTCAGCGACGTGGAGCAGGCGGCGCGGCTGATCGCGGCCTTTGTGCGCACGCTTTCAGGGGAGACGGATTTGATCCCACGATAAGGGACGGTGTGGTTCGGGCGCATCATCGCGTGCCTACCGCGCCGCGATCTCCACGACCTCGCCGAAGCGCACGCGCACATGGGCTTCGGCGTAGTAGGCGATCTGCTGGGCGATGTTCGGGTCGGGCGTGGTGTCGCGCGCGGCGGCGGTGATCCGGGCGGCGGCGTCCGCCAGGCACGTGGCGATCCGCTCGGGCGCCGCCCCATCCGAACGCAGCCGGCGCAGCTCTGGCTCCCACGGCACTGAGCACGCCTCGCGGGCTACGATACCGACGATGTCCGGCAGCAGGCTGGCGCGACGCAGCCAGTTCAACCCCAGGCAGAACGTGACCTGCCCGCCGGGGATGCGCTCGACCGCCAGCTCCAGCAACTCCGCCTCGCGGCCGACGGCCATCACCAGCAGCGGCAGATCGCCGGGCTGTACGTCATGCGTGGCGCGCTGCGGCACCTCCAGCAACTCGGCCAGCGCCGCGGCGAGCGGCGTGGCCAGCCGGTCCAGCGCCACGACGCAGGTGAAGCTCCAGCCGCATCCCGCCGCCAGCGCCAGCAACCGCCGGAGCGTTACGCCAATGTCGGGATAGGTGAAGTGATAGTCCCCGGCCTCTTCGATCCGCAGGCCGTCGTCGGTGGCCGAGCCGACGATGACGACGCCATGCTCGGCGTAGAGGCGATCCTTGGCGGTGTAGGGCGCCTGGAGCTCGCGATAGCGTTCGACGACCTCCAGCATGCCGACGATCTCGGCCTGGGCCTGCGGCCGGGCAGCGATGTGCAGCGCCCGGCTGAAGGCGGCGTGTGCGGCCTCGTAGCTGCCGAGGCGCAGATAGCAGCGCCCGATCAGCGTCTGCACCTCCCAATCTTCGGGATACTCCTTCAGCGCGTGCTGCAACTCGCCAATCGCGTCGGCGTACTCGGCGCGCAGAAAGTGGATAGAGCCCAGCTCGTAGTGCGCCGCCGGGTCGCCCGGCTCCAGCTCCAGGCAACGGCGAAAGGCGGCCTGCGCCTCGTCCAACCGCTGGAGTTCGAGCAAGATGTAGCCCAGGTTGAAGTGCGACAGAAAATCGTCCTCCAGGCGGGCGACGGCGCGGAACTCCTCAGCGGCCTTGGCCAGCAAGCCATTGCGCTGGTAATACAGACCGAGCGCGCCGTGAGCTTCGCGCAGGTGCGGGTCGTAGGCGAGCGCGCGGCGGTACTCTTCGACGGCTTCCCGGACGCGATGGGCCCGTTCCAGAACGAGCCCGCGCTGGAAGTGCACCAGCGCCTCGTGCCGTTGATTCTCGTCGAGCATTGCCGCCTCTCCTCCGGTATGGGGGAAACCTTAGAAATTGATGAGGGAGATTATAGCACAAGCGCGCCCGCGCTGCTCAGCGTCGCGCGCTGGATCTCCAGCAATTCGCAGATGCCGGCGCTCGCCAGGTCGAGCAGTTGGTTCAGCTCGGCGCGGCTGACCGCGCGGCGCTCCGCGGTGCACTGCACCTCGACGATCTGGCTCGCGCCGGTCTGCACGACGTTGCAGTCCAGGTCGGCGCGGCTGTCCTCGCTGTAGTCCAGGTCGAGCAGCAGCGCGCCATCCACCACGCCGACGCTGACCGCGGCGATCAACTGGGTAAAGGGGCTCTGCTCCAGGTCGCCATTGGCGACCAGGCGGTGCAGCGCCAGCCCGAGCGCGACACAGCCGCCGGTGATCGCCGCGGTGCGGGTGCCGCCGTCCGCCTGGAGCACGTCGCAATCGATCGTGATCGTGCGCTCGCCAAGCTTCGTCAGATCGACGGCGGCGCGCAGCGAGCGCCCGATCAGCCGCTGGATCTCCTGGGTGCGGCCCGACGCCCCGCTGCGCTCGCGGCGCGTGCGGGTGAGCGTCGAGCGCGGCAGCAGGGCATACTCCCCGGTGATCCAGCCCTCGCCGCGGCCGCGCAGAAATGGCGGCACGCCCTCCTCGATGCTGGCAGCGCAGAGCACGCGGGTGGCACCCATCTCGATCAGGGCGCTCCCTTCCGCGTAGCCGAAGGTGTTGACCGCCAGCCGGACCGGCCGAAGCTGATCCGGGGCGCGGCCATCAGCGCGGGGCATAGGCGACTCCTTATGGAGCGATCTAGGAACCGGCGAGGTTGGGAGCGCAACGCCCTCCGTGATCGCGCGTTCCGCTGCGCAGGCAACGGCCCAGCTGCCGCCTGCAGCGTTTCAGACAGCCGTGACATGCGAACGGCGGCTTGCTGGCTGCTACTATAGCATATCCCGCGTCAGCGCGCGGCCCGGATGAGCCGCGGCCACATCGCACACACGTGCGAAAAACCTCTTGCGTGCCGCGAACATTCGTGCTATACTCCTTCGGAACGCACAGGCGTGCCGCCGCGTTGACAGGCCCGGCGCGGTGTTGTAGAGTTACGTAAGGAGAGCACGAGTGAGCACCCTAAACGGAGGACCACCGGCCATGGCCATCTCGCCTGAGAAGGAGAAGGCGCTCGCGGCGGCGCTTGGCCAGATCGACCGCAAGTACGGCAAGGGCTCGATCATGAAAATGGGCGAGGCCACCAGCCGCCTCGCGATCGATGTCATCCCCACCGGCGCGATCGATCTCGACCTGGCCCTCGGCGTCGGCGGCGTGCCACGCGGCCGCGTGATCGAAATCTACGGGCCGGAGTCGAGCGGCAAGACGACCCTGGCGCAGCACATCATCGCCGAGGCGCAAAAGATGGGCGGTGTCGCGGCCTTCATCGACGCCGAGCACGCCTTCGACCCGATCTACGCCAGGGCCTGCGGGGTCGATATCGAGAACCTGCTCGTCTCCCAGCCCGATTTCGGCGAGCAGGCGCTTGAGATCTGTGAGATGCTCGTCCGCTCGAACGCGGTGGACGTGATTGTGATCGACTCCGTCGCCGCGCTCGTGCCGCGCGCCGAGATCGAAGGCGATATGGGCGACTCCTTGCCGGGGTTGCAGGCCCGGCTGATGAGCCAGGCGCTGCGCAAGCTCTCCGGCGCGATCAATAAATCCAAGACCGCCGTCATTTTCCTCAACCAGCTTCGCATGAAGATCGGCGTGATGTTCGGCTCGCCGGAGACGACCACCGGCGGCCAGGCGCTGAAGTTCTACGCCTCGGTGCGCCTGGACATCCGCCGCATCGAGACGCTCAAATCCGGCCAGGAGACGATCGGCTCGCGCGCGCGGGTCAAAGTTGTCAAGAACAAGGTCGCCCCGCCGTTCCGCCAGGCCGAGTTCGATATTCTGGCGAACGAAGGCATCTCGCGCGAAGGCAACATCATCGACGTGGCGACGCGGCTGGATATCATCCGCAAAAGCGGCGCATGGTTCTATCTCGGTGAGGACCGGCTCGGCCAGGGCCGCGAGAATGTGCGCGCGTTTCTGCGCGAGAACCCGGCGCTGGCGAACGAGATCGAGCAACTCATCCGGCAGCAGTCCGGCTCGCTTCAGGTGGCGGCCATCGCTCCCGCGGCCGATGGGGCGGAGGACGAGCTGTTCGAGGAATAGCACCGCGGCCGGCGCCGGGGCAAGCGGCACGGTGCATGCCGCAGCGCCCCGGCGCCGGCGACACGCCCATGCCTTCAGGCATCATCACCGCGCTCCACGCGCAGGCGCACGACGCCGGGCGCGTCAATCTGTTTCTGGACGGCACCTTCGCGCTGGGCCTCAGCCTCTCGACTGTCGCACGCGAGGGGCTGTTTGTCGGCAAAGCGCTGTCGGAAGCGGAGTTCGCCCGCCTTGAGCGCGCGGAGCAGGCCGAACGGGCCGTGCGCGCGGCGCTGCGCTACCTGGAGCTGCGCCCGCGTTCGGCGGCGGAGGTGCGCCAGCGGTTGCGCCGCAGCGAGATCGACCCGGAGCTGATCGAGCTAGCACTTGCCCGCCTCGAAGCGCTTGGCCTGGTGGATGACGCCAGCTTCGCCCGGTACTGGGTCGAGAGCCGCCAGGCGAGCCGGCCGCGCGGCCCGAACGCCCTGCGCGATGAATTGCGTCGCAAGGGTGTCCGGCGCGAGGAGATCGAGGCAGCGCTCGGCGACGCGGCGCTGCCCGGCGACGAGGCGGCCGCCGCGCTGGCGCTGGCCCGCGGCGCGCTGCGCAAGTACGCCGGCGCACCGGATCGCGCCACGTTCGTGCGGCGGCTCGGCGGGTTCCTGCGACGCCGCGGCTATTCTTACGAGGTCGCCGGCCCGATCGTCGACCGCCTCTGGAACGAACTGCGGCGTGACGAAGCCGATACGCCGCCCGACGAGCCGTGAGCCCCTGCGCCAGGGCGGTGGGGTGCAGGGGCGTTGGCCGGGCCGGGAGCGCGGGCGAAGCTTCCCTGCGCGCCGCAACTGTGTGTTCTGTTCGTGACGCAAACGGAGCCATCGTATGCCCGATATTCAATATCTTGGACACGCCTGCTTCCGCATCCGTGGTCGCGATGGTATCGTGCTGACCGACCCGTTCGACCGCTCGGTCGGGCTGGATATCGGAAGGCCGACCGCGCATATCGTCACGCTGAGCCACAAGCACCCCGACCATGCCAATGTTGCCGCGGTGCGCCCGATGCGCGACCAGATTTTTCTCATCGATGGCCCCGGGGAGTACGAGGTCGGTGGCGTGATGATCACCGGCGTGCGGACGTTCCACGACAAGAACAAAGGCGACGAACGCGGTGTCAACACCGTCTATGTCATTCACATGGACGATATCGTTTTCTGTCACCTGGGCGACCTGGGGCACGAGCTGACAACCGCCCAGATCGACGAGATCGGGAGTGTGGACGTGCTGTTCATCCCGGTTGGGGGTGGCGAGACGATCGGGCCGGCGGAGGCGGTCAGTGTGATCGGCCAGCTCGAACCGCGGATCGTCGTGCCGATGCACTACGCGTTGGAGGGCCAGCGCACGTTCGACATGGACCTCGCCCCGCTCGATGGGTTCGTCCACGAACTGGGGCTGAAGGATGTGACCGCCGAGGAGAAGCTGACGGTCACACCAGCGAGTCTGCCGGCTGAAGGCGAGGAGACGCGCGTGGTCGTTATGCGGCCGGCGTCGTAAGCCGGCGGGCGCCCGGCTTCCCGCGCATGATATAATGTGCCAGAAAGCAAAGGGCAGCAGCACGACCCGCCACTTTACAATGGAATGTAGCTCAGCGAGAACGGCAATACAATGCGGGAAGGCGCCGCAGGCGCAACGGGATCGTCACCCCAGGAACGCCAGCGGCGGCGGGTCCACATCCCAGACGACGGGGAAGGTCGAAGCACCTTCCCCGTCACTTTTTTGTACCGTCGCCACTAGTAAAGGTACAGGACGTACGCGATGGAGAGGTTGGGTGGGGCGCAGCCTCCCGAAACCCCTTTTTGGGCGTGCACCCGCGCGCCAGAAGCGACCGCGCATGTCCTTTAGAATCTGTCTGGAAAGGGGAGGTTTGGAGAGCGAGGCCCTCCAAGCGTCCTGATGTTCCGCCGCCTGCGCGGCGGGGCAGAATCTCTTCAGGGGGCCGGTGGCCCCCAATGCCCCCGCTGGGAGCGTTTCAGACAGGTGCTGAAGTTTACAGTTTGATGACAGCATATGGCTTCAGTTGAGTAGCTGCCAGGAGGAGTACCCCGACAATGGCCAAGTACATCTTCGTCACCGGAGGCGTCGCGTCGTCAGTCGGTAAGGGTATCGCCGTCGCGTCGATCGGGCGACTGCTGAAAAGCCGGGGCCTGCGCGTCTCGGTGCAAAAGCTCGATCCGTACATCAATGTCGATCCCGGCACGATGTCGCCCTACCAGCACGGCGAGGTGTTCGTCACCGACGACGGCGCAGAGACCGACCTCGATCTGGGCCATTACGAGCGGTTCATCGACGAACATCTCTCGCGGCTGAGCAATGTGACGACCGGGCAGATCTACTCGTCCGTCATCCAAAAGGAGCGCCGCGGCGATTACCTCGGCGGCACGATCCAGGTGATCCCGCACATCACCAACGAGATCAAATCGCGGATCGCCGCCGTCGCCCGCCACTCCAGCGCGGATGTTGTGATCGTCGAGATCGGTGGGACCGTGGGCGATATCGAGGGGTTGCCGTTTCTCGAAGCCATCCGTCAGATGCGAAAGGATGTGGGGCGCGACAATGTGTTGTATGTGCATGTCACCCTGCTGCCGCATATCGGCGCCACGGATGAGATCAAGACGAAGCCAACGCAGCATTCGGTCATGGAGTTGCGGCGTGTCGGTATCACGGCGGATGTGATCATCTGCCGCGCCGACCACCCGATCTCCGACGAGATCCGCGAGAAGGTCGCGCTCTTCGCGGATGTGGATGTCGAGGCGGTGATTCCGCTACCGACGGTCGAAACGATCTACGAGGTGCCGCTGGTGCTGGAGGAAGCCGGACTGGGCAACTACCTGGTGGAGCGGCTGGCGCTCCCGGTCACCCCGCCCGATCTGGCCGACTGGCGGCTGCTCGTGGAGCGGATCAAGGAGCCGAAACGCCAGCTGCCGATCGCGATCGTCGGCAAGTATGTCGAACTACACGATGCTTACCTGAGCGTGGTCGAGGCGCTGCGGCACGCCGGGCTGCACCAGGGGATGGATGTGGACATCCGCTGGGTGCCGGCCGAACTCCTGGAGAAGGACGGCGCCGATCACTGGCTGCGCGATGTCTACGGGATCGTCGTGCCGGGCGGGTTCGGCTACCGTGGAACGGAGGGCAAGATCGCCGCGGCGGAGTACGCGCGAGCGAACAACGTGCCCTATCTGGGGTTGTGCCTGGGCATGCAGTGCGCGACCATCAGCTTCGCCCGGCATGTGATCGGGGTGGATGATGTGAATAGCACCGAGTTCTCGCCGCACACGCCCCACCCGGTGATCGACTTCATGCCGGACCAGCTCGACATAACAGATAAGGGCGGGACGATGCGGCTTGGCGCCTACCCGTGCGTGATCATCCCCGGGACGCGGGCGGCGGCGGCCTACGGGACGACCCAGGTGATGGAGCGGCACCGGCACCGCTATGAATTCAACAACAAATACCGGCGGCTGCTTGAGGAGGCGGGCTTTGTGATCAGCGGCCAGTCGCCCGACGGCCGGCTGGTCGAGATCATCGAGTTGCGCGACCATCCGTGGTTTGTCGGCACGCAGTTCCACCCGGAGTTTCTCTCGCGCCCGAACCGGCCGCACCCGCTGTTCCGGGCGTTCATCGCGGCAGCGGCGCACACCTTCCGCGAGGGCGATCAGCGCCCGCTGCCGCTGGAGGACGTGGTCACGCGGAACGGTGTCGGCCACAGCGCCGCGCGCGCGGTGGAAGTGAAATAAGCGTTGCGAGAGCGCCTGCCCGGCGCAGGCCGGCTCGTGCGGTGAACCGTGAGCCAACGCCCAACGACGAACGACCAACGGCAGAGCCCGTTGGTCGTTCGTCGTTGGGCGGCGCTCGTTCGCTACTCCAGGTAGTCCCGCAGGTGTTGGCCGACGTCCGGGGCGCGTAGCCGCCGCAGCGCCTCGGCCTCGATCTGGCGGGCGCGCTCGCGTGTCATCCCCAATGCCTTGCCGACCTCTTCCAGCGTCCGGCGCTGGCCGTCGGCCAGGCCGTAGCGCAGGTCGATGATCCGCCGCTCGCGTTCGCTGAGGTGATCGAGCGCTTCGGCCAGATCGCGCCGGAGCAACTGCCGGGAGGCGAACTCCGACGGTGTGGTGAGCTCGTCGTCCTGCAGGAAGTCGCCCAGGGTGTGCTCGCCATCCTCGCCGACCGGCGTCTCCAGCGAGACGGGCCGGCGGGCCGCCTCGAGCACCCGCTCGACGCGGTCAACCGGCTGACCGAGCGCCGTCGCGATCTCCTCGGCGGTCGGCTGGCGCTCGAGCGATTGCGATAGCCGCTCGGAGGCGCGCTTCACCTGCCCGACCGACTCGCTCATATGGACCGGCAGGCGGATCGTCCGCCCCTGCTCGGCGATCGCCCGCGTCACCGCTTGGCGGATCCACCAGGTCGCGTAGGTCGAGAAGCGGTTGCCCTTATGGTAATCGAACTTCTCGACCGCGCGCATCAGGCCGATGTTGCCCTCCTGGATGAGGTCGAGCAGCGACAGCCCGCGGCCGACGTACTTCTTCGCGATGCTGACGACCAGCCGCAGATTGGCCTGGATCAGGTGGCGGCGGGCCTCGTTGCCGCTCTGCACATCCGCCGCAAGCGCGAGCCGCAGCTGCGGGCTGAGCTCCTCCGTCTCGAGCCGGCGCGCGGCCGCCTTGCCGCGCTCGATCCGCTCGGCAAGCTCGATCTCCTCGGCGGCGTTCAGCAGCGGGACACGGCCGATCTCCTGGAGGTAGTGCTGCACCGAATCGAGCGTCGGCTCGTTCGCGCCCGCCTCCTCGAATGTCTCAGGCAGCAATTCCTCCGCGCTCCGCAGCATCGCGGGCGTGGGCTCTTCATTCTCATCCGGGCGCTCGTCGATCTCCCAGACCTCGCGCCCCTGCAGCAGCTCGTTCATCATCATCTATCCCTCCGTGAGACACGACGCGGCTCCCCCATCTGCAAGGAGGAGCCGCGCCCTCGGTGCGTCTGAGACAAACGGATTCGACAGCCGTGGTCGAACCCTTACAGTTACCTGTCGTCAGAGGGTGCGATTGAATTATGAAAGGCTTCTCTACAGAAACCTTGCAAAGAGTATACACCCCCGCATGGGCCTTGTCAACTACTTTTTTATGTTATTGTCAACTCTCCCGGCGCGGCCAGACCGGAGCAGACTCGATGCCTGCATAAAAGTGTACGGATAAACGACGGGAAAGGATGCATGCAGAAGCCGGGCCACGGGGCTTTCCCCGGGCCTGGCATCGCCGATCGCTCGGCGGAGGGGTGGTCGGGGCGGAGGGATTCGAACCCACGACCCCAGCGTCCCAAACGCTGTGCGCTACCAGACTGCGCCACGCCCCGACGATGTGCAGTATAGCTGTTGCCGTCGGGGTTTGTCAAATCACAGGATGTAGGCAGGGAGAGATTTGGGGCGCGGACGTGCGCCACAGCGCCCTGGCGCGCGCCGAAAAAGAGCCACGTGGCGGGCGGCACGCCTGCCACACCTCCTGCGCCGCGGGCGACCACCTACATCCTGTCAAAGCGCAGAAGCTACAGGCGTGCCCACGACGGGCGATGGTGCCCAGCCCGCGGGCTGCCAGCCTTCCCCTCTAAGAGGCCGCTATGGGCAGTCTGTTGCTCCGGTGAAGGCGCCTCCACGCCTGCCCCGATGCGCCGCCGCCCGCGCCGCGCCGACATCCACTTGCCAGAACCATCCGTTTAAAGGGCAGTCGAACGGGTTGACAATCCATACTGAAGAGTGCTATTATTGAACTAGTCAGTTTTCAATTTATACTGGTAAGTATAGAAAGGTGGTGAGGGGCGCGATGATGTCACGCGAGGCGCTCCGCGAGCGCCAGCGCCAGGTGCGCGAGGATGCCATCCTGGATGCCGCCGACGAGCTGCTGAGCGAGCAGGGCTACGCGGAGATGAGCATGGATGAGTTGGCGGCACGGGCCGGGGTCTCGAAGGCGACGCTCTACCAGCATTTTCCGTCCAAGGAGGACCTGGTCGTCGCCGGGCTGGTGCGCGCCATGCGCCGTGGTGCGGCGGCGATCGACGCCGCCGACCCGTCGTTGCCGGCGATCAAGCGGCTGGAGCTGATGATCCGGCGCGGGCTGGAGCGCAAGGCAACCTGTATGTTTCCGATGTCGGAGATGATGCCCGGCAGCCTGCGGCACCATCCGCGTCTCGAAGATGAGCGCTGCCGCATGGCGGATAAGCTAACGCGCATGGTCGAGGCAGCCAAGGCGGAAGGTAGCATCGCGCCGGAGCTGTCGACGCCCGTGATCGTCTTCGCGCTGCGGCAGCTGTTTCAGGCGCCGTATGGCGATCTTTTGTCTACCGGGCAATGCACGCCCGCGGAGCTGAGCGGCACGCTCGTCACGATGCTGTTCGACGGCCTGCGCTCGAAGCCCGAATGAGGGGCGGGCATGATTGCCGGCCCCAGCCAAGCTACCGTTTTGGACGAATGAGGAGACTGATGAATCCGTATGCGATCGCGGCCGAACCGGAGCCGCAGGGCCGCCTGGCCTACAAGTGGAAGGTGCTGATCTCGGTGGTGTTCGGCATCTTCATGATCATCCTCGACTCGACGGTCGTGAATGTCGCGTTGCAGACGCTGCGGCGCGATTTCGGCGCGACCCTGAGCGAGGTGCAGTGGGTGATCAGCGTCTATGTGCTGGCGCTGGGCATCGCGACGCCGATGTCTGGGTTTCTCGCCGACCGTTTCAGCATCAAGCGTGTCTATATCTTCGGGCTTGGGCTGTTTGTTGTCGGATCGCTGCTGTGCGGCCTTGCGCCGAGCCTGCCGCTGCTGATCGCGGCGCGGGCGTTGCAGGGCTTCGGCGGTGGGTTGGCCCAGCCGCTCGGGCCGGCGCTGCTGTACCGCACCTTCCCGCCGCGCGAGCAGGGCACGGCGCTTGGCTTCTTCGGCATCGCCCTGGTGCTGAGCCCGGCGCTCGGCCCGATCCTCGGCGGCCTGCTGGTGGACGCCGATCTGTGGCGCTGGATCTTCTTTATCAACCTGCCGATCGGCTTGCTGGGAATCTTTCTGGCATCGCGCTGGCTGCGGCGCGAGGCGGCCAATGCCCGGCCGCGCCTCGACCCGCTCGGGCTGGTGACGGCCGTGATCGGCTTTGGGGCGGTGCTCTATGCCGCCTCAAACGCCGCCGATCTGGGCTGGGACTCACCGACGGTGATCACGGCGTTCGTGATCGGTGGCATCTCGCTGGCGGCGTTTGCGATCGTCGAGCTGTTCATCGCCAGAGAGCCACTGCTCGACCTGCGCCTCTTCCGCCTGCGCAACTTCACGGTCGGCAGCCTGGTGGGGTATGTCGCGGTGCTGGCGCTGTTCGGGGCGGAGTTCATGCTACCGGTCTACCTGCAGGCGCTGCGCGGCCTGACGGCGCTGCAGACCGGAGTCGTGCTGCTGGCACTGGCGATCGCGGCTGGCATCACCACGCCGATCGCCGGCCGGCTGTACGACAAGATCGGCCCGCGTCCCCTGGTCACGCTCGGGTTCTCGATCCTGCTGGTGAATACCTGGCAGCTCTCGCACCTCGGCGCGGACACGCCGATCAGCTGGATCGCCTTTCTGCTAGCGCTGCGCGGACTGGCCGTCGGCTTGACGATCCAGACAACCTTCTCAACCATCCTGGCGAGCGTCCCGCGGGATCAACTGCCACGCGGCTCGTCGCTGGCGAACAGCACGCGCTTCGTGGTGCAGTCGATCGGTGTGGCGCTGCTGGCGACGATCCTGAGCAGCACCCTCTCGCCGGAGGTGCGGCAGCTCCAGCAACAGTTCCAGGAGCAGTCGGTGGCATCGGCGAGCAGCGCGCCCTATGGCCTCTGCTCGACACCGGGGGTCGCGCCGGAGGATAACATCCCGCCGGCAGCGGCCGCGGAGCTGGCGAAGCTGCCGCGGGCCGCCGCCGGCGCCGCCCGGCAGAAGATCCTCCAGACGACGCAGGAGATCTGCCAGCAGAGCCTGGCCGGTTTCGACAAGGCCTATGGTTTCACCTTCTATGCCGCGCTGGCCGCGCTGCTCATCGGCCTGTTCCTGCCAGGGTGGCCGTTCGCCTGGTCGGGCCGGGCCGGCCTGCAGCGCGCCGGCGCTGAGCGCGGGGCGCCTGGGGTGTCGCCGCCCGGCGCAGCGCCGGGCGCTGGCGATGCGCCGCCGTCGCTCTCCACTGAATGACCAGCGGTCCGTCGTCATAGGCGGCACGGGAGGGTGTGGCGGATCGTGTGCCCGCCACACCTCTGTTGTGTGTGGGCACCGGAACCGCGCAGCGGTGCGGAACCCCTCCACCGGCGGCGCGGAGATCGTGGGATCGAACAGCGCCAGGCTCTCCTGCGGCGCCGCGTCCGAGGCATTCGCGAAGCGTAAGCCGTGCGTGCGGGTGCTCCGTCTGTGGCACGCAGATGCCGCAGGGTATCGCCTGACCCTTCGGCAGCGCGAACCAGTTGACGCTCGAAGGCTCCAGCCGGGCGACGCCGGACCGCCCGAGGAAGGCGTCGTGGGTCGGATGGTCGGCCTACGCCGCCATGGCCCGCGCCGCCCGACGTCGAAAATCCATCGAGTCGCTCTCTTTGGCTTGGCGCGCATTCCGGCGTCCCAAACAGAACATAGCTAAAACATTTCCGGCGTATGCAACAGCATCTGTCTACAGCCTGGGGCGCTTGCTTGCCGTGCTATAATACATTCCGGGCGAAACGGTTTACACATGGCACGAATGGCTTCGCAGCTGACCAACCGCGACATCGCGGATGTCTTCCACGCCATCGCCGAGACGATGGAGATTCTGGGCGAGGACCGCTTTCGCGCCCAGGCCTACCGCCGCGCCGGCGACGCGATTCAGGACCTGCCCGCGCCGCTGGCGGTCTATCGCGAGCGCGGCGAGCTGGCGGGCATCCCCGGCGTCGGCAAGGCGATCGCGGAGAAGATCGTCGAGCTGCTCGATACGGGCCGGCTGGAGTATTACGAACGGCTGACGTCTCGGGTGCCGCCGGGTGTGCGCGAGCTACTGCGCGTGCCGAACGTCGGGCCGCGCACCGCTGCCCGGCTGTACCACGAGCTCGGTATCACCAGCCTGGACGACCTGCGTGCCGCGGTTGAAGATGGCCGGCTCGCCAGGGCGAAAGGTTTTGGCCCGAAGGGCGTGGAGAGCATCCGCCACGGGCTGGCGGCAGCCGGCGCGGGCGAACAGCGCCGCCTCCTGTTCGATGCGCTGCGCGCCGCCCGCAGCCTGATCGCCGCGCTGCAGGATGCCGCGCCCGGCGTGCGGCAGGCCACCTATACCGGCAGCCTGCGCCGCGCCCGCCCGACGATCGGCGATCTCGACCTGCTGGCCGCGGCGGACGATCCGGCGGCCGTGGTGCATGCCTTCACGGCGCTGCCGCTGGTCGCCCGCGTCGAGTCCTCTGGCGACGAGAAGGCGACGGTCTATTTGCACAACGGCTTCCAGGCCGACCTGCTGGCCGTCCCGCCGGCGATGTGGGGGTCGGCGCTGCAACACTTCACCGGCGGCAAGGCGCACAACATTCGCTTCCGCGAACTGGCGCTGGAGCGCGGCCTGAGCTTCAGCGAGCACGGCTTCCGCCGACCCGATGGCACGGTCACCCCCTGCGCGACGGAGGAGGAGGTGTACGCGGCGGTCGGGCTGCCGTGGATCCCGCCGGAGCTGCGCGAGGACAGCGGCGAGTTCGAGGCGGCGCGCGCCGGCACCCTGCCGCGCCTGGTCGAACTGGGCGACCTGCGCGGCGATCTGCACATGCACAGCACCTGGAGCGACGGCAAGGCGAGCATCCGTGAGATGGCCGAGGCAGCGCGGGCGCGCGGCTACGAGTACATCGCCATCACCGACCACAGCGCCTACCTCGGGATCACCCGCGGCCTGGACGCCGACCGGCTGCGGGCGCAGGCGGCGGAGATCGCCGCGCTGAACGACGAGTACCGCGCCGCGGGCGTGCCGTTCCGCGTGCTGCGCGGCGTGGAGGTGGATATCACCCCGGATGGCGGCCTGGCGCTGCCGGATGACGTGCTGGCCGAACTGGAGATCGTCGTCGCCTCGCCGCACGCCAGCCTGCGCCAGCCGCCGCCCCAGGCGACCGAGCGCCTGCTGCGCGCTATCCGCGACCCGCATGTGGATGTGATCGGCCACCCGACCGGGCGGCTGCTCAACAGCCGCGAGGGGGCGGAGGTCGATCTGGATGCGATCGGGCGAGCCGCGGCGGAGACCGGCACGCTGCTGGAGGTCAACAGCGGCCCCGACCGGCTCGACCTGGACGCGGCAGCGGTACGGCGCGTGCTGGAGCTTGGCGCGCAGGTCGTCATCAACAGCGACTCGCATCACCCGGACAATCTGGCGTGGATCGAGCTGGGCGTGCTCACCGCGCGGCGCGGCTGGGCCGACGCGGCGCGCGTGGCGAACACCTGGTCGATCGAGCGACTGCTGGCGGAGGGACGAAAGGCGTAGTGACCGTGCCTGCGACGCCGGAGGAGACCGGAGACGATTGGTGAGGGGGGCGGCGCCCGCCGGCCTCCGCCCCCTCACCCCAATCGAATCGGAGGGGTGCGAACGATATGCCAAGCATTTTCAGCCGGATCGTGAGTGGCGAGATCCCGGCCACGAAAGTGTATGAGGATGCGCGAACGCTGGCGTTTTTGGATATCAACCCGGCGTCGCGCGGGCACGTGCTGGTCGTCCCGAAGGACGAGTACCCGGATATCTGGACGATGCCGCCGGAGCTGGTGGCCGCGGTGGCGCTGACGGCGCAGCGCCTTGCCCATGCCATCCGTGCTGCGCTGAAGCCGGATGGGTTGAACATCTTGCAGAACAACGGAGCGGCATCCGGGCAGTCGGTCTTCCACTATCATGTACACCTCATTCCGCGCTGGCAGGGCGATGGTGTGCTGCATCCCTGGCGGCCGCAGCCGGCAACGCCAGAGGAACTGGAGGCGGTCGCGGCGCAGATTCGCCGGGCGCTCGCTACCGAAGATAACGATTCGACATCAGGGGGCTGAAACGCCTATCTCCAATCTCTCGTTTCCACTGTCCCCGATCGGACGAGGCAGCCGATGAGCGACAACTCCACTACTCGCCCAACTACCGCTACGACGATTCGCGGCCGGGGGTTTCGCGACACGCGCCGCATGATCGTGGAGGCGCTGAACGACCCGGCCCGTTCGCGGCGGAGCGTGATCAGCGTGATCGTGCAGCTGTTTCTGCTGCTGCTCGTGCTGCTGCTGCTGGCCATCGCCCGCGGTTACGAGGGGATTATCTCGATCCCGACGCGGCAGGAGTTGTTCGGCCCAAAGGCGGCGCCGGTGGTCGTGGCGCAGTCGTTCAACCCGGCACCGGCGGCCCCGACCCGTGTGCCCGCGGTGCAGCAGGCGGTGCTGCTCGCGCCGGTGCAGATCTACCCGGTCAGCGCGCGCTTTGCCGACCATTATGAGGGCTGCGGCGGCGAGCCGATCTTCGGCAAGGCGATCAGCCCGGAGGTGAGCTACAACGGGCGGGTGGCGCAGTGGTTCGAGCGCGGGCGGCTGGAGTGGTGGCCGGAGCTGGCGGGCGACCAGGTGCAGGGCGGGCTGGTCGGTGTCGAATACACCGCCGGGCAGGTCTTCGCCAAGACGCCGCCGTTCACCAGCACGCCGACGGCGCGCTACTTCCCGCAGACCGGCTATGGTGTGGCGAATGCGTTCCTGAACTTCTGGAACACGCGCGGCGGCATGATCAACTTCGGCTATCCGATCAGCGGCGAGCGGCAGGAGGTGCTGTCGGACGGCAAGCTCCACACCGTCCAGTACTTCCAGCGGGCCCGCATGGAATACTGGCCGGAGTACGCCGGCACGCCCTACGAGGTGCAGCTTGGCCGGTTGGGCGCCGCGCTGTATCTCAACCAGGGCCGCACGCCCCAGCGCTAACCGCCGTGGCCGACGGAGCGGTGATCGCGGCGCTGGCCGCGGCATGCGGCGCGGACGCGATGCGGGTCGGTGCGTTCGTGGATGACCTGGCGACGCGCGCCGGCGGGCGCTGGTTCTACGTCTTTCGCCAGGGCGGTGGTGCCGGCGGCGGCGGCACTGGCCGCCCACGGACGATCCTCGCTTTCGCTGAGCCCGACGCTGCGCTGGCCTTCGCGCAGCGCTCCCTCGCGCCGGGCGAGCGGACCCCCCGCCTCCGCCGGCTCGGGCTGGCGCATCTGCTGCTGCTGCTCGCCCGCGACTCCCGGATCGCTGCAGTCGTGCTCGTTCCCGAAGCCGACGAAGTGCCGGCCGGCCGTCTGCCCGATGGCGTGCGTGTCGAGCGCAGCGAACTGCTCGCCCGCCTGCGGTAGACGTCCGCTGGCGCGTATCGTCCGGCGTGCCCCGCCGGTCTGCGCATCTCCACCATTCCTTCATACGATCTTCACACCCGCTGGCTAGGATCAGCATGCCATACGACGTGTCCGCGTCGGGCGGGCACGACCATTACGCTGAGGATATCGCCATGAGACTCAAGATCGCAATTGGAGTGCTGGCCGCTGCTCTGGCGCTCGCCGGCGGTGCGGTCTATGCGGAGCGTGCTGCGGCCGCGGGCGCCACGCCAGCGGCGAGCGCGCCGGCCGCCGGGCAGGACAAGGGCGCCCGCGGCTGGCGTGGCGCCGGCGTGGCCAGCCTGCTCATCAAAGCGACCGCCGACGTGACCGGCATGCAGCCATCGGATGTCCTTGCCGAGCTGCGGACCGGCAAGAGCCTGGCGCAGATCGCCCAGGAGAAGGGCAAGACCGCGGCCGAGGTCACGAGCGCGGCGCGCACGGCGCTGCAGCAGCGACTCGACGCGGCGGTGAAGAGCGGCAGGCTCACCCAGGCCCGCGCCGATGCGCTGCTGCAGCGCTTCGACCAGGACGCGCCCCCGGTCGTCGCCGACACGACGCTCGGGGCGCGGCTCGGCGGGCGGGCCGCCGGGCGGGCGCGGCTGCTCGGCCGCGCGGCGCTGGTGCAGGCCACGGCCACGGTGACCGGGCTGACGCCGGAGCAGGTGCGGCAGGAGCTGCGGGCCGGCAAGAGCCTGGCGCAGATCGCCCAGGACAAGGGCAAGACGGCGGACGATATCATCGCCGAGCTGCGCAAGCAGGGCGAGGCGCGCCTGGCACGGTGGCTGGAGCGGGCGCGAGAGCAGCTGAATCGCCCCGGCCTGACGGTGAAGCCTGACCAGCCGGCTCCGACCCCGACGGCGTCACTGTAACGCCGTTCGACCCCGGTTGGGCCGCCGTAGCGGATTGTGTGGCGCAGGGCATGCGCTCTGCGCCGCACGGCAGCGTTCGTGGCCGGCGCGCCAATCACCCAGCGCTGGCCGCCGTCGCCCGGTCGGCGATCACCGCGGCCAGCAGCGGGTCGTAGCCGAGGTGCCCGGCCAGCACGATCGGCACCTCGGGATGCCGCTGCTGCGCCTGGCCGATGATCCGGGGCAGGTCCTCAGCGACGTGGCCGCCGAGTTGGAGAAAGTACGGCACGGCGACCACCTGCCGCATGCCCTGGCCGACGAGCGCTGCGATCGCCGCGGGAATGCGCGGCTCGTTGAGGTCCATGAAGCCGACGGCCACCGCCTGGTACTGGCCGCTCGCCGCGACCCGCCGGGCGACAGCGTGCACCGGACCGTTGGCCGCCGGGTCGGGGCTGCCGTGTGCCATGAGCGCCAGCCCGCGCGCCCCGGCCGGCCCGCCCGCGGTAGCTTCGGCGGCGCGCTTCAGCACCAGCCCGGCCAGCGCCGGATGATCGCCGAGCGGCGCGGCCAGCCGCAGCCGGATGCCGGGGTGCGCAGCCTCCCACGCGGCGGCCAGCCGCGGCAGGTCGTCGTTCGCAAACACGCCAGCTATCAGAAAGTACGGCTGGATGACGACCTCGGTCGCACCGCGCGCGACACAGCGCGCCAGCGCCTGGGCGAACGTGGGCCGGCTGTAATTGAGGAACCCGGCCTCTACGATCGGCGCGACCCCGGCGGCGCGCACGCGGGCCGCCAGGCGGATCATCGCGGCCCCCGCCCCGGGCCGCAGGCTCCCGTGCCCGATCAGAACCACAGCGCGCATGCTCAGACCGCCTCTGCTACAAGCGGCACCGCCCCCGCCCCGCTACGGGCGGATTCCAACTGGAGGTGCGCGTTCGGCAGGTCCAGCGGCTCGCCGGCCAGATCGGGCTCGAACCAGCGCAGCTGGCCGCGCAAGCGCACCACCTCGCCCACCACCAGCGTCGCCGGCGACTCCAGCCCGGCCCGGGCCGCATCGTCCGCGATCGTCGCCAGGGTGCCAGTGACCGCCGCCTGACTCCCCATTGTGCCGGCCTGGATCACCGCGGCCGGCGTCTCCGGCGGGCGGCCATGGGCGATCAGTTGCGCCGTGATCGTTGGGAGCCGGCTGAGCCCCATGAGCACCACCAGCGTATCGACCCCCTGCGCCAGCGCTGGCCAGTTGACCCGGCTCGCTGTGCGCTGCGGGTCCTCGTGCCCGGTGACGACGGCGAACGACGCCGCCATGCCGCGATGGGTCACCGGGATGCCGGCGTAGGCCGGCACGCCGACCGCCGCGCTCACACCGGGCACCACCTCCCAGGGGATGCCGGCGGCCGCCAGAGCCTCGGCCTCCTCGCCGCCGCGCCCGAAGACGAACGGATCGCCCCCTTTAAGGCGCACCACGCGGCGGCCGGCCCGCGCCCGGTCCACCAGCAGCGCGTTGATCTCGGCCTGGGCGGCACAGTGCTGGCCGGCTCGCTTGCCGACATAGATCAACTCGGCGTCCGGGCGGCACTCACGCAGCAGCGCCGTGTCGATCAGCGCGTCGTAGACCACCACGTCGGCGGCGCGCAGCCGCCGCAGCCCCTTGAGCGTCAGCAGTTCCGGGTCACCCGGCCCGGCGCCTACCAATGATACCAGACCGTTGTGTGCCATCGTGGTTCTACCTTGTTGGTCGTGTCGTGGCGCCCATACATCAATGTGCAATCAACAATCGGCAATCTGCATTTGCCCTAGCAAGCGTCCTGATGCGCGGCCGGAGACCCAACCGCCGGCTCCGTGACGCCGCCCGTGCCGGCGCGCAGGGCAGCGATCTGAGCCTCGGCGAGGGCCGTGGCCCGGGCGTCGTCGCCGGCGCGCAGCCAGGCCAGCACGTCGTCGCTCGTCAGCCGTTGCCAGAGCCGCCGCCGCCCGGCGGGCGTCAGCGTGCGCGCCGGGCCGTGGCGTAGCTCGCGCAGCCAGGCCAGCAGCCGGGCGTAGGCGCCGTCGTAGCGCTGCGCCAGCTCGCCGCGGATGCGTGCCGCCAGCGCCGGGCTGGCCCCGCCGGTCGAGACCGTCAGCAGCAGGTCGCCGCGCCGCACCACCGCCGGAGTGTGGACGTTCCCCGCCGCCGGGTCGTCCACCACGTTCACCAGGATTCCCCGCCCCAGCCCCTCGGCGGCGACCGCGGCGTTCACGCCGCGGTCGTCGGTCGCCGCGATCGCCAGCGCCGCGCCCGCCAGGTCGCCGGGGGCGTAGCCCCGCGCCAGGTGCGTGAGCGCGTCCGCGTCGCGCCAGGCCGCCAGCGCTGCCGTCAGCGTCGGGCTGATGACCACTGGGCGCGCGCCCCCTGCCAGCAGCTCGCGCACTTTCCGCTCGGCCACGGCGCCCCCGCCGACCACCACGCAGCGCAGCCGGTCCAGGCCGGTGATCACCAGAGGGTAGCTCATGGGCGCGCAGTATACCGTATTTGACAAAACGGATCAAGTATATTAGGATCGCCGCGGTACCTCACCAGGTTGCAGGTGCACTGCCGCACGGACACACGACGACGCGCGTCGCTGTGTCCGTTTTGCATGGGAGACGATCCGATGACAGCCGCTCCCGCCGTGATCGACGAGGCGCCGCCCGGGCTGGCGGCGCAGGTGGAGGCGCTCAATCGCCGCTTTCAGGACCGCCCGGCGGAGGAGGTGCTCGATTGGGCCGCGCGCCGCTTCGGCCAGGAGCTGGTGCTGACGTGCAGTTTCAGCGGGCCGTCGGGCATGGTGCTGCTGGACATGCTGGCGCGCCTGGGGCATGCCACGCCGGTGCTGTTTCTCGACACCGACCTGCTGTTCCCCGAGACCTACGCGCTGGCGGAGGCCGCGGCCCGGCGCTACGGGGTGGTGATCCAGCGGCGCCGGCCGGCGCTCTCGCTGGAGGAGCAGGACCGGCGCGAAGGGCCGCGCCTCTACGAGCGCGACCCCGACCGCTGCTGCGCCATCCGCAAGGTCGCGCCGCTGGCCGAGGCGCTTCGGCCCTACCGCGCCTGGGCCTCCGGCATCCGCCGCGACCAGGCGGCCACGCGGGGCGAGACGCCGCTGTTCCGTTGGCATCCGCGCTACGAGCTGCTGAAGATCAGCCCGCTGGCGGCCTGGAGCGAGCGCGATGTCTGGCGCTACATCCACCGGCACGACGTGCCCTACAACCCGCTGCTGGACCAGGGCTACCCGAGCATCGGCTGCGCGCCGTGCACCCGCCCGGCGGCCGCGGGCGAGGGGCGCGCCGGGCGCTGGGCCGGCTTCGCCAAGACCGAGTGCGGCATCCACCGCTGACGCGCAATGGTACCTTCTCGCTTTTGAGATCGACAGGAGCAGTATGACATCCCACCCCATCCCACCCCACGGCGGCGCGCTGGTCGATCAGGTGCTCGACGCCGCGGTGCGGGCCGAGGTCCGTGCCGTGGCCGAGTCGGCCCCCGCCGTCACCCTGAGCGAGGTCGGCCTGGCCGACCTGGAACTGATCGCCACCGGAGCCTACAGCCCGTTGCGGGGCTTCCTGGGCCGAGCCGACTACGAGCGGGTCGTCGGCGAGATGCGTCTGCGCGACGGCACCCTTTGGCCTATCCCGATCACCCTGCCGGTCGGCGAGCGCGAGGCCGACGGGCTGCGCGAGGGCCAGTTCGTCGCGCTGCGGGCGCCGTCTGGGGCGCTCGTCGGCCTGCTGAAGCTGAGCGAGCGCTACTACTACGACCGCGAGCGCGAGGCGGCCGAGGTGTACCGCACGACCGACCCGGCCCACCCCGGCGTGGCGCGGCTGTATCGCCAGGGGCCGGTGCTGCTGGGCGGCGAGGCCTGGCTGATCGAGCCGCTGCCCGCGCCCTTCCCGGCGCTGGCCTACACGCCCGCCGCCAGCCGGCAGGCCTTCGCCCGGCGCGGCTGGCGCACGATCGTCGGCTTCCAGACGCGCAACCCGGTGCATCGCGCGCACGAGTACATCCAGAAAGCGGCGCTGGAAGTGGTGGACGGCCTGTTCCTGCACCCGCTGGTCGGCGCGACCAAGGACGACGATGTGCCGGCGGCGGCGCGGGTGCGCTCCTATCAGGTGCTGCTGCGCCACTACTACCCGGAGGAGCGGGTGCTGCTGGCGGCCTACCCGGCGGCGATGCGCTACGCCGGCCCGCGCGAGGCGCTGCTGCACGCGATCTCCCGCCAGAACTACGGCTGCACCCACTTCATCGTCGGGCGCGATCACGCCGGCGTCGGCACCTACTACGGCACGTACGACGCCCAACGCATCTTCGACACGCTGGCGCCCGGCGACCTGGCGATCACGCCGCTGAAATTCGAGCACACCTTCTATTGCCGCACCTGCGCCGCGGTCGCCTCGCCGCGCACCTGCCCGCACGGCGCGGAGCACCGCCTGGCGCTAAGCGGCACACGGGTGCGCGAGTTGCTGCGCGCCGGCACCCCGCCGCCGCCCGAGTTCACCCGTCCGGAGGTGGCCAGCGTGCTGATCGAGGCGCTGCGCGCGGCCTGACCCGCGCCGCATGGTGCCCTGAACGAGGAACACCGATGTCTACCAACGGCTTCACTATCTGGTTCACCGGCCTGTCCGGCGCGGGGAAATCGACCCTGGCGGCGCTGCTGGAGCGCGACCTGCGCGCGCGGGGCCGCAAGGTTGAGGTGCTGGACGGCGATGTGATCCGCACCCACCTGAGCAGCGGGCTGGGCTTCTCCAAGGCGGACCGCGACACCAACATCCGCCGGATCGGCTGGGTGTGCGAGGTGCTGACGCGCAACGACGTGATCGCGATCGCCGCGGCGATCTCTCCGTACCGCGCGGTGCGCGAGGAGGTGCGCGAGCGGATCGGCCGCTTCGTCGAGGTATTTGTCGATGTGCCGCTGGAGGTGGCGATCGCCCGCGATGTGAAAGGGCTGTACCGCAAGGCGCTGAACGGCGAGATCAAGCAGTTCACCGGCGTGAGCGACCCGTATGAGCCGCCGCTCGACCCGGAGGTGACCGTGCGGACGCATGTGGAGACCCCTGCCGCGAGCGTGGCCGCGATCCTGGCGAAGCTGGAGGAGCTTCGCTACCTGTAGACGGTAGCGCCCCGTCGGCGCCCGATATGGGAGCACCATCGGAGGAAGCCATGTCCGACCACGATCACGAGGGCCACGCCCCATCCAAAGTCGAGACGATCAAGCTCGTCAACGAAGGGCTGGGCGGCATCCTGTTCGACGAGATCGCCGATCTGAGCAGCGACCACATCTCCGAGGACGCCTACCAGTTGCTCAAGTTCCACGGCAGCTACCAGCAGGATGACCGCGACCAACGGCGCGCGCGCAAACAGCAGGGCCGCGATCGCGCCTGGCAGTTCATGGTGCGCACCAAATGCCCCGGCGGGCGCATGACCGCCGAGCAATACCTGCTGGCCGACGAGCTGGCGACGGCCTACGGCAACGGCACGCTCCGCATCACCACGCGCCAGGGCATCCAGTTCCACGGCGTGGGCAAGGCGCACCTCAAGCCGCTGATCCGGGCGCTGAACGAGCGCTGGGTCACGACCTACGGGGCCTGCGGCGATGTCGCCCGCAACACCCTGACCTGTCCGGTGGCCGACCTGCTGCCGGGGCATGCTTTCGACTACCAGGCGCTGGCCCGGCAGATCAGCGACCGCTTCCTGCCCGAATCCACCAGCTACTACGAGCTATGGCTCGATGGCGAGAAAATCCTGGTGGACGGCACACGCGTCGCGGTGCAGCCCAACCGCCAGGAGTCGTTCTACGGGCCGACCTACCTGCCGCGCAAGCACAAGATGGGGATCGGGCTGCCGCACGACAACTGCATCGATCTGTTCACCCACGACCTGGCGCTCGAGGCGGTGGCCGGCGACGGCGGCGGGCTGCGCGGCTTCAACCTGGTGGCCGGCGGCGGCCTGGGGAGCACCCACGGCAAGGCCGAGACCTTCCCGCGCCTCGGCGACCGGATCGGCTTTCTGCCGCCCGACCAGGCCCTGCCGGTGATCGAGGCGGCGACCGCGATCTACCGCGACTACGGCGACCGCACCAACCGCAAGCACGCCCGCCTGAAATACGTGCTGGAGGAGCGCGGCGTCGCCTGGTTCCAGGATGAGCTGGCCGCGCGGCTCGGCTGGCGGCTCGACCCGCCGGCGCAGGTCGGCCCGTACGGCGTCGACGATCACCTGGGCTGGCAGCAACAGGCCGACGGGCGCTGGCTGGTCGGCGTCTGGATCGAGAACGGGCGCATTCGGGACGACGCGGCGCGGCGGAGCAAGGCCGGGCTGCGGGCGATCGTCGCCGAGGTGCGGCCGGAGATCCGGCTGACGGCGCAGCAGAACATCGTGCTGGCGAACATCAGCGTGGCGCAGCGGCCGCGCGTCGAGGCGCTGCTGCGCGAGTACGGGCTGGCGATGGACGGCCTGAGCGCGCTGCGGCGCTACGCGATGGCCTGCCCGGCGCTGCCCACCTGCGGCCTGGCGGTGGCCGAGGCCGAGCGCTACCTGCCCGATGTGATCGGCGAGCTGGAGCGGCGCGGCTACGGCGATGAGCGGGTGTGGATCCGGATGAGCGGCTGCCCGAACTCCTGCTCGCGCCCGCCGACCGCCGAGATCGGCATCATCGGGCGCAGCCTGGGCCTGTACAACGTGTATGTCGGCGGCAGCTTCGAGGGGGTGCGGCTGGCGCGGCTCTACCGGGCCGATGTGCGCGCCGCCGCGCTGGTGGATGTGCTGGCGACGGCGCTGGACCAGTGGCGGCGCGAGCGCGCCCCCGGCGAAGCCTTCGGCGACTGGGCGGCCACAGCGCTGGTCGGCGGCGCAGAGGCAGTCGAGCAGGCGGCCCCGGCGTGACGCTGCCGCGCCCGGCACGCGGCGGCGGAGTGTGCTATGATTCCGGCGAGACCGGTCGCCGGGGCGCCGGCGCGCGAGACGGAGGCACAGCCGATGGTCGAGGTGCATACCTACCGCAACATTCTGTTCGAGCAGGACGGGCCGATCGCCTGGATCACGATGAACCGCCCGGAGCGGCGCAACGCCCTCTCGCGGGAGCACATGCTGGAGCTGCTCGATTGCCTGGCAGCGATCGGCGGCGACCCCACGGCGCAGGTGGTCATCCTGCGCGGCAACGGGCCGGCCTTCTGCGCCGGGCACGACCTGGGCGAGATGATCGGGCGCGAGCCGGCCTTCTACCGCGAGCTCTTCGACATCTGCACCCGGCTGATGGAGAGCCTGCAATCCATCCCGCAGCCGGTGATCGCACAGGTGCATGGCGTCGCCACCGCTGCCGGGTGCCAGCTTGTCGCCACCTGCGACCTGGCGGTCGCGTCGGAGGAGGCGCGCTTCGCGACGCCCGGGGTGAAGATCGGGCTGTTCTGCTCGACGCCGATGGTCGCGCTGAGTCGGGCGGTGGGGCACAAGCGGGCCATGGAGATGCTGCTGACCGGCGATTTCATCTCCGCCGGGGAGGCGCTGGCGGCCGGGTTGGTCAACCGGGTGGTCCCCGCCGATGAGCTGGCGGCGGCCACGCGCGCCCTGGCCGAGCGGGTCGCCGCCGCCAGCCCGCTGGTGGTCGGCCTGGGCAAGCAGGTCTTCTACCGGCAGCTGGAGGTCGGCCAGCGCCAGGCGTACGATTACGCCCGAGAGGTGATGTCGTTCAACGCCTCGTTCCAGGACGCTCAGGAAGGGATGTGCGCCTTCCTGGAGAAGCGCCAGCCGACCTGGCGTGGGCGGTAGGGCGTGCTCAGCGCCGGGGCGAGAGCTCGTGCGCTCGCAGCGTCGGGGTCGGGGCTCAGCGCCGTGGCCCGTGCCGCCATTCCCCGCCCGCGAAGCGCAACGCTCTTACAGGCTCGCGCCGCGGTACGAGGCATCCAGCACCTCGACGATGTGGCGCACGCGCATGCGGCTGCCGCGGCGGCGCAGCCCGCCGGCGAGTTGCAGATGGCAGCCGGGGTTGGCCGTCACGATCACGTCCGCTCCGGTCGCCTCGGCATTGTCGAGCTTGCGCGTGCCTAGGCGCCCGGCCATCTCCGGCTCGGTGACGTTGTAGATGCCGGCCGAGCCGCAGCACAGCGCCGATTCGTGCATCTCGACCAGCTTCAGCCCGGGGACGGCCCGCAGCAGCGCCCGCGGCTGCGCCGCGATCCGCTGGGCGTGCGCCAGGTGGCACGGCTCCTGGTAGGTCACCGCGACCGGCAGCGGGCGCAACGCGGCGGTGTTCAGGCCCAGCGCCGCGAGGAACTCGGTGATGTCGCGCATCTTCGCCGAGAAGGCCGCGGCCCGCCCGGCCCACGCCGGGTCGTCGTGCAGCAGGTGACCATACTCCTTGAGCGTCGAGCCGCACCCGGCGGCGTTGACGATGATCGCATCCAGCCCCAGCCCCTCGAACGCGGCGATGTTCCGCCGCGCCAGCTCGCGCCCGCCATCCATATCGCCGCCGTGGACGTGGAGCGCGCCGCAGCACCCCTGCTCCGGCGGTAGCACGACGGTGCAGCCGTTCTTTTGCAACACACGGATCGTGGCAGCATGGACCTCGGCGAAAGCAGTTGACATAATGCAGCCGGTCAGCAGCCCGACGACCGCCCGCTCCGGGCCCTCCGCCGGGAAGACCTGGCCCTCCGGCACGACGAAGCGGTCGCTGATCGGCGGCAGGAGCGCCTCGGTTTCCGCCAGGCCGAGCGCCTTGAGGATCCCGAGCCGCCGCGCGATCGACTGCGCGCCGGAACGCTGGTAGAGCCACATCAGGCGCGAGAAGGCGCGGAACACGCGCAGGCGCTTGAATAACACCCCGAACACGCCGCCGCGCAGCAGGCGTACGGGCAGAGGATGCGGCGGCAGGCGTCCGTCTTCCTTCGCTTGCTCGATCTGTGCCCGCGACGCCTCGAGAATCTGGCCATAGAGCACGCCGCTGGGGCAGACCGCTTCGCACGCCCGGCAGTTGAGGCAGGCGCTCATCTGCTCCTGGAAAACGGTGCTCTCCATGCCGATGCGGCCCTCGGCGACGCCCTTCATCAGGTAGATTCGCCCGCGCGGCGAGAACATCTCCAGCCCGGTTTCGCGATAGGTCGGGCAGGATGAGAGGCACAGCCCGCAGTGGACGCAGGTGTTGATCACGGCCTCGCTCGGCATGTCCTTTCCGGCGAACGGGACATGCGCGGCGGTCTCAGCTTCCTGAATCATGGGGGAACCTCGGCTAGTGCGCCGGCGGCGCAGGGGCTAGGGCTGAAGGTTCGCGCTCATCGATGGGGTAACTATACCACAACCCTTGTGTAAAGTTCAAAGTGCAAAGCTGAATGTGCAAAGCACTCCGCACTCACGGCAGCCGCCAACCGCCTGGGACGAACGCCGCATCCACCGGCTGTGCCGGGGCCAGGGTGGTCTGCCAGCGGCGCGTCCCGGCGGCGAGGTCGTAGCAGGTGACGGTGCCGTGCAGCCAGTTCAGTGCGACGAGCGTTCCGTCCCGCTCGGCGGCGAGCGCGTGCTGGTCGGCCGCCGGGTCGAGCTGCGCGACCGTGGCGAGGGTGAGGGGATCGTACAGCTCGATGCCGCCGGCCCGCCCGTCGCCGCGGGAGACGGCCACGCGGCCATCGGGGAGGACGGCCAGGCCCTGCGGCAGTGGGCCGCTGCTCAGGTCGCGCGCAGCGGTCACCTGCATGCCGGGCAGCGCAACGACGCGCAGCAGCGGGGCCGCGCCGGTGCGGAGCAGATAGAGACGCGAGCCGTCGGCGCCGGGCGCCAGCAGCAGGCGCTGCCCGACATCGGCGCGGTCGAGGAGCCGCGCGTCGCCCCTGCCGCTCGCCAGGTCGATGGCCCAGAGGGTGAAATCGACCTGATCGACGGTGTACAGCGTGCGCCGGTCGGGGCCGAGGATGAGCGGGCCCGGCGCGCTGCCGAGGCGCACGCCGGGGATCTGGCCGAGGGTGCCGGCGTCGAGCGCGAACACCCCGCCGGCGGCGGCGACATACACCCGCCCGGCGGCCTCATCCACGGCCAGGCCGGCCTGCTCGCGCAGGGGGTAGGGCGCGTTCCAGCGGGCGACGACGGCCAGCGTGCGCGGATCGACGGCGACCACGCCCCGCGACAGCCGGACGAACAGCCGGCCGACGCGCGGGCTGTAGCGCACCAACGCGGGCGCCTCGCCGACCGCCGCCTGGCGGCGCACCTCGCCGGTGTGCGGGTCGAGTTCGAGCAGCTGGCCGCCCCAGCGGTCGGCGACCACCAGGCGGTCGGGCGCCGGGCCGACCGCGACGCCGGCGCGGGCGGCGATCAGCGCGGCGAAGAGCAGCAGCGCGGCCGCCGCTCCGGCGAGCGCC
>JBHOQX010000057.1:0-2105 GCA_042408595.1 Roseiflexaceae bacterium | reverse complement strand
GGTCGCCGTGCAGGCGCAGGAGACGACGCCGGAAGATGGCCAGGTCATCCAGCGCCGCATCGTGCAGATGACCGAACGGTTCCGCGCCAGCGCCGCGCGCTACGCCCGGCTGCGCCCAACCCGCGATTGGCAACCCGACGGCGCGGTCTTCACCGTCAATCTGCTCTCCGACGCGATCCTGTACGAAGATGGCTGGCGGCCTACCACCATCCTGACCGCCGAGATGCTGTGCGAGGCGACCGGGATACAGTCGGAGCTGCGCCTGCTGCGCTCCTTCGCGCAGTCCGACATCGCCGGAGGCTGGAACGTGGTCTGGCCCGGACCGAAGCCGACCGAGGTCAGCACCCAGCGCGGCGCGGTGTTTGTCTTTCAGGCGCCGCACGGTCTGACAGATGACGACCACCAACGGCTCGCCGATCTGCAACTCGATGGGCTCGGTGAGCGCCGCGCTGAGGGGTACGGCCAGGTCCGGATCTGCGACGAGTTTCATCTCGATGATAGTTACCAACTGGATTATCGCCAGTTTTTGGAGGAGCAGCCATGACCACGCTGACCGAGCCGCGCCATATCCTGGCGCTTGAACAGGCCATGACCAGGCAGCGCGACACGCTGGTGCGGCGCGCCAACCAAACCGTGCTGATCCTAAGCGGGGCGTGCGGCAAGCTGAAGGAGAACCAGTTGCGCAACGTCCTCAACGTTGCCGGCGAAATCGACTCGATCGAAGGGCTGCTGAACTTCATCCGCTACCAGATCGCCCGTGAGAAAACCTGGCAGGAGAAAGGAAACAACACACGCGACTTCGGCCATCAGGTGATCGAAGATATTCGCACGGTGGTGCGCGATGCAGCCGGGCAGGCGGCTAAAAAAGCCAAAGAGCGGCTCCCTGACCAGGTTGATGAGCAGGTATTGTTTGAAAATGCCTATCTGCGCCTGGCAGAAGAGTATCTCGGCTATCTCAACCGCGCCTTTACCTATTGCGAGAAAATGCCAGGTGGCTACAAAGATTTAAGCGATTATGTGAGCAAGAGCACGCAGGAGGGCCAGCATGCCGCGTCATAACGAACACACGCTCTCCTTCGCCGCGTTGCAGAACCGCCTGATCGTCGCCGGGACGCTGACCGCCCGCACGGCATTGCGGATCGGCGCGGGGCGCTCGCAGGCGCTGAGCGGCAGCGATCTGCCGGTGCTGCGCGATGTCGCCGGGCGACCGTTCATCCCTGGCGCGTCGCTCAAGGGTGCGCTGCGGGCGCGCGCCGAGGCGTTGCTGGTGGCCGCGGGGCAAGACGTGCGCGACTTCCAGGGGCTGGAAGATGCGCTCCGCGACACCATCCAGCCGATTATCGCCGGCGCTAAAAAGGACTCAGACAAGGCACAGGAGATCTGGTCCAAATCCACGCTGATCGATCTGACCTTCGGCGCGCCGTGGGTGGCCGGGCGGCTGTTTGTGCGCGATGCGCCGGTGCTCGCCGAAAGCTGGTTCGGCCAGCACGAGGTGCGCAACGGCGTGGGGCTGAACCGCGACACCGAAACCGCCGAGGAGAATATTCTTTACAACTATGAGGTGACCCCCGCCGGCACGCAGTTCGCCTTTCGTCTGACGCTGGAGAACGCGGAGGACTGGCAGCGCGGGCTGGTGTTGTTGCTGCTCAGACCGTTCGAGCGCGGCGAGGCGGCGATCGGCGGCTTCCGCTCGCGCGGCCTGGGGCAGGTGCAGCTCGAACAGGTGACGCGCCGCTATGTGGCGGTGACCGATGCGGCATCGGCGCTCAGTCTGCTGCGCGACGACCCGCTCGAGGCCGGGGTGGCGGTGGACGCCGCGCAGGAGCAGGAGTGGATCGCGGCGTTCGAAACCAAACTCCCGGGGGAGGCGGCCCATGCATAAAGCGCTCTTTCTGGAAGGACGCATCCGGCTCACGCTGCGCCCGGATGGGCCGATCATGATCAAGGCCGGCGAGACCGGCGGCGCCGACCCGACCCGCCCGGACATGGAGTTCGTCCGCACGCACAGCACCAGAGGTTCCGTCTACATCCCCGGCCCGTCGCTCAAAGGGGTCGTGCGCGCCCACGCCGAACGCATCTGCCGGACGATCGACCAGGACGGACGC
>JBHOQX010000053.1:0-81472 GCA_042408595.1 Roseiflexaceae bacterium | reverse complement strand
TGCGCCGGTCTCGAGGGCGGTGGAGAGGTCCTCCACCGGCGGTGCGGCGGGCGCAGGAGCGCTTGGCGCCTCGGCCTCGTCCAGCTTAAGCGCGGCGATCTCCTCGTCGCTGAGGCCCAGGTCGGCGAGGGAGAAGGGCTGGACTGCGCCGGTCTCGAGGGCGGTGGAGAGGTCCTCCACCGGCGGCGCCTGGGCGAGTGGCTCCTGCGCGCTGGCTTCCTGAGCTGCGCCGAGGGCTGCCCCGCTAGCAGCTGCTGCTCCGGCCACCGTAGCGCCGCCCGCGGCTTGCTCCGTGCCGGCCTCGGCCGTGCCCGTCATCGTCTCGATCGGCTGCGTACGGCGCTCAGTGGCGGCCCGGCGCTCGGGGGCGGTCTCCAGGTCGGCGAGCGAGAACGGCGTGATCCCAAGATCCTCGTCGACCTGCGCCGTGCCATCTGAGAGCCGGGCCTCGGGCGGGGTGGCGAGCAGGCTGGCGAGGAAGTCGTCGTAGTTCTCCTCCTCGGCCACGGCGGCGGGCGCGATAGCCGGTGAGGCCGGCGGCGTAGGCGCCTGATCTTCGGAAACGGCGACGGCGGCCATGGGCCGGGTCGCTTCGACCTCGAGTTCCTGGGTGATAGCCGCCTGCCGGCGAGCCTGCCAGGCTTCTTCGTCCCAGGCATCGATCGTTGGCTCCTCCACGGCGATATCCGGCAGGGTATCAAACAGCGCGCGGGCGACAGCGAAGTATGGGTCCATCGCGCGGGCGGTGTTCCAATACTCCTGGCCTTCCGGGCGGCCAGCAGTCAGGTGCAGATAGCCGAGGATCAAGTTCGCCTTCAGCGTCTCCGGGTGCTGGTTGAGGATCTCGCGGCAGACCGCTGCGGCCTCATCCGCCTGCCCGTCGCGCCAGAGCGCTTCGGCCAGCGCGACGCGCACATCGTGGCGGTCGGGCTGGTCGGCGAGCACCTGGCGGAACTCGGCGATCGCCTGAGGGAGCATCTGGCCCTTGGCGTAGAGCCGGCCCAGCCCGGCGCGGCTGAGGCGCAGTTGGGCATGCTCGCTGCCCCATGCGTCGGCGTAGAGGCGAAGCAACTGGCTGCGCAGCTCGGGGACATCCGGCTTGATCTCCAGCGCCTGCTCGAATTCGGGCACGGCGCGGTCCAGCCGCCCCTGCCGCTCGTACGTGATGCCCAGGCCGACATGCGCCGGGATGTTCTCGGGGTCGGCGCGGAGCGCGCGGGCGAAGGCCTCCTCCGCGCGGTCGAGTTGGCGGCTGGCGAGGTACGCTTCGCCGAGCAGGCGGTATGCCTCCAGGTTGCCGGGGTAGGCCTCGAGGATGTGTTCAGCCAGGCCAGCCGCTCGTTCCGGCTCGTTGCTCTCGATCAACTGCCGAGCCTGGTCGTAAGCCGTCTGCAGGCTGATTCTCGCCATCACTGTCCTCCCGCTGCGCCTCCACGGGGCAGACGCGCTCCGTAATTGTTTACGCTGTTGGGTGCGGTTTGAGCATCGCTAAGGCGACGGAGAGAGCTATAACGGGTAAAGCTACTTCGCCATTATAGCGCAGCCGTCAAATGGTTGCAACGTCTGGGGAAGCCTGGTGGGACCAGGTCAACGTCGGGGAGCATCTGGAACGAAGCCCCTCGTTCCCCGTGTTGGCGCCGCGGCAGCGGCGAGAAGGGGCGTAGGGGGAGGATTCGTCTTCCCAAACCCCACACTATGGGACGTTGACTGGCCCAAAGGCCTGGTTTGCCGCGATTGTAGCACGGACGATCCGCTGATGCAAGCCATGCCTTTACAGCCGCGCGGCAGGCCACTGCTAAATCTAGCACGCCGGAATGCGGTGCTGCATTGCCGGTGCATGCCAGTTTGATTGTAGGATTGTAATGAATACTTGCTATCCTGGGACTTCGCGCGCGGCAAGCGTCGCGAGCCAATGCGGCGGAGGCTGTGCCAGCCAATCGTGCGCGAACACGCCGTAGCGTCGCCCGCCGATGGTACCATCTGCCGCCGGCTCGCGCTGGAAGAGGACATGCGCCATCATCCCGTGCCAGGCGTCCGGCTCGGCAAAGATATGAAACGAGACCGCCAGGCGCGGCGTCGTCAGCACGTAGCGGGTGGACGCGACGAAGATCATACCCTGGGTCGGCGAGACCGCCTGGTAGGCATCGCGGTCCATCCAGAATCGGCTGATCGCCGCGTGCCAGCCGTCCGGCAGTGATAGTCGGGCATCCAGCCGGCGCTGGATGGTCGCCGCGCACGGGTCGCCGGCGATTATATCGCGGCAGTCTGGCCGCAGCGCGACGAACATCAGGAAGCCGGTCACATCGCCGGCGCTGTCGCGGAAGACCGTGACACCCTCCGGCTGGCGGGCGAACCAGCCGCTGGCGATCCGCGCCGATTCGTCGCCTTCGTGACGGCGCACCATCTCCAGCAGCGCGGGCCAGTCATCCTGTCGGGGCGTATCTTCGAGCACGTCGGCCAGGTCGTTCCAGGTGAAGATCGAGCGAATCAGCGGCGTGTCGTGCAGGTAGATCAGGTCGAGCAGCGTAAGATACTGCGCGTGGTCGTGCGTTCGGCTGAACTCGGCCAGGTAGAAGCGACGGGCGCGGGCGTGCAGTTCCTGCCGCCAGGCTGGGTTGCGCCAGCGCAGGTCGGCGACGAGCGCCTCGCGCGCCAGGTCGTGCGGGAGGAGGCCGCGCGGGCCGGCGTTGACGAACGAGAGGCCGCGCAGCCATTCGAACAGGTCGTGGGCATCGTCTCGCTCCAGCATCGCGGCGAGGAGCGGCTCCGTCAGATAGCGAGCCTCGGCGCTGGCTTCCAGCGCGGCCCGGTGCGCGGCGCCTGGCACGCCCGCGACGAAGCGCTCCAGCAGCAGCGGCACGATGTCCTGGGGCGTGCCGTGCTCGAAGGCGCTGCCCGGCCGCTGGTGCAAGATCTCGACGGCGAGCGCGAGCGCCAGCGGGTAGCCGCGCGTGAAGCGCAACACAGCGTCACGGTGGTCGGTCGGTACGTTTCGCCGCGCCAGGTATTCGGTTGCCTCAGCCTCGCTCAGGTTGCCGAGCTGGATGACGTGGGTCATTCCCTGCCAGCCCGGATCGAGCCGCCAGCCAGGGGCTGGGGCGCTACGTCCGGCCAGCACGGCCATCGCCCGCGTCGGGAGTTGCGGCATGAACTGGCCGCGCAGCCAGGCGTCGATCGGTGCGAGCAGCTCGTAGGTGTCGATCAGCAGGATGTGGCGCTCCGGGAGCGCCACGAGCGGGTCGTCCGCGCCGGTCGCTTCGCGCAGCGCCCGCAACAGGCCATCCGGCGTCGGCTGGATATTGCGGCTGTCGAGCGTGATCGCCTTGACGCCGGCGGCGGTGCTGAGGCGGGCGAACTCGGCCAGCAGCGCGCTCTTGCCAACGCCACCGGGGCCAAAGATGTGCACCGCAACGAACGGCGGCTCGTCGGCGCGAAGCCACCGCGCGAACGCAGCCAACTCCGGCGCCCGGCCAACAAAGCTGCGGCGGCGGGCGGAGTCCAGGCGGGCCGCCAGGCGGGCAGATGGCGGCGAAGTGGGGGGCGCAGGCCGCTCGACCCGACCCTCGAGGATCGCCTGGTAGAGCGCAGTGGTCTCGGGGTCGGGTTCGACGCCCAACTCACGGTCGAGCGTCGCGCGGCAGTCGCGGAACTGGGCCAGCGCAGCGGCCCGGTCGCCGGCACGGGCATGCAGGCGCATCAGGGCGCGGTGAAAACGCTCCTGCAGCGGATCGGCGGCGCAGGCGCGGCGGGCCCATTCGATCGCCGGCGCCCACTGCCCGGCCTGCTCATAGGCCACGATGAGTTGCTCAAGCGCGTTGAGCCAGCGCTGCTGCCAGCGCTCGCGCTCCAGCCGCAGCCACTCGTCGAAGCCCTCGCAGTCGCGAACGCTCAGCCCGTCGAGCAACGGCCCGCGGTACAGCGCGCCAGCCCGCTCAAGCTGCTGGCGGGCGACCTCAGATGCGGCACCGGGGCCGGCGGCGCGCAGTGCGTTCTGAAACTCGTGCAGGTCGACCGAGACGCCCGGCAACGCCTGCCAGGCCAGCGGATCGCCCTCGGTGCGGATGGGCATGGCTGGCAGCGCCGCCCGCAGCCGGCTGAGCACGGTGCTGAGGCTGTTACGCCCTTCTCGCTCTGAGCTGTTCTCCCAGAAAAGGGTGATGATCTGACCACGGGAGAAACTGCGGTCGTGCTCAGCGGCCAGGAAGAAAAGGAGCGCCTGTGCCTTCTGCGATGGCAGATAGAGATCGCCGCCCGCGCCGCGGATCGCCGGCGCGCCAAGCACCTGGAGGCGTAGCACCGTGCGGCTCCTTTCGGCAAACGCGGCCCGCGCGCGAGTTGGGAGCGACAGACACCAACGATGATGCGCTACAGCTCACGCCTCACAACACGAGCTTCCGCTCCGCAACCAGACGCGATTTCATTTTCTTGAACAGATCGTCGTAGTTCATGCGGCCCATGGTGATCTCATATTTGTAGGATTGAAGCAACTTGTGGATCTCGGCATCGAGTCGTTCCTCGACCATCAGTTCATCGGCGATGATCTGCTGCGCCGCCAGGCGAAGCTGGCTATCGTCGCCGCGGAAGAGTACACCGTCTACTTCCGCCAGATAATCGACCAATGCTGCGGAGAGCTTCTCGATCTTGCTGGAAGAGAGTTTCATCGAAGCGTACCTCGCGCCTGCGCACCGGATATTGCCATGGCGTCAACTATAGCACATGATCTGCCAATGGATCGAGCGGGCGCCGGCGTGCCAACAACGAACACGCGAGGCGCGGCGCGCGCCGGCCGAGCCGGCGCGCGCCGCGCCAGTTCACCCTGCACTGCTGTCTCAGCGGGCCGGTGTCAGAATCTCCGCCGCCTGCATGGCGTGCGCCTCGTCGGCATCCACCGCCACCAGCACCGCGCCAGCCTCGAGGCGCTCCTCAACGCGGCGCGCGTCCGCCTCGGCCAGGCCGGTCTGCGCCAAGAGCGCCGTCAGCCGACCCTCCTGCAGCGCCTGGCGCATGCCGTCGGCGAAACTGCCCTTCGGCTCGAACCGGGCGTCGTGGATGTGCCCACTGGTGTCGTCGAACCGGCCGACCCGGCCATGCTCGGGCGCGTTGGGGTCGCTCAGACCCTCGTCGTAGCGGCCCTTCGGCTGGCGCTCGGCATGCTCGATGTGGCCCTCGGTGTCAGCGAAGCTGCCGACGTGGCGCTCCGCCTCTCCCGCCGCCCGCCCTGCCGAGAGGATGACGATCTGGCCCGGCTCGATCCCGGCCGCCGCCAGCCGCGCTGCGGCGTCCTCGGCAGCCGCCTGGCTGTCGTACAACGCATAGTGCAGAACACCCATGGCTCGCTCCTTTCGCGCAACTGCCACACCAGCGCCCCGCCGCGCCGGCGTGCTGCCGCGGATGGAGCAAGAATCGGGCCGAGGCGCTAGCCCACCGCCCTGCGGTAGCGTCCGCCTACCCCCCCGAAGGTGGTACTACGTTCATCTCTCCACATCAGCATAGGACTACTATATAATGAGTCAGCACTGACAATCGAGGAGCATCTATGGACACCGCCGCCCAACCAGCCGCCCCGCCCGCCTCGCCACGCGCCCGCCGCCGGGCGCGCCGGCTCGTCGCTCGTCTGGCGCTCGGCCTGCTCGCCCTGCTGCTCGCCGCCTACCTTGGCATCTCGGCCTACGCCGCTAACACGCTCACCACACCGCGCCGGAACTTCGCCGAGGCTCGCGCTCCTGATGCCTATGGCCTCGCCTACCGCGACGTGAGCTTCCCGGCCCGCGGCGGCGATGTCCAGATCGCCGGCTGGTACATCCCGCACGCCGGAAGCGACCGAGCGGTTATCCTGGTGCACGGCAAGGACAGCAGCCGCACAAATGAGTTTCAGGGCGCCTTCCCGCAGTTCGCCGCCGCACTGCACGCCCGCGGGCTGGCGGTGCTGATGATCGATATGCGTGGCCACGGGCGTAGCGGCGACGCGCACTTCAGCTTCGGCCTCAACGAGCAGCGCGACATCCAGGGCGCGGCGGATTGGCTGAAGGCGCAGGGCTTCGCGCCGGGGAAGATCGGCGTGCTCGGCGTCTCGATGGGCGCGGCCTCCAGCGTTCTGGCGACGGCCCACGATCCGGATATCGGCGCGCTGGTGGAGGATTGCAGCTACGCGGCGATCTACCCGATCATCGCCCGCGAGTGGCGCACGGCCAGTGGTCTGCCGGATGTCTTCCTGCCTTCGACGCTGCTGATGGGCCGACTGATGTTCGGCTATGACCTGGCTACCTCGCGTCCGGTAGACGCGATCGGCGAGATCGCGCCGCGGCCAGTGCTGATCATCCACGGAACGGCCGACCGGCTGATTCCGGTCTCCGACGCCGAGCAGCTCCACGCCGCCCTGCCGTCGTCCGAGCTGTGGGAGGTGCCGGGCGCGGCCCATGCCGGCTCGTATGCGGCCAACCCGCAAGCGTACGCCGACCGCGTCGCCGCCTTCTTCCTGGCGCATCTGAAGTAATGCGCGCCCCGCGCAACGACAGCGTGGGCCAGGATCGGCGGGGGAAGCATAACAAGAGTACGCGGTCGCTCGCACCGCAGGAGATGTGGCGCGGGCTGTAGGCTCGCCACGGAGTTCTTTTGCGCGCTCAAAAAAGGCTTGGAGGGGCGACGCCCCTCCAAGCCTCCCCACCGCGTATGGCCTGCGAGAAGCAGATCGTTGTGCCACCTTCACGCCTCGTTATTGTTCACTTTCTCACAACCACCAGAGCGGCTTCTATACTGGCATCAGATCGACAGCGATGCACAGGAGGCGCTCCGATGGAAACACTCAAGAGTCCGAAGTACACGGGGCTGCTCTGGCTGATCGCCCGGCTCTGGCTCGGTTACGAGTGGCTCATGGCCGGCTGGGAGAAGGTGGTCGGCCCGGGCAGCGCGGTATGGGTCGGCAACAAGGCGGGCGTCGCGGTCACCGGCTTCCTGCAGGGGGCGATCGCCAAGTCGCCGCTGGCGCCGGGGTTCGATCCGGCGAAGACGCCGCATCCAGCGGTGCAGCTGTGGTATGCCGAGCTGGTGCAGAACGTCTTCCTGCCCAACGCAACGCTCTTCAGCTATCTGGTCGCCTATGGCGAGGTGTTGGTCGGGATCGCGCTGATCATCGGCCTGTTCACACGCTTCTCGGCGCTGATGGGCGTGATCATGAACCTGGCCTTCCTGTTCGCCGGAGCGACCAGCACCAACCCGCAAATGCTGGTGGTTGGCCTGGCGATCGTACTGGTGGGCGGCGTGGCGGCCGGCTACTACGGCGTAGACCGCTTCCTGCAGCCGGTCTGGCGGCGGCTGATGGAGCGCGTCAGCTGGCGAGGGGCGCAGGCGCCGACGCCGGCGTAGCTGAGGATGGCCATCGCGCACATGGCGGCCGCAGGTTGAGCTTTCGACCTGCGGCCGCTTCCGCTATTCGCGCTGCGTCGCCGGCTCTAGGCGCGGCGTCACGCCGTGCCCGGCGGCGATCTGCTCGAGGTGGAGTGTGCCGCCGTCGTAGATCATCCCCCCGTCGAAGGGGTTTTCCGCCAGAAACAGCGGTGTGTCGAGATCGACAAAGCTAAAGCCGCCCAGGCCCGCGGCGAAGCAGGCAGAGGTCGTCATCGCCAGGATCGACTCGACGTTGCCGCCGATCATCAGGCCAAGGCCGGCCGCGCGGGCGATCGCGGCGATGTCGAGCGCCTGCACGATGCCGCCCTTCATCAGTTTGATATTGAGCACGTGCGCGCTCTGTTCGCACGCCAGCCGCAGCGCATCCGCCGCGCTGGCGACCGACTCATCGGCGGCGACCGCCGTGCCGCACCACCGGCTCACCTGCCGCAACCCGTCCCAATCGTCCCTGGCCACCGGCTGCTCAAACAGCGCCGGCCGCACGTCGTGCTCGGCCAGCACGGCCAGCAGTTGCAGCGCGGCATCGGCGGAGAAGGCGGCGTTGCCGTCCACGATCAGGGGCGCACCGGGCGCGGCCTCGGCCACGGCCAGCACGCGCGCCACGTCCTTGCCCAGGTCGCCCCCGCCGACCTTGATCTTGATCGCTCGGATGCCGCGCGCCCGGATGGCCTGCGCCGCTGCGGCGGCCTGCGCCACCGTGCCGGTGGTGACCGTCATATCGGTTTCGAGGGTTGTCGCCGCCCCGCCAAAGAAGGCCCAGAGCGGCATTTGGGCCTGGCGCGCCAGCGCGTCCAGCACCGCCGTCTCCACGGCGCACTGCGCCGAGCCGACGCCGCCAACGGCCAGGGCGACCGCCGCGGCGATCCGACGCCACTCGCGCACGTCCGCTCCTTCGACCACCGGGGCGGCTGCCAGCAGCGCGGCGCGCGCGCGTTCCTGCGTCTCGCCGTTGTAGGCCGCGAAGGGTGCCGCCTCGCCGTAGCCGCGCGTGCCGTCCGCCAGCTCCACCGTCACCAGCAGGTTCCGGGCGACATCCTGGGCCCCGCCGGCGATCCCGAACGGCTCGTCGAGGGCGATCGTCAAATCCGCCACAATCAGCCGGCGGATGGTCGTGAGGGCGGGCATCGCTTCGCTCCTGAAAAGATGACACGATGACACGATGTCAAGGTCGACTCATCGTGCCATCGTGTCATCGTGTCACGCAGGTCATTCCACGCCGAGATACGCCTTCTGCACCATCTCGTTTTCACTGAGCGCCTTGGCCGTGTCGGCGAGGACGATCTGCCCGGTCTGGAGGACGTAGCCGCGGTGGGCGATGCCGAGCGCCATGAGCGCGTTCTGCTCGACGAGCAGAATGGTCGTACCCATGGCATTGATCTCCTTGATGATCTCGAAGATCTGCTCGACCAGCACCGGCGCGAGGCCCATGGAAGGCTCATCCAGCAGCAGCACGCGCGGGCGGCCCATCAGCGCGCGCCCGATCGCCAGCATCTGCTGCTCACCGCCGGAGAGGGTTCCGGCCTTCTGGTTGGTACGCTCGCGTAGGCGGGGAAAAAGGGTGAAGACCCGCTCGAGATCGGCCTCGATCCCGGCCTTGTCCTTGCGGGTGAAGGCCCCCATCTCCAGGTTATCGCGCACGCTGAGGCGCGGGAAGACGCGCCGCCCTTCGGGCGACTGGAGCACGCCGCGCTCGACGATGCCATGCGGCGGGACGGTATCGATCCGCTCGCCCTCGAGCAGCACCTGCCCCTGGCGCGGCTTCAGCAGCCCGGAGATCGTCCGCAGCGTGGTGCTCTTGCCGGCCCCATTCGAGCCGATCAGCGTGACGATCTCCCCCTTCTCGACGGTGAGCGAGATGCCCTTCAGCGCGTGGATATTGCCGTAGTAGGTGTGAACATCCCTGAGTTCGAGAACTGGCGCGTTCATAAGCTTCAGTTCAGAGTTCAAAGTTCAGAGCTCAGAGTTCAGACGAACAAAGTCACCCCCAACTTTGCATGCTAAACGTTGCACTCTGAACTGGCTATACGGTTGCTGGCCGGCGCCCGCCTTTGCCGTGCGCCGCGGCACCTTTGCCCAGATAGGCTTCGATCACCTGCTCGTTCGTGCGCACATCTTCGGGGCTTCCCTCGGCGATCTTCGCGCCGTGATCCAGCACTGTGATCCGCTCGGAGATACCCATCACGACCTTCATATCGTGCTCGATCAGCAGCACGGTCACGCCAAGCTCGTCGCGGATGCGGCGGATGAGGCGCGTCAATTCGGCCGTCTCCTGCGGGTTCATGCCGGCTGTCGGCTCGTCCAGCAGCAGGAGGAGCGGGGCCGTCGCCAGTGCGCGGGCGATCTCCAGGCGTCGCTGGTCGCCGTACGGCAGGTTCTTGGCCAGGTCGTTGGCGCGGCGCCGGCCAAGCCCGACGTAGTCGAGCAACTCCAGCCCCTTCTCGCGTGCCGCAGCCTCTTCCGCTTTCATCTGCGGGGTGCGGGCGAGGATGCCGAGCAGGCCGGCGTGCAGCCGCGCGTGCTGCCCGACCAGCACATTCTCCAACGCGGTCATGTTCGCGAAGAGGCGGATGTTCTGGAAGGTGCGCCCGATCCCCAGCGCCGTCACCTGATGCGGCTTCAGGCCGGTCAGTTTCTGCCCGTTGAACACGAACTCGCCCGCGGTTGGTGTGTACAGCCCGGTGATCATGTTGAAGAAGGTCGTTTTACCCGCGCCGTTCGGCCCGATCAGGCTGACGATGCCGCCGCGGGGGATGGTGAAGTCCACATTGTTGACGGCCGTCAGGCCGCCGAACTGCTTGGTGATCCCATGCGCCTCGAGAATGTTGTCGGTCATGCGCCGCCTCCCTCGCGCCGGCCGCCGCGCTCAGGCGGGCCCGGCTTCCTCCTGCTGGACATCGTAAAGCAGCTCCCCTTCCTGCGCCTGAACAACGGGCGAGTCCTCGTGCAGCTCGCGGCGGCGGCGCTCGCTCGGCACCAGGCCTTCCGGCCGCACCAGCATCATAATCACGAGCGTGAGCCCGAAGAGCAGCAGGCGGAAGTCCGACGCGAAGTTGATCTCGCGCAGCGCCTCGTTGCCGGAGCTTTGGATGAGTTGTTGCACCAGTTGCGAGAGCTGCGGCAGGAAGAGCCGATCGGCGAACTGGATGATCAGGCCGCCCAGGATCACGCCGATGATGTTGCCCATGCCACCGAGGATGACCATACAGAGCAGCATCACCGACACGTCGAAGCGGAAGCTCTCGGGGAAGATCGCACTGATGTAGGCGGCATAGAACGCCCCGGCGAATCCGCTGAACGTCGCGCCCATGGCGAAGGCCAGCAGCTTCGTGTTCACCAGGTTGATGCCCATCGAGGCAGCCGCCAGCTCGTCTTCGCGCATCGCCGTCCAGGCGCGGCCGAGGCGCGAGTAGCGCAGGCGCAGGATGAAGAAGATCGACACCCCCATAATCACAAGGATCAGGAAATACCACGGGATCGGGTTGGAGGGGGTGAAGTAGCCCAGGTACGGCAGCCAGGGGCGGTTGATCGGGTTGATCCCCTTGGTGCCGCCGGTTAGATCGACATTTTCGAAGATGGTGCGGCCCCAGATCGAGATCGTCACATTATCCAGATTCCGGATGGTGATCGGCACAATCTCGCCGAAGCCGAGTGTCACGAGTGCCAGGTAATCGCCGCGGAGCGGGAGGGTGGGCGCGCCGAGCAGGACGCCGAAGAGCGCGGCCACCGCGGCGGCGATCCAGATCGCCAGCCAGAAGCTCATGTTGATGTCGAAATGATTCGACGCGAGCATGCCGGTGGTATAGGCGCCGATCGCGAAAAACGCGGCATAGCCCAGGTCGAGCAGGCCAGCGTACCCGACGACGATGTTCAGCCCGAGCGCCATGAGGATGAAGACCAGCACCGGGATGACCTCGTTCATGTAGCCGAGGCGCAGCAGTTGGTCGAGCCAGGGATAGATCACGACCAGGATGCCGAGGAAGGCGAACGTCAGGTACTGCTCGCGCGGGGTGGGCAGCGTCCGGATGACGCACAGGACCGCCGCGATGACGCCGGCGACCAGCAGCGCGCCCAGCCCGATCATCAGCGCGCCCGGCAGGCCCATCGGCTGTGGCTCGATCAGCGGGTCGAGCAGCAGGGTGCGGACAAAGAAGCCGACCAGCGTACACGCGCCGGCCAGCAGGCCGGCCTGGATGCCCTGTCGCATCCCGGCGACCGGCTGAATCTCGTGCTCGGCCTGCGAGGCCAGCATCCCGGCGATGACACCGGCGACGATCCCGGCCAGGTAGACCGCCAGATCGCCGCCGACCAGGGCGATCGCCAGGCCAAACAGCCCGCCGGCGATCCCGGCGCGGATGCGAGGATTCATAGGCTATGCCTTTTGGCCGACGTTCTCGCCCAGCAGCCCGGTCGGGCGGAACACCAGGATAAGCACCAGGATCGAGAACACGACCGCGTTCGTCCACTTCGAGCCGATGTATTGGTCGGAGAGCGCCGAGATCAGGCCGATCAAGAGGCCGCCGAGCATCGCCCCGACGATGTTGCCGATCCCCCCGAGCACCGCGGCGGTGAACGAGCGCAGGCCAGCGGTAAAGCCCATGTCGAAGACGACCGTGCCGTTGTACATCCCGACCAGCATGCCCGACGCGCCGGCGAGCGCCCCGCCAAGCAGGAACGCGAGCGAGATCGTCCGGTTGACGTTGATCCCCATGAGCGCCGCCGCCTCGCGATCCTGCGCCGTCGCGCGCATCGCTTTGCCGAGCCGCGTGCGCTGCACGAAGATATAGAGCGCGACGAGTAGAATGGATGAGACGGCGATGACGACCAGGTCTTTGAGCGTAAAGCGAATCGGCACAATGCCTTCCAGCAGGTTGTCGTTCGGGATGAGCTGCGGGTAGCTCTTCGGTGCGACCGCGTTGGTGCCCATCACGCCGTTCAGCACCGGGAAGCGCAGGTAGCCCCACAGCAGGCCGATATTCTGGAAGATGAACGACAGGCCGATGGCGCTGATCAGCGCGGCGAGCCGCAGCGACCCGCCACGCAGCCGACGATACACGATCCGGTCGGCGGTGACATTCAGCGTCGCGCAGAACGCCATGCTCGCCACCAGAATCACCAGCATCAGCGCGATACGCAAGGCGGCGGGGGTCTCCGGCGTGAGCGCAAACAGGCCGACGAGCGTGAGCGAGAAGAAGGCGCCGAGCATGTAGAGGTCGCCGTGGGCGAAGTTAATCAGCTCGACAATGCCATAGACCATCGTATAGCCGAGCGCGATCAGCGCGATGTAGGTGCCGTTCGTCAGGCCGATCACCAACTGGCGCAGCAGCAACTGCGGATTCGCGATCATCTCGAGGATGATCTTCCACAGCGGCACCGCCAGGAACACGACGAAAAAGATCGCCAGCGCGCCGATCCCGATCGCGCGCCACGGGATCCGGCGTACGCTTGCGATGGTAGGGGCCGTCTGTATCGCCATACGTGTCCCTCGCATGGGTGGGCGGGTCGGGGGATGGGCCGTGAGCAATGGCGAGTGGCGAACCGCTGCGCCACTCGCCGGTTGGGTGGGTGCGCCGAAGGGCGGCATCGGTTGTTTGGGGGCCCGCAGGCCCCCAACACCCCTGTATGCGGCCTACTTGAGCTCTTTGACGAACTCGAATTTGCCGCCCTTGACCTGGGCGCCGCTCATCGTCGTCAGCGAGGTGTCGCCGTTGGCGTCGAAGCTCCAGGTGCCGAGGACGCCGTTGAAATCCTTGGTGCCCATCACGGCATCGAGGATCTTGGCGCGGTCCTTCGCGCAGACCTTGTTGATCGCCGCCATCGCGACATTCGCCGCCTCGTAGCCGTAGACCGCGTAGACCTCAGGCTCCGACTTGTACTTCTCTTTGTAGTTCTTGTACCACTCGGCGGCATTGCCGGTCAGCTTCTCGGGCGGCGTGCCGCCGAAGGTCACGTAGGTACCCTCGGCCGCGTCGCCGGCAGCCTTGATGAACGCCTCTTCGTAGATGCCGTCCGGGCCCATCATGAGGCCCTTGAAGCCCTCGCTGCGGATATCCTTCCACAGCTGGCCGGCGTTGTTCTGGGTGATCCCGCCGTAGTAGACGATGTCCGGCGCGGCGCTGACGATCTTGGCTGCGAGCGCGCGGTAGTCCGCCGCCTTGCCATCGATGCTGTCGTTGCCCACCAGCTTGATGCCGATGCTCTCGGCCTGCTTGCGGAAGACGTCTGCGACGCCCTTGCCGTAGAGCTCGGTATCATCCAGCACGTAGGCGCTCTTCGCGCCCAGCTCCTTGGCCCAGTTCGCCGCGGCGACGCCCTGAATATCGTCGGCCGGCACGACACGCGAGTAGTTGCGCTTGCCGGTCGGGTAGTACTTGTCCGGCTCGCCAGCCTCGCCCTTGCCCGGCTTGGTCAGGCCGGGGTAGGTGTTGGCCGGGCTGATCATCACCAGGCTAGCCTGGTTCAGGATCGGAATGCTGATCTTGGCCGCGCCGGAGTTGAAGGTGCCGATGTAGACCATCACATCCGCGTCGGCGGCGGCCTTGTTGGCGTTCGAGGCCTCCTGCGCAGCGTCCCACTTGCCGGCGGCCGCGGTCGCGTCGTCCATGTCTTCATAGACGATGTTGAACTTGCCGCCGCAGGCCTGGTTCTTGTCTTCCTCCAGGCGCTGCTTGATCGCGTTCACCACCGAGTCCGTCTGGCCCTTGGACGAGCCGGTGCGCGGCAGCGAGGAGACGATCTTGATCGTGTTGCCGGCGGCCCCGCCGCCCGCAGGTGGAGCGGTCGGCTGCGGCGCGGCCGTCGGCTGGGCGCCGCCGGAGGCAGTGGTCGGTGCCGCGCCGCCGCCCGAGGGTGTCTGGCCACAGGCCGCCAGCAGGCCGGCTAGAATCGCAACCAGCATGAACAGGCTGACACGAGTCTTCATACGCTGCGATACTCCTTGTGTAGCTGAGGAATCTGTGTCGTGGCCCGAAGCGTGCGGCGACGCATGTGCGTAGGGGGCCGGCCGTGCCGACGTGCGCGCCCGTGCGACGCTCTGCCACAAATCGAGATGGGTTATCGCGGAGCGATGGCCCTGACCCCCTTTCCGTCTCCAGCGCCCCGGCAGCGCATGCGACCGCCGTCTCTGCTGCGCCGGCCAGGCCGGGGTGCGTGGCGCTGTGTCGTCTCGGCGCCGCAGCGCCATCGGCGAACCGTCCGTGTCATAGCGGGAGCGCCTGACGGCGCGGCCCGCCCGGGCCGCCCACGCGGAGTTTCCTTCGGCCGCGGATATGGCGACGCGCCGTGCAGGATGCTCGGCGGCCGAATTCCGTGGCGGGGCAAGGGATATTGCCGCGCAGTGTACTCGAAGCCCAACGGTTTGTCAAGGAATGGCGCACGACAGCTTGACATATCTTCTTCTGGCGCGCCATGTGCCCCCACTGCGCCCGCCCAGAAAGCGGTACAATGGTCGGGGCCGCAGCACGGCGGACGAGCGATGCGTCCACCCGCCGCGCAGAGGTGGCGGGCCGGGCTGGTCGATACGGACGCGCGGATCGGCCTACCGCGCAGGCTTTCGCTCGAGTACGGAAACCCTCACCATGCTTACCGCAACCGAGGCGCGTGTGCTGGCGGCGATCGATGAGGCCGCGATGGTGCGCACGCTGTGTGCGCTGATCGGCGAGCCGAGCATCGGCGGCACGCCCGCCGAGCGCCGGGTGCAAGCGGTCGCCGCCGCGGAGCTCGCCGCGCGCGGGCTCGCGGTCGAGACCTGGGAGATCGACGTGGCCGCGCTCGCCGCCCGGCCCGACTTCCCCGGCCAAGAGGTCGAGCGCGACTCCGCCGTCGGAGTGGTGGCGCGCTATGGCGGCGGCGCCTGGCCGAGCCTGATCTTCAACGGCCATCTGGACGTCGTGCCGGCGGGCGATGAGTCGCGCTGGCGTCATGGCCCCTGGTCGGGCACGGTGGCGGACGGCCGGGTGTACGGCCGTGGCGCCTGCGACATGAAGGGCGGTGTTGCGAGCATGCTCGCCGCGGCCGGGGCGATCGCCCGCTGCGGTGTGCCGCTGCGCGGCGCGCTCTATGTGCAGACGGTCGTCGGCGAGGAGGACGGCGGCCTGGGGGCGTTCGCCGCGGCGCTGCGCGGCCCCCGCGCCGATGGCGCGATCATCACCGAGCCGACCGGCCTGCAACCAGTGCTGGCGCACGCTGGGGCGCTCACCTTCCGCCTGCGTGTGGCCGGCAGGGCGGCCCACGGCGCGAAACGGCTGGAGGGGCACAGCGCGGTGGACGCCTATCTGCCGCTGCACCGGGCGCTCGCCGCATTGGAGCGCGAGCGCAACACCGCTGTCGCCCACCCGCTGATGCGTGCGCTCGACCTGCCGTACCCGATCAGCATCGGCGTGCTGCGCGCCGGCGACTGGCCGTCCACCGTGCCGGAGTCGTTGGTCGCCGAGGGGCGCTACGGCGTCGCCGTGGGCGAGCCGCCGGCACAGGCGCGGGACGCGTTGGAGCGGGCGGTCGCCGCGGCGGCGGCCGCCGACCCGTGGCTCGCGGCGCACCCGCCAGCGGTCGAGTGGTGGGGCGGCCAGTTCGCGTCGGCCGAGATCGCGCCGGATCACCCGCTGGTGGCGGCGCTCGGCGGGGCGATGGCGGCGGAGGGCCGCGCGATGGCGCCCTACGGTGCCCCGTACGGGGCTGATATGCGGCTGCTCCAGCACGTCGGTGGCATCCCGACCCTGCTGTTCGGCCCCGGCGATGTGCGCCTGGCCCACCAGCGCGATGAGTGGATCGCCATCGGCGAGCTGGTCGCGGCGGCGCGCATCCTGGCCCTCACAGCGCTACGCTTCTGCGGCGTCGCCTAATCTCGCGATCCAGCGCGCACCGTGTGCGTCTGGAGGGCGGATGGTGGGCGGAAGTGTCCGCGAATCCGAGCCGTGAGCGCAGCGTGGCGCACCGCCACCGTTGCCATCTCTCGGCGTTTCGGGTATCATGGCGTCGCGAAGCGGCTTACTGGAAAAAAGGGAAGAAACAGGATGTCATTTTGCCGCCTGACGCAGTTGCAAAGGAGGTACGCTGCGCCGGATCGGCGCCGAAGGTCAAACTGCATACGAAACCGCCGGTGCGTGGCCGTTGAGATTCGCGCCGCCCGTCCGGCACAGAGAACCGGTATTTGTTTCTTGGATTGAGTTGGAGATTTGACGTATGACGACGAATGGGGACGCCGCTCGAAACGGCAGGCGTTGGTTTCGTGCCGACTTGCATATTCACACACCAGCATCGGAAGATTACGCAGAACCGCACGCGAGTTATCTTGACATCCTGCAGGAGGCCGAACGCCGTGACCTGAGCCTGATCGCCTTTACCGACCACAACACCGTCCACGGCTACGAGCAGATGATCCGCGAGATCGAGTTCCTGGAAGCGCTCGACCGCGCCGGCCGCCTGACGGACGACGAGCAGGCTCGCCTGAGCGAGTATCGCCGCCTGCGCGCCAAAATCACCGTGCTGCCCGGCTTCGAGTTCACCTCGCATTACGGCGCGCATATCCTTGGCATCTTCCCCCCGGATCGCCCCACCAGCCTGATCGATGCCACGCTGCTCCAGCTCGGCGTGCCGGCAGAGCTGCTCAAACGGGGCGCCTGCGCCATCCCCGGCACGCGCCATGTCACCGAAGCCTATGAGATCATCGCGCGGGCCGGCGGCATCGTCATCGCGGCGCACGCGAACGGGGCGAATGGTGTGATCACCGAGACGCTGCGGATGGGCACCAGCGGCCAGGCGCGCGTCGCAGCGACCCAGAGCCCGTTTCTGCATGCCATCGAGTTCATCAACTTCTACACCGACCACGAAAAGTTCACCTCGCCGGGGTGGTACAACGGCCGCACCGAGCACTACGAACGGCGCATGTTCTGCATCCAGAGCTCGGACGCGCACCGGGTCCGGCGCAGCGGCGAGCCGAACGGCGACCCGGCCGCCCGCCACGGCGTCGGCGATCGCTACGTCGAGTTGCTGCTGCCCGATCCCTCGTTCGCGGCGCTCAAGGCCCTTTTTACATCGCAGGAGTTCGACTGCGTGCGCGTACCGAAGCGCGACCAGAAGCAGTGGGAGGTCGACACCCTGCGCGTCGGCCCGCCGAGCGAGCGGCATGTGCTTCGCGCCGAGAGCGCGGCCGATGAGCTGTGGCGCGATGTCGCGGCGCTGGCGAATGTCGGCGGCGGCACGCTGATCATCGGCGCCGACCCAGGTGATGGGACGGTGCAGGGTGTCAGCCGGCCCGACCAGGTGAGCGAGGCGCTGCGCGTCAGGGTGCAGGAGCGTATCGTGCCACCGCCGTACCTGACGATGGAGCTGTTGAGCTACGACGGCCGCGACCTCATCCGTGTCGAGGTCAAGGCGCCCGAGCCGCCGCCATACCTCAGCCGCGAGGGGGTGATCTACACCCGCCGCGATGGGCAGACGGCGCCCGCCGACCGGGCTGAGATCCTCCAGCTCTGCCGGCGCGCCCTGGCCGAAGGCGCGACTTCCCCGCTCGACGGCGGTCAGGCGCTCGACCTGCCGCGCTCAGGCGTGGAAATCGTTGGCGCGCAGAAGCGCGGCGGTCAGTGGCTGTACGAAGTACGCGACCTGCGAACAACCGCGAATGTCGCCCGCGACCGGGCGCAGGGGCTGTGGGCCTATGCCATCAGCCGCTACGAAGACCTGCGCGAGGGCCGGATCGACCTGCACAGCCAGGTGAAATGGCACGGACGGCTTGGTCTATGGCGCGCCTACCGCCAGGGGAACCGCATCAAATACGACCTGGTGCACCGCAACGCCGACGGCAAGATCGACCATATCTTCTTCGGCGTCTCGGATTGGGGGCTGAGCGAAGGATGGCAGCAGTTGATCGGCGAGCGCAGCGGCGACGAGGTGGCGGAGGTGGAGCCGCGCGCCTTCCACGATGGCGACGATGGGCGCGAGCCGCTGGACGAGGCCCCGGGCGAGGCTGTGGCCGCGCCAGGCTGGGGGCAGCGCCGGCTGCGCTGGCGCGGGCGGGGCGGAATCTGGCGCATCCACCGCGCCAACGACGGTACGCCGCGCTTCGACCTGGTGATGAAGGACAAGGATGGCCAGGAGGTCCGCGAGTTTCCGAATGTCCCACGCGAAAGGCTGACCGGCGCCTGGATGAACCTGATCTGCGTGCCGCGCCCGCGCACCGGGATCGAGGTCGTCGGCATCGTCCGCGATGAGAACGGCGAAGAGCGCTACACCTTCTGCAATCTGCGCACCGGCGAGACCAGCACCATGCCATGGCGGCTACAGGATATCGAGGAGGGCACCATCCGCCAGTACGCCGCGCGGATGATCAGCCAGGATATGCCGCTGGACGAGGAGAAGGTGCGCTGGTGGGGGAATATCGGCTACCTGCGCCCGATGCGCAGCCAGGTCGATCTGGTCTATCGCGACGAGAGCGGCGTCGATCACATCTACTACGCCGCCCGGCGCGACGAACTGGTCGGCGAGTGGCGTGCGCTGCTGGAGGAGTATGGCGAGGTGTAGGCGACGCACGGCGGTGGCGCATCGCGGGCGGCGCGGAGAGTCGCCGCGGGCCAGCGGCCCCTGGCCCCCGGGAGCGAGCTGTTTCAGGCAGTCGTGACGATCGCCAGGTGGCTGGCGACTGAGCCACGGCAGCCCAGCGAGGTAGCTATGTCTTATCTGATGCTCATCAACGGCGAGCGCACGCCCAGCGTCACCGGCGAGACGTTCGATGTGCAGGACCCGGCGACCGAGGAGGTGATCGGCCAGGCGCCGCTGGGCAACGAGGAGGACGCCCGCCGCGCCATCGCCGCCGCCAACGCCGCCTTCCGCGAATGGCGCAAGGTCACGGCGCACGACCGCGCGCACATGCTCCACGAGGTCGCCCGCAACATCCGCGAGCGTACCGAGGAGCTGGCCACGCTGCTGACGCAGGAGGGCGGCAAGCCGCTGGTCGAGAACCGCGACGAGATGGGCTGGAGCGCGGCCTGCTTCGACTACTACGCCGAGTTGCAGCGCAACATCCGCGGCCGCGTCATCCCTTCCATCGAGCCGACGCAGCTCGCCATGGTGCTCAAGGAGCCGTACGGCGTCGTCGCCTGCATCGTGCCGTGGAATTACCCGATCCTGCTGATGGCCTGGAAGGTCGCCCCGGCGCTGGCGGCCGGCAACACGGTGATCATCAAGCCGAGCGAGATGACCCCGCTCACCACGTTGCTGTTCGCCGAGATCTTCGGCCACCTGCCGCCCGGCGTGGTCAACATCGTCACCGGCTACGGCGCGACCGTCGGGCGCGAGCTTGTCGTCAGCCCCGGCACCCAGATGATCGCCTTCACCGGCTCGTTCGCTACCGGGCGCGAGATCGCCCGCCTGGCCGCCGAGCGCGTGAAGAAGAACCACCTGGAGCTGGGCGGCAAGGACGCCTTTATCGTCGCTGAGGATGCCGACCTGGATGTGGCCGTGCCGGGCGTGGCCTGGGCCGCGCTGCTGAACGCCGGCCAGGTCTGCACCTCGACCGAGCGGGTGTACGTGCACGAGAGCATCGCCCGCGCTTTCACCGACCGACTGGTCGACTATGTCCGCTCCCTGCGGCTCGGCCATGGCCTGGAGCCGACGACCGACATCGGCCCGCTGATCGGCGAGCGCTACCGCCACAAGGTCGAGGCGCACGTGGAGGACGCCCGCCAGCGTGGGGCGCGCATCCTCACCGGGGGCCGCCGCCCGCCGCAGTTCAGCCGCGGCTTTTTCTACGAGCCGACTGTCCTCACCGGCGTGGACCACTCCTTCACCATCATGCGCGAAGAGACGTTCGGCCCAACCATCCCGGTGATGACCTACCGCACCTTCGACGAGGCGATCGAGCTGGTGAACGACAGCGACTACGGCCTGGGGGCCAACCTGTACACCCGCGATCCGTTGAAGGTAAAACAATACTACGAGGAAGTAAAAGCCGGCACCTGCTGGGTGAACGACCCGCTGACCGACAACGATGCTGGACCGTTCGGCGGCATGAAGTTCAGCGGCGGCGCGCGCGAGCTCGGCGAGGAGGGCCTGGAAGCCTTCCTGGAGACCAAGCACGTCCATTGGGACTTCGCGATGGAGCGGAAGAGCTGGTGGTACCCGTACAGCAAAGAGTAGCGACAACCCGGCCCGCTCGCGCGATCGACGATACCGAGACGCCACCTGCGCTCGAAGACGCCCCGGCTGCCCGCCGGGCCGTGCGCTTCCTGGCCATGCGGCTCCTTCGGCGCGCTCGCGCCGAGGCTGCCTGAACAACAGATGTCGGGTACCCGCCTGGCCCCTGCTCCCACTCTGGGCGCCGGAGCAACGAATGGAATGGCTGCGGCGGCGCCCCCAGCCCCCTGACATCCCCTCCTCGTGTGCGGGGGCATAGATGCTATCCGGCGGCGGCGCGCCGCCGCCGTACGCCTGAATGCTGGCCCGCTCATCGCACGCAGCGCGCCGCGCCAGGACACCCCGCCAGCACCTGAGCCCCCGACCGGGACGTGCCGTCCCGCCATAGATACCTCGTGAGGCTCATCACAAATGCGTGCCGCCGCCGTATACTCGCGCCATTGCAACAAGTGACGCGACATTACGGAGGCTCGGCATGACAACCTCGACCGGCACGCATACCATCGGCCGCCAGATGCCACGCGGCGCGGCTGGCGCCATCGGCGCGCTGCGCTGGCCCTTTACACACCGCTACGCCGCCCCGCTGTGGCTGGCGCTGCGGCTCTACCTAGCCTGGATCTGGTTCGGCATGGGCTGGGGCAAGATCGCGGCCGGCTGGCTGACGAACGACGCGCTCCTGCCGCTCTTTCGTTCGATCGCCAATGGCAGGCTCGCCGTCCCGTTCGCCTTCTTCCGCGATTTTGCGGCGTTTATGGTCGATACCGGGCTGACGGCCTACCTATCGAAGGCCATGCCGTTCCTGGAGCTGGCTGTAGCGCTCTCGTTCGTCACCGGGGTGCTGGTCGTGCCGGCGGCGATCGGCGGGGTACTGCTGGTTGTGAACATCATCCTATCGGGCATCGGCACACTGGCGTTCGAGGGGCGGATCATCCTGCTGCATGTCCTGCTGGTGCTGGCGTGGCGGGTGAGCGGGCTGATCGGGCTGGAGGCGCTGCTGCTGCGGCTGATGCGCCGCGCGATGGACCGGATGCGCACCACGCCGGCGCCGGGCGAAGCCCCGGGGGCGATAAGGCGATAGGGCGTGTGCGCCGCCCCGCGACGAGGGGCGGACGACGGCGGCAGGCTGTCCTATGGCCCGGATCGTTGTGGGTTGAGCAGCCTGCCGTCGTCGTTCGTCATCCCCCACCGCCTCGATCAATACCCTATCGCGCATCCATCCTTGCGCGGGTCGGAGCCGCCGATCCGCGCCCCGCTGTTCTGGTCGATCTGGATGATCTGGCCGCCGCCGAAGCCGAACAGGCTGGCCTCCGAATCGACGACCCGATGCCCGCGGGCGATCAACTCCGCGCGCAGCGCCGGGTCGAACGTGCGCTCCAGCGCCACCCGCTCCAGGTCGGTCAGCACCTCGAAGCGCGGCGCGTCGAGCGCCTCCTGCGGCGTCATGCCGAAGTCGATCATATTCACCAGCACCTGGAGATGCCCTTGTGGCTGCATAAAGCCGCCCATCACGCCGAAACTGGCCCACAGCCAGCGATCCTGCAGCACCATGCAGGGGATGATGGTGTGATAGGGCCGCTTGCCGGGCGCGAGGCAATTGGCGTGCCCTTCGTCCAGCACGAAGCAGGCGCCGCGGTTCTGCAGGGCGATCCCGGTCTCCCCGGCGACGATCCCCGCGCCGAAGCCGTGGTACAGGCTGTTGATGAACGATACGGCGTTACCGTCTTCGTCCACGACCGTCAGGTAGACCGTATCCTCGCCCACCGGCGGCACCCCGGCGCGCACGCTGCGGGCGGCGTAGCGCGGGTCGATCAGCATCCGCCGCGCTTCGGCATAGCGGGAGGAGAGCAGCGCCTCGACCGGCACCTCGACGTGATGCGGGTCGCCGATGTAAGCAAAGGCGTCGGCGAAGGCCAGCCGCATCGCCTCGATCTGGAGATGCAGCGCATCCGGCGAGTCCGGCCCGAGCGCCGCCAGGTCGTCATCGGCCAGGATGTTGAGCGCCAGCAACGCCGCCAGGCCCTGGCCGTTCGGCGGGCACTCGAAGACGGTATAGCCGCGGTAGTTGGCGCTGATCGGCTCCTCCCAGGTCGAGTGGTGCCGCGCGAAATCCTCCAGCGTCAGCAGCCCGCCGAGCGCGTCCGATGTGGCAACAATCGCCTCGGCGATCGGGCCACGGTAGAAGGCGTCGCGCCCGCCGTCGGCGATCTGGCGCAGGGTGCGGGCCAGGTTCGGCTGGCGGAAGACCTCGCCCGGCAGCGGCGCGTACAGCCCGTCCACCAGGTAGGTGCGGGCGGCGGCCGGGTCGTCGCGCAGGCGCGGGGCGATGGTGTGCCAGGCGGCGGCGACCACCTCGCTCACCGGGAAGCCGTCCTCGGCGTACTCGATCGCCGGGGCGAGCACCTCCTCCAGCGAGCGGGTGCCGTAGGCGTCGAGCGCCGTGGTCCAGGCGTCCACCGCGCCCGGCACCGTGACCGCCAGAATGTCGTAGAGCGGCACTTCGGTGTGGCCGCGGCGGCGGTAGAGCTCGGGCGTGGCGGCGAGCGGGGCGCGGCCGCTGCCGTTCAGCGCGCGCACCTCGCCGCTGTCGGCCATGTAGATCAGCGCGAAGGCATCACCGCCGATGCCGGTGGACATCGGCTCGACGACGTTCAGCGCGGCGGCGGTGGCGATCGCGGCGTCGACCGCGTTGCCGCCGCCCAGCAGCACGCGCACCCCCGCCATGGCCGCCAGCGGCTGGCTGGTGGCGACCATGCCGCGTCGGCAAGCGACGGGCGAGCGGCGCGACGGGTAGCGCGTGCCGCTGATGCGAAATGGAAGGTGCGACATCTCGCTCATGGTGGGCCTCGCTCGAAAGCCTGATCCCCAAAGCCTCGGTCCGCCTCGGTCCATCGTTCCGATGCCCGCCCGACCCGTGGGCGCGCGGGTGACGGCGCGGCCGAGCACCGTACAGGCCATGAGCCCAGCAGATCGTCATCGCTCCAGGCGTTGCGCAGGTATTATACGGCGAATGCGCGGCTTGACAACCGCCGCGCGGTAGTGCTACACTTCACAAAATCACCCAGGCACTGTTCGCCGGCGCGTCTCGACCGGCAGTTTCCTTCACGGAGGCGCGTGTGGATCGCCCGGAATCGCCGCCCGACGTTGTCATCCGCCGGCTCCCGCTCTATGCCCGCAGCCTGCGCTACCTGCTGGAAGAAGGCGTCACTTCCGTTTCGTCGCAGGAGCTTGGCGATCGTATTAATGTGACCGCTGCGCAGATTCGCAAAGATCTGTCCTATTTCGGCGAGTTCGGCAAGCAGGGAATCGGTTACGATGTCGAAAAGCTGCTGGCGCACATCGAAAAAATCCTCGGGCTGACGCACGAATGGCCGGTGGCGCTGGTCGGAATCGGGCACCTCGGCGAGGCGATCGTCCATTACGAGGGGTTTCGCAGCGCCGGCATCCGCATCGCCGCCCTGTTCGACACCGACCCGCAGAAGGTCGGGCGGGAGTTCAACGGCCTGACGGTCCACAGCGACGACGACATCCCCCGGCTCATCGCCGAACACCACATCCGGATGGCGATCATCGCCGTGCCGGCCTCGCACGCCCAGGAAGTGGCCGATCGCCTGATCGCCGCTGGCGTGCGCGCCATCCTCAGCTATGCGCCGGTCGTGATCCAGGCGCCGGAGGATGTCTGGGTGCGCTATATCGACCCAGTCTCCGTGCTGCACAGCATGACCTATTACCTGGCGCAGGATGATAGCAGCGGCGGGCGCGGCGCGTAGCCTGTACGTTTCCTGACGCTCCATCACGCCTGCCGCAGCGCACATGGCTAGGTGACCAGGCCCGCGATCAGGACAATCGCCCCCGCGCAGAATCATGGGCATGCACCACCGGGACCAAGCGTGGAAACGCGCGAATGGACCGGCGGAACGATGCACGTTGAAGACGTAGCGGCGCATCTGGGCGCATTGCGCCTTCTTGCATCGCCGCTCCGGCGCCACGGCGCCAGTATCGCCCGGCCACGCGTCCCGCTGCTGGTGCACAGACACGAGGAGGGCAGCGCCCGCCAAACTTTCCCGTTTCAGACAGCTTCTTAAGGGCATGGAGCGCGGCTGTTTTGTGTCAGCGACCTCAGCCTCCAGCCTCTTGCTGCGCGCCTCTGCGCGGAACGGGCACGAGCATCGGCACGCGCACGCCTGTCTCGTGGGCGCAGGCGACCGCCTCGTCGTAGCCGGCGTCCACGTGGCGCAACACCCCCATACCGGGGTCGGTCGTCAGCACCCGTGCCAGTCGCTCATCGGCCTCAGCACTGCCGTCCGCCACGACGACCATGCCGGCGTGGATCGAGTAGCCGATGCCGACCCCCCCGCCGTGATGTACGCTCACCCACGAGGCGCCGGCCGCCGTGTTCACCAGCGCGTTCAGGATCGGCCAGTCGGCGATTGCGTCGGAGCCGTCGCGCATCGCCTCGGTCTCGCGGTAGGGCGAGGCGACCGAGCCGCAGTCGAGGTGGTCGCGCCCGATGACGATCGGCGCGCGGACCGCGCCGCGGCGCACCAGGTCGTTGAACGCCAGCCCGGCTCGCGCCCGCTCGCCGTAGCCCAGCCAGCAGATGCGCGCCGGCAGCCCCTGGAAGGCGACTCGCTCCTGGGCCATGGTGATCCAGCGGCGCAGGCCGGCATCGTGAGGAAACAGTTCCAGTACGGCGGCGTCCGTCCGCGCGATGTCCGCCGGGTCGCCGGAGAGCGCCACCCAGCGGAACGGCCCGCGCCCGCGGCAGAACTGCGGGCGGATGAAGGCTGGCACGAAGCCGGGGAAGGCGAAGGCGTCCGTGTAGCCTGCCCGGGCCGCCTGGGCGCGCAGGTTGTTGCCGTAGTCGAAGGCGACCGCGCCGCGCCGCTGCATGGCGACCATCGCGGCGACGTGGCGGGCCATGCTGGCCAGCGCAGCCTGCTCGTAGGCCGCCGGGTCGCGCTGGCGCAGCGCGAGCGCCGCATCGAGGGGCATGCCCGCCGGCACGTAGCCGCCGAGCGCGTCGTGCGCGCTGGTCTGGTCGGTCACCACGTCGGGCGTGACGCCGCGGGCCGCCAGTTCGTCGAAGACCTCGGCGGCGTTGCCGAGCAGGCCGACCGAGCGCGGCCGGCCATCGCGCAGCGCCTCTTCCACCAGTGTCATCGCCTCTTCGAGCGTATCCGCCGCAGCCTCGAGATAGCGCGTCTCCAGCCGCCGTGCGATCCGGTGGCGATCGACCTCGACGCACAGCGCGACGCCCTCGTTCATCGTGATGGCGAGCGGCTGGGCGCCGCCCATCCCGCCCAGCCCGCCGGTGAGCACCCAGCGGCCGCGCAGCGTCCCGCCGAAGTGCTGGCGCGCCAGTTCGGCGAAGGTCTCATACGTTCCCTGCACGATCCCCTGGCTGCCGATGTAGATCCAACTACCGGCGGTCATCTGGCCATACATCGTCAGGCCGAGCGCCTCCAGCCGGCGGAATTCGGCCCAGTCGGCCCACTTCGGCACCAGCAGCGAATTGGCCAGCAGCACCCGCGGCGCCCAGCGGTGGGTGCGCAGCACGCCGACCGGCTTGCCGGACTGGATCAGCAGGGTTTCGTCGTCGTCGAGGCGGCGCAGCTCGCGCACGATGGCATCGAAACAGGCCCAGGTGCGGGCGGCCTTGCCGGTGCCGCCGTAGACGACGAGGTTGGCGGGGTCCTCGGCCACATCGGGGTCGAGGTTGTTCATCAGCATGCGCAGGGCAGCCTCCTGCGGCCAGCCTTTGCACGACAGTTCGCTTCCGCGGGGAGCACGGATCACGCGGCCCATAGCGCCTCCTTCGCCGTTGAACGGGGAGCATGGCTGGCGCGATTCTAGCACGCCTTGGCGAAACGCGGCGTGCTCCAGGGCGAGGTCTTTCAGATCATGTCGCCACGTCAGCGGCTCGCCGCCGGCGCTCGCCATGAGCGGTGGCGTAGCCGCCGTCAACCTGGCGACCAGAAGGCTCGGAGGCCTGGTAGCGCCAACACTGCGGCTGTGGGTCTTCGCTACCCGCGCGCCAGCAGCACGGCCAGGATCAGCGCCGCCAGCCCAAGGCGATACACGGCGAAGATACCGTAGCCGGCGCGGCGCAAATAGCCAAGGAGGAAGTGGATCGCCAGCGCGCCGACGGCGGCGGAGATCAGCGTGCCGACCACGAACGCGCCGACCTCGGCGGCCGGGATGTGCAGAATGTCTTTCAGCTTGAAGATGACCGCCGCCGCCGTGATCGGCGCGCTGAGCAGAAAGGAGAAACGCGCCGCCGCGGCCCGGTCGAGCGTCAGGCCGCGGCCCATAGTGATCGTCGCGCCGGAGCGCGACACACCGGGGATCAGCGCCAACGCCTGCGCCAGCCCGATCAGCAGCGCCTGGCTCCACGTCAGCCGGCTCAGCGGGGTGGCCTGCGGCGCGCGGGCGTCCGCCAGCCACAGGATCACGCCCATGACGGCGAGCGTGATGGCGATCAGCAGCGGCGCGCGGAAGGCCGACTCGGCCCATTTCTCCAGCAGCACGCCGGCGATTCCGCCCGGAATGGTCGCGATGACTACGGCAACCAGCAGCCGCTCCGGCTCCGGCAGCGCCCGCGGATCGCGCGGGCCGGCGGCCCAGCGAGCGAGCCCGGGCAGGCCGGCCAGCATCTCCAGCCAGTCGCGCCAGAAGTACCCGACGACGGCGACCAGCGTGCCGAGGTGCAGCGCGACATCGAAGGTGAGCGTATCGACCACGCCGCCCCGCCAGCCGAACAGCCATGGGACGATGATCAGGTGGCCAGACGATGAGATCGGCAGAAACTCGCCCAACCCCTGAACGACTCCCATCACCACTGGCTGAACATAGCCGAGAAGCGAGAATACGACGCACGCGAGCACGGTCAGGCCCGCAAGCGCCCGGAAAAAGAACGATTTGCCCTGATCGCGCACGGCGATCTGGCGGGCGGGCCGTGTCTGTTCGCGCATACCGTTGGTTGTTCTCCTGTGATGGTCGATGAGACGCCTGCGCCATTATAGCAGAGGCACCGGCGTGTGGAATGAACATTCTATGAATCTTCCCGCAGGCGCTCGGGTGAGCGCGGGCGACGGTAAGCGGCGCTGTTGGACAACGAGCGAGGGGCCCGCTGGAGTCAACCGCGTGCGGCGTATGCGCAGCGCGGCTCGATCAAAGTCTGGTGTTCGTGGGCCTTGGGGATGCGAAGCCTGGCAAACGATACCTTCCCACCGCGTCGGCGGCGGCTACCTGGTCCCTGACACGGCAAAACAAGAGGTAGCGAGCATCTTCGTCCCTTGTGCCCCCAACCGCGATATCGCTCGATATCTACGATTTGACTCTTGCACAAAATCGACATATCGATTATGATAATCGACAGACCGCGAAGATTAATGGAGGATGCCATGCCGACGATTCGAAAACTTTCGCTCGATGAGGTGCGCGACATCCAGAAGCGCACCAAGGGAACGCGCAAGCTGATCGAAGAAGAGTACGATGCCCTTCTGGAAGGGTACAGCATCGGCGACTACGGCGAGGTTGAGCTGTTGGACGGTGAGAATCGCCTGACGGTGCGAAATCGCCTGAAGGCGGCGGCCGGGCGCAAGGGCATTGCGCTGGACTTCCGCCGTACGAAAGGTAACTACATGCGGTTTCGGGTGGTCGAACCGAGCAAGAACGGCAGTGAGCCGGTGAAAGCATCTACGCGCGGCAAGAGCGCAGTAACTTCCGCCAAGAAACCAGGTGGCAAGAAGAAGCGCGCGTAGCGGAGCGCTGGCGAACGGGCGAAGGGCCTGGTGGGAAGACCCATCGTGTATGAACGACCGGGGCGCGCTGCTTCGCGCCCTGGTCGCTTCGTCGCGGATCTGCGCCGTGCTTCCTGGCTGAAGCGGGCGCTTCTCTCATGAGTCGCAGCGAAGCGGGCGCTGGGCAGCTTCCCACACCCGATCGAACTCGGCGCGATACACAGCGGCAATCGCCGGATCGACGATGACCAGCAGGTTTTCGTCGTTCTCCGTTTCCGCGCTGGCGGTAAAGTTGAATGATCCGGTGATAACGATCGAGTCGTCGATGATGATGACTTTGTGGTGCAACTGATAACAGTTGCCGTCTTCAGCCGCCGCCGCGCCCGCAGTCCGCAGCCGATCCAGCGCTTTCGCCGCGCTCAATGCATTGCGGGTCTCGACGACGCCGTGCACTCCCACGCCGTCCGCCGCCCGCGCGGCCATCGCCTGGCTGACGCGCGCCGAGGTGAACGAGAACGCCATGAACCGGATGCTGCGCCGGGCGCGGCCCACCAACGCGGCGACGCGCGCCTCCGCGCCGCCGCCGGGCGAGAAGTAGACCTCCACCTGCGCCCGCCCGACCCGTAGCGCGTTGCCTGCCCCCGCGGCCTTCCTGCTGCCGAACGCCCCGCCGGCCATCTGCTCGAACTCCGCGGCATAGCGCGCCGCCAGCGCCTGGCTTGCGAATCGCAGCATATTGTTGTTGTTGCGGAACGTATCGTTCTCGGTCATGTTCCAGGAGCCGGCCCAGATCACACGGCGGTCGATCACCAGGAACTTGTGATGCATGAAGCCGGCGCGCCGGTCGAATGCGATCGGGATGCCCGCCTGCTCCAGCCTGCCCGCCGCCAGCGAGGTCTCGGGATCGGCCAGATTCTCGCTGTCGAAGACGGCGCGCACCGCCACCCCGCGCCGCGCGGCCCGCAGCAGCGCATCGGCCAGCGGCGGCAGGTCGAAGTCGAACGACGCCACATCCACCGCCTGCCGGGCGCCTTCGATATCGGCGAGCACCGCATCCAGCAGCGGCGAATCAGCGCGGTCGCGCGGATCGTCGGGGTAGCGCAGCGTCGGGGTGGTGAAGAAGGCCGTGATCGGTCCGGCGGACGCGGGCGGTGCGGCCCGGAGCAGGCGTGGCCCGTAGGCGAGGGCGAGGTACGCGCCAAGCAGCGCGGCCAGGGCGAAGAGCGTCGCCCCGGCGGAGATGCGGCGCGGGTTGTGCGGCTGGTTCGGCATCGGCGCTGTGACGGCAGGCGGCCCCTGCGCCACAGCATAGCAGAGGGGCGTTACCGACCATGGCCGAAGGCCGGCGTGTCGCGTCTGGAACGGCAGAGCCTGTGTTGGCCCTTCGCCGACGCGCGTAGTTAGCCGGCCAGCTCCTGATACACCGCCTCCAGCCGGGGCACGATCACCGACCAGTCGTAGCCCGCCTGCACCAGCCCCCGCCCGGCCGCTCCGAGCCGCCGCCCGAGCGCCGGGTCGTCCAGCAGCCGCAGCGTCGCCGCGGCAAAGCGCGACGGCGTGTCGGCCAGCAGGCAGTGCTCGCCGTCGCGCAGCCCGGCCACGCCCTCCGCCCCCATCGGCGTGCTGACCACCGGCGCTTCCAGCGCGAGCGCCTCCAGCAGCTTCAGCCGCACCCCGCCGCCGATCCGCATCGGCACGACATACACCGCCGCCCCGGCGATGTGTGGGCGCGCGTCCGGCACTTCGCCGACGATCTCCACCGCCTCGGATGCCAGCCCGCGCAGCGCCGGCCCCGGCCGCCGCCCGACGACCCGCAGGCGCGCATCCGGGCGGTGGGCGCGCACCAGCGGCAGCACCTCGCGGGCGAACCACAACACTGCGTCGATGTTCGGGCGGAAGTCGAGCGTGCCGCTGAAGACCAACGCCGGCCCGCCGGGGGGTGCCGCGCCTGCCCCGAGCGCCGCCCGGCTGAAATACGCGGTGTCCACGCCGTTCGGCACGACCGCGATCCGGGCGGCGGGCGCGAGCCGTTGCAGTGTCTTCCGATCGTCCTCCGAGACAGCGAGCACCGCGTCGCAGGCCTGCATCACCCGCCGCTCGTAGGCGGCGAGCTTGAGCCATTGCGCCAGCGAGTAGGCCGCCGCGTGCCAGCGGCGCGGCGCGCGCACATCCGTCTGAAAAGCGCGCCGTTGCAGCACGAACTCAGCGTTGAACTGATCGAGGATCAGGTGTGCGTGCTGCCTTGTGCGTGCTGCGTTCGGCGAGCGCACCGCTGTACGCAGCACCGTGAACTGTGAACTCATCTCGATGCTTTCCGCCTGAACCACATCGAACTGTTCTTCGGCCAGCAGACGGCGGAGCGCGGCGGCGTAGGCCGGCGAGGCGTTGCGGAGCGCCATGTCTGGCAGCGGCGAGGTGGCGGTTGTCCAGGCCCGGCGGGCGAGCGAGCGCGGCGCCGGACCGCGCACGGCCAGGACGCGGCAGCAATCGCGTAGCGGCGCCAGCCCGGCCTCGGCCTCAGCGGTCGGCGCGAAGGTCAGGCAGGTGACGTAGTGGTGCGCGGCCAGCCCGCGGAGCAGTTGGTAGATGCGCATCGTGCCGCCGCCGTGGGGCGGGAAGGGCGGGTAAGGCGAGAGCAGCAGAATGTTCACGGCGCGACAAGCGCCCAGAGGCGCGGCAGAAAGATGATCAGGCCGACGATCACGGATGCGATGGCCGCCAACAGCACCGCGCCGGCGGACACGTCCTTGGCGATCTTCGCCAGCGGGTGCAGCTCCGGCGATGCCAGATCGACCGCCGCCTCCAGCGCGGTGTTGCACCCTTCGGTGGTCAGCACAAGCGTGATCGTTAGCACCAGGGCCAGCCATTCGTCGTGCCCGATGCGGAAGAAGAAGCCGGCCGCGACCGCTAGCAGCCCGATCGCCACGTGAATTCTGGCGTTGCGCTGCGTCCACAGCAGGTAACGCAGCCCGGCGAAGGCATAGCCGAACGACGCCAGGAGCGTCGCGGCGCGCGTGGCGGGCGCGGGGCGCGGGGCGGGCGGCGGCCGATCGCCGGTCGCCGGCGGACGATGGATGGCGGGCGATGGGCCGTCGCCGGCCGTCGGTCGCCGGTTGCGGGTCGCTGGTCGTCGGCCCGTCGTCTTCATGCGGTTTCACGCGGCAGCCCGAGCCGGGCCATCACCGCCTCCTCGCGGGCGCGCATCGCGGCGGCGTCCGCCGGCCCGCGCTCGTGGTCGTAGCCGAGCAGGTGCAGCACGCCGTGGGTGGTCAGGTAGGCCAGTTCGCGCGCCGGCATATGACCGTACTCGGCGGCCTGCGCCAGCACGCGCTCCCAGGAGATCGCGATGTCGCCCAGGTAGCGCGGCGCGCCGGGCGCAGCGACGAACGCCGGCCCGCCGGCCTCGCCCCCGTCGCCGAACGAGAGCACATCGGTCGGCGCGTCCACCCCGCGGTAGTCGCGGTTGAGCGCCTGGAGCGCAGCATCGTCGCTGACCAGCACGCTCACCTCGGCCGGGCCGGTCACGCCCTCGGCGGCGAGCGTCTCGCGCACCGCCCGCTCGATCAGGGCCAGATCGACCGCCGCTTCAAACGGCGCGGCGACCTGGATCTCGACGGTAAGCATGGCCTGCTCCTCTCCCATCTCCCCCTCTCCAGGCAGGCTAGCGCCCGCTCTCCACCGGCTTCACGACCTCCGGCGTGTACTCCACCCGCGGGTGATAGATCCCCTGGAGCGTCGTGATGAACGCCTGCCGGATGCGCGCCAGGTCGCTCAGCGTCAGCGTGCTTTCGTCCAGCTCGCCGCTGCGCACCCGCTCGTCGATGATCGCATTCACCAGCTCTTCCAGGGTTTGCTTGCCGTTCGCGCCGCGCCCATTGCCGTTCGGCAGGTTGTCGCGCGCCGAGAGGATCTGGCCGTGTTGGGCCTTCGAGCGCACCGTCGCCTCGACGGTATCGGCCAGCATCAGGATGGCCTGCTCCTTGGTCTGCGGGCGCGGGCCGGGGTAGCGGAAGTCGGCCGGGTCGACCGAGTCGTGCTGTTGCAGGGCGAGCTGGTAGAAGTGGCGAATCGTGGTCGTGCCGTGGTGTGTTGGGATGAAATCGACGATCTGCTTGGGGAGGCCGGCCTCGCGCGCCATCTGCATCCCTTCCCGCACATGGTCGGCGATAATTCTGGCGCTCGTCTGCGGGTCGAGTTCGTTATGCACGTTCTCGCGGTCGCTCTGGTTATCGGTATAAAAATAGGGCCGCAGCACCTTGCCAACATCGTGATAGTAGGCGGCGACCCGCAGCAGCAGGGCGTCCGCGCCGATCGCCTCGGCGGCACTCTCGGCCAGGTTGCCGACGGCAATGCTATGGTAGTAGGTACCGGGCGCCTCGCGCATCAGCTTGCGCAACAGTGGCTGCGCCGGGTGGCCCCACTCCATCAGCTGGAACGGCGTCACGATCCCGGCGATCTGCCCGGCCAGGTTGTACAGCCCCAGCGCGACGATTGCCGACAGCGCGCCGTTCACGCCGCTGAAGAGCAGGATCGGCAGGATCTGCTCCGGGCGCGGCTCCAGCGCGCTCATCAGCCCGAACGCGGTCTCGGTCAGCGCGGTGGTCATGGCGACGGCCAGCCCGGCAAGGAGGAAGGTGAGCGAGCGCTGCGGCCGGCCGATCACGAACACGCCGGCCATGGTGCCGAACAGCAGCGTCGCACCGAGGCCGAACTGCCGGTCGCCGATGAAGGCCACGGCGACGCTCAGCAGCGTCGCCGCGACCAGCGCGATCTCGGCGTTGAACAGCGCCGCGATCAGAATGGCGGTGGCGGCGAGCGGGAAGAGGTACTGCCAGCCGTTCGTCAGCGGCAGCACGAAGCGCGCCGCCAGCACTGTGAGCGCGAACAGGCCGCAGACCACCAGCAGCGGCCGGTCGCTCATCCACACCTGGCGCTGGCACTGCATCAGGTAGGCGCCGAACAGTGCGGCGAGCAACGCCGCGAGCAACCCCTCGCCACCCAATAGCCACCATTTCGGCTCGACTCGCAGCAGGCCGAGCGCCTCCAGCTTCTCTTCGACTGCCGGGGTGATGACGTCCCCTTCGCGGACGATATTTTCGCCCTCCAGGATCGTGACCGTCACCGGTGCGACGGCAGCGCGCGCCTGCTGCCGCCGCTGTGCCGTCGCCTGCTCATCCACCACACGGTTAGCTTTGAGAAATGCGTTGGCAAACAGCAGGATCAGCTCGCGCGGCTCGCCCCGTTCGTAGAGCGAAGCCCAGTATGGCAGCGAGGTGCGGCGCAGGTTGGCCAGATCCTGGTCGCTGATCACGTAATTGTTCTCGCGCACGGCCCGGTCGTACAGGTCGAGTGCGCCGCGGCTGACCACCTGCCACTGGTCGTCGTTCAGACGTATCAGGCGGGTCGCCAGCGTCGGCGAGATCGCCAGCGTAGAATCCGGCAGCGTGGCCAGGCGTGCCTGCTTCGCCGCCCGATCGAGGGTTGGATCCTGCCGGATCTGGGTGATCGACTGCAGCAGCTCGCTCAGCTGGGCGCGCTGGCCGATGAGGATATTCGGGTCGTCGCGGTAGACGATATTGGCGGGATCGCTTTCGGCGCGGCTGCGCTCCTGCTCGGTGCGGAGCGCGCTCTCGTATTTGAGGGTCCGCGGCGCCTGGATCGTGACGGGGCTGGGCAGGCCGGGCTGGAGTCCTGGCACGGTGGGCGGGACGATCAGAAAGACGCCCCACAGCGCGAGCGCAAGCACCCCCATGGCGGCCCAGAGGTGCAGCCGCTGGCGGCGCACACGGGCCGCGGGTGTCAGCTCAGCGCGCGCCTCACGGCGGCGTTGGGCGCGGGGCTTGAGGATGCGGCGCATGGTTCTGGCGTCTGCATGCTGGCGGGCCGGCGCTCGCGCGGTGGCCCGATCGCTACCGCTGGCCGAGCAACTCGCGGGCGAGCTGGCTGAGGAGCCGGCCATCGGCGCGGCCCTTGAACTGCTGCATCAGCACGGGCATCACCCGGCCCATGTCCCCCGGGCCGCGCGCGCCGAGATCGGCGAGCGTCGCCGCGACGAGTGGCCGCAACTCATCGGCGGACAACTGCCGGGGCAGGTAGGCTTCGAGAATCGCGGCCTCCCGCTCCTCGCTGGCGGCAAGATCTGGACGCCCGCCTTGCGTGTACAGTTCCGCCGCCTCGCGCCGCCGCTTGACTTCTTTCGCCAGCACGTTCAGTGCCGCCTCGTCGCTGAGGGCCGCGTTACGGTCGATCGCCACCTCGGTCTCGCCCTCGGCGGCGCCGGCCGCGGCGCTGGCCTGATCGTAGGCGGCCTTCACCTGCGCCATCTGTGCGCTCTGGAGCGCGGCCAGCGCCATGCGGATCGTGCTGACCCGCTCGCGGTCGCCGGCGCGCAACGCCGTTTTCAAGTCCTGCTGAAGTTGTTCTTGAAGCCCCATCGCGATGCGTCCTGTGTCGGTCGGTGCAAGCCCGGCGGGGTCGGCAGCAGCCGATCCGCGCCGCTCAGCGTCGTCGGGGACAAGCGCCACCAGGCTCGGATGGCGGTGGCGTGTGTGGTTCGGCCCTCGCCCGCCGGCCCCCACCCCCGTAAGCCTGCCCTCTCCCCGTCTGCGCGGGCCGCTGGCCCGCCGATTGTGTGCTCGCTGTATTGTACCAAATACGGGCGATGCGCGGGTATCCGCGCCGGGGGTGACCGGGCGGCGTCGCGGCGTGCCCACGCGCCCTACAGCGACACGCGGCGGACGCGCACGCGGTGCTTCTCGGCGGCGACGATCGCCCGGATCTGGCTGGCGGCGTCGTCCAGCCGGTCCTCGCTATTGATCACGACATAATCGAAGCGATCGACCTCTTCCATCTCGCGGCGCGCCACCTCCAGCCGCCGCTCGAGTTCGTCCGGCGACTCGGTGCGGCGCCAGCGCAGCCGGGTGCGCAGCTCGTCGAATCGGCCGGGCGCTAGGAAGATCAGCACCGCCTCGGGCGCGAGCCGCCGGATGGTCGCCGCGCCCTGCACATCGATCCGCAGAATCACGTCCTTGCCGCTCGCCAGCCCTTCGCGGATCTCGCTCTTCGGAATGCCCTTGTAATTGTCGTACACCCGCGCCCATTCGATCAGCGCATCGTCGGCGATCATCTGCTCGAAGCGCGCGGTTGTGACAAAATGATAGTCGTAGCCGTCGCGCTCGCCGGGGCGCTGCGGCCGGTCGGTCGCCGTCACCACGAAGTGAAATGGAAAGCCCAGGTCGCGCATGCGCATCAGCACGGTGTCTTTGCCGACGCCGGACGGGCCGGAGATCACCACCAGCAGTGGCACCGGCGGCCCGCCCTCGATGATCGGGTTGCGCACAGTCGGGGTCATAACGCTCCTGTTCGCCCATGGCCGGTTGCGTGGTATAGTGCCGGGCCGGGCAGCGTGCTGTTCGAGCTGCGATCTACCATCCGAGCGGCGATGTTGTTCGATGCACTGACTCTTGCGGCGGTGGTGGATGAACTGCGGGCGGCGCTGATCGGCGGCCGCGTGCAACGGGTGCGGCTGACCGGGCGGCTCGGCGTGGCGCTGGAGGTCTTTGCGCACGGCCGGCGTTGCCACTTGCTGCTCTCGGCGCACCCGCAATTCGCGCGGGTGCAGCTCACCGCTACGCGGCCATCGCGCGGCGTGGAGGGCGAGACGCGGCTGCTGCTCTTGCTGCGCAAATACGTGCTCGGCGGGCGAATCGTCACAATCGAACAGCCGGACCTGGAGCGGGTGGTCATTCTTAGTATAGTCAAAGGTCCACAGTCGCGCAACATGGAGGGTGCGCCGCCCGATGGCGACGACACCGACGATTGGGAGCCGCTCGATTCGCCCGAGCCGCTGCACAGCGAGTTGGTGGTGGAGACGATGGAGCGCCGCGCTAATATCGTGCTGGTCGGCGATGATAACATAATCCTCGACAGCATCCGGCACGTCACCCCTACCATGAGCCGACGACCGGTCGCTCCGCACGAGCCGTACGAACTGCCGCCGCGCCAGGATAAGCGCGATCCGCGCCGGGCCACGCCGGAGGGCCTGCGGGCGCTGGCCGCAGGTCAGCCCGGCGCGGATCTGGCCCGTGCGCTGGTCGGCGCGTACGGCGGCCTGTCGCCACTGGCCGCCCGCGAGGCGGTCTTCCGCGCCACCGGGGCCGCCGACACAGCGCTGGGGCCGGATCTGCCCTGGACGGCGCTGGCGCTGGCGCTGCGCGGCCTGTGGGAGCTACCGTGGCAGCCGTGCCTGGCGCACAGCGGCGAGGGGCCGCTGGCTTACGCCCCCTACCGGCTCACCCACCTGCCGAACGTCGCGCCCCAGTCGTCGATCTCCGCCGCGCTGGACGCCTTCTACGCCGCCCGCGAGGGCCTGGCGTCGCACCAGCAGCGGCGCGCGGCGCTGGCCGCGGCGCTCGGCGAGAGCCGCGCCCGCCTCGAGCGCCAGCGCGACCAACTCACCCACGAACTGAAACAGGTGGCTGAACTTGACCGGCTGCGCTGGGAAGGCGAGATGATCCTCGGCTTCATGCACACCCTCGCGCCCGGCCAGACCGCGCTGGAGGTCGAGGGGCGGCGCATCGCGCTCGACCCGGCCCGCACACCGCTGGAGAACGCGCAGGAGCGCTTCCGCGCCTACGACAAGGCCAGGGGCGCGCGGGCGCAGGTGCCGGAGCGGTTGCGCGAGACCGAGGCGCGGCTCGCCGGGCTGGATGAGCTGCTGGCCTTGCTGGCCCTCGCCGAGGGCTACGAGGCGATCGAGCAGATCGGGCGGGAGGCCGAAGAGGCCGGTTACCTGCGCCCGCCGCCGGGCAGGCGCCCAAAAATGCGCCGGCAGCCGCCGCTGCGCGTCGTTTCGGAGGATGGGTTGGCGATCTTCGTCGGGCGGAGCGCCGGGCAGAACGCCCAGGTCACCTTCACCATCGGTGCGGCGGACGATCTGTGGCTGCACGCCCGCGGCAGGCCCGGGGCGCACGTGCTGGTCAAGAGCGGCGGCGCGGACGTGCCGGAGCGGACGCTGGTGCAAGCCGCGGGACTGGCCGCCTGGTTCAGCGCTGCGCGCGGCGACGCCGCGGTGGAGGTGGATGTCGCGCGCCGCCGGCTGGTGCGCCGCGTGCCCGGCGGGCCGCCCGGCCTCGTCAGCTACCGCGCCGAGCGGACGCTGCGGGTAGCCCCGCGCGGGCCGGACGAAAAACACAGCGGCGCGTGATTCGTCACGCGCCGCCGGGAACAAAGAAAAATAGTTCAGATCGCCTGCCTAATGCGGAAAGGTCGCGATAATCTTGTCGTACCACACCTCGCTGACCGTCTTGCCGGTGGTCGTTAAGATGGCGACACAGACCACCATGATCAGCACCAGCACCAGGCCGTACTCGACGAGCCCCTGGCCGGGAGCACGGGCCAGCGCACCCACGGCCGCTTGCGCCGCGGCGCGCAGCCGCACCCCGAAGGTACGGAGGCACGTGAACATCGACCGCATTGCTCTCACCTCCTTTCGGACATGCATGGGCGCGAAGCGTGTCGGAGGCAGCGCCTGCGGCGATGGTCGCGGGCGGCGCACCGACCCTGGGCGCGTTGTAGGGAAGGATGACGGGCCGGTTAACTATTTTGTTATCCGTAGTATACCATCGAGCGCAATAGGCCGTTGGTCATACGGCACGGGGTGACCGCACCGCTGGCGGAGCGCTGCCTGTCTGGGGGCAAGCGGCGGAGGAGGGGCCGTGGATTCCCACGCTGGCCTCTCCTCCGCCAGGTCGCTGGTGCTGACAAGAGGGAACAGCGGAGCGGCCACCTCGCTTCGATGCATGGGTCGCGCGCTGCCGTCCGCTTCCCCTAACCCATGGCTTCCTCGCCGCGCCTGGTTCCCATGCGGCGAGCACACACGTGCGACTGTTGCCCTTCTGCGTGGTGCTGCGCTCCAGGCCCTCACCTCCCGGGTCCACGAGCGCCTGGCCATGTCGGCCGATGAACCTTCCTCGTGGGGGCGTGGACAGGGGGCTATGAACAGCTTCCGTCCCTGCGCATCCGGAGGAGACACATGCAGTATGCCGGAGCCGCGCTCCAGCGAAAGCATAACTCAAATCATGACGGGACTGTCAGCGCTGGCTCATTGACAGCCCGCGGCTGTGTCCGGTACAATCCACTACAGATCTGCGCCGGGCGGCCCGCGCGGCGCCACGCCAGCGGCTATCGGCCTCTCGTCAGCAAGGAAACAGCATGGAGTTTCTTCGCAGCCTGATCGATGTCGTCCTGCATGTTGACCGCTATCTGGTCGAGCTGATCCAGCAGTTTGGCTTTCTCACCTATCTGATCCTCTTCCTGATCATCTTCTGCGAAACCGGCCTGGTCGTGACGCCCTTCCTGCCGGGCGACTCACTGCTCTTCGCAGCCGGCGCGATCGCCGCCTTCGACCCGAGCGGCACGCTGAATGTCTACCTGCTCTGGGTGCTCCTGATGGTCGCGGCAGTGCTCGGCGACACGGTGAACTACTGGATCGGCGCGTGGGTCGGGCCGCGGGCCTTCAGCGGCAAGGTGCGCTTCCTCAAGCAGGAGCACCTGGAGAAGACGCAGCGCTTCTACGAGAAGTACGGCGGCAAGACGATCATCCTGGCGCGCTTCGTGCCGATCGTCCGCACCTTCGCCCCGTTCGTCGCCGGCGTCGGGACCATGCACTACGGCAAGTTCTTGAGCTACAACATTATCGGCGGCGTGGTGTGGGTGACGATCTTTGTCTGGGCCGGCTACCTGTTCGGCAACATCCCGCTGATCAAGAACAACTTCGAGATCGTGGCGGTGGTGATTGTGGCGCTGTCGGTCGTGCCGATCATCGTGGAGTGGCTGCGGAGCCGCCGCGGCGCGCCGGCGGCCCCGGTAGCCCAGGAGGGCGCTGATGGCCCGGCGTAAGCCTGATCGTCGCCTGGCGGACTCGCGCGCGCTGCACCGCGCCACGCTCCGTCGGGGATACCTCCCGCCCGAGCCGGCCGTCGGCCGGCTGGAGTGGTTCCGCTACCGCCTGGCGCTGCGGCTGGCGCCGTGGCGGCTCTTCCTTTCCGATCTCCGCTATTGGCGCAACTGGCTGCCGCTGCTGCTGCCGATCCTGCTCTCATACGGGATACGCCGCTACCGGATCGAGCGGGCGGCGCGCCGCCGGGCGTGACTCGCGCCCGGCGGCGCGCCCTGCCGCCGCGTGGGGGATGGGCGGCGGGCGTCAGTTGCCCGCCATCCATCCTCCGTCAACCACACCGCGCACAGCGCATCACGACCCGTTCTGCGCTACCCGCGGCCGCCCGGCGATCGGCTCGGAGGCCAGGAGCTGCGTGAGCACCGGGCTGCGCGGCGGGACGACCGTGACCCCGGCGTGGCTCTCGAGCACCCGCTGCGTCTCCAGGATCTCGAACAGCGCCTCGGCCACCTCGGGGTCCTCGGCGATCCGATGCAGCGCCTCGCCGATCACCTTGGGCCGGATGGCCTGCGCTTTGGCGAACTCGACCGCCGCCTGCCGCTCCGCCGTGCTGGTGATGATGCTCACCTGGTTCGCGCCGTCCTGCTTGATCGCCGAGGTGACCTGCCGCAACCGGTTGACCACCTTGGCCTCGATCTGGCGGATCATCCCCTCGTCGCGGAAGTGCACCTTGCGGATGTAGACCGAGCCGAGCTGGTAGCCCCACTCCGCCGACTTGGGCGAGACCTCCTCGCGCACCATCCGGCTCATCGCGTGGCGGTTCTCGAGCAGGTCCTCCAGCGGCAGGTTGCTCAGCGAGCGCACGGCGGCGTTGCTGACGTTCGCCGCCAGGCTGCCCTGCGGGTCGGCGTTGCGGAACAGGTACGCCACCGGATCGCTGATGAACATCTCGTACCAGATGCCCACGCCCATCGGCGCGCCTTCTTCCGAGTTGACCGGCTGGCTGCGCAGGTAGCGCTGATCGAGCCGCATGTCGAGCACGTAGCGCTTGCCGAGCCAGTTGACGATAAAGGCCGCCGGGCCGAGCTTGAACGGCAGGATGTAGAAGCCCGGCTCGCGCAGCACGCCGAGGACGTTGCCGAACAGCGTGTAGACGTGGCAGGTGCCCTCGTACACGATCGCGTAGAGGCCGAAGGCGCGCAGCAGGCCCAGCGCCAGCGGCACCGCGATCAGGCAGAAGAAGAAGGTCGCGATCGCGGCGATCAGAAACTGGATGATCATCGCTCGGCCTCCACAATCACGCGCTGCGCCTGGCTGTACAGGCCCAGCCGTACGTTCCGCAGGTAGGCCTGGATGGCCCCCGGCCCCTGCGCCTTCAGCTCGGTCAGTTGCTTCGCCAGCGCGTTGAGCGGCTCCACTTCGGCCTGGGCCTTCAGCATCTCGATCTCCACCGCTCGCCGCGACTGGACGATCTTCTGGTCGGCGGCGGCCTGCGCCAGGCTGATGTCGGATGAGACCTGGTTGTGCGCGGTGTTGATCGCCGCCAGCGCCGACTCCACGTCGTGCGGCGGGTCGATGCCGGTGATCAGCGAGGCGTCGAAGGTGACGCCGTAGCGCGCCTCGGACGAGAGGCACTCGCGGTCCATCAACTCGTTCAGATCGCGCAGGTTCTTGCGCAGGTCGTTGATCGACACGCCGGTGACGACGCTCGCGTCCGGCACCGCGCCATCCGTCTGCGGGCGGTTCGGCGCTTCGAAGTTGGCGATCCGCTCGCGCAACACCGAGACGAAGTAGCCCATCACGTGCGTGACCGGCGACTTCACGCCGAACAGGTAGGCGTACAGGTTGCGCTCGCAGACCCGGAAGCGGATCTGGCCGGTGAGGCCAACATTGAGCTGGTCCTTGGTGACCGCCTCCAGCACCGTGCCGCCGCGGTTGGCGCTCGGGTCCTCTGGGTCGAAGGCCATGCTCACCGTCTGCGTGGCCACGGAGACCTTATGCACCCGCTCCCATGGCCACTTGAAATACGGCCCGCCGGGCGGGATGACGCGTACCTGCGGGTAGTTGTAGCGCGCGCGCTCCTCCGGCGGGAGATACTCGGCGAACGGATCCTCCAGGGTGGACTTGGGCAGGCGCTCGGCCCGCCCGAGGACAGTCTTCACCGCGCGTTCGTTCTGGTCCACGGTGAAGAGGCCGGCGGCCAGATAGCGCAGTAAAAACCAGGCGACAAACCCGACGGCGATGCCTGCGATAACGGCCATGACGCCTCCTTGTCGATCGGCGGGTAGACGGGGTGTGCGAGCCGCGGCGATGCCCGGCTGCACCTCCATGTACGCATGGTACACGCACCGGTTGCAGCTGTCGAGAGGGTCACCAGTACGATGTGACAGAACCCAGGCGGTGGGGAGGCTGGGGAGGGGGTGTGGCTCGCCACGCCGCCCGCCACGCGGGCGGCCGCGTAACTCCTCAGTTGGCCGCACCACGGATGCGCTATAATCGCCAGCGCGGCCAGAGCGCCGCGGTCAGATCGTCGCCCAGATTTAGAACCATTTTCCACAGCTATCCACAAAATGTGGATAGCTTTTGTGGCACGGGCATTCCTATGGTCGAGTCATCTTCGCAGCGCCGCCGCCTCGGCCAGTTCTTCACCCCCACGCCGGTGGTCGCCTGCGCCTACGGGCTGCTGCGCGGCCGGCTCCCGCCGCACCCGCGCATCGCCGACCCGGCCTGCGGCGACGGGGCGTTCTTGCGTTTCGCTGCGGCCCAGAGGCTGGCCGCGCCCGCCGCGCTCGCGGGCTGCGACGTGGATGGCGCGCTGGTCGCGCGGCTGGCGGCGGAAGGGCTGCCGGGCGTGCGCCGGGCGGACGGTCTGGCGGCGGACAGCCTGCCCGCCGCTGCGTTCGACCTGGTGGTCGGCAACCCGCCCTTCGGCGTGGCGACACCGCGCGACGGCTCGCCGCTCGCGAGCGAGGCGCGCTTCTTGCTGCGGGCGCTCGACTTGGCGCGGCCCGGCGGCTACATCGCGCTGGTGCTGCCCAGCGGCATCCTGGCCAACGAGCGGTTGCGCGGGATGCGGGCCGACCTGCTGCGCCGTGTCACACTGCTGGCCGTGCTCGACCTGCCGCGCGAGACCTTTCGCAGAGTGGGAACGAGCGCAGCGTGCAGCCTGCTGGTGGTGCAGGCGGCGCCCGCGCCGGCCGGCCACCGGGCGTTTTTCGGCATCGCCGCCAGCCTTGACGACCTGCCGGCGCTTGTGGCGGCGTTCCATGGGCCGGCCGCGGCGCCCCAGCCCGCCGGCGCGCTGCCGACAGCCGGCGGCGCGCCGGCCCATACGAGGTGCGCCTCCCCGCACCTCTCCGACTACTTTTGGGTGGAACAGGGCCCGGCGCTGGCAGAGCGGCTGGACGCCCATTTCTGGCAGCCGTCCTTCCAGCGGCTGATGGAGCGACTGGCGGCTCCTCCGTTTGTGGCGCTGGGCGAGCTGCTGGGTCGCGGCGGGCTGCTGGCCGGCGACCACGTACGGCCGTCGCGCGGCGAGTCCAAGGAGCCGGGGCTGCCGTACGAGTACTACCAGACTCGCGAATTCCTGCCGGCGGGCTACAATTTCGCCCGGATCGAGCGCTGCGACGAGCGCGCCTTCCGGCGGCTGGCGCGTACGGCGGTACAGCGCGGCGATGTGCTGGTGTCGTGCGCCGGCATCGGCGGCGCGGGGCGCGGGCGGGTCTGCCTGGTGACGCACGAGCCCGGCCCGTCCTGCACGGGCGATGTCTTCATCCTGCGGCCCGCCGGCATCGATCCAACCTATTTGTTCCTGTTCCTCGGCGGGCGCTGGGGCCGCGCCCAGTTGCTCAGGCTGCAAAACGGGGTCGGCACGGCCAACCTGAGCGCCGGTGAGCTGCGGCAGGTGCGCGTGCCGCTGGTGCCCCTGCCGGAGCAGCGCCGCTTCGCCGCGGCCTACGCGCCGGCCCGGGCCGCCCATGATCGTTCGGTGGCGGCGCTACGGCGCGGGGATGCCGCCGCCTTCGCCCGCGGGCAGGCGCGCGCGGCGGCCCTGCTGGCGGCGGCGCGTGAGCACCTCGACCGGGCGATGGACGGGGGGTGTGGCGAGGGGATGGCGAAGAACGAATGCCAGGCGCAGGCGCCACGGAGTCAAGGTGAGCGGGTGGGCGGGTGACACGATGACACGATGACACCGTTCTCCGTCCTTCGTCCTTCGTCCATTGTCGTCTACGGTCCATCGTCCACCACGCGCCACCACCCGCCTCCGGTGTGCCGGGCGCGTGGTGCGGTATAATGCCCGGCATCCTGCTCGCGGAGGCGCCGATGCACGAAACGAAACCTGCCGGAGTGGAGGCGGCGCTCCCGCCGGAGGCGCCCGCTGCCCCCCGCGCTGCGGTCGATGGCGCGGCGACGGCGCTGGCCCGACCTGTGCTCGCACCGGATGTCGGGCCGGAGGCGCCGCGCGCGGCGTTCGATTCGCTGGACGCGCTGGCACGGCTGCTGATGGGCCTCTCGCTGGAGGGGTGGGAGGAGTTGCTGCGCCGCCTGGCGGCGTGGGATGCCAGCGCCCGGCGCGCCATCGGGCCAACGGACGACGTGCGCCCGCTGCGCCGCGAAACCCAGGGCGACCTGGCGCGCTATGTGCTGATCGGCGCGGCCGCCGTGGCGGCGGGCGAGATGCGCGGCGCGATCCAGGCGTTCGGGCGCGTCACCGACGACGCGGCCCGCCGGGCGGCGCGGGCGTTCACCTGGCTGGTCGGCGATCGACGCGCCGCGGCGATCGAGCGCGATTTTAGCCGGCTGGTGGCGCGTGGCGAGCAGGAGATCGTTCGGCTGGTGGATGTGGGGCGGCGCGAGGAATTGCTTGGGCGCGCCAGCGCGCGCACTGCGCTGCAAACCAGCGCTCAGGAGGTGCTGGACTACCTCAGCCACAGTCCGCAGTTGCAGCAGTTGATCACTCAGCAGAGCGTCAGCCTGGCCGGCACCGTGGTGGACGAGGCGCGTGAGCGCACCGTGACGGCGGACAACATCGCCGAGCGGCTGGTGCGGGCGCTGCTAGGCCGCCCGCCGCGCGAGCAGTTGCCGCCGCCGCCCGCCGAGGTGATGGCCCTCGCGGCGCCGCGACCCAAACGCGATGAGCAGTGATGTCGGCGCGCGCACGCCGCGGCGCAGGAACCTGCGCGGATACTACGCCGGATTCACCAGCCGGGCGATCGCTTTTCTCGCCGACCTCGCCACCATCAGCCTGGCGCTGACATTGTTCGGCCTGTCGCTCACGCTCGTGGCCGACTTCTTCTCGCTCAACGACCTGTGGGCGCAGATCCGGTCCACCTCCCCTGAACTGTACGCGTGGCTGGCGACGCTGCTGCTGCTGGCTAAAGCGCTGACACCGCCGCTCTTCGCCATGGCGTACTGCGTGCTCTTCTGGGTGCTGATCGGACAGACGCCCGGCAAGATGCTCATGGGCGTCCGCGTGGTGCGCCTGGACGCGCAGCCGCTGACCGTGGGGACGGCCCTGGTGCGCTACCTCTGCCTCTGGCTCTCGGCGCTGCCGCTCGGCCTCGGCTTCCTCTGGGTGCTGGCGGACGACCGGCGTCAGGCGTGGCACGATAAGGTCGCCGGCACCTGCGTGATTTACGCCTGGAACGCCCGCGAAGCCGACCGCCGCTTCGGCAAGCCGCCCCGCCGGCGCCGCTGGCTGCGCCGCCGTGCCACGCCTGGTGCCTAGTCGTGCGCGGAAAGCGCGTTATGCAATCGCAGATTGCCGGTTAGAGCTTGCAGATCGAGTACGCCATATGCTGGCGCGGCGGGAACATTCAAAAATTTGCATAATACTGCCTGATCGGCAATAAAAAACGAAGAATTGCGTCGCCATGAAAGCTGGCAGTCCATCTATCGGCGTTGTGATCGTCTCATACAACACCCGCGAGCTGTTGCGTGCCTGCCTCGAGTCGCTGCGGGCCTGCACGCGGCCGCTGCGCATCGTTGTGGTGGATAATGCCTCGACCGACGGCAGCGCCGCGCTGGTCGGCGGCTGCTTCCCCGAGGTCGAACTCCTTGCGCTGGAGCGGAATATCGGCTTCGCCGCGGGGAGCAATCTCGGCGTGGCGCACCTTCTCGGGCCGCGAGATGCGGAACACACGGGGACCAGGAGGCAGGGAGGCAGAGAGAATGGGTATCGGGCCACGCATCCCCGATGTCCGGTCTCCGGTCTCGTCCTGCTCCTCAACCCCGATACAGTGGTGCAGCCGGGCGCGATCGAGGCGCTGGCCGCCTTCCTCGAGGCTCACCCGCGGGTCGGGGTGGTCGGGCCGCGGCTGCTGTACCCGGACGGCAGCGTGCAGCCGGCGGCGTTCCGCTTCCCGACGCTGGCGATGACCGCGCTCGACCTGTTCCCGCCCGGCGAGGTGCTGCCGGGGCGGCTGTACAACTCGTGGTGGCACGGGCGCTACCCGCAGGAGCCGACCGCCGCCGCGCCGTTCCCGATCGACCATCCGCTCGGCGCGTGCATGCTGACGCGGCGCGCGGTGTTGGAGGAGGTCGGGCTGTTCGACGAGGGATTCTTCATGTACGCCGAGGAGGTCGAGTGGTGCCGCCGCGTGCGAGCCGCCGGCTGGGCGATCTGGCAGGAGCCGCGGGCGCGGGTGGTCCACGTGGGCGGAGCGTCGACGCGCCAGGCTCCGGCCCGGATGCAGATCGCGCTGTACCGCAGCCGGATGCGCTACCTGCGCACCTGGGAGCCGCCGGGCGTGGTGCGGCTGCACCGGCTGATCATCCGCGCCGGCATGCTGCGGGCGGCGCTGCGCGCCTGGCGCGGCTACCTCCGCGGCGCGCTCTCGCGTGACGAGGTGCGCGAGCGGCTGTGGGCGTACGGCACGATCATGCGATACAGCGGGCAGCCTGCGGAGCTCGCCAGTGAAGAAAGCGGTGGCCGTTGCAGGCTGCACTCCGAACGTTGAACCCTCAGAACTCTCAACGTGCTATGCTGACCGTCGCCATCATCGCCCGGGACGAGGAGCGGCACATCGCCGGAGCGCTGGCGAGCGTGGTCGGGCTGGCGGACGAGGTGCTGGTGCTGGTGGACGCCGCGAGCCGTGACCGGACGGCGGAGATCGCCCGCAACCACGGGGCGCGAGTGGTTGTCGAGCCGTGGCGCGGCTTCCCGGCGCAGCGCAACCGGGCGCTGGAGCTCTGCCAAGGCGAGTGGGTGCTGTTCCTCGATGCGGACGAACGTGTCACCGCTGCGCTTCGGGTCGAGATCGAACAACTGCTTGCTCCGCCTGGCACGATGACAGGAGGGCAAGACGACAAGAAGGCCGATGCGCTCACCGCGCCGGTGGCAGCCGGCTACTGGATACCGCGCCGCAATCTGTTCTTCGGGCGGGCGGTGCGCGGCGGCGGCTGGTACCCGGACCGGCAGTTGCGCCTGCTGCGCCGCGGCCGGGCCCGCTACGACGAGGCCCGCCTGGTGCACGAGGTCGCCGCGCTAGACGGCGCGGCCGGCGCGCTGCAGGGCCATCTGCTCCACCTGAACATCGAGCGGCTCGGCGAGCTGTGGCGCAAGCAGACGAGCTACGCGCTCCAGGAGGCGCAGACGCTGTTTCTGGCTGGACGGCGAGCGCGCTGGCGGAACTTCGTCGGCGGGCCGCTGCGCGAGTTTCGCCGGCGCTACGTCCAACTCGGCGGCTGGCGCGACGGCCCGCTCGGGCTGTTCCTCTGCGCCACGCTGGCCTATTTCGAGTGGGTCAAGTGTGTGCATTTGAAAGGGTTGGAACTCATCGTTGGCACAAGACGGTCAGACGGTCAGACGGTCAGACAGTCAGACCGCCACAACACATGGCTTTGACTGTCTGACTTCTCGTCACTATGCCTGCTCTCGCCATTATTATCGTCTCCTGGAACACGCGCGAGCTGCTAGACCGCTGCATCCGGAGCGTCCACGCCTCGCTCGCCGGGAGCGGCATCGCCTACCGCGTGATCGTTGTGGACAACGCCTCGAGTGATGGGACGCCGGCGATGCTGCGCGAGCGCCATCCGGATGTGCTGTTGCTGGAGCCGGGGCGCAACCTCGGCTTCGCGGGCGGGAACAACGTTGCGCTGCGCGCAGTGCTGCGTTCAGCGCGCGAAGCGCAGCGTTCGGCATGTGCGACCCTTGAACGCTGCACGTTGAATGTTGAGCTTGTCCTGCTCCTCAACCCCGACGCCGAGGTCGTCGGCGATGCCATCCCGCGGCTGGTGCGCTACCTGGCGGCGCACCCGGACGTGGCGGTGGTCGGGCCGCGGCTGCGCTACCCCGACGGCCGCCCGCAGCCGTCGCGGCGGCGCTTCCCGACGCCGGGGGTCTATTTCTGGGAGAGCACGCCGCTGGAGCAATGCTGGCCGGGCAACCCCTGGGCGCGGCGCTACCGCTGCGCGGACCGGCCGGACGATGTGGAACAGGAGGTGGACTGGCTGGTCGGCGCGGCGCTGCTGGTGCGGCGCGCGGCTGTTGAGCGGGCCGGCCTGCTGGACGAGGGCTTCGCGATGTATTCGGAGGAGCTGGAGTGGCAGCGACGGATCAGGGGGCAGGGGGCAGGAGCGCCTACCCCGACCCCCGACCCCCGACCCCCGACCCCCGAACCCTACAAGATCGTCTTTCTGCCGGACGCCGAGATCGTTCACCACGAAGGGAAGAGCAGCGAGCAGGCCCCGGCGCGGCGCTACATCACCTTCCAGCGCAGCCGCCTGCGCGATGCCCGGATGACCTACGGCCCCGGCTTCGCCACGCTGCTCTGGCTCTTCCTGCTGGCGGCCTATGCTGCTGAGCTGGCCGTGGAGGCCGGAAAGTGGCTGCTCGGTCATCGGCGCCCGCTGCGCGCCCGGCGCGTGGTTGTGTATTGGCAGGTGCTGCGCGGGCTTTGGTGAGTGCAACGTTCGGAGGGCAACGTGCAGCGTTGATGACGCGCAAAGAGCGAATGGCAGTCTCCCAGCGGCGTCCAGCAGGCCTTTCGGGCCTGGATCGGGCGGATGTGCCAGCGCAATGACGCCCCCTACCGTGAGCCCCTGGCACATGCTGCCGGAACGCGTGCAGCCGCGGGCACCGAAGCCAGACCCACAGAATGCCTGAACCCCGATCCCTCATTTCCTGATTCGGAAGCGCACGAGTCCCTGCGCGACGCCCACCGCGGCATGTATGGGTGCGGCCGGAGTCGCCTGCTTAGAAGCTGTCTGCAGCGCGTCCAGCGGGGGGGTGAGGGGCGCAGGCCCCCAGACGACATCCTACCCCGCGCCGCGGCATCAGGAATCTTGGAGGGCGCAGCCCCCAACCCCCCATTGCAGACGGCTTCTGACGCCTTCTGCCTTCCGTTATCCGCCGCTCGGGCTGGCATCGTGCCCCGGGCACGGCGAATTTCCCCATCTATTGCGTTCTGTTAGCTACCAGGAAGAAATTCCCTGGCTCGCGTCAGCATCCGACGAGCCTCCAGAGCGCCTGTGCGAATGGCAGTGCCGCCTGGGGAGGTGTGAGGTCGCAGCTTTCCATCCCTCTCGCGTTGCCAGCGGCCGCGCGTCCTATAGCGATCCTGCGAGCATGGCCGTGTCGCCATCATCGCGAATCAGATCGGGCTGCGATAGCGGTGACAACGGGCCGCGTTGAAGCGACACAAGGTCGGGTCGACGAAACAAGGCTGACAGCTACAGGTGATCGTCAGCCCTGTCAACTCGTACCAATTCTAAGAGACGTGGTGCGGATCAGGCGCAGGGCAAGCGAATACCTGGCCGTTCCCATCGCCGGGCGCCCGCCCCGGCCCATACACCCGCGTCGAGCAGAACCCCGATAGGCTTCCACTCCGCCTGCCCGTCGATGGATCCGGGCGGCTGTCTTCGTGCTCGTTCGTCGAGGAGGTACCGCAATGTCGCTCCGAGGGAAGCCCAGGGCCGTCCACGTCCTCATGCTGGTGGCGCTGCTGCTCGCCGCCGCCTTCGCCGGGGCTGCGCCGCCACAACCGGCGCGCGCCGGCCCCAATAACCGCGTCGCGTATGTCTACAACACCGACGCCGTGGCGCGCGACAGCTTCAACACCCTGCTGACCAGCCGCGGTCTGCAAGTCGATCTGGTGCCGCTCGCCAGCGCCGCCGCGTTCAACTTCAGCGCCGATGACGCGATCATCATCGGTGACGACACCGGCAACCTGGGCACATGGGGCACGCCCGAGGCCGTCAATAACATCAACCGTGCCAACAAGCCGATTGTGGGCGTCGGCGAGGGCGGCTACGCTTACTTCGGCAGGCTCAGCCTCCAGATCGGCTGGGGCAACGGCGCGCACGGCGGTGGTACATCGATCTACACGATCTACCCGTCGCATCCGGTCTTCGCCGCGCCGAATCCGGTCGCGGTCCCGGCCAACCGCATCCTGGCGCTGTACACCGCCAGCCAGAACGTTGTCGAAATCTACCGCCCGAACCAGTCGCTGGCCGCGCCGCTCGGGCGCGATGTCTCGAATCCGAACTACCTTCCGCTGACGACCCAGAGCGCCGGCGCACGCTGCTACGCGCTGTGGGGGTTCAGCGGCGCTCCGTCGGCGATGACCGCCGACGGGCAGAACCTGTTTATGAACATGGTGGTCGGCAATCCGTGCGGCGCGCTGTCGCTCACCTCGATCGGCACGGGCGCACCGCCGTCGATCGACGGCTTCCTCGGCTTCGGCGAGTGGACCAACCCGAACCGCATCCCGTTCGAGCACGGCTTCATCACCGCCGTGAACGATGGCATCCGTTTGTACCTGCTGGTGGACGTGCTCGACGATACCGGCAACGATCCGCCATCCAGCCAGAGCCCGGATTACTTCTGGCTGACGTTCGACACCAACCGCAACGGCCAGATCGACCCTGACACCGACCTGCAGTACGCCACGGTGCCCGGCACGAACAACATGCGCATCCAGCGCTACCTCGGCCCCGGGCAATGGACCGTCCTGAGCGGCCCGATCCGCTCCAGCCTCGGCCCCGGCTTCGGCTGCTTCTTCGCCGACGGCACGCTGCGCTTCACCTTCCCGCGCCTCTCCTGCGCGTCCCACCGTGTCTGGGAGTTCGGCATCGACCTCCGCGAGATCGGGGCGGCGCCCGGCGGCAGCGCCCGCATGGGCCTGCGCGTCGCCTCGGGCAACCCGGGCTTCACCGACAACATCCCGATTTCTTTCGACAGCGACTTCAGCAACCTGATCACCATCTCGCTCGCCCCGGCGGCGCTGCCGCCCTCCAGCGGCGCGGGGATCGCCTTCAGCGCCAACCCGCTCGAAGTGACGCAGGCGATCCAGACGGCTGCCAACGCGCTTCCGCTGGTGGCGAACAAGACGACCGTCGCACGGACATACGTCCGCAGCACCGGCGCGAGCGTCGAGCCGGCGATCACCTACCTCTACGGCGCGCGCGGCGGGCTTGATTTGCCCGGCTCGCCGCTGGCCCAGCTCGTCGCGGCCAAACCGGCGCCGAATCGGGCGCAACTGAACGACAGCGGCAACTTCCAGCTTCCGGCGAGCTGGATCGCCGCCGGCGGGGTGGCCTTCCAGGTAGGCGCGGCGCGGCTCACCGGCGGGCCGATCTTCTCCGGCGCGAGCACGCTCACCTTCCAGACGCGCAAGACGCCGCTGGTGTGGGTGGTGCCGATCAATCAGGGCACGGCGGCCTCGCCGAACCTGGCGAGCGACGCGGCGATCAGCCAGCAGGAAAGCTATATGCGCGCCGTCTACCCCGTGCCGGACGTGCGCTTCGTCCACAAGCCGTGGCAGGATATCGGCGCGGTCGGCAACAATTCGCTCGAGGACACCATCTCCCGGCTGAACAAGTACTACAACGGGGCGGTGCTGGCGTGGGTGCTGAGTGTGATCTTCACCGGCAAGGCGCCGTTCGACCTGCCCGACCAGGTCTATGGCTTCCGCACCACCGGGGGTGGCCTCTCCGACCCGGTGTGGGGCGGCGGCGCCGGGCGTGTCGCGGCCGGGTTCCTCGGTACCTCGCTGGAAGGAACGATGGCGCACGAGATCAACCACAACCTCGACCGCAGCTCGACCGGCACCTGGGGCCGGCATGTCGCCAACCCGGCCTGCAACAACGCCATCCAGTACACCGGCGGCCCGATCCCGGCCGGCTGCACCACGGTCGTGCTCGGCGACGGCAACACCTACCTGCGCGATAACACCTGGGGGTGTGGCGCGACCGGCCCGGACGGGAGCTGGCCGACGCCGCCGAACAACGACAACATCCGTGAGGTTGGTTTCGACACGCGGCTGCCGTGGGGTGGTTCGACGGTCGTCGCGGCCAACTGGCCGGACTTTATGTCGTACTGCCAGTCCAGCGGCTCGCCGACGAAGTGGACATCGCCCTACCGCTGGCAGCGCGAGTTCACCAGCTTCGCGCCGTCGGCCCTGAGCGCGGAGGCGGCGCTGCTGGCCCGCCCGAACGCGGCGGCCAATTTCTATTACATTTCCGGCCAGCTCAACCGCAACGGCACGGGCAGCCTCGACCCGGTGCTGGTGCAGCCGGCGCTGGAGGCCAGCATCAGTTCGCCGGGCGACTACGCGATCGAGCTGCAGGACAGCGGCGGGAACGTCATCGGCCAGCCGTTCACCTTTGCCGCCGGCTTTATCGACGTAGAGGGCGAGCCGCGCGCTGTCGTGCCGTTCAACTTCCAGCTCCCGGCGCAGGAGAATGTCGCAAAGATCGTGCTGAAACGCGGCAATCAGGTCCTCGACACGATCAGTAAGTCGAGCGGCGCGCCGTCGGTGACGGTCACCGCGCCGAACGGCGGCGAGAACTGGAACGGGGTGCAGACGATCACCTGGAGCGCCAGCGACCCGGACGGCGACCCGTTGACCTTCACCGTCCTCTACTCGCCGGACAACGGGGCGACGTGGCGGCCAGTGGCCTACGGCGTGACCGGCACCTCGTACCAGGTGGACACCATCACGCTGCCGGGCAGCAGCCAGGGCAAGATCCGCGTCCTCGTGACCGACGGCTTCAACACCGCTCAGGACGACTCGAATAGCACATTCACCGTGGCCAGCAAGCCGCCGTCGGTGTCGATCAGCGGGCCGCTGCCCGGCGCCACACTCAGCGCAGCCGACGGGACGACCTTCACCGGCGACGCGAGCGACCTGGAGGACGGGACGCTGCCGGACAGCGCCTTCGTCTGGTCGTACGCGCCGGCGGGCGGCACGGCGCAGACGAACTTCAGCACGGGGCGGTCGGCGAGCCTGCTGCTGCCGCGCGGGATGTACGACATCACGCTGACCGTGACGGACAGCAGCGGCCTGGCGGGCCGCGCGACGATCACCGTCTCGTTCGGCGAGCGCAGGACGTATCTGCCGCTCGAGGCGCGGTGAGGTGCGCCGCCGCGGGCGCGGTGGGCACAGCGGGCGCGGGGATGCGGATCGCATCCCTGCGCCGTGCCCGAGAAACGCGCCGGGCACCCGCGCCGGCAGAAGCCACACGGAGCCACCTGTACCGACACACCGGCTTGACGCCCGCCCACTGTGGGCTATGATTCGTGGGGACGGCAGCAGACCGAAGACGACAGACAAAGGACGAACGCCAGCCCGGCCACGATCACAGTTGTACCATGCTGCACGGCCTGCATTCGCCCTTCGTCCGTCGTCCGACGCCGGTGGTTCTTCATCACTCGTCATCACGTTTGCACGCTGAACTCACAATCTCTCGCCTGCTCGCCTTCGAGGGGCCGAACCTGCTCGGCCCGCACCCCGCTGTGCTGCTGGAATGCCGGGCCGCAAGCGGCCAGGCGCGCCGGCTGCGCGAGGCGCTAAAGGACGCCGCCCTCCGCGCCGGCTTGGTGATCGGCGCGCTCGATGTGGGCGGCGAGCCCCTCGCCGCCGCGTTCACGACGCCCACGCCGGCGCTCGGCGCGGAGCTGGCCCGCCTGGTCGTCGCCGGGCTGAACGCCGGCGCGACCTGGGACGCGGACGAAGCCTTGTGGGAGCTCGCGCGCCGCCGCCGCGCCGAGGCCCCGCCAGTCGCCGCGCTCCAGCTTATCGCCGAAGCGGGCGCCCGCGGCGTGCCGGCGTTCATCCATGCGGGGCAGCTTCAGCTCGGCTACGGCGCGCGGGGGCGGTCGCTCTCGCTGGCGGCGCTCGCCGGCAACACCATCCGTCCGGATGCCATCCCTATCGGGCCGGCGGCGCCCATGCCGCAGCCCGCTGTGCAGGTTGAATGGGAGCGCCTGGGCACGATCCCGGTCTTCGCCATCAGCGGAGGCGAGGGGCGGCCGGCCGCTGCGCGGGCGATTGCACAACGGCTCCGGGCGCGCGGCATAGCGGCCGGGCTGCTCGAGTCGGCCACGTTCGATGCCGCCCGCGCGCTCCTGGCCGACCCATCGGTCGAAGCCGCCGTGATCGGCCTGGAGCCGGGGGACCTGGCGCGGCGCGGGCTGCCGTTCGAGCGCTGCGCCGCCTGCGCCCTGCTCGGCCTGCCGCCGCCGCTGTCAGAGTTCCCCGACCGGGCGGAGCTGGCGCGCGCGCTCGGCGTGCCGCTGCTCGTCACCGCGCCGGAGGGCCGGGCCGCGCTCGCCGCGGGCGTGCCGGAGATCGCTGCGCTCGCGGCCTACGCGCCCTGCCCGGTCGTCTGGCTGACCGGGGGCCCAGAGGCGGCGGCGGCGCTGGCGGAGCCGACGTAGGGCGCAGTTTGGCTGCGAGGCGGAGAGACGAGGAGGCAGCGAGATCGGGAAACCGGGGGCGCTCTGTCTGGCCTCTGCCGCGTGCCTCCCCCTCTTCCTGGCTCACCATCCTCGACGTTTCCTGATCCATCTACCCTACCGGCCACCGTCGCTCACGGCTCGCCGCTTCACCACCAGCACCGGCACCGGGCTCACATCGAGCAAGTCGCCGGTGATATCCTCCAGCAGCAGGCGGTCAAGGGCGCTGCCCACTCGGTGCGCACCAATCACCAGCAGATCGTAGCCGTCGCGCAGTTCGGCCAGGATCTCGTCCAGCACCGGGCCGATGCGTACCCGCACATCAGCGGCTACGCCGCGCTGTTCCAGCCGCGCCTGGGCCGCCAGCAGGGTCGCTGCCTCGGGCGAGGGACCGTGTAAGAAGCGCTCGACCGCTGCAGGGCGCGGGCTGAACCCCTCGAAGACGATCGACTGCTGTGAAATGACGTGCAGCAGCGTGACGGACGCGCCGAGCGGGCTGGCAAGCTGAGTGGCCATCTCGACGCTGGCGAAGGTATGCTGGTCGCCGCCGCTCGCCAGCAGCATGCGGTGAATGGGCCGCGCCGCACCCTGCACCCGCAGCACCGACGGCTCCAGCCGCCGCGCGATCAGCTTGCCCGGCCCACCCGGCAGCAGCCGCCGGATGCGCGGCCGCAGCCGCCCGAAGATCGCCAGATCATACCGGCCCTCCGCCGCGGCCCGCAGGATGGCGGCGTTCGCGTTGCCTGGCAGCGGCAGGAGCGTCACCGAGACACCCGCCGGCGGAGCCAGCCGCTGCGCCGCGTCCGCCAACAGCGGGCGCTGCGCCTCGCCCCCGCCGCTCACCAGCGCCACCGCCGACGCGACCCGCTGGACCAGCGGTGCGCTGAACGTCAGCACCTTGTCCCGCGACGGCGCGGGGCCGGCATAGATCAGCAGTCGCATCACTTCACCCAGAGGAGAAGCAGCGGGATGAGCAGCATGACGAACAGAAACGCGCCGAGCGAGCGGTTTGAGCGGATGATGCGCTCCTGCAGCCGCAGAATGGCACGCTCGAATGGGCGGTAGCAGCACACCAGTACGACCAGCGAGAGCGCGGCGACGCTCAGCATCTCCACCAGCACGATCATGAACGCCGGCGCGCCGCCCGTCACCAGCGCCGCCACCAGGGTGTCGATGAACGTAGTGATGTTGGCTCCCATGATATACGGCAGCGTGTTCTCGCGCCGCACCATCCCGCGCGCCGAGAGCGGCACCAGGATCGAGAGCGAGACCGAGACCGACATCGTGACCGACGTGACCGCCGCGCCGAGCAGGAACATCGCTACCGGGCGATAGATCACCCGACCGATGCGCCGGAACGCGCTTCGTTCGGGGTGCATCTCGGGCAGCGCCCGGTCGAGCAGATTGAAGGCCAGCATCAGCGCGCCGATGCCGAGGATGAACTCGACCCATCCCGGCACCCCCACGCCCTTCATGCCGCGCATGATCGGGTCGTAAAGGCGGTCCAGCAACGACGAGAGCGGAGTGCTGGCGCTGACATTCGGCACGCCGAGCGCTCCCGAGGTCAGCAGCCACGCGCCGATGACCAGCGCCGGCAGGTAGATCGCGGCGGTTGTCAGCAGGGCGAGCACGCCAATCGAAATACTGGCCGAGCGCTGGTGGCCGCGCAGGTAGTAGAGGAAGCCGACGAACAGCACGATGAACGACGCGCCGAGCCGCGAGCCGGTGATCATTGTGAATGCCTGGAGCGCGGTGATCGTACCGGATGCGAAGAAGGTGACGGCGATCGCCGCGACCGGCGAGCCGCTGAGGAAAATGTAGGCCAGCAGCCAGCCGAAGCCCAGCGAGTTGACCGGGTTGGTGACATGCAGGACGCCGAGAATCGCGCGGCCGTAGCTCTTCGCGCCGTCCTTGATTAGCTGGAGCGCCAGGATGAAGACAAACAACCCGACAACGGCCAGCGCCGTCTTGAGCAGCACCGCGTTCGTACGTGGGCGCACGGCAGCCAGCTCCGCCTCGGCGGTGATGCCCGGTTTCGGATCGGCCATCGCTTACCCATCTGGAGCATTACCGATCGGCTGAGCGCCGATCGCAGCTTGGCCGTGCCGCGTTGCGGCAGTACGTACCCGCAGGCGCCGCAATCGCTAATCAAAATCTGCACTCTACGGCTTGCCTGCGTGGGTTTCGTTTCTCAGCGAAGCCCCTGCAGCGCGGCGAGCAGGCGCTCCGGCAGCCGCACCGGGCGGCCCGTCTCGCGTGCGACAACGATGTGCTCGCTGCGGGCCGTCACGAGCGGCGCGCCGGTCTCGGCCAGGCGCAGGTCGTAGCCGAAGGCGACCTGGCGGCTGCGCAGCTCCGCCAGCCAGGTGCGGACAATCACCATGTCATCGTAGCGGGCCGGGGCCAGGTAGCGCGCCCGCAGGTCGGTCAGGACGACGAAATAGCCGTGTGCCTCGATCTCGCGGTAGCTGGCGCCGGCGGCCCGCAGAAGCTCGGTGCGCCCCTGCTCCAGCCAGATGATGTAGCTGGCGTGATGGACGACACCCATCGCATCCGTTTCGGCATAGCGGGCGCGCAGCGCGATCTCGATGGCAGGTGGTTCAGCCATGGCATGGCAGGTAGCCGCGACAAAACGATGACAGGCGATTGCGGAGAAGGCCTCGTCATCCGAAGGATTGTGTATTCGTGTCAGAAGGGGCGGCGCACCATTGCTCCAGGCCGCTGCGCACCAGCCACAGGGCGACATATGCGCCGATCGTGACCGGCGAGGCGAACCGATCCTTGTCCGCGCCGAGCGCCTCGAGCACGCCGGGCGTCACCTGCTTTATCTGGGTCTTGGTATCCTCGCTGCCGATCAGATCGCGGTATTTCTGCTTCAGGCAGCCGCCCTCGGCATCGCACAGCTCGCGCCGCAACGCCGCGGTGTAGAAGGCGATGAAGCGCCGTGCCAGGCCGAGCGGGCCGCCGCCCTCCGCGCCGAGCACCCACGCCGGCTCGGCCGCGCCGAGCACCGCCGCCCGCGCGGCGATCTCCTGCTCCAGCGCGGAGTCCAACCCGCGCAGCGCGGCCTCGGGGCTGGCGTCCGCGCCGCTCAACACCCGCTCGACCGTCGTGTCTATTGCGTCTGGCATGGGAGCCTCCTTGCTGCTCGCACCGCCGTTTGGGGAAACCAGGTGATTATAGCATAGCACGCCGGTCTGCCCGCGGCGCGCATGACGCACCGCAGTCGGCGGCCAGATGATACCCCCGCTTCCGGACACGTGCGCAGAGGCAGGGGATGAGGGTATTGAACGCACCACCACCTGCAACGACGCCCATCGCCAAGCCTCCCCCATTTGCAAAAACAGCAACGCAAACCGCCGGGGTGCTCTTGCAAACAAAAGAGCACCGGCTCCCGGGATCGGGAAGGATGCCCGCACGATCCGGGAAGATCGGCCCTGCCGGAAACTCCGGCCATCGGCTACGATACAATCATCGAGAAGGAGAGAGCGGTGCGGCGGGCAACGTGGCCGCGCCGCACCGCACCAATCGGTGAAAGGAGTGCGAATGATGGAAGTGCTTGATCGGCTGTTTGGACGGAAATCTGCGCCGAAGCAGCCAGCCGCTGGACGGAGCGCTCCCTACGGCGCGTTCGCGCGCAACGACCCTGGGCCGCTGACGGACGAGCAGGCGATCGCCCGCTACCGCTACATGATCAGCACCGCGCCGCCGGAGACGATCGAGCAGGCGCACGCCGAAGCGTTCGCGAAGCTCACCCCTGAGCAACGCCAGGTTGTGCTGCGCGAGCTGTCCACTACGCTGCCGGAAGCCGAGCGCGCCGCGATCCGCCCCGGCAGCGACGACCCGCAGAGCCTGGCACGCATGGCGACCCTCGCCGAGCTACGGCAGCCCGGTACGGTCGAGCGGGCCCTCGGCGGCGTGGGCGGCCCCGGCCTTGGCCTGGGTACGACCCTCTTCGCCAGCTTGGCCGCCGGCTTCGTCGGCAGCATGGTCGCCCAGTCGTTTATGGACTCGTTCGCCGACCCGGGCCTGCTCGACGCCGGGGCCGATGGCAGCGCGGCGGCCGACGAGACCGGCGGCGACGTCGGCGGCGACGTCGGCGGTGACTGGTTCGGCGATGGCGGGGGCGGCGATATCGGCGGCGAGTTCTGAGGACAGATACATTCCCCCTTGTGCGGCGCCCGGGCGCGAAAGCGTCCGGGCGCTGTCGTGTTCGCCTGCCGACGCGTTTCGGGTACAATGAGGCGCGGGCAGACCCGCGCGTTGCGCCCTGCCACCTCCGTCCTGCCATTCGGAGGCGCTATGCCCGGCCTGGAGCCATTACTGCGGAACAACCGCGCTTGGGCAGCGCGGATGACCGCGTCGGACCCCGACTTCTTCGCGCGGCTGGCCGCCCAGCAGACCCCTGCCTACCTCTGGATCGGCTGCGCGGACAGCCGCGTCCCGGCGAACGATCTCGTCGGGATGGCGCCTGGTGAGATTTTCGTGCACCGCAACATCGCCAACGTCGTGGTGCATACCGACCTGAACTGCCTCTCGGTACTGCACTACGCGGTGGAGGTGCTGAAGGTACGGCACGTGATCGTCTGCGGGCACTACGGCTGCGGCGGCGTGCTGGCCGCGCTGCGCAACAGCCGGCTCGGGCTGATCGACAACTGGGTGCGCCATATCCAGGATGTGGCCCGAACGCACGCCCCGTTGCTGGCGCGGTGTCGTGATGAGGGCCAGCGGTTCCGCCTGCTCTGCGCGCTGAATGTCGCTGAGCAGGTGGCGAATGTCTGCGAGACGACGATTGTGCAGGATGCCTGGGCGCGTGGGCAGGAACTGGCCATCCACGGCTGGATCTACGACATCGCCGACGGGCTGCTGCGCGAGCTGCCGCTCAGCGTTGAATGCCCCGGGATGCTGCCCGAGCGTTACGCCGCGGCGGTGGTGTCGATCGCTGCTGGGCATGCTGGCCATTCCGCTTCCTCCTGACGGTCTCGTAGCCCGCCGACCTGCCGCCTGACTCCTCTGTGTGCGCCGGAACGCGCCCATCATTGCGCCATCTCTCCCGCTCTGCTCCGGGTCACGGCCGGACCCGGCCTACGGCTGCTCTTGAAATACGATCCAAAATTCGTGATATACTATACGCAAGAGGCGCCGCCGGGGGCGCGAATGGCCCCGCCCCCGGCGGCGCCGGTGTACGGAACCGGGCTGGATGCATCAGAGGAGGAATGGCCGATGGCTGACAATCAGGCGGGGCGCAGCGAGTATGCGCTTCTCGCCCCTCTCGTCGGGCTGGTGGCTCTCTCGCTGGCGCTGCTGGCAGCGCAGGCGGCCGACCCGCAGCCGCTGGCGCTGGCCGGGCTGACGGTCGATCGGCTGAGCGCGACCCTCTCCCTGCTCGTCGCCGGAGTCGGCGCCGTGGTCTACCGTTTCGCGCTGCGCTATCTCAATGGCGAGCCGCGCCAGCGCGCCTTCTTGCGCTGGCTGGCGTTCACCGTGGCTGCCGCCTACGTCTTCATCTTTGCGACGAACCTGCTGCTGCTGTTCGGCGCGTGGCTGCTCACCAGCCTGGGGCTGCACCAACTGCTGACCTACTATCGCACCCGGGGTGCGGCCCACCCGCCGGCGCGCAAGAAGTTCCTGATCAGCCGCCTGGGCGATGCGATGTTGCTCGCGGCGATTGGGCTGATCCTCTGGCAGTGGGGCACACTCGACCTGCACACATTCCTGGCGCGCGTCGATCAGCCGGCCGGTTGGCCCGCCGCCCCGACGGCTGTCGCGCTGTTGGTGGTGGCCGCCGCGCTGACCAAGTCGGCGCAGGTCCCGTTCCATAGCTGGCTGCCGGAGACGCTGGAGGCGCCGACGCCGGTCTCGGCGCTGATGCACGCCGGGATCATCAACGCCGGTGGGGTGCTGCTGCTCCATTTCGCGCCGCTGCTGGTGCGGGCGCCTTTGGCGCTCTTCCTGCTGGCGCTGGTCGGCACGATCACCGCCGCGCTGGGGATGGTGGCGATGTGGGCGCAGACGAACGTCAAGCGCACGCTTGCCTGGTCCACCGTCAGCCAGATGGGCTTTATGATGGTGCAACTGGGGCTTGCGGCGTTCCCCGCCGCCGTGCTGCACCTTGTCGGCCATGGCTGCTACAAGGCGTGGGCGTTCCTCCGCACCGGCGGCCTGCCGCGGCCCACCGCGCCCGCGCCGCGCCTCGCCCCGCCCGCCGCACTCGGCCTGGCGCTGCTCGGCACGCTGGCGGCGCTGCCGGCGCTTGGCCTGGCGGCGCGGGCGACCGGCTTCGACCCGTTCCATTCGCCGGGGGAGCTGGCGCTCAGCGGGATCGTCGCGCTGGCGCTTGGCCAGGTGTGGCTCGCCTGTTTCCAGGCGCCCCGCCGCAGCACGCTGGTGGCGGCGCTGGCGGCGGTCGGCGCGACGATCGGCGGGGCGTTCTTGGCCGGCGCGCTGTATCAGGGTGCGGCGGCGTTCTTCGCGCCGATATTCGGCGAACTGCCCCTGCCCACCGGCCCGCTCGCCTGGGCTGCTGCGCTCCTGCCGGTCGCTGTCTTCACGCTGCTGGCCGCACTCTACGCGTTGCTGCCGCTCGTGGGGCGGACACCCGCCGGCCGGGTGTTGTATGTCCACGCCTTGCACGGCTTCTATATCGGAACGCTTGCCGACCGCCTGGTGGAGCGCATCTGGGGCGGTGTGCAGACTACGGAGGTGACACATGCTTAGAATCGCCAGCCCGCTCGCTCCGGAGTATGTAATGGCATCGGTGCTGGACGACGCGCTCGAGGTCTGCCGGCGCATCCCGCCTCTGTGGGACCTCGAGAACTATGTGGCCGTCAATCCATTCCTGGGTTTTGCCGGGCAGCCGATCGCCGAGGCGGCGCGGACCATCAGCGACGGGCTGGGCGGGCGTGTGCTGCCCGGAATCGCCTACTACCGCGAGCGCTGGCGCGCCGGCGCCTTCGGCCGGGCCGAATTGGAGCGCGCCGCCGGCCGCGTCGGGCACGACCCCGCGACGCTCATGGCGATTCTCGACGGCCGGGCGCCGATCCCAACCCGCCCGCCCGCCAGCGTGCTGACCTACGCCGAGCGCTACGATCAGCAGCACGGCACGCGCTGGAACGAGCACCTCGTCCGCCACACCGCCGACTGGTGCGCCGCGCACCTCGCGCCGGACACCGCCGCCGCCTGGGGCCGCACGCCGGATGCCGCCGGGCTGTACGCCGCCTGGCGCGAGGCGGCGATAGCCGACCGCTCGCTGGAGCTGCGCGGCATGGCCGGCTGGCGCCCCTGGGCAGCGCGGCTGCCCACGCAGCCGCTGGCCGCGATCGAGGCGCTGGCCGACGAGCTCCGGCTCCATTCCGCCGAACGGCCGGCGTATTTTTACCGGCTGCTCGGCGGGGTGTTCGGCTGGGCTTCGTTCCTACGCCGTGCGGTCTGGGCCGCAGGCGACTGCGAGATCGGCCCGCTGCTCGACCTGTTGGCCATGCGTGTCTGCACCGATGCGGCGGCGGCCCGCCTGCTCCCGTGGGCGGGCGATCGCCCGCAGCCTGTGGTGCTGCCGGATGTGGAGGATGAGACGGTGCGCCTGATCTTCCAGGAAGCGTTAGAGGATGGCTATGCCCGCCGGCTGCTGGGAGGGCTCCGGCCGCCGCCCGCCGGCACTGCGCCGCGGCCCGCGGTACAGGCGGTCTTCTGCATCGATGTGCGCTCGGAAGTGCTGCGCCGCCATCTGGAAGCGCTCAGCCCGGCGATCGAGACGCGCGGCTTCGCCGGATTCTTCGGCGTGTTTCTGGATTGGGAGACCGCGGCCGGCCACAGCGCCCGCTGCCCGGTGTTGCTCCAGCCGGGCCTCCAGGTGCGCTCGCAGGCTCCCGCGCCGCTCTGGCAGGGTGGAAGCGCGCTGAAGCGGGCGACGACCGCACCCGCTGCGGCCTACACCTTCGTCGAGACCCTGGGCCTCGGCTACGCGCTTGGTTTGGCAGGCGACGCGCTGGCCCGACTGGTGGCCCCGCGCGACGACGAGGGCAGCGCGCCGTTCACGCTCGAGTCCGGCCACGGGTCGGGTGTCGCCGTGGAGTCGCGTGTGGAGCTGGCGGCGCTCATCCTGAAGAACATGGGCCTGCGCGAGCGGTATGGTCGGATCGTGTTGCTTGCCGGCCACGAAGGGTGCAGCGAGAACAACCCGCATCAGGCCGGGCTGGACTGTGGCGCCTGCGGGGGCCATGGCGGCGCGATCAACGCGCGCATCGCCGCCGCGCTGCTCAACGATCCACAGGTACGCGCGGCGCTGCCGGCCTGCGGCTACCTTGTGCCCGCCGACACATACTTTCTGCCCGCGGTGCACAATACGAGCGACGATACCGTGCGCCTGCTCGACCGCGACCGCGTGCCCGCTACCCACCTGGCCGACATGGCGCAGCTCGAAGCCTGGCTGGCAGAGGCCGGTGCGCGCACTCGCGCCGAGCGCGCCGCCGGGCTAGGGATTGCGGCGGCACCGCGGCCGCGGCTCGCCCGGCTGCTGCGCCGCCGTGCGCGCGACTGGTCGGAGGTGCGCCCCGAATGGGCGCTAGCACGCAACGCCGCCTTCATCGCCGCGCGGCGCGACCGCACCCGCGGTGTGGACCTGGGGGGGCGCGCGTTTCTCCACGAGTACGACTGGACGACCGATCCGGACAATTCCATCCTGACGCTCGTTTTGACCGCGCCGATGGTGGTGGCGTCGTGGATCAACCTGCAATACTTCGCCTCGACCGTCGACAATGACCTGTTCGGCTGCGGCACGAAGGCGCTGCACAATCGGGTGGGCACGCTCGGTGTGGTGCTGGGCAACGGCGGCGATCTGCGCACCGGCCTGGCGCTTCAGTCGGTGCAGGGGCCGGATGGCGCCTGGTACCACGAGCCGCTGCGGCTACAGGTGGTGGTCGAGGCGCCGACGGATCGGATCGAGGCCGTGCTGGCGGCTCAGCTGGGTGTACGCGACCTGGTGGAGAACGGCTGGGTGCGGCTCTTTGCGCTGAGCCCGGACAGCGCCGCCGTGGCCCGCTGGCGCCCCGGCGCCGGGTGGGAATGGGAGACCGACGCAGCACTGGCGCCCCGCGAGGCCGCGGGCTGACTCACGGGCCGTCTGAGGCGGGGAGGGTTGGCGGGCTACGCCTGCCAAGATCCCTGTGCTCCGCCGCGTGTCGGCGGTCTGGCCGCCGACACGCGGCGGAGCACGCGTGCGTTTAGAGGCCGCGCTGTGTCCCCCGCCGGGGATGTTTCAGACCGCTTCTCGGGGGCAGGAGCAGGCGCACTGGTGGCTGTCTGCAACCCAGCCGACCGACGGGAGCTCATCTTACTCCGCAGCTGCGGTGTCGGGCGCCGGCTGGTCCTCCTGCACCGCGAGCGGGGTCAGCAGGGCGATCAACTCGCGGATCGGGCGGCCCTCCTGCGCCGGGTGGCGCATCGGCCGGTCCATGTGCACGATGTAGTAATTCTGCCGCCCGACGCGCTCATGCGAGATATAGCCGCTCTCCTCCAGATCGTGGATCAGGCGTTGCACGGCGCGCTCGGTGATGCCGACCACCTCGGCGATCTCCCGAGCGGTGATGCGCGGGCGGCGCGCGATACACAGCAGCACCTGGGCGTGATTGGTGAGAAACGTCCAGCGGACCATCGTGCATGCCTCGGCTCGAAGAGACCAATCCGCAAGGTACGCCGCGCTGTCAACCGAGCGCCCGGCGCGCGGCGGCCTGCGCGTCCGCCTCGGTCGTAGCCGCCAGCCGCTCCTTGACCAGCGGAATGCTTGCGGGGGCCATGCTCAGCTCATCGAGCCCCAGCCCGGCGAGCGCGACGGCGGCATCCGGGTCGGCGGCCAGCTCGCCGCAGATGCCGATCGGGATGCCGGCGGCGCGGGCGGCCTCGGCGGCCCGCGCGACCAGCCGGAAGACCGCTGGCGCGTTATGCGGGTAGCGAGCGGCCAGCTCGGCCTGGCCGCGGTCGGCGGCCATGGCGTACTGCGTCAAGTCGTTGCTGCCGATGCTGAAGAAGGACGCGTCCCGCGCCAGCAGATCGGCGGTGACCGCCGCGGCGGGCGTTTCGATCATGATACCGAGCGGCGGATCGGGGCGGTGCTCCACCCCGGCGGCGGCGAGCGCGGCGGCGGCGGTGCGGAGCTGTTCGCGCCCCCACTGAAGGTCGTCCGGCGTGGCGACCATCGGCAGCATGATCCAGAGGTCGCCGTGGCGCGCGGCGCGCAGCAGGGCGCGCATCTGGGTAGCGAACAGGTCGGGGCGGCGCATGCACAGCCGCAGGGCGCGCACCCCCAGGAACGGGTTGGCTTCGGGCGGCTGCTGCAGGTAGGGTACCGGCTTATCGCCGCCGATGTCGATCGTTCGCACCACGACGGTGCGCCCCGCCAGCGCCTCCAGCACGGCGCAGTAAGCGCGATACTGCTCCTCCTCGTCCGGCGGGGCGCGGCGGTCCAAGAACAGGAACTCGGTACGGAACAGGCCGATCCCCTCCGCGCCGTGGTCGAGCGCCGCCCGCGCTTCATCGGGGTGGCCGATATTCGCCCAGAGCGCGACGGTCCGTCCATCCTTCAGCCGCCCCGGCTGCGTGCGGAGCGCCGCGCGGCGCTCGCGAGCGGCCTGTTGCTCCGCGGCGCGTTGCCGGTAGGCCGCCTGTTCGTCGGCGGTCGGCTCGACGATCAGGCAGACCCCGCCGTCCACGATCAGCTCGGCGCCGTCGGGGATCGCCAGCGCCGCCTCGCCTAGGCCGACCACGGCAGGCAGGCCGCGGGCGCGGGCCAGGATCGCGGTGTGGCCGGTCGGGCCGCCGTAGGCGGTGGCGAAGCCGGCGACGTGCGGCGGCAACTCGGCGGTCTCGGCGGGGGTCAGGTCAGGGGCGACGATGATCGCGCCATGGGGGACATCCGCCAGGGACGGGCCGGCGCCGTAGAGGGCGCGGCGCAGCTCCTGCCCCACAGCGGTGATGTCGGCGGCGCGCTCGCGCAGATAGGCATCGTCGAGCGCTTCGAGCGCGGCGCGCATCTGCGCGATCGCGGCGTCGAGCGCCGCGCCGAGCGGGTGCCCCTCGTCGCGCACCAGCCCGCTCACTTGATCGGTGAGGGCTTCGTCTTCAGCCAGGAGTGCGTGCGCCTCAAAGATGCCGGCTTCGTCGGCCAGGCCGGCAGCACGCTGTCGGTCGGCCAGGGCCCGCAGGCGGGCGGCGGCAGCGGCCTGGGCCGCGGCGAAGCGCGCCAGCGCCGCGTCGGGCGGCTCGCCGGGTGGGTCGGCGGCGGGTGTGGCATGTACGAAGCGGACGGCGCGTCCAAACGCGATTCCGGGCGCGCCCCCGGCGGCGGCGAGCGTGTACGACATAGCAACCAGATGAGCGGATAAGTGGGTGAGCGGGTGGCAAGATGCTAAGGTGACAAGATGACACGCTGACACGGTGTGTTATCGATCATGCTTCATTGTTCAAGTTTATTCTTCATGCATCCCTCTTCCTCCATCTATCGTCCATTGTCCGTCATTCATCGCTTCATCCTATTCGCCGAAATTGCTCGCTACAAGCTCCTGAAGCGCGGCAAGCGCTGCGTCCTCGTCCTCGCCCTCGGCGCGCAGACGAATCTCGTGACCCTGGCGAACACCGCTTTGTAACAGATTGAAGGCGCTCACCGGCAGTTCCTTGCTGTTGGGCCTACTTATATTCTGAATCGTGATTCTGCTTTTGAACTCGCGCGTTTTCTCGATAAAAACCTTGGCCGGGCGCGCATGTAGGCCACTCGGGTTGGTGATTGTCAGCGTAATTTCTTTCATGGGCCTCTCCGGCGATGGGATGGAAGGTGTCGTTCACCGTCCGCTACCTATCGGCGTGCACCTCCCGATGCGCGGCGCTACTTATGCACCTTAACCAACTCGCGCGCCTGGAGCGCTGCAGCGGCGACACGCTCCAGTGTCGCGCCAGGATCGCTGGCCTCGATCGCCGCCAGGTAGGCTCCCTCGACGAGCGGGGCGTCGCTGATCCGCGCCGGGCCGCCGCTTACCATCTCGAGCGCGGTTTCGACGCTCAGCACCGCCGAGCCGAGATCGACCAGCACCAGCACGCCGTCCGGCGACATCACCTCCTGCAGCTTCGCCAGGATCAGCTCCACGCTGGTGCCGATCGCCCCCTCGGCGGTGCCGCCCGCTGCAGCGATCCGCACCGCATTTCCGGCGACTTGGCCGATAAACTCGCGCACGCCGGCGGCGATCTGCGCGCTGTGAGAGACGATCAGCAGGTTCACCATAGCGCACCAGAAGGGGCTAGAGGCCAGAGGCTGGAGGCTGGGGCGGGCCCGGCTCGCTCCCGCGCCCCAGCCTCTCGCCTCTAGCCATAGGCTTCCCGAAGAATCTCGATCGGATGCCGCATCGCCACATCCGCGCCATGCGCGATCTGCCAGCGGCAGATCTCCGAGTCACACACAGCGATGTCGCTGCCGCTGGCGCGCACCCAGCGGAACAGCCCGGCGCCCACGTCCATGGCGATCTGGTAGCGCTCGGCCTTGTAGCCGTAGCTGCCGGCCAGCCCGCAGCAAGCGGCGTTACTCTCGTTCAGGCGCATGCCGGGTATCAGCTCCAGCACATCCAGCGCCGGGCGGCCGATATAGTGCGCGCGAAGCTGGCAGGGCGCGTGGTACGGCAACGTGCGCTCGATCGGCCGGAAGTTCGTGTCGAGCTCGCCGCGCTCGTGCAGCCCGCGCAGGAACTCGAAGATGTCGTAGGTGTTCTCCGCGATCAGGCGATACGGCTCCGCGTGCAGGCCGAGCAGCTCGGAGGCCTCTTCCTTTAGCGTCAGCGTGCAGCTCGTGCTGGTGCCAACGATCGGGATGCCGCGCTGAACGTAAGGAAAGAGTTGGGTGACGTTGTACTCGTAATAGCGCCGCGCCTGCCGGAACGCCCCGTTCGAGAGCAGCGGCAAGCCGCAGCATCCCTGCTTCGGCACGATCACCTCGAACCCGTTGCGCTCCAGCACCTCGACCGCCGCCTGCCCGACGCGCGGCTCGTAGTAGTTCGTCGAGCAGCCGTGGAAGTAGACCACCTGGCGACGGGCGGCGGACGGTGGGCGCTGGGCGGTTGGAGCATACCGCAGTACGCCCGTACGCGGTTGCCGCGTGCGGAACCAGGAGCGAAAGCTGTAGCTGCTGAAGCGCGGCAGCGGGGCGTGGCGGGCGATTCCAACGGTCTTCTCCGCCAGCAGCCGCAGCACAGGGTTGGCGGCGGCCAAGTTGGCCAGGGCGGCCTGCGGCCCGCACGCCAGCCTCCCGGCTTTGTCCTGGTGGCCGAGCAGCCAGTTGCGCAGCGAAAGGCCCTTTTGTTCGACGATCTGCGCCTTGGCGCGCGTGTTCAGTTCCATGATTCGCACGCCGGTCGGGCAGACCGCGTTGCAGACGCGGCAGCCGGAGCAGTAGTCGACCGACTCGTCGGGACTCGGCTGGCGGGCCATGCGGAACCGCTCGGCCTGAGGGCCGACGTACTTCGGCCCGGGAAACAGGTCGGTCACCGCGCTCACCGGGCAGGCCGACTGGCAGATATTGCACTTGATGCAGTGGTCGAGCGACTGCACCAGGCTAAGCTCGATAGAATCCGGTTTCATGCCTCAGCCCTTACAAGGCGGCACTCAACACCTGCCCCGCGTGCCAGCCGGTCGCCAGGGCCATGCCGCTGTAGCAGCGCTCGCGCACCGGGTCGCAGCCGGCCAGCGCCGCGCCCGCTACCGCGACGTTTTCGTACACCACCCGCCCGTCGCTCAGGGGGCGGAGCTGGGCGTCGGCGCACACGCCTGCGCCGAAGATCGGGTGGCCGTGTTCGTCCAGGAAGCGCGGCGCGAACCATGTCTCGCGCCCGCCCGGCATCTGGAGCGGCAGGCCGAGCGCCGTCTCCCAGGCTTTGCCGGTGTGGTCGGTCTGGATGCCGCCGCCGGCGATCCCGCCGGTCGCCAGCAGGAAGGCCCGGGCGCGATGCTGCTGCTCGCGCGCGGCAGCCAGACTGAAGACGGCATTGAGCCGGCCGTTCGCGCCGGCCCCGCGCACCACCTGCGAGCCGAGTTGGAGCCGCCCGCCAGCCGCGCTGATCGCCGCGCGGAAGATCTCGAACAGGCGCATGCCCGGCACCGAGGGGGGCAGCGTCGGGATCTCGAAAACCGGCGCGCCGCTGAGCCCCTGCAGGTCCTGCACCACCGTCAGCGGCGCGTGGAGGCCGAGCACCGCCGGCAGGCCGATGCGGGTCGCGCCGCTGCGGGCCGCGCGCAGTTGGCGCCCGACGTGCTCGCGGAAGGCGGGCTCCTCGAACAACTCGGCGAAGTTGCGCGTGCTGAAGTCGAGCCGCCGCTTCGTTCCGGGCGGAAGCGTCAGGTAGATGCCGCGGGCCGGGATGCCCTGAGCGGACAGGTTCGCCGCCGCGATCGGCGGGAAGAAGTCGCGCAGTTCGCGGAAGCCGGCGATCAGAATCTCGCCGCCAAGCCGCGCGTCGCCGGCGGCCATGGTGGCCGGCAGCAGCGCGGCGGGGCGCAGCGCGCCGACGGCGGTGGGCAGCAGCACGTTGCGCTCCAGGCCGCCGACGTACGGGTAGTGGGCGGCCTCGGTGAGCGCGCGGAACCGCTCGAGCGCCGTTTCCACGCCACGTGCCCCGACCCGGGCATAGGGATGCTCGGGCCGGTCGCGGATCAGGTCATGCAGCGCCGCGCGCAGGCTGCCGGTGGCTGCGCCCCAGACATCCACCGTCCCCGCCGTCCAGTGGGTCGCGCCGTGCCCTTTGGCCAGGACGAGCGGGCGTGTGCCGGCCTCGGCCAGCGCCAGCGCGCCCATCAGCCCGGCCAACCCCGCGCCGATGACGATTGTATCGTGCATGAATGGCCTGACAAGGTGACAAGGTAACAAGGTGAAGGCGACATGTGTGCGCGCAATACCGAAGTTCTATCTTCTATCTTCGGTCCTCGATCCTCTACCCCCCCGCCTCGTGATACTCCGTCGCAATCAGTTCGTGCTGCGTCACCAGGCCGGGGCCGGCGGCGCTGTTTTCGCCCTCGCGCGGCAGCAGGTCCACGCCCAGCGTATCAATAAAAATAATCTCATCCAGGCGGGCCTGGCGCAGCTGGTCGCCCCAGAGCACGGCCGTCAGCCCTTTCCAGCGCTCCTGCAAGAAATGGCGCAGCAGCGCGCCGGAGACGGCCAGCGCTTGGAGATCGACGGTTGGCGATCGATGGCTGGGAGGTGGAGACGGAAGATTCGCTCGCCCGCTGTTCGCCGCCTGCCATGTGCCATCTCCCTGGCGACCCCTGCCCCCTGCCCCCTGCCCCCTGGTCTCCTCCCACAGCGCCACGGCGCGGTAGGTGCAGAAGCCGCCCTGGCACGGCCCCATGCCGAGCCGGGTGTCGCGCCGGATGTCATCGATGTTGGCTGCGCCGCGGGCGATCGACTCGACGACCTGCGGCCGCGTCACCAGCTCGCACTCGCAGATCAGGTCGCCGTAGCTGTCTTCGGCCTCGACATGCGCCAGGCGCTCGCCTTTCCAGTGGAACCTGCCGGCGACCGCGCCGGGCAGCGGCTCCTCGTGGGTGCGGCACGGCTGCGTGTTGCCGAGCTTCCTGGCCAGTTCGTCCACCGCTTCCTGCGCCATCAGCCGATAGGTTGTCCACTTGCCGCCGACGATCGAGACGAAGCCCTCGACGCCGTCGCGCGTGCTGTGGTCGAGCAGCTTGTAGGTCCGGCTGATATCGCGGTCGTCGGCGACATCCTTGTCCTTATAGAGCGGGCGCACCCCCGCCCAGGCCCGCAGCGCGCGGTAGCGCGAGAAGCCCGGCACCAGTTTTTCGCCCTCCTCGAGCATCAGCGCCACTTCGTCCGGGTCGATGCCGTACACATCCGGGTCGGGCACGCTGCGGTCGGTCGTGCCGATCACCGCGACGGTATGCGCCGGCACGATGATGTCGCCATCCGCCGGCAGCTTGCAGCGGTTGATGACGGTATCGACTATGCGGTGGTTCATGGCGATCATCACGCCCTTGCCGGGCACGACGGTAACCTTCACCCCGGCCATGGCGGCGATCTTGCCGGCCCAGGCGCCGGCGGCGTTGAGCACAAAGGCCGCCTCGATCCGCTTGGTCTCGCCGGTGCTCAGGTCCTGCACCAGCGCGCCGACGACGCGGTCGCCCACGCGGATCAGATCGGTGACGGCGTGGTATGGGAAGGCCTGCCCGCCGTACTGCCGCGCCGAATCGACATTCAGGTCGGTGGCGAGGAATGAATCGGCGGCGGCGTCGTTGACCTCGAAGACGCGGCTGATGCGCGGGTTGAGCGCCGGCTCGCGCCGCAGCGCTTCGGCGACGCTGATCTCCTGGCAGACGACGCCGGCCCTGCGACAGCCTTCCAGGAACCGGTCGCCATAGGCTGGGTCGTCCCAGGGTGTGGCGACGAAAAAGCCGCCGGTGTCCTCGATACACTGCGGCATGATGCGGCGCAGGACGAGGTTCTCGCGGGCGCACTCCTCGGCGGACTGCGGATCCTTGACGACGTAGCGCCCGCCGCTGTGGAGCAGGCCGTGGTAGCGCCCGGTCGTGCCGTGCGTCAGGTCGCCCTTTTCGACCAGGATGGCGCGAATGCCGCGCATCGCCAGGTCGCGCAGGCAGCCCGCGCCGGTCGCCCCGCCGCCGATCACCAGTACGTCTGTGGTAACTGTTTGCATCAGGGTTCAGGGTTCGGGGGTCAGGGTTCAGGAGTCAAAGGTCAGGCACCGGATCACCGTCTGTTGCCCCTTGGCTCCTGAACCCTCTCCCTGACTGCTACTCGGCCTCAACCCAATCGAAGGTGCGGGTGACCGCCTTCTTCCACAGTTTGTACTGCCGCTCACGCACCTCGGCGCTCATCTTCGGCTCCCAGACATGGTCTACCTGCCAGTTCTGGCGGAGGTCCTCCAGGTTCTTCCAGAAGCCGGTCGCCAGGCCGGCGGCGTAGGCCGCGCCGAGCGAGGTCGTCTCGGCGACCTTCGGGCGGATGACCGGCACGCCGAGCACGTCCGCCTGGAACTGCATCAGCAAGTTGTTGTAGACCATGCCGCCGTCCACCTTGAGCGCCTTGAGCTTGACGCCGGAGTCTTTCTCCATCGCGTCCAGCACCTCGCGCGTCTGCCAGGCGGTTGCCTCCAGCGCGGCGCGCGCCAGGTGGCCTTTGTTGACATAGCGCGTCAGACCGACGATCACGCCGCGCGCGTCGCTGCGCCAGTAGGGCGCGAACAGGCCGGAGAAGGCCGGCACGAAATAGACCCCGCCGTTGTCCTCGACGGTGGATGCCAGCGCCTCAACCTCGGCGCTGCTGGTGATCATGCCCAGGTTGTCCCGCAGCCACTGCACCAGTGCGCCGGTGATCGCGATCGAGCCTTCGAGCGCATAGACTGGCGCGCTGTCACCCATCTTGTAGCAGAGGGTCGTCAGCAGGCCGCTCTTGGACGGCACGATCTCCTCGCCGGTGTTAAGGATCATGAAACAGCCGGTGCCGTAGGTGTTCTTGGCCTCGCCGGGGCTGTAGCATGTCTGCCCGACGGTGGCCGCCTGCTGGTCGCCCAAGTCGCCGGCGACCGGCACGCCCGCGAGCGCGCCGGTGGCCTCGCCGTAGACTTCGCTCGATGAGCGGATCGCCGGCAGCATCGAGCGCGGGATGCCCATGGTGGAGAGGATCTCGTCGTCCCAACTGAGCGTTTTGAGATCCATCAGCATGGTGCGGCTGGCGTTGGTCACGTCGGTCACGTGGACGCCGCCGTTCGGCCCGCCGGTCAGGTTCCAGATCACCCAGGTGTCGATATTGCCGAAGATCGCGTCGCCACGCTCCGCCGCCTCGCGCAGCCCCGGCACATTTTGCAGCATCCAGGCGATCTTCGGCCCGGAGAAGTAGGTGGCCAGCGGCAGGCCGACTTTGGCGCGGAAGCGGTCCTGGCCGCCCTGCTTCGCCAGCTCGTTGCAGATCTGGTCGGTGCGGGTGTCCTGCCAGACGATCGCGTTGTAGAAGGGCTTGCCGGTGGTGCGGTCCCAGACGACGGTCGTCTCGCGTTGGTTGGTCACGCCGACAGCGGCAATATCCTTAGTATCGATCCCGCCTTTGTCGAGCGCGCCGCGGACGACGCTCTGCGTGCGCTCCCAAATCTCGGCCGGATCGTGCTCGACCCATCCCGGCTTGGGGTAGATCTGCTCGTGCTCTTTCTGCTCGTAGCAGACAACCTTGCCTTCGTGGTCGAAAATCATACAGCGTGTGCTGGTTGTCCCCTGATCGATTGCAGCGGCATACTTCGCCATAAGGTAGACCTCCTTGTCTGGCCAGTCTGGCGTGCAAAGGGCAGAGTACAACGCTCGGCGCGTCAGGTAGCGTCACTCGGCACTCTGCACGTCGAACGTCGAACTACTCAGCGATCCCTTCGATCGTCTCCAGCAACACCCTCGCCATATAGTAGGCCGAGGTCGCCCCCGGGTCCTGGTGGCCGATGCTGCGCTCGCCGAGGTACGAAGCGCGGCCTTTGGTGGCGAGCATCGGAATGGTGCTCTGCATGCCGGCCTCGACCGCATCCACCGCGCGGCGCATGGCGGTCACGAGGTCGGCGCCATCGGCCTGGGCCTGCTTGAGCGCGTCCACCCCCGGCCCGATCGCGTCCACCATTGTTTTCTCGCCGCGCTGCGCCTTGCCGCGGGCCATGATGCCCTCCAGGGCGGCTTCCAGCGCGGCGACCAGGTCGGCCTCGTTCATCTCGTAGCGGTCGGCCAGGGTCATGCCGGCGCGGATGAAGGCCGTGCCGTAGAGCGGGCCGGACGCCCCGCCGACCGTCGAGACGAGGGTCATGCCGGTCGTCTTCAGGATCGTGCCGATGTCCTTGTCGGCCACGGTCGGGAGCTTGGCAAGCACCGCCGAGAAGCCGCGGTCGAGGTTGATGCCGTGGTCCGCATCGCCGATCGGCGAGTCGAGTTGGGTCAGTTCGTCGCGGTGCTCCTTGATCGTCGCGGCGACGCCTTCCAGAAAGCGGATGACGGTGTCGGCGGTGATGCGCATCGTGCCCCCCTTCCTGACAAAATGACCAGATGAGAAGATGACAAGATAAGACTCTATTCTACAGTGTTCCCCTCGTCTTGTCAGACAGGAGGGGGGATGGGGTGTTAGGGGTTATCTTGTCATTCCTGCATCGTGTCATCGTGTCACATCCCCCAGCGCAGCGCGGGCGTATGCACCGGCGCGTCCCATAGCTTTGTCAGTTCGTCGTCCAGCCGTACCAGGGTGATCGAGCAGCCGGCCATCTCCAGCGAGGTGATGTAGTTGCCGATCAGGTTGCGTGAAATCGTGATCCCACGTTCCTGAAGGAACTTCGCCAGCTCCTTGTACACGATGTACAGCTCGATCAGCGGCGTGCCGCCCATGCCATTAACGAAGGCGAGCACCTGGTCGCCGCTCTTGTACGGCAGGTCATCGACGATCGCGGTCGCCATGATCTCGACGATCTCGGCGACCGGCCTGAGTTTCATGCGGGTGCGGCCCGGCTCGCCATGGATGCCGATGCCGATCTCCATCTCGTCGTCGCCGAGGTCGAAGGTCGGCTTGCCGGCGGCCGGCACGGTACAAGATGTCAGCGCCATGCCCATGGAGCGGCCAAGGCTGTTGACTTTTTCGGCGATGCGCTTACATTCCGCAAGATTTGCGCCGCCCTCGGCCGCCGCCCCGACGATCTTCTCCAGCAGCACCGTCACGCCCACGCCGCGCCGCCCGGCGGTGTAGAGGCTGTCCTTCACCGCCACGTCGTCGTTGGTGACCACCGAGGCGACCTCGATCCCCTCCGCGCCGGCCAGCTCGGCCGCCATCTCGAAGTTGAGCACGTCGCCAGTGTAGTTCTTGACGATGTGGAGCACGCCCGCGCCGCCGTTCACCGCCCTGGTCGCCTCCAACATCTGGTCGGGCACGGGCGAGGTGAAGACCGCGCCGGGGCATGCCGCGTCCAGCATCCCCTTGCCGACGAAGCCACCGTGCATCGGCTCGTGGCCGCTGCCGCCGCCGGAGATCACCCCGACCTTGCCCTTGATCGGCGCATCGGCGCGCACCACGTAGTCCGGGTCGAAATGCACTTTGATCAGGTCGGGGTGGGCCAGCGCCATGCCCTCGAGCTCGTCCCGTACCACCGTCTCCGGCGTGTTGATCAGCTTCTTCACCAGCGAACCTCCTTGTTGCGAGTTATGAACCGCCAAGCGCTCCGTAGAGCAGGGCGGCGATCACGCCACCGATCAGCGGGCCGACCACCGGGATCCACGAGTAGCCCCAGTCCGAGTCGCCTTTGCCAGGGATAGGCAGGATAGCGTGGGCGATGCGCGGACCGAGGTCGCGCGCCGGGTTGATCGCATAGCCGGTCGGCCCGCCGAGGCTCAGGCCGATGCCCCAGACCAGCGCGGCGACCAGGTAGGGCCCCAGGTTCGAGGCGGCGGCGGCGCCCGCGCCGCCCTTGCTGAAGATCGAGTAGACGATGAAGACCAGCACGAAGGTCCCGATGGTCTCCGATACCAGGTTCGTCCCGACGTTGCGGATCGCCGGGCCGGTGCTGAAGACCGCCAGCTTCAACCCGGAATCCTCGGTCACGCTCCAATGTGGCAGGTAATGCAGGTAGACCAGGATCGCACCGATAAACGCGCCGATGAACTGCGCGACGATGTTGAAGATCCCATCATTGACGGTCCGCGTGCCACGTACGATGTTGGCCAGAGTAACCGCTGGGTTGAGCTCGCCGGGCGCGCCGAGCGCCGCGGCGGCGAAGACGCCGCACATCACTGCGAAGGCCCACCCGGTCGTGATGACGATCCAGCCCGAATTCTGTGCCTTGGAGCGATTCAGCAGCACGCCCCCGACGACGCCATCGCCGAGCAAAATCAGGATCATCGTTCCGATCAGTTCGCCTATGAACGAAGCAGGCATCCTGGTCCCTCCTCAAGCTGTCAGGTCGCGGTTCACACCTGTGCCGTTGCGAGAAGCCTTCCCGAAATTCCATGGGGGCGATTGCCACGCTGCAACCTGGGCGCCTCGCCGGGGCGTGTGATGACGCGGCTCGCGTCGCGGCGCTGCTGGGTGTGGCATGTGCCCCGCCGCGCAAAACGGGGCGCGGCGCTCTCCGTGGCCACAACGTTCACGCTGGGCGCCTACCCATGCATCGGCAGGGCAGCGCCCGTCCCCTCCTTTCTCCCACGCTCACGCCAGGCGCGACGAAGCATGCCTGGCAGCGGGCATGGCGGCTACGTGCCGGCGCGAAGCAGAGATGGCCGGCGCGGTGCGAGCGCAAGAGCCGGGAACCGGGCGCGACTGGAGGTGCTGGGAGATAGTGAGCGAGCGGATGCCAGCATGGCCTCGTGGCGCACCAGCGCGCCGGGTTGATGCACCGGCCGGTGCATCGTAAACCTGTCACTCGCGAATAGGATTTGTACAGGACTTGTATGCTTATGCTAACACGGCTTCAGGCGATGTCAAGGGGGCGAATCTTGTAAGTATGAAATAAATTTGTTGCACTGTTGCAACATATTGTTTCATTTTCTGGCGTCTGGCGCCTGACTTCGGACTTCGGGCTTCGGGCTTTGGGCTTCGGGCTTCAAGAGCCCGGCGCCTGGCACCGGGCTCTTGAAGCCCGCCTCCTGCCAGAAATGTTCTTTGGAGATGCCATAGAGCTTCATTTTGCGCCAGAGCGTAGCCCGGCTGATACCCAGGCGGCTGGCAGCTCGCCCCAGGTGCCCGGCGGCCTCGCGCCCGGCATGGAGGATCGCCTCGCGCTCCGCGACGGCGTGCCGATCGTACAGGCGGGCGCCAGGGGGCAACGCGGCACCGTCCGGCGCGGCGCGGGCGATCGCTGGCGGCAGGTCGGTGAGTGTCAGCACGCTCTTCTCGGTCGAGTCGAGCAGGCGCTCGAGGGTCGCCTCCAGCTCCCGCACGTTGCCCGGCCAGCCGTAGCGCACCAGCGCGGCCAGGGCGTCCGGCGCCAGCAACGCCTGCTTGCCCATGCGCCGGTTCATCGCCGCCAGCATCTGGTTGATCAGCAGCAGCACATCATCGCCGCGCCGGCGCAATGGCGGGATGTAGATCGTCTGCATGCTCATGCGGTAGTAGAGCTCGGCGCGGAAGCGGCCCTCGGCCACGTCGCGCTGCAGGTCGCGGCTGGTGAGCGCGATGATCCGCACATCCAGCGGCACCACGCGCCGCCCGCCAACCCGCAGCAGGTTACGCGTTTCGATCACCCGCAGCAGGCTGGTCTGCGCCTCGGCCGGCAGCGCGCCGATCTCCTCGAGCACGAGCGTACCGCCCTGTGCCAGCTCCAGCCGGCCGGGACGGCCCTCGCTCAGTGCCTCGTCCTCGCGCTCGCGCCGCACGCCGCCCTCGTAGCCGAGCAGTTCGCCCAGCACCAGCGCCCGCGAGACGGCATTGCAACTCAGCGTCACAAATGGGCCACCGGCGCGCGGGCTGGCGTTGTGGATGGCATGGGCGAAGAGCTGCTTGCCGACCCCTGGCTCGCCGACCAGGAGCACGGGCGTGGTCGCGCGGGCCGCGGCGCGGGCCTGCCGCAGCGCCGATTGCATGGGCGGGCTGTCGCCCAGAATGTCCGCGAAGGTGAAGCGTGCCTGCGCACCGACCACCTGTTGCACCAGGCGCTGCACGCTCTCCGGTGGGCGCAGGGTGATCAGCGCGCCCAGGTAGCGCCGCCCGCGGTCCCACACCGGCCGTACGCTGCAGACCGCGGTTGTCGCGCCGCGCCGCCCGCCGAACAGCATCTCCTGATCGGCCAGCTCGCCACGCCGCTCCAGCGCCGCGCGCAGGGCGTCAGGCAGCTCGACCAGCGCCTCCAGCGGGCGCCCGGCCACCGAGCGCGACGAGAGGCCGAGGATGGCGCCGGCGCGCGAGTTGATCTTGCTCAGCCGCCCCTCGGCGTTGACCATGATCAACCCTTCGCTCATCGCCTCGATCGCGGCGTTCAGCTCGGCCAGATGGTCGTTCGTCTCAGCGAGCAGCAGGTCGTTGCGCGCCTGGGTGTGGATGGCCTGGGCCGTGGCGATCACCATGCCGAGCGTGTGGGCGTGGGCCGCCGCGCGCGGGCCGAGCACGCCGATCACGCCAATGGCGTGCCCGGCGATGTCGAACAGCGGCGCGGCCGAACAGGCGAACGGGTGATACGCCGCACGATAATGCTCCGCGCCGCGCGTCTGCCAGGGGAGCGCTTCGTGCAGCGCCAGGCTCATGGCGGTCGTGCCGATCCGCTCCTCGCGCCAGGACGCGCCCCGCCCGAGCCCGAGCGCTTCGATCGTCGCCAGGATCGGCGTGTCGCCGATCAACTCGATCAGGCGCAGGCCAGGGTCGGCCAGCAGCACGGCGAAGCCGGAGCCTTCGACGAACTGGTACAGGTCCTCCATCGCCGGGCGCGCCAGGGCGATCAGCGCCTCCCGCGCCACGGGAGGGGGCGGATCGTCCGGGGCGTCGGGTGCATCTGTGGCGCGGGGATCGAGCCCGGCGGCGGCGCAGCGCTGCCACGAACGCAGCACGGCCGGCGATACGGCGCTGTCGTCGCACGCGCCGGTGGTGAGAAAGGCCTGCCAGGCGGCGAGAAGGGGATCGTTCATACTGACACCATGGCACGATGATCCAGCGCGGCGAGGCGCATGCGAAGCGACCGCGGTCCACGGGCGGCGCCCCGAGCACGATGCGCTCCCCGCGCCGCAATCGGCACGCTGCAAGCCGTAACAACGGGGAGGGGTGGAGGGCGCAGCCCTCCGAGATCTGTGTATGCCGCCGCGCGATCGACGGCATGGCGACCGACCGCGCGACGGAGCAGCATGTCTTTTCCCGCACTGGACAGGTTTAGCCAGCCCCTAAGTGATACCGGTGGCGATTGTGGTATCATACATCATGTCGAGCGATTGCCGCTGCAACTGGCGATAGAAGGCGAGATGACGCCATGGCCGCAACCCGCATTCTCGTCGCTGAGGACAATGATCTTGTCGCCCTGACGCTGGAGGAGCAGCTCAAGGGCCTGGGGTACGAGGTTGTCGGTGTGGCGCGTACGGGGGCCGAGGCGATTGTGCTGGCGGGAAAGCTCCATCCCGATCTGATCATCATGGACATTCGCATGCCGGAGGTGGACGGCACCGAAGCGGCGGCGCGGATCAACCAGCAGCGCCCGACCCCCATTTTGATGCTCACGGCCTACACCGACCGCGAGACGATCCGCCGGGCGGAGCAGGCCGGTGCGCTCGGCTACCTGGTCAAGCCGGTGAACGAGGCCGAGCTGACGCCGGCGATCAATATCGCGCTGGCGCGGTTCCAGGATATTCAGGCGCTGCGGCTCCAGGTGAGTGAGCTCGAAGACTCGCTCGAGGCGCGCAAGCTGATCGAACGGGCCAAAGGTATCCTGATGCAGCGCTTGGGCCTGAGCGAGCGGGATGCCTACGAGCGGCTGCGGCACCGCGCCCGCGACAAGCGCGCCAAGATGAAGGACATCGCCCAGGCGATCATCGAGGCTGAGGAGCTGCTGGGCCAGTAGCTCCGGGCGGGGCGATGTCAATGGCGCGCTCGGGCTCAGGCCGTGGCTCGGAGCACAGCGCGGCATGCGGCTTGGCTGGGCCGCCCGGCCTGTATGCGCTGCACGCCTCTGCCACTTGCAAGCGAAGCGGCGCGCTGGTATAATCGCGCCGCCATCGGCACCGTTCGCATACACCGAAAGGCGCGCTTGTGGACTATTTCGTCGCCCCCGCTCCGAGCGCCGGCTCGCTCACCTGGACCTACCTGATCCTGCAGATCGCCATCGGCGGCATCGGTGTCTACCTCGCCTTCTTCTACCGCGACCGGCTGGCTGTCCGGCAGACGGCTGTCCGCCGCCTGGGGTATGCGATGTTGGCGATCGGCTTGGCCGGTGCGGTGCTCGGCATCCTGCGGATGACGAATGTCGCGCCGTTCACCGCGCGCTTTTGGTCGCTGCTGGTGCTGATCTTCGAGATCGCGCTCGGGGTCTTCGCCTACTACTACAGCCGCACAACCCTGCCGCAGCAGATCGCGGCCGCCGCGGCCGCCAGCCGGAATGTACGGCGCAGCGCCGCCCGGCCGGCGGCGGCTCAGCGGTCGAACCTGGTGCAGCCGCCGACGGAGCGGGCCAGTGCGCCGCTGCCCGAGGGCGACGCCCCGTACAGTACGCGCCGCGAAGCCCGCCGCGAGCGTAAGCGACGGAAGAAGTGATGCTGGGGCAAAGCGCAGAGGCTGCCTGAAAAGCCCTTGGCGAGGGCAGCGTGGGCTGCTGCGCCTGCCTCCCCTGCGAGAATCGTTTCGGACAGCCTCGGCGCGCGTACGAGGTACCAGCACGACCCCTCCCCCCTGCCCCCTCCCCCGCACGCGGTTCAAGGGCGGACAGAACAACCAGGCGACACTTCGTTGTGTCGTATGGTGGTAGGATCCATGCCCGCACCCCCTCGCCCCCGCTCCTGGACACGAGAGAGGGGGCTGCGCGCAATGATCTCCGAGCCCCCTGTTACGCGGGCGAAACCGAGAACCGCCGCGGGCCGCAGGCCCGCCGCACCTCCCGCGCCGTGGGTGGCCGCGTAGCCTCGGTGAATGACGAGATTGTCACCGGTATATGAATAAACATCGTATTGCCACGTGGGGTATCACGTGCTATGATGGCAGCATCCCGTACACAAACGTTGCCCACCTCACAACCAGGAACACGTCGCCCGCAGGCCGGCCGCCGGGCGGCACGCGCCGCACCACCTGGCTTCTATCGTGCGACGCGAGTTGCGGTGCGCCGGCCGGAGGGCGAGCGTTCCATCGCGCGCCAATGTGGCGGGCGCGGCACAGGGGAGTCGCTGTGAATCGCAAGTTAGTCGCTACCTTCAAACCGCACAGCAAGGGGCTGGCGAAGCTGTTCGGCTCGCTCGAGGCCGACATCATGGACCTGATCTGGAGCCGCGGGCATGCCTCGGCGCGCGAGGTCTTCGAAGACCTGCGCAACCAGGGGCAGCGCCTGTCTTACGGCGCGGTCAAGACGGTGCTGGACCGCCTGGTCGTTAAGCAAATCCTGGTGCGCTCGATGACCGGTAACCAGTATGTCTACCACCCGCTCGCCAGCCGCGACGAATATACGCGCCAGGCGGTCGGCGAGATCGTCGGGAGCCTGTTCGCCAGTTTCCGCGAATCGGCGTATGCGCAGTTTGTGAGCTACCTGGAAGCCGAGGATCCCGAGCGGATCGCGTTTCTCTCGGAGTTGCTCGATCGGGCTGTGCTGCGTCAGGGGATGCGAGAGCGCGAGGTGTCCCGCTGAACGCGAGCGGACGGCGGACGAACAGTGGACGACGAACGCTAACGCTCCGCCATGTTCAACGTACCGGATGAACGCGGTGGGGAGGTTTGGTGCGGCTTCTCCCCTGGCCGGCCTGCGGCCCCCCACACCTCCCGTGGTGCGGGCGACCGTCCACGCCCTATGAGCATAGCCGACGTTCGTCATTCGTCGTTCGCCCGTCGTCCCTCCTCCAGAGTGCGGCGGCGTCCAGCGCGGCGACGAGCTCCGCCAGCAGGTCGTTCAGCGGAGTTGGCACGCCGAGACGGCGGCCTTCCGCCGCGACCGCCCCGTTGATCGCCCCGATTTCGGTCGGGCTGCCGCGCAGCACATCCTGCAGCATCGACGAGCGGTTCGCGCCGGTCGCCCGCGCGACGGCCAGGGTATGCGCCACCGGGTCGTCGTAGGGCAGGGCGGTCCCGCGCGCCGCGGCGACGGCGGCAGCCTCGGCGGCGGCCCGCGCCAGCAGCGCCTGCGCCTCCGGCACGTCGGCCAGCGCGCCGTTCGGAACGCGCAGCAGCGCCGTCAGCGCGTTGATCCCCGCGTTCACCACCAGCTTGCCCCACACCAGCGAGTCCAGATCGTCCGCCACCTCGGCGGGTAGCCCGGCGCGTGCGAACAGCGCCGCCAGCTCAGCGACCAGCGCGCCGCCCGGCTCGGCGGCGAAGACCGTTGCACCCTGCCCGGCGTGGCGCACCCGCCCCGGCCCCAGCAGTGTCGCGCCAAGCGATGTGACCGCCTGCCCGACCCGCCCGGCGCCGAGCGCTGCCGCCAGCCGCTCGCGGTTGCCCAGGCCGTTCTGCAGGGTGATGACCAGTGGGCGATCATCACTCGACAGCAGACGCGCCTGCTCCGCCGCCCAGTCGGTCTGATGGGCCTTCACGAGCACAAGCGCCACGTCGCACGGCCCGATCGCCGTCGGGTCGGCGGTGGCGTGCGGGCGGCGCAGCGTCTCGACGCCGTCGCGCTCGCAGCGCAGCCCGTCGCGCGCGATGGTTTCGACCTGCGCCCGCCAGCGGTCCAGCAGCCACACATCGGCTTCTTCGCACAGGTAGAAAGCCAGCAAGCTGCCCATCGCGCCCGCGCCGATGATTGTGATGTGCATACAGCCATCCTGCCTGAGGCGATCGCCGCGTCGATGCGGCAGCGCCGCTGACCCGCGCTTAGAAACTATCTCAAAACTCTGTTGCCGCCAGACGAACGGAGCGGCGATACCAAATCCATCCACACGCGAGCTTGAGCAGCCCGAGGTAGTTCGATGCTTTCTTGTCGTAGCGCACCAGAATGGCGCGACACGTGCTTA
>JBHOQX010000040.1:0-29611 GCA_042408595.1 Roseiflexaceae bacterium | reverse complement strand
AACGCCTCGTCCCGCTGCCGGAGAACATCACCGACGAGCAGGCGGCGGCGGCTATGCTCCAGGGGATGACGGCGCACTACCTGGTGCACAGCACCTACCCGGTGCAGCCAGGCGACCAGATCCTGGTCCACGCGGCGGCTGGCGGGGTCGGGCTGTTGTTGGTGCAGATGGCGAAGCGGCGTGGCGCCCGGGTGATCGGCACGGTGTCCACCGCGGAGAAGGCGGAACTGGCGCGCGCCGCCGGCGCGGACGAGGTGATCCGCTACACCGAAGAGGATTTCGAGCCGGTAGTGAAGCGCCTGACCAGCGGGCGCGGCGTGGACGCCGTCTACGACTCGGTCGGGCGCGATACCTTCGACCGGAGCCTGAACTGCCTGCGCCCGCGCGGGTACATGGTGCTGTGCGGGCAGTCGAGCGGAGCGGTGCCGCCGCTCGATCCGCAGGTGCTCAACGCGAAGGGCTCGCTGTTCCTCACGCGCCCGACGCTCGGCCATTATGTCGCCACCCGCGAGGAGCTGCTGATGCGCGCTGGGGATGTCCTGCGCTGGATCAGCGACGGCGTGCTGCAGGTGCGGATCGACAGCGTGCTGCCGCTGGCCGAGGCGGCGGAAGCGCAGCGCCGGCTGGCCGCGCGCGAGACAGCCGGGAAAGTGCTGCTCAAGCCGTAGCGCGATCGCCGAGCGCCGGGCATCGAATGGGCAACCCTCAGAGGCGCTGCGCAGGTCATGGGCGCAGCAGCGGCCCGCTGAGCAGGCGCTCCGCCAGGCTGCCTGGCTCGGGCGCGTCGAGCATCACGCCGCGCGGCGGCTTGATCGCGATCAGCCCCTGCTGCACCAGGCCGACCAGGGCATCGGCCATCTCCAGCGGCACATAGCCCACCGCAGCGGCGATCTCGGCGACGCTGCGGACGCCGTCGATCTGCGTCAGGGCGTCCCAGCCAGCGCGGCTGACATGCACCCGCGAGTCCGGCGCGGTGGTGCGCAGCACCGGCACACAGTCCAGGCTGGGAATGTAGGGCCGCACCCGCACCCACAGCTCGGCGCGGCGCTCGGCCTGCGCCAGCAAATCCATCGGGTCCCGCCAGACCGTCTCGGCCTCCGCGGTCGCTCCGGCGGTGAAGCGGAACCAGACGGCCTCGCCTTCGAAGATCTGGCAGAACGCATCCGCACCTGTCAGGTCGCCCGCCTCGGCGTGGTAGATCCGCCCGTCGCGCGAATAGACGCGCCCGACGACACTCGTCGCGCCGACTTCGAGCACGCCGGTGACCGAGCTGAAGACGATCATGCCGATCAGCTCGGCGAGCGAGAAGTGCTTCAGGCTGCCTTCGAGTTCCATGGCCACCAGCCAGAGTTGCGTCGGAGCCGCCCGGACAGGAGGCCGGGAGGACCACAGGCCCTCCGAAACAGCTCCTCCTCGCCGGCGGGCATGCGGCCCGCGATGAGCGCTCGTCCGCGCGCACACGCGCCCGGGGGAGATCTCGCAACGGCTTCGCCCCGCCACATCTCCCCGCTGCGTACGCTCACTCATCAGTATAAATGCTTTTACCCCACCAAGAGTAACGCGACGGCGGCGTGATTGTTACAACAGCACAATCTTCTCGCGTCCCTCGGTCACATCCCGCGTCGCGTTGCGCGTGTCCACCACCGCCCGCGCCCAGCGGACGATCTGGGCGTAATCGAAGGCGCTGTGGTCGGTGACGATCACCACGCAATCCGCCTGCCGCAGCAGTGTTTCAGAGAAGGGCGTGGTGCGGTACAGCGTGCCATCGTGTGACTGAAACTCGTCGATCAACGGATCGACGGTGGTGATCCGCGCGCCGTCCGCCTCCAGCAACTGCATGATTTTGAACACCGGCGACTCGCGGGAGTCGGCCACGTCTTTCTTGTAGGCCACGCCGAGCAGGACAACCTCCGCACCGCGGAGCGCCCGGCCGTTACGGTTGAGCGCGCGCAGCGTCAGCTCGCGCACGTGGCGCGGCATCTGAGCGTTCACCTCGCCGGACAGCTCGATAAAGCGGGTCGTCAGGTCGAACTCGCGGGCCTTCCAGGTCAGGTAGAACGGGTCGATCGGGATGCAGTGCCCGCCGAGGCCGGGGCCGGGGGTGAACTTCATGAAGCCGAACGGCTTGGTCGCCGCCGCGTCGATCACCTCCCACACGCTCAGGCCCATCCGGTCGCACAGCAGGGCCAGTTCGTTCACCAGCGCGATATTGACATTGCGGAAGATATTCTCGAAGAGCTTGGTCAGCTCGGCCACCCGCGGCGACGAAACCGGGACGACCTGGCTGGTGATCTGCCCATAGAACGCGGCGGCAAGCGCGGTGCAGGCCGGCGTCACCCCGCCGACCACCTTCGGCGTGTTCTCGACCGTCCACCCCTTGCTGCTGGTCTGCCCCGGGTCGATCCGCTCCGGCGAGAAGGCCAGAAAGATGTCCTCGCCGACGCGCATGCCGGTCGCCTCCAGCCGCGGCTGGACGACCTCCTCGGTCGTGCCGGGCCAGGTGGTGCTTTCCAGAACGACCAGCTGCCCGGCCCGCAGCGCGCGGGCGGTCGCCTCGGCCGCCTGCTCGATGGCGCGCAGATCCGGGTCGCGCGTCTTGTTGAGCGGCGTCGGCACGCAGATGATGACGATATCGCAGGCGCGCAGCCGGCGGAAGTCGGCCGTCGCCTCCAGGCGGCCGCTGTCGCGCAACGTGGCCACGGACTCGGCGGGCACGTCGCCCACATCGCTTTCGCCACGGTTGATCGCCGCGACGCGCGCCGGGTTCACGTCGAAGCCGATGACGCTATGGCCGAGGCGCGCGGCGCGCACCGCCAGCGGCAGCCCGACATACCCCAGGCCGATGATGCCGACGGTCGCCGCGCGCGCGTCCAGTTTTGCCATCAGTTCCTGCTGAATAGCCATCCGATGCCTCCGAACATGTGCCGTAGGGACTATGTATAGGCGTTCCGGTGCGATTCGTAGACGCAACGCCTGCCGCCATCACACCGCGTGCGCGCACCACCTGAAGGCGGTACGACGATGTGTGCAGGAGCACGCTAGCATCATCGCGCGCCACGGCGCCCCGCTGCCAGCGCCTGCGCATACACCCGCTCGAACCGCGCGGCGGTCGCATCCCACGTAAGCTGCCGGACGATCCGCTCGCGCGCCGCCGCTCCGAGTCGCTGCGCCAGCTCCCGGTCGTCGAGCAGCCGACTGACCGCCGCGGCCAGCGCCGCCGGGTCGCGTTCGGGCACCAGCAGGCCGTGGCAGCCGTCCGCGATCACGTCAGGGATGCCGGCCACGCGCGAGGCGACGATCGGCCGGGCGGCGCCCATGCCCTCGAGGAGCGTGTTCGGCAGGCCGTCCACATTACCGCGCTGGTCGCGGATGGACGGCACGGCGTAGACATCCGCCGCGGCGATATAGCGCGCCGCCCGGTCGCGGGCGAGTTGCCCGGGGAAGCGGACGCTGCCGTTCAGGCCGAGCGCGTGCGCCTGCCGCTCAAGTTCGCCCCGCAGGTCACCGTAGCCGGCGATCACCAGGACGGCGCGGGGATGGCGCGCCAGCACAGCGGGAAAGGCGTCGATCAGGTACGACAGGCCCTTTTTGTACACCAGCCGCCCGATCGCCAGCACCAGCGGCGCATCCGGCGGCAGGCCAAGCTCGGCGCGCACATCGGCGGCCGCCTGCGGATCGGGCCGGAACGCGCCGGCGTCCACGCCGTAGGGCACGACCGTCAGCGCCGCAGGGCGCGCGCCGAGCCGGGCGGCCCGCCCCGCGAGGTCGCCGCTGCATGCCGTGACACCATCGGCAGCCCGCAGCAACGCGGCGGCCAGCAGGGCGAAGGCCGGGTTCTGCTCCGCCATGAACACGTCCGAACCGTGCAGGCTGATGATCAGCGGCACGTCTGCTATGCGCGCCGCCAGCGCCGCCGGCAGGCCGTTCGGCAGTACCCAGTGGGCGTGGATGAGGTCGAATGACGATGGACGGCGGACGGCGGACGGTGGGCGGACAACGAAGGACGAACCCCGGCCCGAGCCACGGCCTGAGTCGGGCCCCGTCCCACGGGGCTCGGCCCCGAAGGGGCGAAGGCCGGGACGAGGGCGACGAACGACGAAGGACGCAGGACGAAAGATGATGGGGTAAGGGCGCGACGGCGCCTCGCTCGTCCGTGGTGGTTGTCGGTCCATCGTCTGTCGCTCGTCGCCAAGCACCCGCAGCAGGGCGGCAAGCGACGCGCCGAGGGCGAGCGGCGCGGCGGCCAGCGCCCGACCGCGCACCCCGATGTCGCCGCGCAGCGACTCGGCGTAGCCCCACACATTCAGCACCTCGACCGGGCTGTAGCGGTAGAAATGCAGATGCACGCCCCGCTCCACCGGCCCCCGCCGCAGATCGCGGCGCCACGGCGCGACGACATGCACGGTATGGCCGCGCCGCACCAGCCCCGCGGCGATCTCCTCGATAAAGGGCGCGGTCGTCTCCCCGGCATATTTGGGGTACGACGATGTGAGCATGCAAATCTTCATCGCAAATCTAACGTTGCCAGCAGCTCGAAGATCGCCGCTGGCAAGCATTGTCTTCTACGCGTGCTTCCAATCTCTACCCCCTCGATTCACAAGTCTCAAGCCTCAGAAGCTACCTGAAACGGTGAGGTTGGGCAGGCGAAGCCCGCCAAGATTGCTGTTCGGCTGATGGGTAGGTGCTGTGCAGGCCATCGCCCGCACTCCTCGCCCCCTCCCAGCACACGGGGAGCGAGAGGCAGGGGAGTAAGGGCCGGCACAGTCGCCACCCATGCACCTTCCTCATTGTCCGCCGCTCCGACAACCTCCAGCCTCTGTCCTCAACGTCGCTCACCGGCCTTCAACGGCAGCCACATCGCCATACTGCGGCGGAAAACGGTAGACCTCGGTCGAAAGGGCGACTCGCCGGCCGCGGTCGTCGGTGATGACATATTCCGGCGATCGATACACCTCTGCGAAGCCGAGCTGCGGGTCTTCTAGCATGCCGTCGATCACCCGGCGCGCCTGCTCGCTCGGGTTGCTGAGGGTGTCGAGCACCAGGTAACGGACGTTGTAATAGCGCGCGATGCGGAGGAACGTATCGCGGCTCGCGGTGTTCGGCGTCATCACTGCCGGGCGCTCGCTGTGCCAGTTGAGCTGCCAGGGGGCGCGCGTCATCACTACCGCGCCCGGCTCGGTGTGGTCGCGCAGCCAGGCGTAGGCATCCAGGTCGGCCGCCCAGAGCTGCGGCTCATCGCGCACCTTGCCGGCGATGTCCGGCCACGACGGCTGGATCACCAGGAAGAGCGCCGTGGCGACCAGCGCCAGCCCGACCGGCGCCCAGCGCCCATCGCCGATCGCCGCCAGGCGGTCGTAGATCGCCCAGAGCGCCGCCGCGGCGAACAGGGCGAGCCACGGCAGCAGCACCACGAAGTAGCGCTCTTCGTTGGCGTGCCAGTAGAGGATCAGAAAGAGCGTGTACGGCAGGAACGCGGCCAGCAGCAGCCCGAGCAGCCGCCGGCGGGCCCGCAGCGCCCCGACCACGCCCAGCAGCGACAGCCACGCGCCCGTGCCGAACAGCAGCGCCTTGCCGGGCCGGCCGAACAGCCAGTCGTCCAGGCCGGCGGGCAGGTCTTTCCAGGGCGGCAGCAGGTAATCGCGCGCCGCGGCGGCCTGGATCGCCACCTTGCGCAGCGTCCGGTCGAAACCCCAGCGCAGCACCCACGAGCGGTCGGGCAGGCCGCCGGTCTCGCTCAGGCCGGCCTCCGGCGTGTAGACGCGGTAGATGTCCTCCCAATCGCCATAGCCGAGCACCCAGGCGTCGCGGCTCTCGGTGCTGTAGAACGGCACGCCGAACAGCCGCATGTTGCGCACAAGGTACGGCGCGAGGATGGTCAGCGCGACCGCCGCCCAGAGGACGACCGGCGCGAGCCGCCGGGCCGCGCCGTGCGCCCCGCGCGCGCCCCGCAGCGCCTCCCCCAGGAACCACAGGCCCATGCCGACCGCGATCAGCGCGCCGCTCCCCGGCTTCTGGAGCAGCATCAACCCGGTGAGCAGCGCCGAGCCGAGCAGGAGCGACCATCGACGATGGTGCGCACCGCGCCGCTGCAGTGGTTCATCGTCCGTCGTCCGTCGTCCATCGCCGGCCACATAGCGATACAACAGCCAGAGCGCGCCGAACGTGAACAGCACGAACGCCAGGTCGGTCGTCGTGTAGATCACCAGGCGGAAGAACCACTGGCTGGTGAGGATGATCAGCGCGGCGACCAGCCCGGCCCGCCGATCCCACAGCCGCGCGCCGGCGGCGAACAGCAGTAGCGTGAGCCCGACGACACATACCAGGTTCGGCAGCTTCGCCGCCCACGCCGACGGGCCAAACGCCACAAAAAACGGCAGAATCCAGACCGGCTGCAACAGCGGCCAGGTCTCCTGCGGGCGGGTAACACCCTCGTAGAGCTGGTAAAACTGCATGACGTAATCGACGACCCAGCCGCGCCCGTGCAGCAGATTGCGGGCGACCACCGCGTTGTCGGCGTAGTCGGCGTGGCCGACGTACGGCAGCAGCGCGATCACATACGCCTCGTAGCCGATCCACAGCGCACCAAGCCCGCCAAGCAGCGCCAGCGCGCCGCGCCGCGCGCCGAGGAACCCGACGACCGCCTGGCAGGCGCGCGGCAGCCCATCGCGCCCGCGAATGATGATCAGCAGCAGCGCACCGAGCACCAGCGCGCCGACCAGCAGCGAGTCGGGGAAGGTGTCGCGCAGCAGCCGGTAGGTACGCTGGTTCAGCACGAGCGGGGTGCGCAGCGCCACGTAGCCAAGCCAGGCGATGGCAGCCGCTACGAGGCCGTAGTTCAGCGCGCTCCCCTGGCTGTACTGGTGCACAAGCTGCCGCGCGAGCGCGACGACCGAATGCCTGTGCACCAGCAGCAGCGCCCCGCCCAGCGCCAGCGCCGCCCATGGCAGCAGCGCGACCGTCCAGGCGCGGGCGAGCGCCAGCCCGAGCGCCGCCCCGGAGACCAACAGCGTCGCCAGCACGAACGCGAGCGTCTGACGCCGGGGCGGCGCAGCCAGCGCTAGGAACAGTAGCCCGCCGCAGAGCATCAGCCAGGCGACCGGCGCGACCGGCGGGACGAGCGGGCCGGCCGTCTCGCCCCCCTGCACGCTGATCGCCTCGACGCGGATGCCTTTCGGCCGCGGGTCGGTGTAGCGCGCGGTGTCTGTAAAGGTGTCGGAAGCGCTGAGACTCAGCCGGAGCGTCCCATCCTGGCCGACCGCCGTGGCGGGCACGCTGAGGCGGTAGTCGGCGTATGCCGGCGCGGGCCGGAACGAGCCGACGGGCATCGCGCCGGCCAGCACGGTGACGGTCGGCTGCCGCGCGGGGTTTAGCGCGTCCGTCGGCCAGCCCTGGGCGCGGATGGTGAGCCCGAGGTCGCCTGCGGCGTGCAGGCCGGGGATGATCACCTCGGCGCGCTGGCGCGTCCAGCGGCTGCGCCCGGAGCCGGCGGCATCGTCGATCTCGTCGCCGTACCAGCGGCCGTTCGAATCGGCGCCGAGACCCTCGCCGGCCGGCAGGAAGAGTTGGTCGCCCAGCCAGCCGACGCGCAAGTAGGCGCTGGCCGGGGCCTGGTAGGCCAGCGCACCAGCCACCAGCGAAAGCAGCAGGATGAGAGCCAGCCGCGGGTCGCGTAAACGAACGAGCGGGCCGGTACGGGCGCCGCTCCGCGGTCGTGGTGCCAAAGGTTGTACAGTCGCGCTCTCGGTTCCCACGCCGGCATTATACACCACGCACCGCGACCGCCCGGCGGTACACCTCGACGTAGCGCGCCGCCGAGGCCGCCCAGGAGTGATCGGCGCGCATCGCTCGGTCGATCAGGCGCTGCCAGGTTTTGGGGATGCGGTAGTGCTCCAGCGCGCGGATGATCGCCGCGAACAGCGCCATCGAGTCGTAAGGCCGGAAGGAGAAACCGTTGCCACCGCCGGTCGCCGGGTCGTAATCCTGCACCGTATCGGCCAAACCGCCCGTCGCGCGGACGATCGGGATCGTGCCGTAGCGCAGCGCGATCATCTGGCCGAGGCCGCACGGCTCGAAGCGCGACGGCATCAGGAACATGTCCGACCCAGCGTAGATCGCCTGGCAGAGGGCGGCGTTGAAGGTGAAGAAGAGCGCGAGCTGCTCTGGAAAATGCGCGCGAAATTCGGCCAGCAGGTCGTGGTAGCGCTGGTTGCCGGTGCCGAGGATGACGATCTGGACATCGAAATGGCGTAGCAGCGGCTCCAGCACCCTCTCGATCAGATCGAACCCCTTCTGGTCGGAAAGGCGCGAGATCGCGCTGATCACCGGCGTGCCGGGGCGCTCCGGCAGGCCGGCCCGCCGCTGGAGCTGCGCCTTGCAGGTCGCCTTGCCGGCCAGGTTGCGCCGGTCGTAGTGCGCAGCGATGTAGCGGTCGGTCGCCGGATCGTTCAGCTCGGTGTCGATACCGTTGAGGATGCCGACGAGCCGGTCTTGCCGGTCGCGCAGCAGCGGGTCGAGCCCCTCGCCGAACTCCGGCGTCAGAATCTCGCGGGCGTAGGTCGGGCTGACGGTGCTGATCATGTCGGCGTAATAGATGCCGCGCCCCATGAAATCGACCACGTCGTTCAGGTGCGGCGTATCCGGATGGGCGACGAAGCCGTACTCATCCACCCCGGCGATCTCCAGCACACGGTGGCCGAAGATCCCCTGGTAGCCGAGGTTGTGGATGGTGTAGAGCGAGGCGATGCCGTCCACAAACGGGTCGCCGCGGTAGATCGTTTTCAGCCAGTTCGGCACGATCGCGGTCTGCCAGTCGTGGCAGTGGATGACATCTGGCCGCCAGTCCATGCGGCGGATGGCCTCGATCGCCGCGCGGCAGAAGAAGATGAAGCGATCGGCATCGTCATCGTACATGTAGATGCCGTCACGGTCGAAGAGCTGCGCGTTCTCGACCATGTAGACCGGGATGCCACCGGCGGGCGAGGGGAGCATGGCCCGAGCCAGGGCGGCATCGACCATCGTATCGTTGAACGGGACGGGAAACGGCGCCAGCTCCGGCACCAGGTCGAAGCGCCCCGGGTCCATCCGGCCGTAGCGCGGCATCGCCACCCGCACGTCGTGGCCCAGAGCCTTCAGGGCCTTAGGCAGCGCGCCGACTACATCCGCCAGTCCGCCGGTCTTGGCGAACGGCACCATCTCGGCGGCGAGCATCAGAATCTTGAGGGGCGTATCAGGCATACCGCGTCCCACCCAGCTCTCGAAACGAGACGATGGCGGGTCGACGCTGCCTCCGCCCACCGTCCGCCGTCTATTGTCGATGGTCATGCATCACCTGGCGCAGCGCCGCCAGCGCCCGGCGCGAGACCTCGGCCGGCAACCCGTGCCCGTCGATCCGCCGCAACAGCCCCTCGCGCTCATAGAACGCGATGAGCGGCCGGGTCTGCTCGTGGTAGACCGCGATCCGCTGGCGCACCACCTCCGGCCGGTCGTCGTCGCGCTGGACGGGATGGCCGCCGCGCTCCTGGCAGCGCAGCATGCTCGCCAGGTCGTCGATGTGGACCGGGAACGGCTCGGCCACTCCTTCGCAGATCCGGCGCCCGCTGAGCCGGCGGATCGCTTCCTCATCGCTGACCTCCAGCGCCAGCACGGCGTGGAGCACACGGTTATAGTCGGCCAGCGTGCCGGTCAGGCCGATCGCCTGTGACACGGTGCGCGGGTAGCCGTCGAGCAGGATGCCCTGGTGCGGATCGAGCCGGTCGAGCGCCGCGCGCAGCAGCCGGTCCATCAGCGAGTCCGGCACCAGGTCGCCCTGCTCGAGGTAGGCGGCGACGGCGCGGCCGAGCGGTGTGCGGGCGCGCACCTCGGCGCGCAGCCGCTGCCCGGTCGAGATCGCGACCAGCGGGTAGGCGCCGACCAGCGCTTCGGCGATTGTGCTCTTGCCAGCGCCCGGCGGGCCGAGCAGGACAATATTAAGGGGTGGAGCGGCTTCCGGGCTGTTCATTGGCGTGGCATGATGATCAACCTCCGGCACCATTATAGCCCATCCGCGCAGCCGGCCCGTGCAGGCTGAACAAGTTGTCACTCGGCAGGCGGACAGAGGCCATCTCTTCGTCATCTTGCCGTTGTAGAGTAGCGGAACGTGGAGCGGCGGGGGCCGGCGGACGAGGTGCGCCGCCGGCGGAGGGGACCAGCGACGATGCAGCCACACCAACTGCGCGGCAATAGCTCTCTACGGCGGACGTGGCGCTGGCTGGCGCTGCTGGCGCTGCTGGCGCTCGCGCCGATCAGCACCGGGCGGGCGGACGGCCCGACGCTGCCGGCCAACTTTGTCGATACCCCGGTGATCAGCGGGCTGAGCGGCCCAACCGAATTCCAGTTCGCCGATGATGGGCGCGTTTTCATCGCGGAGAAGAGCGGTGTGATCAAGGTGTTCGACAGCCTTTCGGACACGACGCCGACGATCTTCGCCGACCTGAGCCGACAGGTCTACAATTACTGGGACCGCGGCCTGCTCGGCCTCGCGCTCGACCCGAAGTTCACCGACCCCGACCCACAGAAGCGGCGGCCGTATGTCTACGTCCTCTACACCTACAACGCTCCGCCCGGCCAGGTGGAGCCTTATTGGCCGGGGTCCGGCGGCAGCGATAGGTGCCCCGACCCCCCCGGCGCCACCAAGGACGGCTGCGTCGTCACGGGCCGGCTGTCGCGCCTGACGGCCAACGGCAACCAGATGGCCGGCGCCGAGCAGGTGTTGATCACCGACTGGTGTCAGCAGTTCCCCAGCCACTCGATCGGCACCCTGGCGTTCGATCGCTCCGGCGCATTGCTAGTGAGCGCCGGCGATGGGGCGAACTTCAACGTGCCGGACTACGGGCAGTTGGGCGGCAGCTCCACACCGCTCAATCCGTGCAGCGATCCGCCCAACGAGGGCGGCGCGCTGCGCGCGCAGGACGCGCTGACCACCGGTGCCAACGATCCGACCTCGCTCGATGGGACCATCCTGCGCCTGGACCCTGAGACCGGGCAGGCCAAGAGCGACAACCCCTCCGCCGGCAGCACCGACCCGAATATCGCCCGGATGCTGGCCCAGGGGCTGCGCAACCCCTTCCGCTTCACCATCAACCCATCCAACGGCGACATCTACATCGGCGATGTCGGTTGGAAGACCTGGGAGGAGATCAATTATCTCCCTGCGAGGGCGACCTCGCGCGCCAATTTCGGCTGGCCGTGCTACGAGGGCATCCCGCAGCAGGACGGGTATAAAAATCTTGCTCTCTGCCAGACGCTGTACAGCCAATCCGGCGCCGTCCGCCAGCCATTGCTGGTCTATAAGCACAGCGATACGCTCGGAGTCACCGACAGCCAGCCGTACTGCCAGTCAGGCGGCTCGGCGGTGAGCGGAGTCGCGTTTTACACCGACGGCACCTATCCGGACGTCTACCACGGGGCGCTGTTCTTCGCGGACTACAGCCGTAATTGCATCTATGTCAAAACACCGGACGCCGCCAGCCCGGTCGTCTTCGCGCGCGGAGCGCCGAGCCCGATCAGCCTGAAGACCGGCCCGGACGGCGACCTGTTCTACCTGGACATCAACGGCGGCACGCTCCATCGCATTCGGTACATCTCGCCAAACAGCCCGCCGATCGCGGTCGCCCGGGCGACCCCGACGAATGGCATCCGGCCGCTGCGCGTCACCTTCGACGGCAGCGACTCGCGGGACGGCAACGGCGACCCGCTGACCTACGAATGGGATTTCGACGGCGACAGCCAGTACGACGCCAGCGGCGTCACCGTCGTGCATACCTATGACACGCCGGGGAGGTACACGGCCCGGCTGCGCGTCACAGACACCAGCCAGGCTTCGGCCAGCGCCTCGATCGACATTACGGTTGGGCCGACCGCGCCGAATCCCCCGGTCATCAACCTTCTCGAGCCGGCCACGCCGCTCTACCAGGTCGGCACAGCTATCAGGTTCTCCGGCAGCGCGACCGACTCGGATAACACGCCGATCCCCGCGGAGAACTTCTCCTGGTCGCTGCGACTCCACCATTGCTACACGCTGACAAACTGCCACGTGCACGATCTTTTCTCGCTCGATGGCACCGACAGCGGCTCGTATGTTGGGCCTGAGCACGAATATCCGAACTACATCGAGATCGTGCTGACGGTCACGAACCGGTATGGCCTGAGCGCGACGACCGTGAAACGCCTGGACGCGCTGACCAGCGACCTGACGTTCACGTCGCAGCCCGTCGGCCTGAACATGGTCATCAACGGCACGGGGGTGACGACGCCCTACACCACGCGCGTCATGCGCGGCGGGGCGGTGGTGGTCAGCGGGCCGCAGATGCAGATGCTCGACGGTACGCCGTTCATCTTCGCCGGCTGGGCGGATTTGCCGCCGCAAAACGCGCCGAGCACCGTGGGCTGGACGCGCGATATCACAGCGAATGCGCCGACGGCGACCTACACCGCCACCTACCAGATCAGGATATTCGTCCCGGTTGTGCGCCGGTAAGAGCCGCGGGCCGGCGCGCAGCAGCGGCGTTCCGCGGAACGCCGCTGCTGCGCGATCATCCTCATCCCCATGACTCCTGCGGCCCCTCCCATGCTATAATTCTTCCAACGGCACCTCCACCAACCGAGGCAGAAGGCATGCAGCGTGTCATTTATCTGCGGCGGCTCTCGGCCGCACGCGACCCGCGCGGGTTGCAGCAGCAACTCGAGCGCGCCTTCCAGCGGCAGCTTGGCCCGTCCGCATCCGTGCTGGTCATCGCGCGCGGGCGCACCGCGTGGCGTCCCGCAGCCGATGTCTACGAGGCGAACGACGCGCTCTACATCGTTGTCGAGCTGCCCGGCATGCGCGACGCCGAGATCGAGATCAGTCTGGACGATGGCCTGCTGCGGGTGCGCGGCGCCCGCCCGGAGCGGCGCGAGCCCCGCCCGCGCTCTTTCCACCAGATGGGGATCAACTATGGGCCGTTCGAGCTCGACGTCTTTCTTCCGCGCCCGATCGATGCCGACCGCGCCACCGCCAGCTACGACGACGGCTTTCTGACCATCGCACTGCCGGCCCCTCCCCGCGCGTGAGCTGGCGTTCGCCGCGCCGGCTCGATGGAGTGACCTGTGAGCGAACCCGAACGTGAGCCGGCGGCCGCCGCACCGCCGGGCGCGCCGCCAACCATCCCTGCCGAGCTCGCCATCCTCCCGCTCTTCAATGTCGTCGTCTACCCACTGACGGTCATCCCGCTTGCGGTCGGGCAGGAGCAGTCCGTGCGCCTGATCGACGACGCCATGCTCGGTGAGCGGATGGTCGGGCTGGTGACGCTGAAAAACGAAGATCAGCGCCCGGAGCGGATCACCCCCGACGACTTCTACCACGTCGGCACGGCCGCCGTGGTGCACCGCCTGCTGCGCCTGCCGGATGGGACACTGCGCGTCGCTGTGCAGGGGATCGAGCGGATCGTGATCGACGCGATCATCCAGACCGAGCCGTACATCCGCGCCCGCGTCCGCGTCCTGCCGGACGTGCTAACCGACGACCTTGAGACCCAGGCGCTGATGCGCAACTGCGCGACCCTCGCCATCGAGATGCTGCGCCTCCTGCCGAACCCCAGCGACGAGTTGCAGGCGCAGATCGCCAGCGAGGACGACCCGCGCCGGCTGGCCTACCTGCTGGCCGTGACGACGCTGTTCCGCAGCAGCGCCGCCGAGCGCCAGCATGTGCTCGAATTGACCGCCGTGCGGGACAAGCTCAAGCGCCTGAGCGAGATTCTGACACGCGAGTTGGAAGTGCTCCGGCTCGGGCGCGAGATCCAGACCCAGGTGCAGACCGGGATCGACAAGAGCCAGCGCGAGTACTTCCTGCGCGAACAACTGCGCGCCATCCGCAAGGAGCTGGGCGAGGACGAAGGGGCCGCCGCCGAGGTCGAGCGGCTGCGGGCGGCGATCGCCGAGGCCGGCATGAGCGAGGAGGCGCGCGCCCAGGCCGAACGCGAACTGAACCGCCTGGCGGACATGGCCCCCGCCGCCGCCGAATACGGCATCATCCGCTCGTACCTCGAGACGCTCGTCAGCCTGCCGTGGCAGAAGCATACCGACGACGTGATCGATGTCGCCTTCGCGCGGCAGGTGCTGGACGAGGATCACTACGACCTGGAGAAGGTCAAGGAGCGTATCCTGGAGTACCTGGCGGTGCGGGCGCTGCGCCGCGCGCGGTTGGGCGCAGCCACCGCCAACCCGCGTGGCGCGATCCTGTGCTTTGTCGGGCCGCCCGGCGTGGGCAAGACCAGCCTGGGGCGCTCGATTGCCCGCGCCATGGGCCGCAAGTTCTACCGCGTCGCCCTCGGCGGCGTGCGCGACGAAGCCGAGATCCGCGGCCACCGCCGCACGTACATCGGCGCCATGCCGGGGACGATCATCCAGGCCATCCGCCGGGTCGGCGTCAACAACCCGGTCTTTATGCTGGACGAGGTGGACAAGCTCGGCGCGGATTTCCGCGGCGATCCATCCTCGGCATTGCTGGAGGTGCTCGACCCGGAGCAGAACCACGCCTTCCGCGACCACTACCTGGATGTCGCCTGGGACCTCTCGCCGGTGCTGTTCATCGCCACGGCCAACACCCTGCAGTCGATCCCCGCGCCGCTCCTCGACCGAATGGAGGTCATCCAGCTCGCCGGCTACACGTTGCGCGAGAAGCTGGAGATCGCCCGGCGCTACCTGCTGCCGGAGCAACTGGCCGAGCATGCCCTCTCGCCGGACGAGCTGCAGATGACCGACGCAGCACTGGAGACGATCATCGAGGAATACACCCGCGAGGCCGGCGTGCGCAACCTGGAGCGCGAGATCGCCGCCGTGTGCCGCAAGGTGACACGGCAGCTCGCCGAGCGCGAGGGAACGTGGGTCGGGAGGCAGGGGTCAGAAAATACGCCTGATACCGTGCATGCTGAGCCCCGACCCCTGACCCCTGAACCCCTGGTGGTGACGCCTGCGTTGGTGCGGGAGTTCCTGGGACGGCGGCGCTACTACACCGAGGTCACCGAGCGGATCGACCGACCCGGGATCGTGATCGGCCTGGTCTGGACGCCGGTCGGCGGCGACATCGTGTTTATCGAGGCGACGCTCATGCCCGGGAGCAAGGGGTTCCTGCTCACCGGACAACTTGGCGACGTGATGAAGGAATCGGCGCAGGCCGCGCTCTCGGTGGTGCGCTCCGAGGCGGCGCGGCTCGGGATCGACCCGCAGTTGTTCGCCAGGATCGACATCCATCTGCACGTCCCGGCCGGCGCGGTACCGAAGGACGGCCCCTCGGCCGGCACGGCGATGGCCACGGCGTTGGCCTCGCTGCTGACCGGCCGGCCGGTGCGCCAGCGCCTGGCGATGACCGGCGAGATCACGCTGCGCGGGCGGGTGCTGCCGGTCGGTGGGATCAAGGAGAAGGTGCTGGCGGCGCACCGCGCCGGCATCCAGACCGTCATCCTGCCGCGCCGCAACCAGCCAGATCTCGAAGATGTGCCGGACGAGGTGCGCCGGGAACTGGCGTTCGTCTTCGCCGAGACGATCGACGAGGTGCTCGACGCCGCGCTCGAGCCGCGCGCGACCGAGCCACCCGCTGTGCCAGCCGGCGTGGGGGTGGACAGCAGCGAAGCGGGAGCATAAGCTCATCCGCGCAGGAACGCGCACCGAGGACAGAGGAACAAGGGAACACATAGTGCTTCGTCAGCTTGTCACTGTGTCATCGTGTCACCCCTGCCCGCGCCAGCAGCGCGTCGAGTGGCGGTGTCGGGCCGAGCACATCCTCCGGGAGCGGCGGGAGCGGGGCAGGTACGGGAAGCGCCTCTCCCGTTAGCTCCTGATAGCGCTCGCGGTAGCCGACATTCGGCGTACGCTCATGCAGCCGGCGGTACGCCTCGGCGGCGGCAGCCTGCGACGCCGCGCGTTCCGTGTCGAGCCGCCAGAGCTGAAAATGAATCGCCGCCTGCTCGTGCGGCGCCTGCCACACTTCGAGCAGCGCCTCGGTCGCCTTCGCCGCCGCCCCGCGCTCCGGTCGGAGCCGCGCCGCCAGAAGCAGCGCCTCTAGCTCGATGTCGCGTCGCCCGGCCTCGCGGGCCACAGCGAGTGCCTCGCGGCTCAGCCGGGCGGCTTCCACTGGGTGGCCCTGCTCCTCTGCCAGCAGCGCCAGGTGAAACAGATCGTCGCACAGGCCGTATGCCACCCCGAGGTCCCGATCCAGCGCGGCGGCGCGGCGCAGGATGCGCGCCGCCTGCTCCCGCTCGCCGCCGCGCGCCAGCACGAGCGCGATGTTCCCCAGGAGCGGCGGCGTTCCCGGACGGTCGTTCAGGTCGAGTGTGATGGCCAGCGCCCGCGTGAAGCAAGCAAGGGCGCGGGTATCCTCGCCCTGGAGTCGGTACACCTCGCCGGCGTTCCCGACGATCAGTCCGAGCGCCTGGATGTTGCCGGTCGCTGTCGCATCTTCCAGGGCCGACCCAAGCGCACGCATCGCCTCAGCATAATCACCCTGTTCGGCATGGACACCGGCAAGGTCGCTTTTGGGGGCAACCGCGCCGGGGCGATAGCCGATCTGGCTCATCGTCGTCACCGACTGTCGCAGCGCAGCCAGCGCGGCGTCATAGCGGCCAGCCTGCCAGTGGACGATGCCCATCGTGTGATGCGCTTCGCCGATCCGGATGGCATCGCCGTGCTCCTCGGCGATCGCGCGCAGCGTCTCGGCGCACTCCAGCGCCCGGTCGTAGCGGCTGGCCTGCACATACACATCACTGAGATGATCGAGCGTTCGCGCGCGTCCGATCTGGTCGCCCAGTGCCTCGAAGGCGGCGCGCGCTTCGCTGAGCACTCGGATCGCCTCGTCGAACGACTGCGTATATGCCAGCAGGACTCCGAGCGAGTCGCGGCTGCGCGCGGCGGTTTGCGCCGCACCCGACTGCTCGGCAAGCGCAAGGGCTGCACGGTAGTCGCGTTCGGCTTCGGGCCATTGCCCGCGGGCATAGGCCGCCTGCCCGAGCAGATACAACGCTAACGCCTCGCCATGTGGCTCATGCTGCTGCCGCAGAGTCGCGAGCCCCTTTTTAAGTGGCTCGGCAGCGGCAGCCACATCGCCGGATAGCAGCAGGCCATTGCCAAGCGCGAGCAACGCATACGCCTCGTCGCGGGCGCGCCCCAGCCGGCGCGCCGCTGCTGCTGACGCACTGTACCAGACGACCAGCTCGCGCGGCTGGGCGCGCAGCTCCAAGATCGACCCGCGCTCGGCCTGATCGACGCAGAGCACGTCGGTCTCCGGCAGCGGAGTGGCCGCGACCCAGGCGGCCGCCGCGCGAATGTGAAGCCAGGCGCCATCAAACAGCGCCAGACCGGCGCGGGCCTGCTCGCCGCCCTGAGCAAACAGCCGGTCGGCCTCGCGCGCGAGCGCCAGAAAATGCGTGGCGTGCCGAACACGCGCCGTTTGCTCGTCTGCGGCAGGCTGGCGCTCGCGCGCGACTTCGCGCAACAGATCGTGCATGTGATACAGCCGCGTCGCACGGTCGTAGAACAGCAGCGAGCGCTTCAGCAGGCGTGCCAGGCTATCTTCCACCTCGGAGAGGTCTGGCTCGTCCCAGATCGCCGCGGCGACAGCAGCCGCGAATGGCGCGCCACAAGCTGCGAGCATGCGCCAGCGGCGCGCCAGTGCCGGATCAGCCCGCTCCAGCAGACGGTCGCTTACGCTAAGCACAGCACGGACGTTAGAAAGTTTGCGCCGCCGCTGTTGCTCGTCCCCCAGCCGCGACACCAATTCCTCTGGTGTCGCCGTTTCATCCTCGGCAAGGGTAGAGGCGACGACCTGCACGGCCAGGGGCAGGTCGCCGCAGTAGCCTAGCAGGCGGTCGAGTCCCTGCTCGTCGCGGACATCCGGCGCAGCGGCGCGTAGCACCTGCCACGATTCCTCGCGCGCGAAGAGGCCAGGGGTGATGCATGCCAGCAACCCGGCGATCCGTAGGCGGGTGCGCGAGGTGACGATCAATGTGCAGCCAGCAGGGGGTAGGAAGGGCCGGACGCTGGCCAGATCGGGCGCATCATCCACCAGGACCAGCCCACGCCGGCCGCTGAGGTGGCCACGGTAGAGTGCGGCCAGGGCATCAACATCGTCCGGCAGTGCGGCGAAGCGGTCGAAGGTGCGGATAACATCACGCAGGCCATCCGCCGCAGTGCGGGCCGGCCCCAGATCGCTGGCGCGCAGCTCGACGACCAGCTGCGCGTCCGGGTAATCCGCCGCGAGCGCATGCGCGGCGCGGATGGCGAGCTCGGTCTTGCCAAGGCCACCCATGCCGCAGATCGCCACGGCGGGCGCGGCTGCCGGCTGCGCGTCGGGGCGGAGCGCGGCGAGTACGGCGGCGAGCTCGGCCTCGCGCCCGACGAAAGTGGCAAGCGGTGCGCGCAGTTGATGCAGTGGCGCGCTACCCGGGCCGAAGTAGTTGATGGTGCCGAAGTTCGCGCCGACCGCCGGGCCAGATACGACTCCCGCGCCACGCACATAAACCGCGCCGATGGGAGAATCTGGTTGATCCATAGGTTTTGCGCCGTGTTTCAAGCGTACGGCACGATCTGACGTGGGAGGCGCTGCCGCATGTCGCGCGACACGGCTACCATCTTCTGAGCCCTGTGACATGCACTCTGGCTCGACCAGCAGATATAGCCCATAGCGCGTTGGCGAAAGTGTACACCATGCGCTATGATCTGGAAAGGGCCTCAAGTGTCGCTGCGCCTGTTTAACCTAATCTCAACCTCGGCCGCGCTAGACTTTAGCCTTACCAGATGCTATAGTACGATTCTCTGGATCCGCGCCCTGTTGCTCCTTTGTCATGAAACATCATAGACATCAAGGAAGGCCGGTATGACGCGACTTGCCATGCTGCGCGTCGGCACGCTGGTTTGTCTTATCCTGGCCACAGGACTGCTTCCGCCAGCAGCCGTGGCGCGGTGGCGGATCGCGGACGGCAATGCCTACAGCGCGCGGCTCGTTTGTCGCGATGGGATGCTCTTGGCAGCGGGCGGGTGGTACCAGGATCAGGTCGCGCATCCCATGGACGTATATATCAACGATGCCGGCGGAGGGCAATTGACAGCGAAGCGCATGTGGTTGCTATGGCAACCGATCTTCCATTGGGCGCCACCCGACCGAAAATATAGCTACAATCCTGACAAATGGCAGCCGCTGTCGCATTACGCTCTGGAAACAATCCTCTGGAGCCGTGACCCGGGCCAAACTGTGACAGTCTGGTATCTGAATGTTTACAATACTTGGGAGCAGGAAACCTATCCGGTTTTGGACTGTAGACTACAAAATGCTCCGCACGTGGGATCAGACATTCTCTGGCGCGATCAGCAGACCGGAGACGTGCAGCAATATTTGATGCAAGGGAGCACGATATACGCGGCACGGACAATCCTGCTTCAGCCGAGCTTTGAGTGGCGAATCGAGGCCGTCGCCGATTTCAACGGCGATGCGCAGCGCGATATCCTCTGGTTGCAGGAACGTGAGAACCGTCTCTGGTTCAATATTCTGAGCGGGCTTGCCAGCGTCCAGACACGCGAGCTCTGGCGCGGCGATCCGCAATGGTGGCTGGTTGGGAGCGGCGACTATAACGCCGACGGCCAGGCTGACCTTCTCTTTCGGCACCAAACAACCGGCACGGTCTACGTGCTTTTCATGGACGGCGTTGAAATCCTCGAGGACCCTCCGCCAGGAGCAGTTGGTGTGGAGGCGGACTTCGACTGGCGTATTGTCGGTTCTGGCGATTGGAACGCCGATGGGATCGATGACATCTTCTGGCGCAATCAGCGCACAGGCGCGAACCGCGTGTGGGCCATCTGGACGGTTGGTGGAAATCGATTCTACCAAGAGATCCAGCTGCGGGCGCTGCCCGACCAGAACTGGCTAGTCGCAGCGATCGCCGATTTTAACGGTGATTACGCTGCCGATCTGCTCTGGTATCACCGCGTCACCGGCCAGACCGATCTGTGGCTGTCCGGCAGTAATCCAACCAACATTGCCAGCCTGCCTCACGTGACCCAATCTACTGATCCGAACTGGCAGATCGTCGGCGCGACCGACTATGATCGCAACGGCTTGGCAGATGTGCTGTGGAGCAACCGCGTGACTGGTGAGACACAACTGCACCTGAATAGCGGATCGGCCTGGCTCGTGCGCCCGATCCCGTCGCCAGGACCGGAATGGCGCGTGGTCGCGCCCGCCCAAGGCGATCTGCCCGGCTCGCCGGACAGCGGCAACATTCGCAAGGTGTACATCCCACACGCGCGGAGGTAGCGTACCTCTAATCAGAGAACGTTGCCGTGTGTACTCGCTAACGTGTGCTGCCGCAAATCTATGCAACGAACCATCATCTCGCTGATCATCCTCCTGGTGCTGCTCGCCGCCTGCGGCGGCCAGGCCGCCGCGCCGCAGCCAACTGCCCCACAAGCGGCCGCGCGGCAACCGACTGCCGTGCCGACCACGGCTGTCGCCTCGGCTGTCGCCACGCTTACGAGCGCCGCTGCCGGGAGCAGTGGCATCCCGCAGGGCGTCACACCAGAGGGCTACCACTACCTTGGCCGGCCGGACGCACCGGTGACGCTCACGTTCTACTCGGATTTCCTCTGAGGGACCTGCGCGCTCCACGTGATGGAGACAGAGCCGCAGATTATCGAGCAGTACATCGCGCCGGGCAAGGTGCGGCTGGTCTACCGCCACCTGGTGCAGCTTGGCGATGAATCGGTGCGCCTCGGCGAGGCCTCGGAGTGCGCCGGCGACCAGGGGAAGTTCTGGGAGATGCGGAAGCTGCTCTACAGCCGGCAGGGAGATGTCTATGCTGCGGGCGACCTGAACGCGGCGCTGAATGGCTTCGCCCGGGAGCTCGGGCTGGACGTCGGGGCGTTCGCGGCCTGCCTGCAGAGCGGCAAGCACCGGGCGGCGGTGCTGGCGGACGCCCGCGCGGCCGAGGCAGCCGGCGTGCGCTCTCGCCCGGTCTTCGACATCGGCGATCAGCGGGTCGTCGGGGCGCTGCCGTTCGCGGCCTTCCAGCAGCGGCTGGACGCGGCACTGGGAACGAGCGGCAAGTGACATGAGGAGTGATGAGGCCAAGAGCTAGGGGCTAGGGACCGGGGGCGAGAGACTGGGGCCTGCGCCCGGCGCCCTCGCCCCATCAGCTTGTCACCCTGTCACCTTGTCATCTCATCAGCCCGCCCGCCGCTGGCAGGCCTGGCACAGCCCGAAAGCCTCCAGCCAGTGTCCATCCACGCGAAAATTGAGCCGCCGCGCCAGCCCGCCCAGGAGTTCGTCCAGGTCGCAGCCCTCGAATGCCACCACCGTACCGCATGCCTTGCAGACCAGGTGATGGTGATGGCCCGGCTCCGCCGGCACATAGGCGTGCTCGCCCTCGGCGGCCGTCTCCTTCGACGGGCTCCAGTGAACGCGCGCCAGCCAGTTTTCCTCGACCAGGAGGTCGACCGTACGGTAGATCGTGGCGCGACCGATCGGGCCGGCGCCGGTGCGCGCGTCGCCGCCGATATCGAGCCAGAGCTGCTCCGCGCTGAACGGCTGACTGTAGCGGGTGATCTGCTCGATGATTGTGCGGCGCGGCGCCGTCACCCGGTGCCCCTTCGCGCTCAGATCGCTGAGCACCTGCTCTGCCCACGACACGTTGCGGCTCGCTTTCCTGACACAGTCGCCTCAATCCACGCCAATTATAGCACGGCGGGCCACGGGCATCTGGCGCGGCGCCCGCGGATGTGGTATAACACCCGGGGATACGCATGGCGCGCCATGGCCCGCCTGCCAAGCGAGGTACAGCCGAAATCATGCTCCGGCGAAGCATCACTCTTCCGCTCAGCGTCGTCTGCGCCGGCCTGGTGGTCGTGCTCCTGCTGATCGCCGCCCCGAGCGCCGGCACGCGCGTCGCGGCGCAAGATGGCCAGGCCTACATCTATGCGACCCAGACCGCCCAGGCCGGGCAGGGCAATCCGTACATCCCGCCGGCCGTCACCGCCGTATCGACCGCGAGCGCCACGCCGGGCGCGCCCCCTCCTTCCGGGCAGCCGACGCCGCGGCCCGGCGCAAGCCCGGCCATCCCAACCCGCTCAGTGCCGCAGTTCAGCCCGACCGTCGCCCCGGCGCCATCCCCGACTGTCGCGCCGCCAACCCTGGAGAGCGCCCCGACACCGACGCCGACGCCGGCGCCACCGACCGCGCTCACCTGCGAGGCGGGGGAGCCGCTGGTGGTCAGCGGCTTCGGGCGGCCACGGGCGGGCTTCCTGGTGGCATTCGACGGGATCGCGGTGGCCGGCGGCAGCGTTGGGCCGGATGGGCGGTTCTCGCTCACCCTGCTGGTCGGCGATGTCGCACCCGGAGCTCACACGGTGATCGTGACCGACCGCGACTCACGGGGGCTGCTGTTGAAGCTGACCTGCGCCACAACCCGCACGCCCACCCCCGTGCCGACCCGCTTCCCCTGAGGCCTGCGCGACTGCGGATCGTGGCCTGCACAGGCGGGTGGAACGTTGTGCCCTTCGTGGTGCATGCCGGCTTGCGCGCGCCGCCCGTCTGTGCTATGGTGCATCCGTAGACAGGATGGGAGGGAGCGTGTGACGGCGGTGCGATATCCGAGGCGACAGGCGGACTGGGCAGCGCTGGCGCGCGCTGCGCTCGCCGAGGGCCCGGCGATCCCGCGCGAGGATCTGCTGCTCGTGCGCGACCTGGAGGGCCGCGCCGTTCGCCCGCTCACCCCGCCGGAGGGCACTGCCGCCCGGCCAGGCGCGGTGCTCATCCTGCTCTATCCTGATGGCGACGACCTGCGCCTGCCGCTGACGGTGCGCAGCGACATGCTCCCCAATCACCGCGGCGAGGTCTCGCTACCGGGCGGCGCGACCGACCCGCAGGACGACGGCCCGGCCGCCACGGCGCTACGCGAGGCGCAGGAGGAGCTGGGGGTCGATCCGCAGCGAGTCGCGATCTGGGGCGCACTGACGCCGCTGTACATCCAGGCGAGCAACTTTTCGATCACGCCGGTTGTCGGCTACACGCCGGCGCCGCCGGAACTGCACATCAACCTGGCCGAGGTCAGCGCGGTGATCACCGTCACACTGCGCGAGCTGCTGGACCCGGCAGTCGTGGCCGTCGAGCGCTGGACGCTCCGCGGCACGCCGGTGCAGGTGCCGTTCTTCGCGATCGGCGGCCAGAAGGTGTGGGGGGCGACGGCGATGATCCTGAGCGAGTTCGCCGCGCGGATGCGCCGCGCGCTCGCCGTGAACGCCCGATAGCGCCAGCACGCGGCCGCCGGCCGCACGAACAGGGAGGAACACGCTATGTCCATCGACGACGCCATCGCCGAGCTGTCCACCCGCATCAAGGAGATCAGCCCCGACGCGGTGCTGCGCATCAAGCGCCGCTCCGCCGAGGAAGCCACCATTCGCGTCTATGCCCCGGCCGCGCACGAGACGCCGATCAAAGAGGCGACGCAGGAGACGACGGTCAGCCTGCTGCGCGACGGGCTGGATGTGCAGGTGATCGTCTACGACATCACGACCTCGCTCCCGCCGGCGGAGGCGTAGATCGAGTCGGCCTCTGCGCGCAGCTGCGGAGCGCGGGGAGCGGCACGATGCGTTTCGCTCCCTGTGTGCTCGCACGCCGCCGCGGTCATTTCTGCAAGCGGAGCAGTCATATGTCTACCTATGCCCGGCTCGGGCGCGCCGCCGCGCTCACGGTCGGTGCGGCGCTTGGCCTGGCGGGGGCCGGCGCGGTTGCCGCGCTGCGCCGCCCGCTGCCGCGCACCGCGGGGCGGCTGGCGCTGCCGGGGCTTTCCGCTCCGGTCGAGGTCATCCGTGACCGCTGGGGCGTGCCGCATATCTACGCCCACTCCTTCGCCGACCTATTCATGGCGCAGGGTTTCGTCCACGCCCAGGACCGTCTGTGGCAGATGGAGTTCCAGCGCCGCCTTGGCCACGGCCAGCTCGCCGAGGTCTTCGGCCCGATCGCGCTCGATTCGGATCGCTTCCTGCGGGTGCTCGGCTTCAGCCGGGTGGCGCGCCGCGAAGCCGGGCTGCTGGCCGGCGAGGCGCGCGCGGCGGTCGAGGCGTATGTGGCCGGCGTCAATGCGTTCATCGCGCGGAACCGCACCCGCCTGCCGGTCGAGTTCGCCATCATGCGCTTCCGCCCGCGCCCGTGGGAGCCGGCGGATGTGCTGGTCTGGGGCAAGGTCATGGCCCTCTCGCTCTCCGAAAACTGGAAGCTGGAGGTGCTGCGCGCCCGGATCGTGGCCGCGGTCGGGCCGGAGCGCGCCGCTGCGCTCGACCCGCGCTACCCGGACGACCACCCGCTGGCGATCCCGGCGGAGGCACGCTACGGACCGGCCTTCGGCGCGGGGGCGCTGGCCGCCGCGGCGGCGACCGGCCGCTTCGCGCCGGAGGGAGGCGGCCAGGGGAGCAACGCCTGGGTGGTGAACGGATCGCGCGCCCTCGGCGGCAAGCCGCTGCTGGCGGATGACCCGCACCTGTCGATCACCATGCCGTCGATCTGGTACGAAAACCACCTCTCCGGCGGCGGCATTCACGTGACCGGCGCGAGCTTCCCTGGCACGCCGGGCGTGATTATCGGCCACAACGAGCGGATCGCCTGGGGTGTGACCAACGTCATGGCCGATGTGCAGGATCTGTACATCGAGCGCTTCGACCCGGACGACCCGCTGCGCTACCAGGTCCCGGGGGGCTGGGCGCGCGCCGAGGTCGTGCATGAGGAGATCCGCGTCCGCGGGCGGGCCGCGCCGGTGATCGAAACGGTGCGCATCACCCGCCACGGGCCGATCATCGACGCGCTCGTGCCTGGGGCCGCCCACCCTGCGGCCAACGGCGCCCCGTCACCCTCCGCCATCGACCGTCCGGCGTTCGTCGAGGCGCTCGCCATGCGCTGGACGGCGCTGGAGCCAGGGCACATCGTGGCCGCCGTGCTCCACCTCAACCGCGCCCACGATTGGGAGAGCTTCCGCGCCGCGCTGGCGGACTGGACGGTGCCGCCGCAGAACTTTGTGTATGCCGATGTGGACGGGCATATCGGCTATGCCACCGGTGGCGCCATCCCGCTCCGCGCCCGCGGCGACGGCCGGCTGCCCGTGCCGGGCTGGACCGGCGAGTATGAATGGACCGGCGTCATCCCGCCGGATGAGCTGCCGCATGTGCTCGACCCGGCGGAAGGGATGCTCGTGACGGCGAACAACCGGATCGCCGCGGGCGGCTACCCGCACCCGTTCGAGGCCGAGTGGCTGAACGGCTACCGCGCGGCGCGCATCCGCGACCTGCTGGCGCGGACGCCGCAGCACGACGCGACGACCTTCGCCCGCATCCACAGCGACGTGCGCAGCCTGCCGGGACTGGAGCTGGCGGCGCTGGCCGGGCGGCTGCCCACCCCCGACGCGACCGCCCGCCGCGCCCGCGACCTGCTGGCCGGCTGGGACGGCGAACTGAGTGTCGAGAGTGTCGCCGGGACACTCTACGCCCGGCTGCGCGACAAGCTACTCGCCGCGGCCTACCGCGAGGTCGGCGCTGCGCTGGGCACAACCGCCGGTCTCGGCGCGTTTGCGTCGCGTCTCGGCGACGAATACCTGCTGCGCGCCCTGCCGCAGGTGTTGCGCCGGGCGGCCGCCCGCGACGACGCCTGGCTGCCGGCGGGCCGCACCTGGGACGACGTGCTCGCCGAGGCGTGGCAGGCGGCGCTCGCCGAGCTGCGCGCCGAGTTCGGCGAGGATGTGGATGCCTGGCGCTACGGCCGCTGGCATCAACTGACGATCCGGCACGCGCTCGGCAGCGTGCCCGGGCTGGCGCGGCTCCTCAACCGCGGCCCCTTCCCGCGCGGTGGCGACCCCGATACCGTCTGCCAGGCCTACACCCTGCGCGAGTTCGTCGGCCCGCCCTTTTTCGTCAACCCGTCGTACCGCCAGATCTGCGATACCGCCGACTGGGACCGCAGCTACAGCATCCACCCGAACGGACAATCGGGGCACCCGGCCAGCCGCCACTACGACGATCTCCTCCAGCCCTGGCTGGAGGGGCGCTATCACCCGATGCTCTGGAGCCGGGCGCGGGTGGACGAGGCAGCCCAGGCGCGGCTCACTCTCACGCCATGAGATCGAAACGGCCGGCGTCTGCGTAGTACAACATGGCGCGATCCTGCACAAGGTGTTATGGCTACCGTCTCAGGGGTCATCAGCCGACGAGCGGGCTTCGTGTCGCAATCAAGCGCTTCAGAGCACGTGGCGGCGGCATACGAGGTTTTTGGAAACGCTCCCCAGAGGGGAAGTAGGACCTATGCTGAATCCACAGCGCATCGAGCCCGGCCCGGGGCAGGAATCCGTCTGGGATTATCCGCGCCCGCCGCGCGTCGAGGACACCCACCAGCACGTTGTTGTCGAATTCAACGGCGTGGTGATCGCCGAGACGCGCCGCGCCCGGCGGGTGCTGGAGACAAGCCACCCGCCGGTGTATTACCTTCCGCCAGAGGATGTGCGGATGGAGTACCTGTCGCTTGCCGGGCGGCAGACCTACTGCGAGTTCAAGGGCGCGGCATCATACTACACCGTCGCGATCGGGCGGCGCGTCGAGGTCGCGGCAGCCTGGTTCTATCCGGAGCCGCGCCCCGGCTACGAGGCGATCGCCAATTACATCGCATTCTACCCGAGCCGTATGGACGCCTGCTATGTAGACGGCGAGCGAGTCACGCCGCAGCCGGGCGATTTTTACGGCGGGTGGATCACCTCGGCGGTTGTCGGCCCCTTCAAAGGGGAGCCGGGGACCTGGGGCTGGTAGCGGCACTGGGCTACATCCGCGCCAGCACGCCGCGGAGCAGGGCGGCGAAGCGCGGCTTGGCCGCCTCGCCCGCCGCCAGCACCTCTTGGTGATTCGCAGGCGGCCCGTCCGGCAGGGCGATGTTCGTGATCAGCGAGATGCCGAGCACCCGCATGCCGCCGTGCCGCGCCACGACCACCTCGGGCGCGGTGGACATCCCGACCACATCGGCAAAAGCACGGCAAAAGCGCAGTTCGCCCCCGCTCTCGAACGACGGCCCCGCTACCATCACATAGGTCCCGCTGCGCAGCGTTGTCCCCTGCGCCTGGGCGACCTCGTGGGCCAGCGCCGCCAGCTCGCGGTCGTACGCGCCGACCATCGCCGGGAAGCGCGGGCCGAGGCGCTCGTCGTTCGGGCCGATCAGCGGGTGATGGCCAGCCAAGCCGGGGAAAAAGATATGGTCAGCGATCTGCATCAGATCGCCGACCTGCCAGTCTTCGCGCAGCCCGCCAGCCGCGTTGGTCGCCACGAGCGTCTCGCACCCGAGCGCGCGCAGCACACGCACCGGGAAGGTGACCTGCTGCATCGTATACCCTTCGTAGAAGTGGAAGCGCCCACGCATCACCGCGACCGGCTGCCCTGCCAGCCGCCCAAGCGCCAGTTCACCCCGGTGACCGTGGACGGTGGATCGCGGGAAGCCGGGGATGGCGGTGTACGGCACGACCACCGCATCATCCAGCTCATCGGCCAGTGCACCCAGCCCCGAGCCGAGGATCAGCCCCACCCGTGGCGCGACGGTCGCCCGGCCGGCCACCACCGCCCGCGCTTGCTCGATCGCGGTGTACAGATCGTCCATAGACACACCTCCTGAGGGGCGAACGACACAGGACGAACGCCGGTTCTACGGCTGACGACGGCTCGCGTGCTCCCGGCGTACATCCGCGGGAGCCGCGCCCCAGCGCGCCTGATACCCCCAGCCCCCTCCGGCGCACCCAGGAAAGGGGTGAGGCATGCAGCCGGCAGCACCGCGACACACCACGGCCTCTCGCCGCGCGCCCTCGCACGGAACGGGCAGCTCAAATCCGGCTTAGCAGCTCGCGTTTCTTGGTTTCGAACTCTTCCTGGGAGAGCAGCCCCTGGTCACGCAACTCCGCCAGGCTCCGCAGCGTCCGCTGGATATCGGGGGCGGCCGTGGCCTCGGTATAGGCGCTCAGATCGCGCGGGTCGAGATAGCCGAAGCCGCGGTTCAGATTGTCCTTCGCCTCAAGCAGCGCGCGCTTGAAGTCAAGCGGGGCCGCGAGCCGCCGCATCTGGTTGATCCCGACATCCGAACCGGTCAGCACTTCGATGTCGCCATAGTTGAAGATCCGGCCGAACCAGCTCTGGTGCAACTCCAGATCGTTGATCTTTTCGAGCGATGAGTCGCTGACGCTCTTGTTCAGCACCCCTTCAATCTGGATTACACGGTGATCAGTGATGATAAACTGGCGGCTACTCCAGCGCAGGTAGTCGACGAAAGCGCTGACCAGCACCACGAGGCTGATCGCCAGACAGAGCAGCAGGACAACCTGTCCGCTCGGCTGGCCGAACAAGGTCGTCGCATTCAAATAGCGCTGCGCCGCCACCCCCGCCGCCACCAGCACGGCGATCAGGAGAAGTTCTGTCACGATATTGCCGACCAGCGTGAGCCAGTGCTGACGCGTAGCGTAGACGATCTGCTCGTCGCGTCCGAGGAGTTCGTCGAGGTAGGCCATGGTTGGACTCCTTCCTTACGCGGCGGAGTGAGGCGCGGCGGCGTCGAGTTCTTGACTGCGGACTTCGTCGAAATGTGACAGCGAGGCGAGGTCGCGCTCCAACACGGAGCGCAGCGCGGCGCGCAGCAGGTGTTCGGCCTCGGCACGCACCGGCGCCGAGAGCGCCAGCCCTTCCACAGACGCGAGCGGCTGCGCCTGAAGGTAGCGCAGCAGCTTGAAGGCGGGCAGGCCCATCGGCAGCGCGCTGCGATCGGCGGGGGCGCAGCGCGGGCAGAGCGCGCCCCCGGCGGAGGGGCTAAAGCGGTCCGTCTCTTCGGTGAGCGCCGCCTGGCAGGACGCGCAATGGTGCAATTGGGGGCGGTAGCCGGCGGCCGCCAACAGCCGCAGCTCGACCCAGCGCAATACCAGATCGACATGCCGCGTACTGTCGAGCGCGCCCAACGCGCCCACCAGCAGGTCGAACAGCACGCGGCTCTCGTCCTCTTCCCCGCTCAGGCGGTCCAGCAGCTCGGCGACGTAGTAGGCCGCGGCGATGCGCAACGGGCTTTGGCGCAGGGCGTCGAACGTATGCAGCGGCGCGCTCTGCGTGATGATATCGAGGGTGCGCCCGATCGCCAGCAGCATCGTCGCGTGCGTGAAGAGCTCGATGTAGCCGGCGAGCCGGCTGGTCGTCTTGCGCGCGCCTTTGGCGACGACCCGCCGCTTGCCGCCCGGTGTGATGAGGGTAAGCAGGCGATCCGCTTCGCCGAAGTCGCTCCGGCGGATGATCACCGCTTCAGTTCGATACACACGTTCGCGTGGCATGGCCGTTGTGCAGCAGCGGGCCGGGGCGCGGCCCGGCGCCACGCCACCCGTATTATAGGCCATTTGTGCGGGCCCGGTCAACCATGATGGATGGGCGAGTAGGGCTTCTCAGTTCTTTAACTTTGTGCTACGCTCCACACTACTGAACGAAGAGTGTGTGGAGGTGTGACGAATGGCTCTCCAACCCCATCCAGACAGCTTGCTCGGCACTCTGGCGACTTTCCCGGACCCACGCAGCC
>JBHOQX010000039.1:0-72926 GCA_042408595.1 Roseiflexaceae bacterium | reverse complement strand
GGCTGCGTGGGTCCGGGAAAGTCGCCAGAGTGCCGAGCAAGCTGTCTGGATGGGGTTGGAGAGCCATTCGTCACACCTCCACACACTCTTCGTTCAGTAGTGTGGAGCGTAGCACAAAGTTAAAGAACTGAGAAGCCCTAGGGCCTCCCCGGGGCCCGGGTGGGCTTGTCCCATGCGTGGTACAATCGTGCCGCACTGCACGTAGGCGTATGGGCCAAGGGCGCGACTGCCGCACGCCCGCCGACCAGACTCGATCGGCAAGCTGTCGGCTGACATGGCTGTGAGAGGCGGATATGAACGTTCTGTTTGCCGCGGCGGAAGTCGCGCTGCTTGTGAAAGTCGGCGGGCTGGCGGATGTTGCCGGTGCGCTACCCACCGCGCTGCGCCGGCTCGGCCACGACGTGCGGATCGTCATGCCGCGCTACCGCCGCATCCGCGAGAGTCGCACCCCCCAGGCCGGTCCGATCGCGGCCACCTTTCTGCCGCTCGGCGAACGACAGGAGGAACTGCGCGCCTACACGACCGAGCTGGACGGCACGCCAGTCTACCTGCTGGACATCCCGGCGGCGTTCGAGCGCGACGCGATCTATGGGGAAGGGGACGACGATCGGCGCTTCATTCTCTTCTCGCGCGGGGTGCTCGCGCTGATCCAGCACCTGCGCGAGGTGGAGGGCTGGCAGCCCGACGTGCTCCACGCCAACGACTGGCACACCGGGCTGCTGCCGAACTACATCCGCACGGTCTACTCCTACACCTTCGGCCACATCGCCACAGTCTATACCATCCACAATCTGGCGTACCAGGGCCAGTTCGGCGCCGAAACGCTCTACCTGGCCGGCCTGCCGAGCCACGGCGAGCACACGATCAACTTCATGGCGCGCGGCCTGATCTTTACCGATCTCATCAACACCGTCAGCCCGACCTACGCCCAGGAAATCCTCACGCCGGAGTACGGCGAGGGGCTAGACGGCGTGCTGCGGCTGCGGCATGACAAGCTGGTCGGCATCCTGAACGGCATCGATTTCAAGGTGTTCGATCCGGCAACCGATCCGCATATTGCCGCCAACTACAGCGCCGACGACATAGCCGGCAAGGCCGTCTGCAAGGCGGCGCTCCAGCGCGAGTGCGGCTTCGCCGAGGACCCATCCCGGCCACTGTTCGGCATGGTCTCGCGCCTGGCCGAGCAAAAGGGCCTGGACCTGGTCGATGCCGCGATTCCGTGGCTGGTAGGCCAGACCGACGCACAGCTTGTGATCCTGGGGAGCGGGCACCCGCACCTCGAGGCGGCCCTCGCGGCGCACATGCGCGCCTGGCCGGATCGCGTGCATGTGCAGTTGCGCTTCGATCCGGCGCTGGCACAGCGCATCTACGCCGGAACGGACGCCTTTCTGATGCCGTCGCGCTACGAGCCGGGCGGGCTGGGGCAGTTGATCGCGTTGCGCTACGGCAGCGTGCCGGTCGTACGCGCCACGGGTGGGCTGAACGACACGGTGCGGGAAGGGTACGACGGCAACGGATTCCGCTTTCACCCCTATGAGACCCGCTACCTGATCGAGGCGATCGGGCGCTGCCTGGCGGCCTTCCGCGACACGGAAGGCTGGGCGATCCTGCGCGCGCGGGGGATGCGCGAGGATCATTCGTGGGAGTCCTCGGCGCGGGAGTATGCCGCACTCTACGAGTGGGCGCTGCGGGAGCGGGGAAGGTAGGGGGCCGCGTGCGGCGTGCACAGGGCAGACCGGTTATCCGCGCTGCGCGCCGCACGCTGAACTCGACCCTGTCAGCGTGCGGTCTTCAGCATCTCGAGCAGGCGCGACAGCTCGGTGGCATCCACCGCATCCGCGCCGCACAGGCATTCTCTGGCATAGGTTTCGGCGACAAGCGTGTTCAGGCTGGCGATCGACGCTTTGATGGCGGCCAGCTGCAACACGACATCCCGGCAATCCCGGTTCTCCTCGACCATCCGCTGGATGCCGCGCACCTGCCCCTCGATCCGGCGCAGGCGTGCCAGCACGTCATCGCGCACACTCGCGCTGATCGGGTGGGTCTGCGGTGTCTCATCCATGCTGGTTCCTCCGACCGGATGCCTGCCTCAGGAACCAGGAACCAGGCGCCACGGCGGCCCACCCGCGTTCGCGCCTGGCTCCTAGTTCAGCGACGCTGGAAGCCTATGCCAGAACGGCATCGAACTCCTGCTGCAGCGCGCGCTTCGGCCGCGCGCCGACGATCCGCTTGACTTCCTGCCCTTCTTTAAACATGATCATCGTCGGAATGGCCATGATACCGAACTTGCCGGCCCATTCCGAATCTTCGTCGGTATTGACCTTGGCGATGGTCAGTCGACCCTCGTATTCAACCGCCAACTCCTCGAGAATCGGCGCGACCGCACGGCAGGGGCCGCACCACGGCGCCCAGAAATCGACAACAACAGGCAGATTCGACTTGAGTACGGCCTGCTCGAACTGATCATCGGTCACAGCTACCGGCTTCGCCACCTTAGCCTCCTTCACCGAAGCACGCGATTCTGGCGGTCATATCCCTGCCAGGTACCCCTACCGGGTATCCACATTATACTCCCGTGCGGTTCCGGGATCAAGTGATGCAGCTTACATCGCGTGCGCGTTCCGTCGCGGGGTGCGAGGCGAGACGTTGTGAAGCGCGAGATGCCTGGTTTGGACCATCCAGACTCGCTGAAAACGCCTTTCTACCAGGGGCAGAGGTCTGCTAGCAGCGGGCCCCAACCCCGCATCGGCACGATTCAGCCCGGAGGGCCTCATCCGTTCCCCGCCCCCGCCCTATGGCTGAGAGGCTGTCTGAAACGCTGCAAAGCGGCGATAGGGGCCCTTTACGCAATCTTTATAGCCGCGGTGTCGATCACTATGCCGATCTTATCGGCCACGCGTTACGATCGTGACAGAGCTTAGGGGGTAACGCATCTCGTGACCAAAGGACGCGATGGTCTTCATCGCACGCGCCTACTACGCGATTGGGAGTCGTATGCTACGACAGCATGCACACCGCCGGGGGCACAAGCTCCGTCTGGTGCTGAACAGCATCTGGCAGGAGTGGAGCTTGCAGATCGTACTTTGGCTGCTCTGGTCGCTCGCGATCATCGGCGTGGGGGCAGTAAGCGTACGGGACGATATACTTGCCCATCGCCCGATCAACTTCCTCGGCCTCGTCATCCACTGCAGTGTCGCTGGGATCATCGGGTTGGTCATTCTGACCTTTGTCGAAATGCACGTAGAGCCCTGGCGGTTTTATGACGAATAGCGAAAGTTTTGAGGAGGCACACACGGATATCATCTATCTCGCTGTCACACTCATCCTTTTCGGCCTTTCATTGGGCCTGATCGAGCTATGTGATCGACTATAAGGGGGCAATTATGACAGTATTATACCTATTCGGAGGTTTTATCACACTTATTCTACTGTTATACCTGCTTATCGCGCTCTTGAAACCGGAGCTGTTCTGATGACACTCAACGGTTATTTACAGCTCATTCTGTACATGGTTGTGCTGCTGGCCCTGGCTAAGCCGCTCGGTTGGTACATGGCGCGCGTCTATCAGGGCGAAAACGTCTGGCTGAATCGCGCGTTTGGACCGGCCGAACACCTGATCTACCGGGTGGTCGGCACGCATCCGGACGAGGAGATGAACTGGAAGCGCTATGCGCTGGCGATGCTGGTTTTTAACCTGCTCGGCGTGCTGGTCGTCTACCTGCTGCAGCGCCTGCAAGCGGCATTGCCACTCAATCCGCAGGCCTTTGGCGCCGTCTCGCCCGACTCGTCGTTCAATACGGCGATCAGCTTCGGCACCAACACGAACTGGCAGGGCTATGGCGGCGAGGTGACCATGAGTTACCTCACGCAGATGCTCGGGTTAAACGTACAGAACTTCGTCTCCGCCGCCAGCGGTATGGCGACTCTGGTTGCGTTCATCCGCGGCCTGCAACGGCGCAGCGCGCAGACGATCGGTAACTTCTGGGTCGACCTGACGCGCTCGACGCTCTACATCCTGCTGCCACTGGCCCTGCTGCTGGCGCTGGCGCTTGTGTCACAAGGGGTGGTGCAGACCTTCAACGCCTACCGGGAGGTGCCGCTGCTCCAGGCGACAACCGACGCCAATGGCGCCCCGGTGACGGCGCAGGTGCTGCCGTTGGGGCCGGCCGCATCGCAGATCGCGATCAAGCAGCTCGGGACAAACGGCGGTGGCTTTTTCAACGTCAACTCGGCGCATCCATTTGAGAACCCGACGCCGTTGAGCAACTTCCTTGAGGTGCTGGCGCTCCTGCTGATCCCGGCTGCGCTCTGTTACACCTTTGGCAAGATGGTCGGCGATACCCGGCAGGGCTGGGCGGTGCTGGCGGCGATGACGGTGATCTTTGTGCCGCTGCTCCTCCTCGGCGCGTTCGCCGAGCAGGCCGGCAATCCGCTCTACGCGACCCTCGGCGTGGACACGGCAGCAAGCGACCTGCAAGCCGGCGGCAATATGGAGGGCAAGGAGACCCGCTTCGGCATCGCCAATTCGGCGCTGTGGGCTGCCGCCACCACCGCCGCCTCAAACGGCTCGGTCAACGCGATGCACGACAGCTTCACGCCGCTCGGCGGGCTGGTGCCGATGTGGCTGATGCAACTCGGCGAAGTGATCTACGGCGGTGTCGGTAGCGGTCTGTACGGCATGCTGATATTCGCGATCATCGCCGTGTTCGTGGCCGGGCTGATGGTCGGCCGCACACCCGAATATCTGGGGAAAAAGATCGAGGCGTATGAGATGAAGATGGCCTCGCTGGTCATCCTCATCCCGCCGCTGGTGGTGCTGGGATTCACCGCACTGGCGGTGGTGACGCCATGGGGCCGGGGCGCGCTCTATGACTCGAACATCGGGTATACCTCGATCTACAACCCTGGCACGCACGGTTTCTCGGAAGTATTGTACGCCTTCTCGTCGATGGGCAACAACAACGGCAGCGCCTTCGCCGGCCTGGGCGCGAACAATCCGTTCTACAACCTGACCGGCGGGATCGCCATGTGGCTGGCGCGCTACTGGCTGGCCATCCCGACACTCGCGATCGCCGGAGCGCTGGCAGGCAAGAAGCTGACGCCCGCCGGTCCCGGCACACTGCCGACCCACACCCCGCTGTTTGTAGTGCTGCTCGTCGGCGTGGTGGTGATCGTGGGTGCGCTGACCTTCTTCCCAGCGCTGGCGCTCGGGCCGATCGTGGAGCATTTACAGATGGTGCAGTAACGATGGGCGTGAGGCAGCAGGAACCCGGCATCAAGCGCCACGGGCACTGCGGTCTGCTTGCGCGTGCCGCCTCGCTGTATCGCACGCGCACGATCACATGCGGGAAGCATGGAGCGCATGGATGGCATTGTGATGCGATACGCACAAGCAACGCCGGATACAAAAGCACCTGATCCTGCCCTCGGGCGGTATGGATCGACTACCGCGGGAGGCGAGGGCTTCAGCCGGCGTTTGTCCGCCGTGGGCAGGCGCGGCGCGTGGACCGGCACCCGGTCGCACGGCGGAGGATCGCTAACGGGCATAGGCTCCATCCGTTCGGCGCCACGCCTCGGTGCAACACCGTTGCCCACGCGGGGAAGGCGCAGCGCGTTGTACGCTCTTCTTGGGAGATAGATATGGCTGATCATGCTCAACCTCGTCCCCTCTTCGACCCGCCGATCGTGCGGCGGGCGGTGGTGGACGCCTTTCGGAAGCTCGACCCGCGCGTTCAGGTGCGCAACCCGGTGATGTTTGTTGTGCTGATCGGCGCGCTGCTGACGGCCGGCCTGTGGGTCCAGGCGCTCGTTGGGCGCGGCGAGGCCCCGGCCAGCTTCATCTTTGCGATCAGCGTCTGGCTGTGGTTCACCGTGCTGTTCGCCAACTTCGCCGAGGCGATGGCCGAGGGGCGCGGCAAGGCCCAGGCCGATGCTCTGCGGGCGGCGCGCCGCGATGTGACCGCCAAGCGCATCCCGGGCGCCAACCTCAAAGCATCGAACGATGCCCCATCCCATGTCGACTGGCGACAGCTCAAGCCGGAATTGGTCAGCGCGGCCAGCCTGCGCAAAGGGGATATCGTGCTGGTCGAGGCGGGCGACTTTATTCCGTCCGACGGCGAGGTGATCGAGGGGGTCGCCTCGGTGGATGAGAGCGCGATCACCGGCGAGAGCGCGCCGGTCATTCGCGAGAGCGGCGGCGACCGCAGCGCCGTGACCGGTGGGACGCGCGTGCTCTCCGACTGGCTGGTCGTCCGGGTGACCGCCAACCCGGGCGAGACGTTCCTCGACCGCATGATCAGCATGGTCGAGGGGGCAAAGCGCCAGAAGACGCCAAACGAGATCGCGCTGAACATTCTGCTTGCCGCGCTGACGATTATCTTTCTGCTGGCCTGTGCCACACTCCTACCGTTCTCGCTCTTCGCGGTGCAGGCCAACGGCGGTCAGGGTGCGCCGGTCACCGTCACGGTGCTGGTGGCGCTGCTCGTCTGCCTGATCCCGACGACCATCGGCGGGCTGCTCTCGGCGATCGGCATCGCCGGGATGGACCGCATGATCCAGGCGAATGTGATTGCCATGTCGGGCCGGGCGGTCGAGGCCGCCGGGGATGTCGATGTGCTGCTGCTGGATAAAACCGGCACGATCACGCTCGGCAACCGCCAGGCGACAGCCTTCATCCCGGCGGACGGGGTCGGCGAAGCGCATCTGGCGGATGCAGCGCAGCTCGCCAGCCTGGCGGACGAAACTCCCGAGGGGCGCAGCATTGTTGTGCTGGCGAAGGAGCGCTACGGCATTCGGGAGCGGGCGATCCATGAGCTGCACGCCGAATTCGTGCCGTTCACCGCTCAAACCCGCATGAGCGGCGTCAACCTGAACGGCAGCCAGATTCGCAAGGGCGCCGCCGATGCGATCGAGCAGTATGTCACAGCGCACGGCGGCAGGATCCCACCCGAGGTACGCGCCGCGGTCGAGACCATCGCCCGGGCGGGTGGCACGCCGCTGGTTGTGGCGGATGGCTCGCGGGTGCTGGGGGTCGTCGAGTTAAAAGACATCGTGAAGGGCGGCATCAAGGAGCGCTTCGCCGAGTTGCGGCGGATGGGGATCAAGACGGTGATGATCACCGGCGACAACCCGCTCACGGCTGCGGCGATCGCCGCCGAGGCCGGCGTAGATGATTTCCTGGCCGAGGCGACGCCGGAGGCGAAGCTGCAGCTCATCCGCGAGTATCAGACCGGCGGGCGGCTCGTGGCCATGACGGGCGATGGCACGAACGACGCACCGGCCCTCGCCCAGGCGGATGTCGCCGTGGCGATGAACACGGGGACGCAGGCCGCCAAAGAGGCTGGCAACATGGTCGACCTCGACTCGAACCCGACCAAGCTGATCGAGGTGGTCGAGATCGGCAAACAGTTGCTGATGACGCGCGGCGCGCTGACGACCTTTTCGATCGCCAACGATGTCGCCAAGTATTTTGCGATCATCCCGGCCGCGTTCGCGGTCACCTATCCGCAGCTCGATGCGCTCAACATCATGCGGCTCGCGACACCCGCGAGCGCGATCGCCTCGGCGGTGATCTTCAACGCGCTGATCATCATCGCGCTCATCCCGCTGACGCTGCGCGGGGTGCGCTACCGTCCCGTCGGCGCGGCTCGGCTGCTACGGCGCAACTTGCTGATCTACGGCCTCGGCGGACTGATCGTGCCGTTCATTGGCATCAAACTGATCGACCTGATACTGGTTGCGTTCGGTTTGACCTAGATTCGGAGGCGGCGCTATGCGGCAGGCTGACCGCCCTAAGCGCTGGCAACTGGACGTCTTGCTGGCGGCGATGATCGGGTTGGCATTCCTGTTGGGGCGGGCGCACCTATCGGCTCCATGGGAGATAGCCGCCGAGGTCGGTTGGTGCGCTCTCACGCTCGCCGGAATGACCGCCTGGGTATGCGCCAACAGGGCAGCGTTGGCGCAGGAAGAGCGGGCAGCGCGGCGCACGCAGCCAAGCCCTGATGGTCGGACCGTCAGCGGTTATCTGTTGTCCACGACCCTTGACGAACGACGACGAACACAAGCCAGCTCTGCCTACAGCAACGATCTGAGCTCATAACCCTGCTTGCGCTCGTCGTGAGCCGGCTGAACAGGGAAAGACCATGAAAGCACTCTTCATCCACCTCCGTCCGGCGCTCGCGGCGCTGGTCATCCTCACGGTGATCACCGGTGTGATCTACCCGCTGGTGGTCACCGGCGTAGCGCAGCTCGCGTTTCCGGCACAGGCCGAAGGCAGCCTCATCCGCGACGCACAGGGCGCGGTGCGCGGCTCGGCGCTGATCGGCCAGCCGTTTGATGATCCAAACTATTTCTGGGGCCGGCTTTCGGCCACCGGGCCGGCGCCCTATACCGCCTTCAACGGCCAGACGCTTACCGGCTCATCCGGCTCAAACCTCGGCCCGCTTAACCCGGCGCTGCGTCAGGCGGTGGAGGCGCGCATCAACGCGTTACGAGCCGCTGATCCGGGGAACACCAAGCCGATCCCGGTCGATCTTGTCACCGCCTCGGCCAGCGGCCTCGACCCGCACATCAGCCCGGCAGCGGCAGAGTACCAGGTCGGGCGGGTGGCACGGGTGCGCGGGCTGCGCGAGGATCAGGTACGCGCCTTGGTGGCCCGCTTCACCGAGGGGCGCACCTTTGGGCTGCTCGGCGAGCCGCGCGTGAACGTGCTGGCGCTAAACCTGGCGCTGGATGGGCTGCGGTGAATCACAAAGAACCGACCCAACGACCGAAAGCAAGCGCTTTTGGAGAAGCTGCAGCGTGCGTGCCGGGTCACGACCGACCAGGCACGCGGCATGCGTCCATGGTCGTCGTCGCGGGCCTACCCATCCAGATGATATGGCACACTCGTCAGCACGACACCTTTGTGGAATAGCAGCGCAGTCTTCAGCAGCAGCGCGGTCTGGTTGTGCAGCAGGTGCTGCCACCACTTCGAGGGGATAAACTCGGGCAAAATGACTGTCAGCACATCATCATCGTACCGATGCGCCACTTCGTCGATATAGCGCAGGATCGGCCGCACGAGGCTGCGGTAGGGGGATGGCAGGATCGTCAGCGGGATGTCGCCGCCCCATCTCGCCCATTTCTCCCGCACCTTCGCCGATTCGTCGGGGTCGAGCTCAACATACAGCGCGATCGTGTTGTCCGGCGCGAGCGACTTAGCGTACGCCAGCGCCGGGATCACCCCGCGATGCACGCCGGAGATCAGCACCAGCACAGTGTGACGCTGTACCGGCCGGACCGGCATAGCGTCGGCGAGCGACAGTTGCGCCGCGAGGTCGGCGTAGTGGCGGTGGATCAGCAGGAACATGCCCACCAACAGCGGGATGGCGACCAGCACTGCCCACGCCCCATGGGTGAAGCGCGTGGTGATGATCACCAGAAAGACGATCGCGGTCAGCACCGCGCCAATCGCGTTGATCACCACGCTGCGCCGCCAGCCGGGGGCGCGTGTGCGCAGCCAGTGCTGCACCATGCCGCTTTGCGAGAGGGTAAACGAGATAAAGACCCCGATCGCGTATAACGGCAGCATGGCCTGCTCGCGGGCATCGAAGACGATGATCAGCAGCGCGGCCACCAACCCCAGAAACAGAATGCCGTTCGAGAAGACCAGCCGGTCGCCGCGGCTGGCGAACTGGCGCGGCAGAAAGCGATCGCGCGCCAGCAGCGAGGCCAGACGCGGGAAATCGGCGTAGCTGGTGTTGGCGGCCAGCACCAGGATCAGCGCCGTGGCGACCTGAATGACGAAGTAGAACCCCCCCGCGCCGACTGTCAGGCGCGCGATTTGCGAGACAACGCTCTCTGCTTCGCGTGGGACGACGCCGTAGGCATACGCCAGAAACGTGATCCCCAGGAAGATCGTGCCCAGGATCGCGACCATGGCCAGCAGCGTTCGGGAGGCGTTCTCTGACTCGGGCGGTTTGAAGGCCGTGACCCCATTGGAGATCGCTTCGACGCCGGTGAGCGCCGTGCAGCCGGCGGAGAACGCCTGCAGCAGCAGAAAGATCCCAATCGAGGCGCTCGGCGGTGGCAGCTCGACGGCGGGCGCGTGCGGCGGTGTACCGAGCCAGGTCAGCCGGGCGATGCCTATCGCAATGCAGAGGAGCATGCTGACGATAAACAGGTAGGTTGGGACGGCGAAGATCGCACCGCTCTCCTTGACGCCGCGCAGGTTCACGATCGTGATCAGCGCGATGCAGCCCAGCGCGATCTCGACACGGTAGTCGCTCAGATTCGGATAGCCCCACGTTGCAGCCAACGAGGTGATCGCGAAGACGCCAGCGGCTACCGATACGGCGACGGTGAGGACATAGTCGATCAACAGCGCGGCGGCGGCGGTCAGGCCGGCCAGCTCACCAAGGTTCGCACGGGCCACGATATACGCACCGCCGCCGTTGGGGTAGGCATGGATCGTCTGCCGGTACGAAAACCCGACGATCAGCAGTAGCACGGTGATCGCGCCCGCAATCGGGATGGAGAGCGCCAGGGCTCCGGCCCCGGCCGTCATCAGCACCAGCATGATCGCCTCGGTCGCATAGGCATTGGAGCTGATCGCGTCCGAGGCGAAGACCGCCAGTGCGACAATCTTACGCAGCCGCTGGTGCTGCTGCGCCGCGGTTTCGAGCGGGCGCCCGACAAGGAATCGTTTCAGCGAGTCAATCATTGCGAGTGCTCAGTGTCTGTATCCGGCGGACAATCCTGGTCCGGCGGGCGGCCATCGGGGTCGATCCGCAGCAGGAGCCATTCGCGCAGCACAAAGATCCAGATCGCGAACACCGCGGCGCGAATCGTCATCCCGACCCAAGCGGGCGGCGCCGGCGCCTGATAATGATGCAGCGTCCAGAGCGCGAACAGCGCGATACTCGCCAGCGAGGCCAGGTTCACCAGCACCCGCACGGCCGCTGTGCTGTGTAGCAGGCCGCGGGCAACACGGAGCAGCAGGGCGAGGATGTTGACGAGCCGGTGCGCGCGCATGGCAATGTTCCGTAGGGCGGCGAGGCGCCACATCGAGCCAGCTCGCCGAGCGCGGCCATCCTAGCGCCCCGATCGCTAAGAAAGTATAAGGATGGGCCCGTTTGATATAAAGATTTCATAAAGATGGCGCTCGCAGACGTTCGGTAGTATCATGGCGTGGAGCGGCCAGGAGGGTGCCGCAACGCCAGCGTCACCGCATCCTTCTGCTCCTTCGCCAGCCTATGCGCGACCGACCAGATCCCGAAACATTGCTTGCCCGTGTCCAGGCCGAGGAGACGCAGCAGCGCCGCGGCCGGCTGAAGATTTTCTTCGGCGCCGCCGCTGGCGTCGGCAAGACCTACGCTATGCTCGAGGCCGCCCGCGAAAAGCGCGCCGAGGGGGTGGACGTGGTCGTGGGCTATGTCGAGCCACACGGCCGGCACGAGACCGAGGCGCTGTTGGATGGGCTGGAGTGCCTGCCGCCACGCACGGTCGAGTACCGTGGCGTCACGCTGCGCGAGTTCGACCTGGATGCCGCTCTGGCCCGCCGGCCGCAGCTGATCCTGGTGGACGAACTCGCCCACACCAATGCCCCCGGCTCGCGCCACGCCCGGCGCTGGCAGGATATTGAAGAGTTGCTCGCCGCCGGGATCGATGTCTACACCACCGTTAACGTCCAGCATATCGAAAGCCTGAACGATGTGGTCGCCCAGATCACCGGGGTCGTTGTGCGCGAGACGGTGCCGGATCGCGTGCTGGACGAGGCCGACGAGGTCGAACTGATCGACCTGCCGCCGGACGATCTGTTGCAGCGCTTGCGCGAGGGCAAGGTCTACATGCCGCAGCAGGCCGGGCGGGCGCTCAGCCATTTCTTCCGCAAGGGCAACCTGATCGCACTGCGCGAACTGGCGTTGCGCCGCACCGCCGAGCGGGTGGACGCGCAGATGGACGCCTACCGGCGCGACCACGCGATCACCGAGCCATGGCCGGCGGCGGAGCGCATCCTGGTAGGGGTCGATAGCAGCCCGGCTGCGGCCCGGCTGGTGCGGGCGGCGCGGCGCATGGCCGCCAGCCTGCGCGCCGAGTGGATTGTCGCGTATGTCGAAACGCCCGCCGAGCTGCGCTTGCCAGAAACTGAGCGCGAGCAGGCGATGCAGACGCTGCGCCTGGCGGAACAGCTCGGCGCGCAGACTGTGACCCTCAGCGGAGCGAACGCAGCGGACGAGCTGGTGGCGTATGCCCGCAGCCGCAATATCAGCAAAATCGTGATCGGCAAGCCTGAGCGCCCGCGCTGGCAAGATCTGCTCTTTGGCTCCGTGGCGGATGATCTGCTGCGGAAGAGCGGCGTGGTCGATGTGTATGTGCTTTCGGGCGACTACGGCGACACGGAACCGCCGCTGGCGGCGCTTGCCTCGCAGCCGGCTGCTTCGGCAACGGCCTACGCCTGGAGCGCGGCGGCGATCGGGCTGGTGACGGCCGCGCTGTTTGCGATCGACTCGCTGTTCCCGAGCTTCGCCGAGGCCAACACGGTGATGCTCTACCTGCTAGCGGTCGTCGGCGTGGCGATGCGCTACGGGCGCGGGCCAGCGGTGCTGGCGTCGGTGCTGAGCGTGCTGGCGTTCGATTTCTTGTTCATCCCGCCGCAATGGTCGTTCGCCGTCAGCGATACGCAGTACATCCTGACGTTCGTCGTGATGCTGGCCGTGGCGCTGGTGAGCAGCAACCTGACGGTTCGTTTCCGGCAGCAGGCCGAGGCAGCGCGGCAGCGCGAGCGGCGCACCGCGGCGCTCTACGCCTTCAGCCGCGAACTGGCGGGCACGCGCGGCCTGGAGCAGCTGCTCCAGGCGACGGTGCGCCACATCCACGAGGTCTTCGACAGCCAGGTGCTTATCTATCTGACGACTGCCAGCGGCCGGCTCCAGCCATGGGGCAGCGTCTCGGGCTGGTGGTCCCACGGGGCCGCAGACCAGATCTTTGCACCGGACAGCGGCGAGCAGGGGGTCGCCGAGTGGGCGTTCCGCCACGGCGAGCCGGCCGGGCTCGGCACAGGCACCCTGCCGAGCGCGAAATCGCTCTATCTGCCGCTCGCCGGCTCGCAGGGCGCGGTCGGTGTGCTGGGTGTGCGCCCGAAAGACCCGCGCCGCTTCCAGGCCCCCGAGCAACTGCACCTGCTCGAAACGTTTGCCGCCCAAGCTGCGCTGGCGATCGAGCGCGCGATCTTAGCGGACGCAGCGCAGCGAGCGCAGTTGCGCGCCGAAACCGAGCGCATGCGCGCTTCGCTCCTGTCATCCGTCTCGCACGATCTGCGCACCCCCCTGGCCGTGATCACCGGGGCAACCAGCAGCCTGCTCGAGGGAGGCGCGACGCTTGACCCAGCGACGCGCGACGAGCTGGCGCGCACGGCCTATGAGGAGGCGGTGCGGCTCAACCGTCTGGTCAGTAACCTGCTCGACATGACGCGGCTCGAAGCCGGCGCGCTCCAGCCCCACCGCGAGTGGCAGCCGCTGGAAGAGGTGGTCGGCGCGGCTGTCGCCCGCGCTGAGGCCGCCGCGCCGGACCATCCGATCACGGTGCGCCTGCCGGACGACCTGCCGCCCCTGGCGATCGATGCCGCCCTGATCGAACAGGTGCTGCTGAATCTGCTGGACAACGCAGCCAAGCATTCCCCGGCAGGCACCCCGGTGGAGTTGAGCGCTCGCCGCGTTGGGGAGACAGTCGAGGTGTCGGTCGCCGATCGTGGGCCGGGGCTGCCGCCGGGCGCGGAAGAGCGGGTGTTCGAGAAATTTTATCGGGGGGCGCCGGATGGTGGGCGCGGTGCTGGACTCGGTCTGTCGATCTGCCGTGGCATGATCGAGGCGCATGGGGGGCGCATGTGGGCGGAGCAGCGGCCGGGCGGCGGGGCGGTGTTCCGTTTCACGCTGCCGTTGGCGGCCACGCCGCAGCCGGTTTGACCCCGCTCCGCCCTCGAAGCTTGGAGACGGGCAAGTACATACGCTTTGGCTCGGGCATCTTTCGCCACCGCTTCCCCGTCCTTACGGGGGCAGATACTTCCGCCGACACGCCCGGTCGCCCGTGGCCCGCACCCCCGGCCCCATCCCCACATGCGAGGGAGGCGGCCGGGGTGGGGGCGTAGTGACGCCTGGTAAGTGCAACAAACCTGCCCACAACAGGCGTAGGGGGTGGTGGTCGTGCTGACGCCAGGCAATCGCAAAAAGCTATGACGAACACAATGAGCGCTTCCGCGGCGACCATCCTGGTCATCGAAGACGAGGCACCGATTCGTCGTTTCCTCCGGGCGTCGCTCGGCAGCCACGGCTATCGTCTGGTCGAAGCCGGCAGCGGCGTCGACGGCATGCGCCTCGCCGCGACTGCGCGCCCGGACCTGATCATCCTCGACTTGGGACTGCCGGACATCGACGGCCTGGAGGTGGTACGCCGGCTGCGCGAGTGGACACAGACGCCGATCGTCGTCCTCTCAGCCCGCGGTCAGGAGCGCGACAAAGTCCTGGCGCTCGACGCCGGCGCGGATGACTATCTGACCAAGCCGTTCGGCGTCGAGGAGTTGCTGGCCCGGCTACGGGTAGCGCTGCGCCACGCTGCCCGTGCAGCGAGCGGCCGCGACGAGGCGGTCTTCGCCGTCGGCGGGCTGCGGATCGACTTTGCCCGCCGGCAGGTGACGCTCGATGGGGCCGAGGTGCATTTAACCCCGCTCGAATACAAGCTGCTGGCGACGCTGGCACAGCATGCCGGCAAGGTCTTAACCCATCGCCAGCTGCTGACTGCCGTTTGGGGGCCGGGCTACGGCGACGAGACGGCCTATCTGCGCGTCTACATGGGCCAGTTGCGCCGGAAGGTCGAAGCCGATCCGACGCGCCCGCGCTACCTCCTCACCGAGCCGGGCGTCGGCTACCGGCTGCGACAGGAAGGGTAGGCATGTCCGGTTTTGCATCGGCATGCCGCTGAAACTGTAATCTTTCCTGCCGGACAGCGGCACATCCCAGCGCTATAATGCATGGCAGGCAACAAGCGTTCGCCGCGCTGCCGGGGCCGCCCCCGGCGCACGGTCGCCGCCCGCGTTCCCGGTGCGCATTCCATCGCCTGGCAAGAAGCAACCCACATGCCTGACCGCCTCATACACCTCAGCACCACCATGACCCTCGACGCCACGCCGGAGCAGTTGTGGCCGCTGATCGCCGACACCGACCGGGTGAACCGGCTGATCGGGCTGCCGGCGTCGGAGCGGGTCGAGCCCCAGGCCGACCTCAGCCGCACCATTCATAGCCAGTACCTCGGCCTGCCTGTGACATGGCGCGAGGCGCCATTCGAGTGGGTTTTCGAGCGCTGGCATAGCGTCGAGCGCGTGTTCGAGCCGCCCTTCCCGATCGCCCGGCTGATCACGCTGACGCACCTGGAGCCAGAGGGGGCACGCCGCTCGCGGGTGACAGTGCGGGTGGACATCGGTATGCGCGCCCGGGCGTTCGGGCCGCCGGCCCGCCTGATCGTGGCGCAAAAGATGCTCCGCGACCTACGGGCGGTCTACACCTCGTTCGCCGCCGCCGCGGCCGGGTTCGATCCGAAGCTGCCGCCGACCACCGGGCGCCCACAGGTCAACCAGGCGCGGCTGGCGGCGGGCGCGGAGCAACTGCGGCGCGAGGGGATACGCCAGGCCCTGATCGACCGCCTGGTGGCGCACCTGGCCACGATGGATGACCGGGCGGTGCTGCACATGCGCCCTTTCGCCCTGGCGGATGCCTGGGGCGAGCCGCGGCTCGAGGTGCTGGCGCTCTGCCTGCGGGCGACGCGCGCCGGCCTGCTCGACCTGGAGTGGGATGTGATGTGTCCGAACTGCCGCGGCGCGAGCGTCCGCGCCCCTAGCCTGTCCGACCTGACACACGAGGCGCATTGCCCATCGTGCAACATTCGCTACGACTTAAACTTTGACGAGTCGGTCGAGCTGCGCCTCAGCGTCAGCCCCCAGATCCGGCGCGCAGAGGACCGCTCGTACTGTGTCGGCGGGCCGGGGAACACCCGTCACATCCTGGCGCAGACATGGGCGCCGGCGGGCGGGGTGCGCGAGCTGCGGCTGCGACTGCCGCCCGGCGGCTACCGTCTGCGCACCGGGCAGACCACCGGCCGGGCCGGGCTGGTCGCCCGCGAGGGTGCGACGGCGCGCCTGGCGCAGGTGCGATTCACCGCCGGGGAGGTTAGCGTCACGCCAGACGAACTGGCGCCGGGCGAAGTGACGCTGGCGCTGGAGAACGCGACCGGCGGCAACCTGCTGATCATGCTGGAGCAAAGCGCCTGGAGCGCGCAGGCCGCGAGCGCCGCGCTCGTCACCGCGCACGACGAGTTCCGCCGCTGGTTCTCCTCCGAGTTGCTGGCCCCCGGCCTGGGGCTGGCCGTCCGCAACCTGACCTTCCTCTTCACCGATCTGAAAAGTTCGACCATGCTCTACGATACGCTGGGGGACGCGCCGGCCTATGCCCGCGTGCGCGATCACTTCTTCGCGCTGCGCGAGATCGCCGCCCGACACGAGGGCGCGCTGGTCAAGACGATCGGCGACGCGGTGATGGCGGTGTTTCCTACGGCGGACGGCGCGGTCGCCGCAGCGCTCGACATCCAGCACGAGTTCAGCGCCGGCGCGATCGCCCGCGGCCACCCGGCGCTGCAGATCAAGATCGGCCTGCACCGCGGCCCGTGCATCGCCGTGAACGCCAACGACCTGCTGGATTACTTCGGCGCGACGGTGAACGTGGCGGCGCGGGTGCTGAGCGAGAGCCGCGGCGGCGACCTGGTGCTGACGACGGCGGTCTACGACGACCCGGCGGTGCGGCGGCTGCTGGCGGGGCTGCCGGTCGAGCCTTTCCGCTGCAAGCTGCGCGGCATCCGCCAGGAGTTCACGCTCTACCGCGTGCTGCCCGGCGCGGCGGGGGCGGCCGCGCCCACGGCCGCCCCCGCCGAACTGCGCGAGGGCTGAGCGCCAGGCCGAAGCAACCTTCGCCCTTCACCCGCCTGCGCGCCATAACAGCCCTCGCTGATGCTGTAATCCAGACCCGACTCTGCGCGCTATGCCCGACAGGCTGCACCGAACCATGCCTCCAAGCTCGAAACTGCTCCGCTCCCAGATCATCAACGACGCGCGGGCCGGCGCGCCGGCCGAGCCGCGCTGCCGGCATGCCCCGCCGAACGATCTGTGCGGCGGCTGCCTGTTCCAGGATCGGGCCTACCCGGCGCAGATCGCCGCCAAGCGGGCCGCGCTTCAGCGCATCTGGGAGGGGCTGCTCACGCCGGAGCACTGCGCTGCGCTGGAGATCGTACCGTCGCCCAACCCGTTCGAATACCGCACCCGGATGGACTACGTGACCAGCAAGGGGCGGCTAGGGCTGCGCCGGAGCGGCAAGTTCAACTACATCATCGACCTGTCTGAGTGCCACCTGATCCCGCCGGCGGCGTTCGCCGTCGTCCGGCGGGTGTACGAGCGGGCCATGGCGCTCGGCCTGCCGGACTACGACCTGCGCAGCCACGAGGGCTTTCTGCGCTACCTGACGGTGCGGCGCAGCCCCGACAGCGAGCTGCTGCTCGCCGCGACGACCGCCACCGTCCGGCATGCCGATGCGATGGACGCGCTGGCGGCGTTCGCGCTGACACAGCCGGGGGTGGTCGGGTTCCACTGGCTGCACAATCCGGGCCTGGCGGATGTCGTGTTTGGCGCGCCGGTGCGCCACTGGGGCCGGGCGACGCTGGCGATGCGCATCGGACAGCAGACGCTCGAGATCGGCCCGAACACCTTTTTCCAGAACAACATCCATCTGACCGAGCGGCTCGTCGCGGATGCGGCGCGCGAGGGGCTAGCGGTCGGGCATCAGGGGCCAGGAGGCCAGGCGGCCGGGAGGCCGGGAACTCAGGAGGCGAGCCTCCGGTCTCCAAACTCCGAACGCCAATCGCCGATCCCCAGCCTGGCGGATCTCTACGGCGGCGTGGGAACCATCGCGCTACGGCTGGCGGAGAGCGGCGGACGGGTGGTCTGCGTCGAGTCGGTGGCGGAGAGCGCCGCGCTGGCCCGCGCGAACGTGGCGCGCAACGGCGCGGCGGCGGTCGAGGTGGTCGAGGCGGACGTCGCGGCGTTCCTCGCCGCGCAGCCGGCGGGGGCGTTCGCGGCGGTCGTCGCCGACCCGCCGCGCGCCGGGCTGGGGCCGGCGGTCTGCGCCGAGCTGCGGCGGATCGCGCCGAGGCGGATTGTCTACGTATCGTGCAACCCGCTCACCCAGGCGGAAGACGCGCGCGCGCTGGCGCCGGACTACCGAATCGCCGCCCTGCGCGGCTACGACATGTTCCCGCAGACGGCGCACCTGGAGGCGATGGCGGTGTTCGAACGGCAGTGATGCGGCCAGGCGACTTTCGATAGCGTTTCCTTGACAAAGCCGAAACCGCGGTGCTATACTGCGGCGGCAACGGAGAAAGTCATGTCGAATGCACCGCAAGCGCGCGAGCACCGCGAGCAGGGCGAGACCCGCCAGCAGATTTTGCATCTGCTGCGCCGGCGCAGCCCGCTCACCGCCGCCGAGCTGAGCGACGCGCTCGGGATCGGAGCGGTGGGCGTGCGGCAGCACCTGGCGCTGCTGGAGCGCGATGGCCTGGTGCATATCGCCGGGGTGCGCCGTGCCGTCGGCCGGCCGAGCCACCTGTACGCGCTCACCCCCGCCGCCGAGTCGCTCTTCCCACGCAGCTACGACCGGATCGCGCTGGACGCACTGGCATTTGTGCGTGCCAGCGGCGGCCAGCTGGCGATCGAAGAGCTGTTCGGCGCGCGGCGCGAGCGGCTGGTGGCGCAGCTCGCGCCGCAGCTCGCCGGCCGACCGCTCGCCGAGCAGGTGCAGGCGCTGGCGGCGATTCTGAACGAGCAGGGCTACATGTGCGACGTCCACGAACGCGACGATGGCGCGTTCGTGCTGACCCAGCACAACTGTCCGATCGACTGTGTCGCCCGTGCCTACCCGCAGGCCTGCGCCCACGAGCTCCGGCTGTACGAGACGGTGCTCGGCGTCGCGCTCGCCCGCGACGAGACCATCTCGGATGGCGGGAGTTGTTGCCGGTACACCATCAACGTTTCATAGCGCGATACGCATATGAGCTGAGCCACAGCGAGCGCAGAGATCGCAGCGGACTGCTTTGCATCCCTGTGTCCTCTGTTCCTCTGTGGCTCGTTCGCCTTCATCCTGTCGAGTTGCAAAGGAGGAGACCCATGCCCCTCGAACTGCCGCCGCTGCCGTACGATTACAGCGCGCTGGAACCGCACATCGACACGCAGACGATGCAGATCCATCACGACAAGCACCATGCCGCCTATGTGAACAACGCCAACGCCGCGCTGGAGAAGTACCCCGATCTGCAGAACAAGAGCGCCGAGGAGCTGCTACGGAACATCAACGACGTGCCGGAAGCCATCCGTACGGCCATTCGCAACAACGTGGGCGGGCACGTGAACCACACGATGTTCTGGGAGATCATGGGGCCGAACGGCGGCGGCGAGCCGACCGGCGCGCTGGCCCAGGCGATCGCCAGGGCTTTCGGCGATTTCGCCAGCTTCAAGGCACAACTGAACGACGCTGGTGTGAAGCGCTTCGGCAGCGGCTGGGCCTGGCTGGTGCGCGACCGCGACGGCGCGCTCAAGATCATCAGCACCGCCAACCAGGACAGCCCACTGATGGACGGCCAATGGCCCATCCTGGGCGTCGATGTCTGGGAGCACGCCTACTACCTGAAATACCAGAACCGCCGTCCCGATTACCTGAACGCCTGGTGGAACACGGTGAACTGGGAGGCGGTCGCGAAGCGGTTTGAGCAGTAAGCGCCCGCCTGGCGCGCGAAAGCACGGCTGGCTCCGATCCCCCCTCTTCCGGCCTGGGAGAGGGGGTTGTTGTTGGCGGTGCGCGGCGCGTGCGGTTGATACCGGTTGTTCCCCCGCTGCGGGCAGCAATGTCCCTCGGCGGCCTCGGGGCGCTTATGGTACAATAACGATGCAATTGGCGCATGGAACGGACGGTTGAGGTGCGTTATGGAGAAGTCAACCTGGACGACGAAGGCCGGCCTGGCGCAGATGCTCAAGGGCGGCGTGATCATGGACGTCGTCACCCCCGAGCAGGCCAAGATCGCCGAGGAGGCCGGGGCCGTCGCCGTCATGGCGCTGGAGCGCGTCCCGGCGGATATCCGCGCCCAGGGCGGCGTGGCGCGCATGAGCGACCCGGAGCTGATCCTCAAAATCATGGAGGCCGTCACCATCCCGGTGATGGCCAAAGCCCGGATCGGCCACTTCGTCGAGGCGCAGGTGCTGGAGGCGATCGGTGTGGATTATATCGACGAGAGCGAGGTGCTGACGCCGGCGGATGAGGAGCACCACATCAACAAGCACAAGTTCAAGGTGCCGTTCGTCTGCGGCTGCCGCAACCTGGGCGAGGCGCTGCGCCGCGTGGCCGAGGGCGCGGCGATGCTCCGCACCAAGGGCGAGGCCGGCACCGGCGATGTGGTCGAGGCCGTCCGCCACGCGCGCGCCGTCTACGGCGAGATCCGCCGGCTCCAGTCGATGGGCGAGGATGAACTGTTCACCGCCGCCAAGCACCTGCAGGCGCCGTACGAGCTGGTGCGCCAGGTGGCGGAGACGGGTAGGCTGCCGGTGGTGAACTTCGCGGCCGGCGGCGTGGCGACACCCGCCGACGCCGCATTGCTGATGCAGATCGGCGTGGACGGCATCTTCGTCGGCTCCGGCATCTTCAAGTCGGGCGACCCGGCCCGGCGCGCCCGGGCGATCGTCGAGGCGACCACGCACTTCAACGAGCCGGAGATCATCGCCGAGGTGAGCAAGGGGCTCGGCGAGCCGATGGTCGGTATCAGCGTTAGCTCGCTGGCGCAGGGCCAGCTTATGGCCGGGCGCGGCTGGTGAGCGGCAGTGCAGAGCTCACAGTGTAGAGTTTACAGTTCGTAAGCTCAATATTGCACGCTGCACGTTGCACTCCGAACGTTGCACTTTGCACTCCGAAGATATGGTTGTCGGTGTCCTCGCCCTGCAGGGCGATTTCCGTGAACACATCGCGATGCTGCGCCGGATCGGCGCCGAGACGCGCGAGGTGCGCCTGGCGGAACATCTCGCGCGGGTTGATCGTCTGATCATTCCAGGTGGCGAAAGCACGACGATCGGCAAGCTGATGGCGCTCTACGGGCTGATCGAGCCGATTCGCGAGCGAGCGCGGCAGGAGATGCCGATCTGGGGCACGTGCGCCGGCGCCATCCTTATGGCCACGCGCATCGCCGAGGGGCGGCCCGAAGGCCAGCCGAGCCTGTCGCTGATGGATGTGACGGCGCGGCGGAACGCCTTTGGTCGCCAGCTCGACAGCTTCGAGGCCGACCTGTCCATCCCGGCGCTGGGCCCGGAGCCGCATCACGCGGTCTTCATCCGCGCCCCGGTGCTGGAAGCGCCCGGCCCCGCCGTCGAGCCGCTGGCGGCCCTCGACGACGGGCGGATCGTCGCGGCGCGGCAGGGCCGCCTGATCGCGACCTGTTTTCACCCAGAGCTCGGCGACGACGACCGGTTCCATCGATACTTTCTGAGCGTATGAATGTGGAATGATGACGGATGAATCCCTGCCCTCGCAGCCGCGCATTCATCACACATCAGCCACCACTCGTCAGTGGGCATGATACGGACGGCGACACTGAGCGACCTGTGGGCCATGCGGCGTAAGCCCCGCAGCAGCATTCTGTTCCTGAACGACAGGCTGCTGACACGGCCACACCGCCCGCTTTCGCTGGCAGCCCGCGGCGCGCTCAGCGGGAACACCCGTGACGGCGCGACGGTCGTGCTGCACGAGCATGGGCAGCGCGCCGTGGCCCAATCGCTGCGGCGCGGCAGCCGCCCAGAGCACGACCTGGCGCTGCTGGCGGTCTACGGCCCACGCCGCGCCGCCGGCACCGATGCAGACGCATGGTTCCGGGTGTTGGAGGGGCTCTGCGTCGCCGTCGGGCAGGCACATATCCAGCGCCTGTACGCTGCGCTTGCGCGCCGGCACGACGACCTGCGCGAGATTTTCCGCCAGCTCGGCTTCGTCGCCTATACTGAACAGACGGTGCTGCGGCTCCAGGGGCCGGACTGGGATCAGGGCACGCGCCTGGCACCGATGCGCCCCCAAAGCCGGCGCGACGTCTGGGCGATCCACAAGCTCTACGGCGCGACGACCCCCCGCCCCGTGCAGCAGGCCGAGGCGCGCGACAGCCGCGCCTGGAGCTTGCCACGCGCCAGCCCCCGCCGCCAGGAGCTGCGCGGCTGGGTGCTCGGCCCGGATAACGACTTGTCCGCGTACCTTTCCATGCGGAGCGGGCCATCGGCGCATGTGATGACGCTTCTCCTCCGCCCGGAGGAGCGCGACATCCTGGCCGATGTGCTGCGCTTTGGGCTGGGGCAGATCAACGATGACCGCCCGGTACTGCTGGTGCTCCGTGACTATCAACGTGAGCTGGTGCTGCCCGCCGAGGACCTGGGCTTCGAGGCGATCGGCGAGCAGACGCTGCTCTGCAAACAGACCACGATGGCGGCGCGGCGTCCGCTGCTGGTTCCCGGGCTCGAGCTGCGCCCGGAGCCGACGACGCCGATTCCGACCATCTCCTCGATCAGCGAGGACGCGAGGCCGTATGGCAGAACAACGAGATATCACAAGCAACATTGACCTGTTGCTGGAAACCCTGCCGCCCCACATTCATGAGGCGATTGACCAGGACAACAAGGAAGACCTGCTCGAAATCATCATGGATCTTGGCCGCCTGCCCGAGGCGCGCTACCTGAACCGCGAGCGCTACCTGAGCGAGCGCGAAGTCGAGCAACCGGACATCGATTACGTCATCAACCGCATCGGCATGTTCGGCGAAGACAATCGCGCCGGCATCCCCCGCACGCTGCACCGCATCTCCGGCATCCGCAACCGGAGCGGCAAGGTCATCGGCCTGACCTGCCGCGTCGGCCGCGCGGTCTTCGGCACGATCACCATCCTACGCGACTTGATCGAGTCCGGGCAGAGTGTGTTGCTGCTCGGCAAGCCGGGCGTCGGCAAGACGACCATGCTTCGCGAGACGGCGCGCGTCCTTGCCGAAGACCTGCGCAAGCGGGTGGTGATCGTCGATACCTCGAACGAGATCGCCGGCGATGGCGACATTCCCCACCCCGGCATCGGGCGAGCGCGGCGGATGCAGGTGCCGCGCCCGGCTGAGCAACACGCCGTGATGATCGAAGCGGTCGAGAATCACATGCCGGAAGTGATCGTCATCGACGAGATCGGCACTGAACTGGAAGCCCAGGCCGCCCGGACGATCGCCGAGCGCGGCGTGCAGCTGATCGGCACGGCGCACGGCAACACGCTCGACAACCTGATGGCCAACCCGACGCTCGCCGACCTGATCGGCGGCATCCAGGCCGTCACGCTGGGCGATGAAGAGGCGCGCCGCCGCGGCACGCAGAAGACCGTGTTGGAGCGCAAGGCGCCGCCGACCTTCGACGTGCTGGTCGAGATCCAGAACTGGGACCGCGTGCTGATCTACCGCGATGTCGCCACGGCGGTGGATAGCCTGCTGCGCGGCGAGGAGCCGCACGCAGAGCTACGCCAGCGCGATGCTGACGGCCAGATCAAGATCGAGAGCATCGGCGGGGCGCCGCGCCGGGTGCGCGACGAAGGCTTCAGCGAGATGTACCGCCGCGGCGGCGCGTGGCGCGATGCGCGCCCGCGCGAGCGCAGCGGCCGGGGCGACGTGCGCACCAATGGCGAAGGGCGCGACGCCAGCGGGCGCGAGCGCTTCGCTCCAGGGGCTGGTGGCGTGAGCGGCGCCGCGCCGGGGCCCCAGCGCATCTACCCGTTCGGGATCAGCCGTGACCGCCTGGAGAAAGCGATCAACAACCTGCACCTCCCGGCCGTGATCGTGCGCGATCTGAGCGAGGCGACGCTGGTCATGACGCTCAAGAACTACTATCGCCAGGGGGCTGCGCGCGTGCGCCAGGCCGAGGAGCGCGGCGTGCCGATTTATGTGCTGCGCAACAACACGATCACACAGATGGAGCGCCAACTTGCCGACCTGTACCACGTCGGCTGGCGCGACGAAGTGCCAGACGCCCGCGACGAGGAGTCCGAGGCACGGCTGGAGACGGAACAGGCGATCACCCAGGTGCTCAACGGTGAGCGCCAGGCGGTCGAGCTATTGCCGCGCAGTACGTTTATCCGCCGCTTGCAGCACCAGATGGCCGAACGGTATAATGTCCGCTCGGAAAGCCAGGGGCGGGAGCCGAACCGGCGGGTGAGGATTTATCGCTGAGGATATTGGCGGAAGCCGGCGGACGGAGGGCGAACGTAGCCAGCGTGCTATGGCGAGACGTGTGAGATAGGTCCAGCCGATATGCGTCCTCCATCTTCCGTGCTCCGCCGTTGATTATGGGCCTGTTTATTACATTCGAAGGCGTCGAAGGCTGCGGCAAGAGCACCCAGGCCCGGCTACTCTACGAATCGCTCAACGCGCTCGAATACCCGGTGATCCTGGTGCGCGAGCCGGGCGGCACCCGGATCGGCGATACGATCCGGCGCATTGTGCTCGATATGCGCCACACCGAGATGACGCCGACGACCGAGATCCTGCTCTTCGCCGCATCGCGCGCCCAGCTCGTCGGCGAAGTCATCCGGCCTTACCTGGCGACCGGCGGGATCGTGCTGTGCGACCGCTACGCCGACTCGACCTACGCCTACCAGGGCTATGGCCTCGGGCGCGACCTGGCCGAACTGCGCGCTGTCACGGCGATGGCGACCGGCGGCCTGGAGCCGGAGCTGACGATCTTTCTCGACCTGACCGCCGAGGAGGGGCTGGCCCGCAAGCGGCATAAGCGCGGCGCGCCCAGCGTCGAGTGGAACCGGCTGGATGCGCGCGAGCTGGCCTTTCACAAACGGGTCGAGGCCGGCTATCGCGATCTGATCGCACGCTCGCCGGCGCGCTGGCGGCGCTTCGACGCCTGCCTGCCGATCGAAACGCTGGCCGAGGCGATTCGCGAAGCGGTCGCCCCCCTGCTGGCGCCGATCCGGCGACTGGAGCAACTATGAAACTCGTCATCGCCGTGGTACAGCGCCAGGACGCCGGAGAGCTATTGGACGCGCTTACCGAACGTGGGCACCGCGTCACGCGGATCAGCAGCGAGGGTGGCTTCCTGCGCGAGGGGAACGTGACGCTGCTGATCGCCGTGGACGACCATGCCGTCGATCCGCTGCTGCGGACGATCCGCGAACACTGCTACACTCGCACGCGCTATGTCGCGCCGCTGCCGTCGGTCGCCGAGGCCGGCGAGTTCTACCCGCCGGCGCCGGTGGAGGTGCAGGTCGGCGGCGCGACGATCTTCGTCCTCGACGCCGAGGGCCTGGCCCACCTGTAGCCCAGGGGGTGTCCGCCGACCGGCCCGCGCCAGGCCGCACAGGAGATGTTCTTGGAACAGTTACGCGCCATCCTGACCAACTTGATCCCCCTGCTCCAGTTGCTCGGCTGGGCGATCCTGCTCTATCTGGTGCTGCTCTGGGCGGCGTCCGTGCTCTGGACCTACCGCGACATCCGCAGCCGCAGCGAGGATGTATTCGTCCAGGTCTTTGCTGTGGCGCTCGCGGTGGTGCTACCGTTCGCCGGGCTTGTGATCCACCTGATCCTGCGCCCGCGCGAGACGCTCGCCGACAAATACGAGCGCACGCTCGAAGCGCAGTACCTCCAGCGCGATCTGGAGGAGCAGCCCGTCTGCCCGCAGTGCCAGCGCATGATCGAGCAGGATTTCATCCTTTGCCCGCACTGCCACACGCCATTGCGCCGGCGCTGCGCCGCCTGCGACCGGGTGATCGACCTGACCTGGACGCTCTGCCCGTACTGCGGCGACGATGGCTCCGCGACGCTCCCTCGTCCCGGCTATACCCCGCGCGAGACGGAGCAGCTCGGGGTGTATAAATAGACGGTGGGCGGAGGCGACCTCCACTAAGGGGCTATACGTTCAGAGCAGGGGGAGTTTGCTTTCGTCCTTCGCCCGTAACTCGATACCCACGACCCACTCGCACACCATGCGCCGCTGCCGCCCTCGCAACCCCACATCGCGCCGTCTGCTCGCTCTGTTCGCGCTGCTGCTGCTGGCCGCCTGCGGCCAGGAAGCTCCGCCCCGCCCCGCCGGTGCGCCGGCTGGCGGCCCAGTGATCCCCGCCGATGACCCGCGTGCGATCGGCGACCCCAACGCGCCGATCACCATCGTGGAGTATAGCGACTTTCAGTGCCCGTACTGCGCCGCCTTCCAGCGTGAGACGCGCCCGCTGATCGAACGGCAGTACGTCCACACCGGCAAGGTGCGCCTGGTGTACCGCGATCTGCCGTTGTCGAACATCCATCCGGGGGCGCTGCTGGCAGCCCATGCCGCGCGCTGCGCCGCCGATCAGGGCGCCTTCTGGCCGATGCACGCGCGTCTGTTCGCCGGGCAGGAGGCCGGCGAGTGGGGCAGCGGCGGCAGCGCCGATCTGACGACATTTGTGCGCTACGCCGACGAGCTGCGGCTCGACCGCGCGGCGCTTCGGGCGTGCATCGAGTCGGGCCAGCACGCCGGGCAGATCGACGCCGACATGCAGGCAGCGCGCGATTACGGCATTAACAGCACGCCCGTCTTCCTGGTGAATGGCGCACCGGTCATCGGGGCCCAGTCGTTCGCTGTCTGGAAGCGGCGGCTGGATGAGATGCTCTCCGGAGGGTAAGGCGCGGATTTGGACGGCGAGACCGGCGGGAGGGCCGCCGATCGGCATCTGGCACCTGCCGAAGGGGAACAGCATGCAGCCGACGCCGCTGCTCATCGCCTTTAAGGGACACCCGGGCTCGGGGAAGAGCGCGGTCGCGCGAGCGCTGGGCCGCCGCCTGCGCGTGCCGGTGATCGACAAGGACGATATCAAGGACGTGCTCGGCGGGATGTGCCCGGACGCCGGCGGGCTGGCCTACACCGCGATGTTCAACATCGCCCGGCGGCAGTTGATGCAGGGGCTCAGCGTGATCTGCGACAGCCCGCTCAGCGAGCCGAAGGGGTACACCGCCGCCTGCGTCGTCGCGCACGATGCCGGGGCGCGGCTGCTGATCGTCGAGTGCTTCTGCTCGTCCGATGCGGAGTGGCGGCGGCGGATCGAGCAGCGTGCCGCTCTGCGCCTCCCGGCGCATCACATCACCTGCTGGGAGGAGCTTCAGGAACATCTGCGCCGCCGCGAGCCGCTCTCCAACTACCCGATCAACGAGCCGTACCTGCAAGTGGACACGCACGAACCGCTGGAGCAGGTTGTTGAACGGGTCCTGGCCTGGATCGAGGCGACGGTCGGGGCCGACCGCCGCCTGCCACCCCGCGCCGACCATCGAACGCCCGCCGATCGCTGACGGGGCGCGCTCGGATCAGGCGTCGCGCGCGCGCCGCGACTCGAGGAAATCGCGCAGGATGATCGATGCTGCTACGGCATCGATACGGGCACGGCGCTGATCGGGCTTCACCCCGGCCTCGGCCAGGATGCGCTCGGCCTCGACGCTCGTCAGCCGCTCGTCGAACTCGTGCACCGGCACGGCGAGCCGCTCCCGCAGCTCCGCGACGAACGCCTGCACCAGCTTCGCCTGCGGCCCGATCTCGCCGCTCAGTGTGAGAGGCAGCCCGACAACGACATCCGCCACCTGGTGCTGGCGCACAAGCTCGTCGATCCGGTCGAGCGCACGTGGCCGTGGCTGGGCCGGGAGCGTCAGCAGCGGCGACGCGAGGATGCGCGCCGGGTCGCTGAGGGCCACGCCGATCCGCCGCCCGCCGATATCGAGCGCCATCACCCGGCCCGGCTCGGCGCTCACGGGCCGGCCTGCCCGGTCGGCTGGGGCGATGGCGGCGCCGTCGGCACAGGGGGCGTAGCGGCGCCCGGCGCCAGGTCCGGCCCCTGCGGCGGCATCTCCGTCACGGCGATCAGGAAGTCAAAGCGTGGGATGGGGCGGTCGCCCGGCGGCAGCACGAAGCTGCCGATCACCCCCTGCTGCTGCAACTGGCGCAGGCTCGCCTCGGCCGCCTCGTGCGACTGCCCGCGCACGGCAGTGCGCACCCGCGCCAGCGCATCCGGCGCGAGCGCGCCGGGCGGCGTGCAGGTGATCGATCCATCGACCGTCAGTTGTTGGCCGTCCCAGCCATACGCGGTGATGACCGGCGTGAAGGTCTCGCCGTCCTTACAGGGCGATTTGCCGCCCGGCGCCAGGACATCGCGCGCCGCCTGCTCCAGTTGGGCCTTCACCGGGCGGCCGGCCGGCGTCGCCAGGGCGTCGAAGCGCGCCCGCGCCGTGAGGGTGAACCCGCCGTTCGGGTCTTTCGCCGGCGCGCCGACCGCCGGGTCGGTCGCCACTTCGGTCGCCGCCGGGGCGCGCAGCGCTTCGGCATCGGGCCGGACGGTGGCCACGTCCAGCTCGCTGTTGCTGATCTGCGCCCGCAGCTTCGCGACACCTGCATCGTACAGCAGCGGGATGGCCGCGTCGAGCGCCTTCTGGCGGTCAGCCTCGGTGACGATGAACACATCTTCTTCGCTGCCGCCGGTGATCGGCGCGTTGCGGAAGACCAGGCTGCCGGCCGGGATCGGCGCCTGCCCGGGCAGCACCATCGCGCGGATGCTGTTCTCGCCCACATTCGAGGCGCTGCCGGGCGAGCGCGCCGAGACGGCGATCTCGAGTTGGCCGTAGGTCGTACTGCTGCCGGTCAGCGTGCTGGTCGTCATCGCCGGCGGGATGGTCGCCGGGCTGTCGGTATAGAAATGTACTTCCTGGCCCTGCGGATTGGCGGCGATGAACTCGGTGCCCGGCGGCAGATCGATCGCCTGGCCGAGCTGATTGATGATCGTCACCGTGCCGCGCGCGACGCCGACCGGTGTGCGCACCTTGCTCGCCTGCCCCTGCACCGTAACTTCGGCGTCGGCGCTCACGGGGAAGGCGACGACGGCGCCTGCAGCCTGGGCCGGATTCTGGGTGATGGGGAAGGGCTCGTTCTTCAGCGGCCTGGTGGTCGTCGCGCTGGGCGGCGGGGCGACCTGCACGGTCACGCGCTGCGTCAGATACCAGCCGGCGCCGAGCACGCCGGCGACCAGCAGCGCCATGATGACCGCCGGCAGAAGCCAGGCGGGCCAGCGCCGGGTGGCGGCCACCGGCTCCTCGTCTTCGTAGGCTGGCGGGGCGTCGGCCGGGCGCGCTACCGCGACCGCCGCGAGTGGCCGGGTCGGGCGCGGCGGCGGCTGCGTGCCGGGGATCGGAAGGTTCCAATCCTCATCGGGCAGGGGCGGCGGAGCGGGCGCCGGGCGCGGAGCGGGCCGCGCGGTCGGAAGCGGGGGCAACACGTCGTCGAACTCGTCGAAGGCGGCGCGCAGGTCGGCGTCCGGCGGCTCCGGCGCGCCATCGGCCGCGGGCATGCGGTCGAGCACCTCGAGCACGGCCTGGTCGGGGGCAGGCGGCTCGGAGGCCGGCAGCGGCTGGGTCGGCAGGTCGCGCGGATCGGCGCCGGCGAGCGGGGGCGCGGGCCGGGCTGGCGCGTCGCTCAGCACCGCCGCGTACTGTGCGACGCGCGCGGCATCCACCGTCGCAGGGTTCGGGCTGACGACCGTGATCTCGATCTCCGGGTCGCCAAGGCGGGTCATCAACTCGATAAAGCCGAACAGGTCGAGCCGGGCGTTCTCCGCAGGGACGAACAGCCGGACCTGCCGCGTGCCGCTCTCGCGGATTTGCTGCACAAGCTCATCGATGGTTGCTTCTGGCCGCGCGACAACGACGTGGGTGTCCTGAATGGTCATCGACGTTTCGAGTAGAGATGTCCAGACGGGCAGACACTCTGCAATCACCAACCGGTCAGACGGAGAGACAGACAGACCGGAGTGTTCATCATTCTGGCTTGCTGGCGCCTGCGCTGCTGCAACGGGTCTACCTCTGCGCGCCCACCTGCTCCGCCAGCAGACGCTCGGCCTCGGCCAGCGCCGCCTCCAGGCGTGAGGCGTCGCGCCCACCGGCCTGCGCCATCTCGGGCCGGCCGCCGCCACCGCCGCCCATCACCGGAGCGATCGCTTTGACCAGGTTGCCGGCGTGGAACCCGCGCCCGACCAGGTCGCCGGCAACCATCGCCAGCACCTGTGGCTTGTCGTTCAGCACCGCGCCGAGCACCACAACCGAGGGGCCGAGTTTGTCGCGCAGCCAGTCGCCCATCTCGCGCAGCCGCGCCGCGTCGGGCGCGTCCACCCGGGCCACGAGCGTCGTCACGCCGTCCGCCCGCCGCGCCCGGCCGAGCAGCGCCTCGAGCGAGCCGCGGGCAGCCTGGGCGCGCAGGACGTTCAGCTCGTGCTGGCGCTGCTTCAGCTCGGCCAGCAGCCCATCGATCCGCGCCAGCGCCTGCTCCGGCCCGACGCCGAGCCGCGCGCTCGCCTCGCGGACGGTATCGAGCGCCAGCACGGCGCGCTCCTCCGCCGCCCGCCCGGTCAGCGCCTCGATCCGGCGGATGCCGCTGGCGACGCTCCCTTCCTCGGTGATCAGGAACAGCCCGATCTCGCCGGTGCGCCGGACATGCGTGCCGCCGCAGAGTTCTTTCGAGCAGAAGCTCGAGGCGTGCGGCGTGGAGTGTGGGGCGTGCGAGCGCGACTCGACCGCGAGGCTCACGTCTCCGGCCTCACCCCGATCGTCATCGCAGCCGACCGTGACAACGCGCACACGGTCGCCGTACTTCTCGCCGAAGAGCGCCATCGCGCCGCTGCTGACGGCCGTGCGATAATCGGTGATCTCCCACGAGACAGGCGTATCGGCGCGGATCCAGGCGTTGATCCGCGCTTCGACCTGGCGGAGTTGGTCCGGCGTGAGCGGCCGGCCGTGGGTGAAATCGAAGCGCAGGCGCGACGGCGCGACCAGCGAGCCGGCCTGCGCGACGTGCTCGCCCAGGATATCGCGCAGCGCCCGGTGCAGCAGGTGCGTGGCGGTATGGTTGCGCATGATGTCGAGCCGGCGCTCCGCGTCCACCCGCGCCTCGACTGTTTCGCCAACGGCGATCTCTCCCTGCTCGACCACGCCGAGATGCACAGTCACCCCGCCGGCCGGCTTCTGCGTGTCGTTCACCCGCACGCGGCCCCGCGGCCCCACAAGCAGGCCGGTGTCGCCCACCTGCCCGCCGCTCTCGGCGTAGAAAGGGGTGCGGTCGAGCACGACCTGCACGTCCTGGCCTTCGCCGGCGTGCGGCACAGGCGCGCCGCCGCGCGCCAGCGCGAGCACCGTGCCGCGGCCAGCCGTCGCGCCGTAGCCGGTGAACTCGGTGGCCGGCAGGTTCTGCCTGGCCCACAGGTCGGCGTCGGCGCCGCGGCGAAACTGCGCGGCGGCGCGGCCCCGCTCGCGCTGCTCCTCCATCGCCGCCGCGAAGCCGGCGATATCCACCGCCATGCCGCGCTCGGCGGCGATCCGCTCGGTCAGGTCGAGCGGGAAGCCGTAGGTGTCGTAGAGCGTGAACGCCTCGGCGCCGGGGAGCACCCCGCCGGGCGGCAGTCGGTCGAGCGCGGCGGTGAGCAGCGCCAGCCCATTGCTGATCGTCTTGCCGAACTGCTCCTCTTCGAGCGTGATCGCTTCCAGGATGAACGTGCGGCGGCGGCGCAGCTCGGGGTAGGCCTCGCCCATCTCGCGGATGACCACCTCGGCCGTCTCGGCCAGGAACGGGCGCGTCAGGCCGAGCTTGCGCCCCTGGTAGGCCGCGCGGCGCAGGATGCGGCGCAGCACATAGGCGCGCCCCTCGTTGCCCGGCAGCACGCCGTCGGCGATCAGAAAGGCGATGGCGCGGGTGTGGTCGGCGACGGCGCGGTACGGCGCGGGGTTCGCCAGGTAATCGGCCCGCCCCTTGCCGACCAGCTCGATCTCGCGCGCGATGATCGGCGTGAACAGGTCGGTGTCGTAGTTGTTGCGCACGCCCTGGAGCACCGCCAGCAGCCGCTCGAAGCCCATCCCGGTGTCGATCGACGGCTTGGGCAGCGGGGTCAGCCGGCCGCTTGCGTCGCGCTCGTACTGCATGAAGACCAGGTTCCAGATCTCCATGTAGTCGTTATCGTCGCTGTTGACGCCCTCGGGGCGCTGGTTCGCCGGGTCGTCGCCCTGGTAGTAATGGATCTCCGAGCACGGCCCGCACGGCCCGGTGTCGCCCATGGCCCAGAAGTTGTCCTTCTCGCCGAAGCGCAGCACCCGCTCGGGCGGCGCGCCAACCTTGACCCACAGCCGCGCGGCCTCGTCGTCCGCGGGTACCGTGTCGTTGCCCGCGAAGACGGTGAACCACAGCCGATCCTTCGGCAGTTGCAGCACCTCGGTCAGCAGGGTCCAGGCCAGGCGGATCGCCTCTTCCTTGAAATAGTCGCCGAACGAGAAGTTGCCGAGCATCTCGAAGAAGGTGTGGTGGCGCGGCGACGGGCCGACCTCGTCCAGGTCGTTATGTTTCCCGGAGACGCGCAGGCACTTCTGGGCGGTCGCGGCGCGGGTGTAGGGGCGCGGGTCGAGCCCCAGAAAGGTGTCTTTGAACTGCACCATCCCGGCGTTGGTGAACAGCAGCGTCGGGTCGTCCGCCGGGACGAGCGACGAGCTGGGGACAACGGTATGGCCATGTTCTTCGAAGAATTCGAGAAAGGTGCGGCGCGTCTCGTTCGCGGTCAGCGTGCGCATGGGTGCTCCAGCAGGCGCGGCGCGGCAGGCGGCCAGCGGCGCGCGAGTCGTAGCCGGACGATTACATCGCATTGTACGCCATCGGAGCGGGCAGCGTCAACCGACGGTCAACGATCACGGACGAAGGATAAAGGACGGGGGACAAGCGCCAGCCGTGCCGGTACGGGAGACGCGGACATACTGAAGCGCCTCCTGCCGTCGTTCGTCCGTCGTCTATGCACCTCCGCTCTCCTTCCTTCGCCAATCTGTCACCAACGGCGGCGGGGCGCATGTGCTATGATTAAGTCAAGAGGAGCCCATGCTCAGCCTGCTTGCCAAACACAGCCTGTCGGTCATTCTCGTCGCGGTGTTCCTCGAGGAACTCGGCATCCCCATGCCGATCCCGACCGATGTGCTGATCGTGTTCGGCGGCATCGCGGCGGGCCGTTCGCCGGAGCGGCTGGCGCTCTGGTTTGTCCTGCTGTCGATCGCCTCGGCGGCGGGCGCCAGCGGGCTGTACGCTATCATCCGCCGCGGCGGGCGGCCGCTGGTGGATCGCTACGGCAGGTACGCCCACCTCGGGCCGGAGCAACTGGCGCGCGGCGAGGCGATGCTCCGGCGCACGGGCTGGCTCGGGATCGCGATCGGGCGGGCGATCCCCGGCCTGCGCTACGTGACCGTCATCGCCTGCGGCCTGCTGAACATCCCCTACTGGAAGTTCGTCACCGCGCACATTGTCGGCTCGTCGGTCTACATTCTCACCTTTCTGCTGCTCGGTGCGACCTTCGGCCCGGCGGTCATCGAGTGGCTCCACGCGCCGGAGTCGATACTACGCCTGGGGTGGACGCTGGGCCTGGGCATCGGCCTGCCGGTGCTGTTCGTCTGGCTGGCGCGCAAGACGCAGAAGCCGGCCGAGCCGTCGCGGCGGCGGCTCGTATGGTCGGTGCTGCTGGCGAGCTTCGCTGGGGCGACGGCGATGTCGGCGCTGTGGGCGTCCTCGACGACGATCAGCGAGGTGCTGGGCGAGCCGCGCCCGCTGAACGCGCCGATCGCGCTGGCGGGCTGGTTGCTCGGGCGGGGCATGCGCCCTGGCACGGCCTACACCCTGATCTATACCGGTATTCTGCTCGCCTGCATTGTGCTGGCGACCGGCTATTACGAGCTGATCCAGCCGCGGCTGGCGGCCGGGCGCTGGTCGATGCGGCATCAGATCGTCGATCTGACACTGCTGGGCGCGCTGCCACTGGCGCTGGTGTTCATGCCGCCCTTTTTCCTGCGCCGTGCGCCGCCGTTCGCCCATTGGTGGGCGGCGAGCGGCCCGTGGGTGATCGTGGTGATCCTGGCCGGCATCATGGCCTACGCGGTCACGACGGCCTACGGGCGTTCGCTGGCGATCGCTGTGCTGCCATCGCTGCGCCGCCGCGCGCCGCCCGCGGCCGTGGCCGACAACGGGGCCGCCACGCCCGCCGTGGCCGTGGCCGGCAACGGGGCCGCCGCGCCCGCCACGGCGGAAGAGGTGGAGTGAGGGCCAGGGGCCAGACGTGCTGGGATTCCGGCGCGTATACCAGGCTCGCGTGATCGATGCTATCAGGCGGGGAGGGTTGGAGCGGCCGCAGGCCCTTGAGGATACCCCTTCTACGATAGCTGGGCTGGCATCAGCACGCCCAGGGGGCCGATGCCGCGGGCTCACGATACCAAGCCCGCCGTCGCAGGCGACTCGAAAGATGTGCTTCATCCTCCATCAGCCGTCATCGCTATTTGTACAGATGAGCGTCGTGCCACTGTCAGGCGGCGCCCGCATATCGCCCGAAGGAGGCCCGACAGTTCGCGTATGATCGCTATGCTCGCCGATGAGTGACATCCTGCTGGAGGGAGAGGCCGGCCTGATCCGCGGCCAACTGCTCGCACCGAACGCCCTGCGCGTCACCCATGCGCCGGCGGGCATGCGCACCTTCCCGCCGGATCGGCCGTGGCTGCGCTTCGTGCTCCTGCCGCAGCCACGCGTCCCGCCGGAGGGCGCCGGTCTGACGCTCGCCGAGGTGGGCGGGCGGGCCGAGGTGCGCGCCGCCGACGGCCCGCTCGTACTGGCCGAGGCCGCCGCGCCGCCCCCCGGCGCCGACGGGCCGGTGGCGCTCAGCCTGCGGATCGCGCCCGGCGAGGGGTTCTACGGCTGGGGCGAATGGTTCAACGCGTTCCGCCGCGAGCGCGGCGCGCTGCGCCTGGAGGCGAAAGAATCGCAGGCCTGGAACCAGCGCCGGCAGACGTATTCGAACATCCCGTTCTTCCTCAGCAGCCGCGGCTACGGCTTCTTCCTGCTCAACAGCCACCGCAGCGCCTGGCGGATCGACCCGCGCCGCGGCGTGCTGGAGGTCCGCGCCGACGGCCCGCCGCTCGACTACCTGGTGATCCATGGCCCGTCGTTCCGCACGATCATCGGCACCTACACGACCCTGACCGGCCGGCCGCCGCTCGTGCCGCGCTGGGCCTTCGGGCTATGGGCCACCGGCTACCCGCAGGAGCCGCAGGATGTCGTGCTGGCGCGGGTGGCCGAGCACCGCCGCCGCGGCATCCCGCTCGACGGCGTGATCCTGGATTACCACTGGGAGCAGGGGTTTCACACCTTCCGCTGGCGGCGCTCGCTCTTCCCCGATCCGGACGGCCTGATCGCCCGGCTGCGCGCGCAGGGGGTGCGGCTCGGCCTGATCTTCACGCCGTTCGTGAACCGGCGCAACCACCCGTTCCAGCGGCTGGCGCTGCACCTGCTGTTCCGCAACGTGGCGGCGGGCGAGATGCGCAGCGACGAGCGCGCCCTGGACGCCTACGAGGAGGCCCGGGCCAACGGCTACCTGGCGCACGACAACGCCTGGTGGTGGCTCGGCAGCGGCGGGATGATCGACTTCACCAACCCGGCGGCGGCGGCCTGGTGGAACGCCCGGCTGCGCCCGCTCTACGAGCAGGGGATCGTGCTGTTCAAAAACGACGATGGCGAGTATCTCCCGGACGACGCCCGCGCGTTCATCGGCATGGACGGGCGCGAGTATCACAACATCTACGGCTTCTTCTACGGCCGCGCGATCTACGAGGGTATGCAGGCGCTCGACGACCGGCGGGCGATGATCTACGCCCGCTGCGTCTGGGCCGGCTCGCAGCGCTACCCGGCGCTGTTCCTGGGCGACCAGTGGCCGACGTTCCATCACATTCGGGCGACGATGCGCGCCGGGCTGAATATGGGGCTGCTCGGCTTCGCCTACTGGACGGCGGACGTCTTCGGGCTGGACCGGAAGACGACACCGGAGACCCACATGCGCTATGCGCAGTGGGCGCTGCTGGCGCCGGTGGCGCGCTACTTCTGGCGGCCGCCGGCGATCGACCCGACGCGCCTGCCCTGGTCGCACGGCCCGGAGGCCGCGGCCAGCTTCCGCGCCCATGCCCGGCTGCGCTACCGCCTGCTGCCGCTCTACCACACCCTCGGCTGGGAGGCGTACCTGACGGGTCTGCCGATCCTGCGCCCGCTGGTGCTGGAGTTCCAGGACGACCCGCGGCTGGCCGGCGTGGCCGACCAGGTGCTGCTCGGCGCGGGGTTGCTGCTCGCCCCGGTGGTGCGCCGGTGGGCGACGGCGCGGCGCATCCTGCTGCCGCAGGGCGTCTGGCACGATTTCTGGTCGGCGCAAAGCTTCAGCGGCGGCGGAACGATCCGCTATCCGGCACCGCGCGGACGGCTGCCGCTCCTGGTGCGCGGCGGGACGATCCTGCCGCTCGGGCCGGAGCTGGCATGCATCCCCGACGACCACCGCTTCGACCGGCTGGAGTTCCATTGCTTCCCCCCCTACCCGGCGGCGCTCACATTTTACGACGACGATGGCCGGACCCGTGCCTACCAGGACGGCGCCTACTCCACGACCGAGGTGACCGCCGAGGGGAACGCGCGGCGCGTGCTGGTGCGGATCGGCGCAGCGACGGGCGGCTTCCCGGAGCAGGCGCCGGTGCGCGCCGTCGAGGTGGTGCTGCATCGCGCCGCCTACCCGTCCCGCGTGCGGCTGAACGGCGCAGAGACGGACGGCTGGCGCTACGACAGCGCGGCGATGACCGTGACCGTGCCGGCTGCCTGTCCGGTGGACGCCGCGACGGCCATCGAGGTGAACTTCGAGGATGGGTGACTTACGGCGCCACGCGGGCGAGACCTGTTGCGATCAATGCGGCCGGGATGGGCAAGCTAGCCGCATACAATGGGCGGATTGGCGCATGCTTGCACCCCAGAAGAAAGATCGATCCGCCGATAAATAGAACCTTGATCCGCTGAAGATGAACAAACGCAGTCCGTCGATTTAAAGGCGTCAATTTTACACTCGACACGTATCACACCCGAAACAACGTCGCAAATACGTATTACATCTGAAGAATCGGAAAAAACTTTTCTGACCTATTCGGTGCGAAACCGACAAGTTCGAACGAGCAGCGCGATCTCATTTTGGTCTGTTCCGTCGCGCAACGCTTGGTGGCAGTCATCTGCACGAAGCGGCAGAAGCGGACGCGAATAATCTCGCCCGGCTCGCGACTCGCGCCGACGCGCCGCACGCGGCTGTGGTATCATTTCGCCCGCGGAGCCGCGCGACGGAAGGATGCCCTGCCGATGCCTGCGATTCAGACCCCCGCCTGGGTGAGGCACGCCGTTTTTTACCAGATCTTCCCGGATCGCTTCGCGAAGAGCGCCCGCCTCCGCAAGCCAGCCAACCTGGAACCGTGGGACAGCCCGCCGACCCCGCAGGGCTACAAGGGCGGCGACCTGCTCGGCGTCGTCGAGCACCTCGACCATATTCAGGATCTGGGGGCGACGGCGATCTACTTCACGCCGATCTTCCAGAGCGCCTCGAACCACCGCTACCATACCCACGACTACTACCAGGTCGATCCGCTGCTCGGCGGGAACGCGGCGCTGCGCGCCTTGCTCGAAGCCTGCCACGCCCGCGGCATGCGCGTCGTGCTCGATGGCGTGTTCAACCATGCCAGCCGCGGCTTCTTCCAGTTCAACGACATTCTTGAGAACGGGCCGCACTCCCCCTGGCTCGACTGGTTCATCATCGAGGGCTGGCCGCTCAGCCCGTACGACGGCACGAAGCCGGCGAATTACACCGCCTGGGCCGGCAACCGCGCCCTGCCGAAGCTGAACACCGAGAACCCGCAGGTGCGCGAGTTCATCATGCAGGTCGCCGAGCACTGGCTGCGCTTCGGGATCGACGGCTGGCGGCTGGACGTGCCGTTCGAGATCCATACCGAGGGCTTCTGGCAGGAGTTTCGCCGGCGCGTGAAGGGGATCAACCCGGACGCCTACATCGTCGGCGAGGTCTGGCGCGACTCGCGCCGGTGGCTCCAGGGCGACCAGTTCGACGGGGTGATGAACTATCTGTTCGCCGGCGCGACGATCGCCTATACCGCCGGGCCGCGCGTCGTGCCGCAGGAGGTGGCCGGGCGCAGCTACGACGCCATGCCGCCCCTCAGCGGAATCGGCTATGCCGACAGGATCGACTGGCTGCTGGAGTTGTACGACTGGGAGATCCAACTGACGCAGCTCAACCTGCTCGACAGCCACGATACGGCCCGGCTGGTGGATATTGCCGGGGGCGACTGGACGACGGTGCGGCTGGCGACGATCCTGCTGATGACCTTCCCCGGCGCGCCATCGGTGTACTACGGCGACGAGATCGGGCTGCCGGGCCGGCTCGACCCGGACTGCCGCCGGACGATCCCGTGGGACCGGCGCGAGGCCTGGGACCTGGACGCGCTGGCGTTCCACAAGCAGTTGATCGCCATGCGCCACACCCACCCGGCCCTGCGCATCGGGCGCTTTCGGCGGCTGTATGCCGACGACGACGTGTACGCCTTCGCCCGGGTCGGCGCCGGCGAGACGATTATCGTCGCGGTGAACGCCGCGACCGATCCACGCGCGGTCGCCATCCCCACCGAGGGGCTGCCGGCTGCCGCGACCACCCCCGAGACGCTCTACGGCGCGGGCGGGCCGGCAGCTGGCGGGCGGCTGGCGCTGGCGCTGCCGCCGCGCGATGGCGCCATCCTGCGGTTCGCGGGCGAGTGAGGTATAATGGGACACGCCCGTTCGTGGCTTCGGGATGGGATGGCGCGCGATGTGACGGATGGCGGCAAGCGTCGTCCGACCTGGAAACTGGGAGGACGTACACGGTCGCCCGCAGCGCGGGAGGTGTGGAAGGTCTGCGGCCCTCCGGGAGTTCTTTTTGTCGCGCACACGTGCGCCCGTGGAGGTTTGGCGGGTACATCGCCCCCCCTAGACCTCCCGCGCCGCGTACGTCCTGTAAACTGAACGTCGTGCCTCCCGTCGGGCGGTGCACGGGCCCCGCCTGAACGCGGTGGTAGAGGTCAAGTCCAATCGCCATGTGAGCAGCGGCTTCGTTCAGACGACATCCGCTCAGCGGCGCGGGCGCGTATTCCCTGAGAGCGCCGCCCTGCACGGCGCACTGTTGTGTCTGGGGCGCGCCCACCGCCCGATCTGAACGAAGCGAGGGATATCCGATGCGAGCGATTATCGCCGGGGCCGGCCCGGCCGGGTTCGCCACCGCTAAGTGGCTGACCGACCGCGGCCACGAGGTCATCCTGCTGGAGAAGCGCGACGTACCAGGCGGCAAAGTCTCGGCCTGGCGCGACGCGGATGGCGACTGGGTGGAGAGCGGGCTGCACGTGTTCTTCGGCGCGTACCGCACCCTGCTCGGCTTTCTCGATGAGTGCGGCCTTCGCGATTGCTTCGACTGGAAGCCGGCTGAGATGGTCTTCGCCCTGCCGGACAACCGGCGCTCGTCCATCCGCTTTGTGCCGGGGCTTCCACCGCCGCTGAACGGCCTGGCCGGCGTCGCGCTGACAACGCTGCTGCCGGCGCGCGACAAAGCGCGGCTGGCCCTCGGGCTGCTCGGGCCGATCTTCGGCTCACAAGCGTATATCGACGCGCAGGACGATCAGACCTACGCCGCCTGGCACCTGCGGCACGGCATGGGCGAGCGCTCGTTGCGCACGGTGATGGACACGATGGCGCTGGCGCTCAACTTCCAGACGAGCGAGAACGTCTCGGCGAAGCTGCCGCTCACCGCCCTGCTCCACTTCGCGCAGCAGCCTGGCGCGGCCAGGATGGGACTGGTCAAAGGATCGCCGCACGAGCGCATCTGGGTTCCGCTGACCCGCCTGCTCGAGGGGCGCGGCGCGCAGGTCGTGCTGAACCGCCGCGTCCGCGAGATCGTCCACGATCCGGGCGCGAACCGCGTGCGCGGCTTCCTGCTGGATGACGGCACGCTGCTCACCGGCGACCTCTACATCTCCGCCATGCCAGTCCATAGCCTGCGCAAGACGCTGCCGGACTCGCTCCGGGCGATGCCGTACTTCGCTGGCCTGAAGCACCTCAAGGGCCAGCCGGTGATCACCGCGCAGCTCTACTTCGACCGGATGGTGACCGATGTCGATCACCTGATCTTCAGTTCGCACTCGCATATCAGCGTGTACGCCGACCTGCCGCGCGTCTCGCCCGACTACCACACCGGGCGTGGCTCGATCATCGAACTGGTCGTCGCCCCGGCGGAGCGCCTGATCGCGCAGAGCGACGACGAGGTGTTGCGGGTGGTGCTGGACGACTTCTACCGGATGCACCCGGCGGCGCGGGCGGCGCGGCTGGTGAAGCATACGCTGGTCCGCATCCCGAACTCGGTCTACCAGGCGCGGCCCGGCGTGGATACATACCGACCCGACCAGGCGTCGCCGGTGCCGAACCTGTTCCTCGCCGGGGATTTCACCCGCCAGGAGTTCCTGGCCTCGATCGAGGGGGCGATCCGTAGCGCCCGGCGCGCAGTCGAGCGGATCGACGCCGCCGCGCAGCGGCTGGCGACGGCGCAAGACGGACGGCAGACGATGAACGATGGGCGGTGGGCGATGGACGAAAGCAGGCGCTCCAGCCTGCCCGCACCGTCGCCCTAGAAACGGCCGGCATCCGCCCTGGGTCCCTTGCCGAGTCGGTGGCCAATGCATTGATTCACCATTTGAGACCTTCCATGCTCCAACCAGACACGACGGTCCACGGTCGCTATCGCGTGATCTATGCCGTAGACGACCAGCCGGAAGGGCAGGTCTACCGGGTGCGCGACGAGCAGTCGGGCCGGTTGGCGCTGCTCGGAGTCCTGCCGGCTGCCGAGGCGGAGCAGCGCCGCGTCTACGCGCTGACGGCCCAGCGGCTGGCCGGCCTCGACTCCGAGGTGCTGCTGCCGGTCCGTGAACATTTCGCCGATGGCGACACCTTCGTGCTGGTGACGGAGGATCCGGGCGGGCAGGACCTGGAGCGGGCGCTCCGGGCGCGCGGCGGGCCGCTGCCGGAGGCCGAGGTGCTGCCTCAGGCCATCCGCCTGCTGCTGGCGCTGGAGCCGCTGGAGCACGAGCGCCCGCCGCTCCTGCTGGGCGACCCGCAGCCGCGCGACATCTGGCTGGCCGACAACGGCGACTGGCGGCTGGCGCCGTTCACGCTGCTGCGGCCGATCGGCCAGGCGCCCTCGCCCTACCGCGCGCCCGAGTTGGGCACCACCGACATCGAGCCGAGTGCGTTGACCGACACCTACGCGCTGACGGCGATTCTGTACCATGTGCTCACCGGCTGGCCGCCGCCGCTCGACGCGCAGATCGCCGCCGGCACGCCGCTGCCCGGCCCGCGCTCGCTCAACCCGGAGCTGAACTCGCTCACCGAGCAGGCGCTGCTGCGCGGGCTCCAGCCGCGCCCGGAGAACCGGTACCACAACGCGCGCGAGCTACGGCTGGCGCTGGAGATGGTGCGGATCATGGGCGGACGCTCGCTCGGGCTGGGGTCGGATGTGCTGCCGGAACCGCAGACCCCCGCCGCGCCAGCGCAGCCACCCGCCGCCTACCCGCCTCCGCCGCAGCCGCCCTACCCGCCCGCCGCGCCCGCCGGGAGCGTCTACCCACCCCCGCCGCAGCCGCAGCATCCGGCCCCTGCGCCGCCGGCCTATCCGCCGGCCTATGCCCCGCCTGCCGCCGCCTACCCGCCCACTCTGCCGTACTACGCCCCGCCGCGCCGCGGCCTGAGCACCGGCTGCCTGGCCGCGGTCGCCGTCCTGCTCGCGCTGCTGCTGGCCGGGGTCGTGCTGGCGCTGTTGCTGCTCGTTCCATCGATCCGTTCGCTTATCGGACTGGAGCGCGGCTCGCCGTTCGCCACCGTGGCGCCGGCTGCTGCCGGGCCGACCCCCGGCCTGAGCCGGGACGAAGGCGCCGCGCCAGCCACCGCCGCGCCAGCTACCGCCGCGCCCGGCGGCAGCGCGCCCGAGCCGACACTGGCGCCGGTGCAGCTCGGGCCGAATGCGATCACGCTGCAGAACGCCAAGGCGATCACCCGCACCCGCGAGATCACCAGCGATGTCCCCGGGCCAGCGGCCTTCTCGCCCGATGGGCGCCTGGTCGCGCTCGGAATCAGCGCGACTATCAGTGTGCAGCCCGCCGCGCTCAACCAGGCCGGGAATCAGTTGAGCGGGCACACCGGCCAGGTCAGCGCGCTCGCGTGGTCGCCCGACAGCGCCATCCTCGCCTCCGGCGCGCAGGACGATACAACCGTGCGGCTGTGGGACATGCCGAAGGGCGCACCGCTGCGCGAATTACGCGGCCATACCGGATGGATTCGCAGCCTGGCCTTCACGCCCGATGGCAAACTCCTCGCATCGGGCGCGACGGACGGCACGATCCGCCTGTGGAATCCGGCCACCGGCGCGGCGGTGCGCACGCTCACCGGCCACACTGACTGGGTGAGCGGCCTGTCGTTCGCGCCGGACGGCGCTTCGCTCGCCTCGTCCTCGCGCGATGGCACGGTGCGGCTGTGGGATGTGCAGACCGGCCAGGAACGAGCGGGCTTCACCTTTCAGATGCCCCTCGATCCGGACACCAACACCCGCCGCTGGCCGACCGGCATCGCCTTCTCGCCCGACGGCAAGCAACTGGCTGTCGGCGCAGTGGATGGCATCCTCCACCTGCTCGACGCGGCCACCGGCAAGGAAGTGCGCGCCCTCACCGGCCATACCAACTGGATCGTGCTGCGCGGCGTCGCCTGGCTGCCCGACGGCTCGCGGGCCCTGAGCGCCGCGCTGGACGGGACGATCCGCCTGTGGGATCCGGCGACCGGCCGCGAGGTCAGCAAGATCGACAGCCACCGCCTGGGCGTCTCCGGCATTGCGGTCAGCCCGGACGGGACGCGGCTGATCTCGACGAGCTTCGAGGAAGGGATCGCCCAGCTCTGGGACTTGACCAACGGACAGCGGATCGGCTCGCTGCGCGTCGGGCGCGGGCTGGCGACAGCGCTGACGTACGCGCCAGACAGCGAGATACTCGGCGCAGCCGGGTTCAACGGCTCGCTCCAGATCTATCGCTTCAGCACCGGCCGCAGCCAACTGCTCGTCGGTTCGGCGGGCGCGGCGCAGCCCCTGGCGTTCGTGCAGAACGACAAGCTGGTCGCGATCACGCAAGACGGCGAGGTGGCGCTGCTGACCGCCGGCGAGGCGCAGGCGCAGCCGCTCGAAGGGCTGGACGGCACCGCCACCAGCGTGGCCGCCCGCGCCGACGGCACGCTGATCGCCGCCGGCAGTTCGACCGGCGCGATCAGCCTCTGGCAGCCGGACAAGAGCCAGCCGACCAGGACGCTGCGCAGCGACCTGAACGGTATCGGGATGCTGGCGTTCAGCAGCGACGGCGCGCTGCTGGCGGCCGCCGGCGCGCGCAACGATGCGCGGATCGAAGTCTGGGACGTCGCCAGCGGTACCCGGCTGCACACCCTCACGGACCCGCAGGGTGGCATCGTCTCGCTCACCTTCCAACCACGCGGTGGGCTGCTGGCTGCAGCGGACCTGGACGGTGGACTGTGGGTCTGGCGCGCCCGCGACGGCCAGTTGCTCCGCGCGACCCGCGCGACCGCGGCGGAGGAGCGCTTCACCGGGATCGCCTTCACCCCGGACGGCACGATGATGGCCGCCGGCGCGCTGAACGGCGACCTGCTGTTCCTCGACGCCGGCAGCGGCCAGACGGTTGCGCAGTTGGTTATTCCACAGGGCAATCCGATCGCCCTGGCCTTCAGCCCGGACGGCCAACAACTCGCTGCGAGCATCCGAAACGAAGCAACGTCGGTATTTGTCTATGAACTGCCGAAGAAGTAGGGATCGGGGCCAAGAAGCCAGCCGTCAGAAGCCGGCAGCAGGGTAGAAGCCAGGAGCCAGACGTTCAAGAGTGCGAGTGGCCCTTCCTGGCGTCTGACTTCTGCTCCTGGCTTCTGGTCTCTGGCTTCCCAGCTTCTCAGGAGCACACTGTGCCCACACATGTAATCATCGTCGGTGCGGGGCCGGGTGGGCTGGCGACGGCCATGCGCCTCGCCGCCGCCGGCTACCAGGTCGAGATCTTTGAGGCGGAAGACCGCGTCGGCGGGCGCATGCGCGGCTTCAGCGATGGGCCGTACGCCTTCGACACCGGCCCCACGATCCTGCAAGTTCCGCACGTCTACGACCAACTCTTCGCCGAGTGCGGCCTGCGCCGCGAGGAATATATCCGCTTCCAGCAGGTGCTGCCGAACACCCGGATCGCGTTCTGGGACGGCACGCACCTCGATCTAACATCCGACCTGGCCGATTTCAAACGCCAGCTTGCGGCCTTCGGGCCGGGGCTGCCGGCGGCCTTCGACCGCTGGTACGCCGACCACATCGCCAAAAACGCCGCCGGCTACGGGCCGTACCTCGGCACGCCGGTGCGCCCGGCGCTCGGCTACCTGCGCCCGCGCGAAGTCGCCGCTGCGCTGCCATTCCGCCCGTGGGAGTCGCTGCTGGCGCACTACCGGCGCTATTTCGGCGACGAGCGGGTGGCCTACGCGCTGGCCTACCAGGCGAAGTACCTCGGCATGCATCCGAGCCGCTGCTCGAGCGTCTTCAGCCTCGTCACCTGGCTGGAGTTTGCGTACGGTATCTGGCACCCGGAGGGTGGCTTCCGCGCGCTGGCCCAGGCGCTGGGCCGCGCCGCCGAGGAGCTGGGCGCGACCATCCATCTACGCCAACCCATCCGCCGGGTGTGGGTCGAGGGCGGGCGGGCGCGCGGCGTCGAACTGCCGGACGGCGAGCGCGTCCCCGCCGATCTGGTGGTGGTCAACGCCGACTTCGGCTACGCGGTGCGCCACCTGCTGCCGGAGGCGGCGCGCGGCCGGTACACCGACCGCAAGCTCAGCCGAATGCACTTCTCCTGCTCGACGTTCATGCTCTACCTGGGGGTGGACCGGCGCTGGGAGGACCTGCCGCACCATCAACTCTACCTGAGCGGCCACATCCGCCGCCAGCAGCGGCCATACGTGGACGACTCGGCACTGGACGAGAGCGACCCGCCGTTTTATGTCTGCAACCCGACGATCCTCGATCCGACGAACGCGCCCGCCGGCCACAGCACGCTCTTCGTGCTCGTGCCGGTCCCGAACACGGCCCATCCGGTGGACTGGGCGGCGAAACGGCAGGCGTACCGCGACCTGATCGTCAGCCGGCTGCCGCTGCTCGGCTACGACGGCGTGGCGCAGCATATCCGTGCCGAGACCGCCTACACCGCCGAAACCTGGCGCGACGCCTACAATGTGCATCTCGGCGCGGTCTTCAATCTAACGCACAGTTGGCGGCAGCTCGGCCCGCTGCGGCCACACATCCGCTCCGATGCCGTGCGCGGGCTGTACTTCATCGGCGGGGCGGTGCACCCGGGCAGCGGCCTGCTGACCATCCTGGAGGCCGCCCGCAGCGCCGTGCATTTCATCGGGGAGGATATGCCGCCTGTGCGCCACCAGGACACGAGGCCGCCACGCGTGGCAGCACATCTCCTGGACCAGCGACCGTAGCGGAGCGATGACCTCAGCGCGCGCCGCGCACAAGCGACGGAGCATGCCATGTTCCGCTGGCAGTTCCTGTTCTACGGCCTGCTGATGGGCCTGGTCACCGCCGGCCTGATCTACACGCCCGGGCGTGACCAGCCGTGGAACACGGTGATCACGATCATCGCGCTGGTGGTGATGATCCTCGGTGGGGCGTTCCTGACCGACCGGATCGCGCGCTGGGCGGGCGGGGAGAAACGGGAGAAGGATAAGTGAGTGCTGCGTGATAAACGACGCGGTGGATTCACCTTGCCACTCTGTCACCCTGTCACGATGAGGGGGTTGCAATGGACGACTCGATGCACCTGATCGTCTGCACCTTCGACGGTGAGCGGCGCGCGAACGAGGTGCGCGAAGCGCTCCAGGCGCTCGACCGGCAGGACGAGACGATCAAGATCGGCAACATCGCGATCATTCGCAAGGACGCGAACGGCCAGATCGCCTTCAGCGAGGCGAAGGACCACCGCGCCATCATCTCCGAGACCACCGGCGCCGTAGCAGGTGGGCTGGCCTGGTTTCTCTACACCTTCGCTGGCGGGTTCGGCGGCCCGCCGAGCATGTACGCCAGCACGCAGGTGGACGAGGCAGTGGCGCGGCGCCTGCCGGACACCGGCTTCCCCGACGACGCGCTCCAGGCGATCGGCGAGCGGCTGGACGCCGGCGAATCGGCGCTGATCGCGCTCGTCAGCGGTCAGGGGGTTCCGGCGGTCCTGGCCGAACTGGCACGGCTCGGCGGGACGATCATCCAGCACCAGCTTCCGCCGGATGTTGTCGCCGGGCTGCAGCGGGCGGAGGCGGGGTGAGCCACAGTGCAACGCGCAGCGCGCTGAGTTTTGCGTTCCTGAAGCTGCAACGCTGCCCCGCACTGCGAGGGTTGAACGTTTAGCGCAACATTTCCTCACTGTGGCGCGTCAGTTCGAGGGAACGCGCCGCGGGGCGCGGGTCGCTACCGAGAAGAGACGGGACGCATGCGACTCATTTTGTATCTGGGCAAGGGCGGCGTCGGCAAGACGACCACCTCCGCCGCGACCGCCGTGCGCGCCGCCGAGCTGGGGCACCGCACGCTGGTCGTCAGCACAGACGTGGCGCACAGCCTGGCCGACGCGCTTGACCACCCGCTGGGGCCGCAGCCGACTCAGCTCAGCGAGCGGCTCTGGGGCCAGGAGATCAACGTCCTGGAGGAAGTGCGCGAGCACTGGGGTGAGCTGCGCACCTACCTTGCCGGGCTGCTCCGGCGCAAGGGCGTGGACGATGTCGCCTCGGAGGAACTGGCGATCATCCCCGGCATGGAGGAGGTCGTCAGCCTGCTGCACATCCGGCGGCAGGCCCGCGACGGCAACTTCGACGCGGTGATCGTAGACGCCGCGCCGACCGGCGAGACCATCCGCCTGCTGACGATGCCGGAGAGCTTTCAGTGGTACGCCGCCCGCGTGATGGACTGGGACCCCGGCACGATCAGCGTCGCCAAGCCGCTGGTGCGGGCGCTCGTCCCGGCGACCAATGCCTTCGAGACGCTCAAGCGGCTGCAAACCGGGGTCGAGGCGCTGCGCGAGACGCTCACCGACCCGGAGATCAGCTCGTATCGGTTGGTCGTCAACCCGGAGCGGATGGTGATCAAAGAGGCGCAGCGCGCGGCCACCTATCTGGCGCTCTTCGGCTACCCGGTGGACGGCGTGGTGCTGAACCGGGTGCTGCCGCCGACCGCCGTCGAGGGGGCGTTCACCCAGCGGCTGCACGAGATGCAGGGCGCCTACCGCCGGCAGATTTACGACCTGTTCGCGCCGCTGCCGATCTGGGAGGCGCCGCACTACCCGCGCGACGTGAAGGGGCTGGACGATCTCGGCGAGATCGGGCGCGAACTGTTCAAGGACCAGGACCCGACCCAGGTCTTCTTCCGCGGCTCGATGCAGGAGATCGTCCGCGACGGCGATCAGTACGTTCTACGCCTGCCGCTGCCGCATGTCGAGATCGGCAAGGTGTCGATCACCAAGCGTGGCGACGAGCTGTTTATCGCGATCGGCAACTTCAAGCGCGACATGATCCTGCCGATGACGCTCGCCGAACGCCCGGCGACGCGCGCCGTGTTCCGCAACGGCGTGTTGGAAGTGCGCTTCGGCGCGCCGGTGACGCAGCGGGTCGAGGCGAGCCCCGCCAGCTAGCCGGGGCGGGTGGGGCGCTGGCCCGGAGCGCCGCGTCGCCCCACCCGCTACAGAACCAGCCGCCGGATACCGCGCACCAACTCCTCCGCCCGCCCCAGCAGGCCGCGCCGCCGCGCCAGCACGCCGTGCAGCCAGCGCAGCGCCGGATGGAAGACGTAATCGTAGCTTCCCGGGAAGAGCGCGGCCTGGCCGCCGAAGCCGAGCTTGAACGCCGCATCGCTGCGCTCGCGTGGGTCGAGCGGCTCGCCGCGGGCCAGCGCGGCCGCGATGCTCGCGTCCAGCCCGTCCAGGTCGTACCAGCGATACCCCTGCGCCCTGGCCCAGCGGATCGCCGCCCAATGCATCGCCTCGTTCGGGTGATGGTTGCCGTGCTCGCCCGACCACGCGCCACGCCAGTAGGTCACCGTGTCGCCGAACGGGATGGCGAACAGCGCGGAGGCCGGCTCATCCGCAACTTCGGCGACGAAGAGCCGGGCGTAGCCGTATGGCGCAAGCGTCTGCCAGATATGGCGGAAGTGCGCCTCGGGGTAGGTATGGAAGCCGTTGCGCTGGGCCGTGGCCGCCATCAGCCGGTGAAAGAGCGGGAGATCATCGGCGCCCCCCTCGCGCACGCGTACCCCTTTGCGCTCGGCGAGCCGGATGTTGTAGCGCGTCTTATGTTTCATGCGCGCCAGCAGCACATCCGGATCGGAGCGCAGATCCAGCAGCACCGTCGCCGTCGGGGTCACCTCAACGTCGCTGGGGCGGAAGCCACGCGCGGTGAGGTGCCGTACCAGCGCCTCCTCGCCGGGGGGCGGCTGGATGACCAGGTAGCGCACGGCGTGGCTGCGCGCCAGGCGACTCAGCGCGTCGAGGCATTCCCCTGCGACCTCGCGCGCATCCCTGGCGCAGAGCGGCCCGCGCGGCACATAGCCGACCGCCCCGAGCAGCGGCAGCGGACGCATAAGTAGCTGCGCCCCACCGACCACGCACACGCCCCGCGTGGCGATCACACGGGCGGACCGCCACCCCTGCTGCGCCTTGATCTGGGCCCACAGGCTCGTCTGGGCGTAATGGCCGCCGGGCGTGGCCGAGAGAAACGCATCCCACTCCGGCTCGAGCGGCGCGGTGGAGATATGGATCCGGTGCTCGACCGTGGCCCGTGAGCCGGGAGCGCCGAGTCGCGCCTGCCGAAGACGCGCATGTTCTGGCATGCTCATCGCGGTTCTGTTCCTCCGACGCGGCCGGGCGCACCTGACACAGCCGCGCCCCACCCATCGCGGCGGATGGCGCACGTATACGACTGCTCGTCGTAGGAATTCGAGAAGCAGTTTACCGGGCAGGGGCGCGTGGCATGCAGGCTGGTAAGACGAGGAGCGCCGCCAGAAAGGGGGTGTCTGTCAGGTCGTCCGTTCATTCACCTCGGGTCCACGGTGCTGCACCATGCGTGTCGGGCGTCAGCCCGGCTCCCGTTCGGCGGGCTGCTGCCGCAGCAGGCGCAAACTCTGCGCAGCGCCGACCCGCCCGATCACCCTCGGATGCTCTACGCGGATGATCTCGCCGGTGGCCGGATGCGCCACCATCTCGCCGCTTACGATCCGGCTCTCGATCTGCACCTGACGACCGATATACGTCTGCCCCACGATGGTGCTGTAGCGTATGACCGCGCCGGTATCCACCAGGGTGCGCGGCCCGCAGACCACGCCCGGGCCGAGCTCGGCGGCGCGGGCTACCCAGGCGCCCGCACCGATGCAGAGCGGCGCAACCAGCCGCGCGGACGGATGCACAGCGTGGTGATCGCCGGCCCACACACCCGGCGCGATCTGTCGGCCCTCGAGCGCGGGGAAGCGTACCCGCGCTGCTGGCGCCTGGCCGGGCTGCGCCCCGGCGAACGCGCTGTAGAGCACCACCTGTTGGGCCTCGTGCAAGTCGTTCAGTGTCCGCAGTGGGTTCCAGTAGCCGCGCAGCGGGTATACCACGAGCGGTACGCCCGCCGCGAGCAGCGCCTGGATAAGCCCGGGGTCGCCGCTGCCGCTTGCCGCGAGCACGTCCAGTACCGCTGGCTCCAGCACATACGCGCCGGTGTGGGTGACGACGCCGGCCGCGCTGCTCGCGGCAGTGACGCCGCCGTTCCGGTCAACGCACAGCAGGTCGTCGTCGGGGCGGGGCGGGGCCAGCCGCACGATCGCAGTGGCCAGCCCGCCATGCGCCCGGTGGAAGGCCAGAGCCTCCTCGATCTCGAGGTCGAGGATGGCATCGCCGGGCAGCACCAGCAGGGTGTCCTCCAGCCCGGCCGCGGCGAAGCGGAGCGTGCCGACGTCGCCTAGCGGCGCCGGCAGATGGACCGGACGGACGCTCAGCCCCCAGCGCCGCCCCTCGTCCACATAGTCGGCGATCGGTGCAGCATCGTGGCAGAGCAGCAGGCGCACGGCACCGCTCCCCGCCCGTGCCAGCATGTCCAATGCCATCGCGATCAGCGGCCGGTTCGCGATGGGTGCGAGCGGCATAGGTGTGGCGGGAAGCAGCGCGCCGAATCGGTGACGCTCGTTTGCCGCGAGCAGGATTGTCTGCATAACACTCCCAGGCAGGCGGGCCGTTGACTCAGTCGCGCGCCAGCGATATCGCGCGCCGCGGCGACGGGCGGATGGGCACGCGACGCGAGGCGCCCACTGCCTCTTCCCGCAGACCACCCACCGCCTCCTCGAGCGAGTCGAACAGCGGGAGTGCGGGCTCCAGGTCGAGTTGCTGGAGGCTCCACTGGCGGCACCGGCGGTCGCGGCGTAGCCAGCGGCGTGGAATCCGGGTAGCATCGGAAAAAGGAATCGAGCCGGAGACGGGCAAGCCCGGTCCTGACCGCACGGGATGGCGCGACCAGCCAGCAGTCGCCGCCGGCCGCGCGCGCCGCGCCCGCCAGGCTGACCAGATCCCCCGCGCCGCAGGCGTCCAGCGCTGTCACACCGGAGAGGTCGATCGCCAGGAAGGGCGTCTCTGCCAGCGCCGCCCTCCCCTGCTCCAGCAGCCGCTCGCAGCAGCCGCGCCCAAGCACGCCGGCGACCGAGAGCAGGCTGATGCCGGCGAGCGAGATGAGTTCGGCCGCCGCGTCGCCGTCCGCGTGAGCGCGACTTTCAGCCAGCCACAGGCCAGCAAAGTGCGAGCCGAAAGAGGCCAGGTCGTGGGCGTAGCGCCGCCAGAGCCGGCGCGGCTCCTGGGCAAGCCGGAAGAGCCATTCGAGGCCGCGCTGGCGCATCCAGCGCGGCGCGCGGCGCGTCTCGCCCGCGATGAAATCGAGCGTGCCGCCCACGCCGATGCAGACAGGCACCCGCAGCGCCGGGGCGTGCATGGCGATCCACTTTTCCTGCTTCGGGTTGCCGAAGGCGACGAGCAAAATATCGGGGCGCGCTGCGTTGATCTCGGCGACAAGCCCCGGGTCCATCTCCACCAGCGGGCTTTGGGGTGGGGAGAGCACCCCGGCGATTCGCAGGCTGGGGTTGCGCGCGACCAGCTTCTCGGCAGCGCGCGCCGCGACCCCAGGCCGGGCCCCGAGCAGAAAGAGGGAGTAGCCGCGCTCGGCGGCCCGCCCGGCCAACGGCGGGATGAGGTCCACGCCGGTCACGCGATCCGGCAGCGGCGCGCCCAGCAGGCGCCCGCCCCAGACGATCGGCATGCCGTCGGCGGTCGTCATGTCCGCCCGCTGTAGGATGCGGCGCAGCTCCGGGTCGTGCAGCGCATTCACTACAAAGTCGGCGTTGACCGTGGCAACCTGGTGCACCCGGCCCGTCGCGCGGCCAGCCGCAACCATTTCATCGATGCGATCAAGGGCTTCGTCGGTAGTCAGGATGTCGACCGGTACACCGAGAATGACGACGAGTCTGCGCATAGGTGGTGCTTACCTCTCAACGGGGCGGTCAGCGCGGCATGCTGGCCGTCCTGGCGCCCTGGCGAAGCGGATCAATACGCGCCATGGCCCAGCAGCACAACAACGATGGTGCGCAGCAGGATGGAAAGATCCAGGCGGAGACTTTGCTGCTCGATATAGGCCAGATCGAGCGCGATCCAGCGGTCGAAGCTCACATCGCTGCGCCCGGAGACCTGCTGCAGGCCGGTGATGCCCGGCACAACGCTCAGGCGGCGGCGCTGCTCGAAGCTGTAGCGCGCGACCTCGCTCGGAAGCGCCGGCCGCGGCCCGACCAGGCTCATCTCGCCCCGCAACACGTTCCAGAGCTGGGGCAGCTCATCGATGCTCAGGCGGCGGATCAGGCGCCCGACGCAGGTCACGCGCGGGTCGTCGCGCAGCTTGAACACCGGGCCATCCGCCTCGTTCCGGTCGAGCAGCTCGGCAAGCCGCTGCTCGGCGTCGGTGTGCATCGACCGGAATTTGTAACAGGTAAAGTGCCGCCCCCCTTTGCCGACGCGCGTCTGGCGGAAGAGCACCGGGCCAGGCGAATCCAGCCGGATCGCGAGCGCCGTCAGTGCCATGACCGGCGCGAGGAGGGCGAGAAACACCACCGCAAGCGCGACATCGAGGGCGCGCTTGACGCGACAGGCACACGCCAGGCGGGCCGCCCACGCCGCCTGGATCAGCAGCGGGCGAAGGGCATCGGCCGGGCGGCGGCTCACAAGCGCCATAGGGTCCATCATGTCGTGGGCCAGGACGTATTCCTGTTCGCGGTTGAAAGCTGCCATGCACTGCTCCCGAGGCAGGTGGAGCGATCGATCACGCCAAGGCCGGGCGACGGCCGAACGCATACCGGTAGATCGAGCGGATCACCATGAATTGGTATGAAAATAAGCCAATACAGCACCAGCGCTGTAATTCCGAGAACGGATAGACCGTCATAATTGGTATGAATATAAACCAATAAAGACCGATGTTTTGATTCGAGAATCGTTTTTTCGGTAGATAAACTGGTTTCGAATAAGCACTAAATTTATTGTACACCTAACTCCGGCAAGAAGTCCAGCGTTCGCAGATTAAAATTTATTCATCTTCAAACCGTCGTAACCTGTACATTCTTGTCGCCATAGACGCAGAATTGCTTTCTAAGGTCTTCTTCACGGGGTGAATGACAAAAAATAGGCTCAAGACGTTGACGGGCAGTCTCAAACTATGGTATAGTGCCGACACAAAGATGCGAGCGGTGTCGCCCTGAAAGGTACACACCGGTGTCGACACGGCTGTGCTTCGGCCGCCGCAGCCGGCGAGGGTCAGGGTTTGGTGCTGCTCGCGCCGCGAGAGCGCGAGTTCGTTTTCTGGAGCGGTAGCGAACGGACGCCCACCGCTCACACCGCGCGGGAAAGGATCCTTTTGGTGAAAGAGGTGTTGGCCTCGATCTTCGCACCGCTGCGGGGTGGCGCTGGTGCAGCCGTGCGGCGCGCGCCCATGCCGGCGGCCCGTGCCGCCGTTGTCCCGGCCGCGGGCGGCGAGTTCTACATCCCGTCGCTGGACGGCATCCGCGCCGTATCGTTCCTGATCGTCTTCGTGGCTCATGCCGGGTTGGACGGCCTGGTGCCGGGCGGCTTCGGGGTCACGGTCTTTTTCTTCCTGAGCGGCTACCTGATCACCACCCTGCTGCGGCGCGAGTACGCCCGCCACGGCGCGATCAGCTACCAGAACTTCTACATCCGGCGTATCCTGCGCATCTTCCCGCCCTACTACCTAGTGCTCTCCGTGGCGACGCTGCTGACGCTGGCGGGCGTGCTGCGGGGCGAGCTCGCGCCGGGGCCGGTCGCGGCCCAATTGGCCTACTGTTACAACTATTTCGTCGCGTTCGCCAGATGGGATGGCGTGGCGCGCGGTACGGGGATCTACTGGTCGCTCGCAGTCGAGGAACATTTCTACCTGGTCTTTCCGTTCGTCTATGCGCTGCTGCAGCGCTCGGTGCCGTCGCGGCACGGCCAGTTCGCGCTGCTGCTGGCGGCGTGCGCGGCGGTGCTGGCCTGGCGCTGCGTGCTGGTGTACCTGCTCGGCGCGGCGGAAGAGCGCACGTATGTCGCGACGGACACCCGAATCGACTCCATTCTGTTCGGCTGCGCCCTGGCCGTGCTCGGCAACCCGGTGCTGGATCGGCCGGGCGCGCCGGCGCCACGCTGGGTGCTGGCCGCCGTACCGCTCGCGCTAGCGGCACTGCTGGTCAGCTTCGCCTACCGCGACGCGCAGTTCCGGGAGACCTTCCGCTACACCCTGCAAGGGCTGGCGCTGATGCCGCTTTTCATCGTCGCCATCCGCTATCCGTCGGCGCCACCCTTCGCACTGCTGAATGTCCGCTGGGTGCGCTTTCTGGGCGTGCTTTCGTATTCGCTCTATCTCGTCCACCAGGTCTATCTGTTCGCGCTTGGAGAGTGGCTGGGGTGGCATCCGCTGCCGCAGGGCGCGCTCGCGCTGGCACTCGCGATCGCGACCGCTGCCGCCCTGTACTACGCCGTCGAGCGGCCGTGCGCCCGCCTGCGCCGCCGCCTGCTGGCCGCCGTCGCCTGAACGGCGCTACCGCACAAGGACATGCATATGCTTCGACTCGCCATCACCCGCCTGTTCGAAACGTACTTTCGCCACCCGCTGCTCTACCTGATGCCGATCGCCCTCATGCTCGCGCTGGCAGCGGCGTTCGCGATCATCATGCCGCCGAAGCACGAATCGCTCGGGCGGCTGCTGATCGAGAAAGACACGGTGCTGGCGGCGCTTACCGCCAGCCCAAATGCCGCGCCGGTCTGGCGCACACCAGCCGATGTCACCGCCAGTGAACTGAACCAGTTGCTGGTGACCGAGGCATTCGCTCGCGCGGTGATCGCCAAGACACCGCTACAGGCCGGCATGAGCGGCACACGCCGCCAGCAGGAGCAGATGCTCGACAACTTCCGCAAGGCGGTCTCGGTGCGCATGCTCGGCGACAAAGTTGTGGAGGTGAGCGCCAAGGACGAAAGCCCGGAGACCGCCCAGCAGATCGCGGCGGCGACGCTCGAAACGTACATCCAATGGCAGATCAACAAGAACTATCAGGAAAGCACCGTCGCACAGCAGTTCTTTGCGAATGTAATCAAGCCCTACCAGGACGACCTGCAGCGCGCCCGCGACGCGCTGGCCGGATACCTAGAGGCCAACCCCGCGCCGCGTAGCGGCGACCGTCCGGCCGCCGAGCAGGTGCGGATCGCCCAGCTCCAGGCCGACATCGACCGCGCCGAGGAGCGCGTGACGAGCGCTATGAAAAATGAGGAGAGCGCGCGCCTCTCAGTCGCCAAGGCCGAGAGCCTGACGCGCCAGACATATGTGGTCATCGACGCGCCGGAGGTGCCGGAGGATCGTGTGCAGTGGGGCAAGATCGCGCGCAATTCGGCGATCTTCGTCGCCGCCGGCATCGCGCTGAGCCTGGCGGCGCTGGCCCTGGCCACGCTGCTCGACCGGACGCTGCGCTTCCCGATCGATGTGCGCCACGCCACCGGCCTGCCGACCCTGGCGGTCGTGCCAGCGGCCGGCGGGCGGCGGACGCCGGGCGCCCCTGGCGCGCGTGGTGCCCAGCTCGAGCCCGGCTCCGCCCGCTTCGCACCGGCGCCGGCCGCGCCCGACGCGCCGGTCCAGCAGAGTAAGTGACCCCCATGGCCGTCAGCCACAACACCGTCGCGAAAAACATCAGTGTGATGCTGGTCGCCCAGCTCATCACCTGGTCGCTGACCCTGACGCTGACGATCTTCCTGCCGCGCCAACTCGGGCCGGATGCGACCGGGAAGCTCTATTTCGCGCTGTCGGTCTGGGCGATCGCGGCAGTGGTGGTCAAGTGCGGGATGGACATCTACCTGACCACGGCGATCGCCCGCAGGCCGGAGCGCGCCACGGCGCTGCTCGGTGTGTCGCTCGAGCTGCGGACGGCGCTCTTCCTGCTCGGCGCGGCGGCCGTGGCGGCGTATGTCTCGCTGCTTGGCTACGGGCCGGATATCGTGGCGGTCGTGGCGATCATCGGCGTCGCGGCGCTGCTCGACCTGTGGACGGCCGGGATCACGGCGATGCTCCAGGGGCTGGAGCAGATGCAGCTCTTCTCGCTGGCGAATATCGCCAACAAGCTGGTTTTCACCGGTGCGGCGCTGCTGGCGCTGGCGCTCGGCTACCGCCTGTACGTTATCGCCGCGGTCTACGTTCTGGGCGCGCTGGTCGGGTTCGGGGCGCTCGTGGTGCTCACCTGGCGGCGCCACCCGCTCCGCCCGCGGCTCGCCCTGGCGGAGTCAGGGGCGATGCTGCGTTCCAGCGCGCCCTACCTGATGTCGAGCGTCGCGCTGATCCTGTACGGCGAGGTGGACAAGCAGGTGATCGCCGCCCTGATCGACCCGGCGTCGGTCGGCTGGTATGGGACGGCGGTCAACCTGTTCGGCACGCTGATGTTCATCCCGGTGATCTTCACGACGGCGATCTTCCCGTCGCTGGCCCGGCTGTACGCCGCTGCGCCGGATCGACTGCCGCAGGTGGCACGCAAGAGCGTCGATCTGATGTTCCTGGTGAGCATCCCGCTCGGCCTCGGCGTGATGGTGATCGCCCGGCCGCTCGTGGCGTTGATCTACGGCCCGGCGTTCGCACCGGCTGGCGCGATCCTTTCGCTGCTCGGTGTCGTGATTATTTTCACCTACCTGAACATCCTGTTCTCGCAGATGCTGATCTCGGTGGACCGGCCGCACCTATGGACGATCGTCCTGGTCGTTTCGACGATTGTCACGGTTGTCCTGGATATCCTGCTCGTGCCGTGGTGCCAGCAGGTGTTCGGCATCGGCGCGCTGGCCGGGGCGATCACCTACCTGCTGGTAGAGGCGGCGCAGGTCTGCGCCGGCGTGCTGCTGCTGCCGAAGGGCACGCTCGGCTGGATGAACGTGCGCACCGCCGCGCTCGCGCTGGCCGCCGGGCTGGTGATGGCCGGGGCCGTCTGGCTCACGCACGACCTTCCGATCGTTGTGCCGGTGGCGGTGGGCGCGGTGGTGTATCCCGGCATGGTGCTGCTCCTGCGGATCGTTCCGCGGGAGGACTTCGCGTTGCTGTACGAACTCGCGCGGCAGGCCGCGGCCCGGCTGCGCCCAGGCGCGGCGGCCGCCCCGGCGCCGCAGACAGGTGACGAGCATGTTTCGCAAACGATCGCATGATGAGGGCTTCGCCCAGCCGGCGCCGCTGGCGCTGCGCGCGGCCGACGGCGCGCCGCTCGTGGCCTTCGCGCCGGAGATCGTCGATAGTTTTCGCCATATGGTGACGGAGCTTCAGTACGGCGGCGGCTTCCCAGCCCGGCTCGCCACCGTCGCGGCACTGCGGGGCGAGGGCGTGACCTTCTCGACCCTGGCGCTCGCCGCGACACTGGCCAGCGACGACCCGGCCCGCGTCTGTGCGGTGGAGCTGAACTGGTGGGCGCCGGGGATGCTGCGGCTGCTGGGTGGCGCCGCGCCCCGCCCGGGCCTGGCGGATGTCCTGCTCGGGCGGCTGGAACTTAACGACGCGCTGCTTGCCACCGACCGGCCCAACCTGGCGCTGCTGCCGGCCGGGAGCCTCCCGCCCGACCAACGGCCCGCCGCCGCGCGCGGCGAGCGGCTGCGGACGCTGATCGAGGAGCTGGGCGCCCGCTTCGATCACCTGGTGCTGGATATCCCGGCGGTACTGGCGACCAGCGACGCGATCGCGCTTGCGTCGCTCGGGACGGCATGCTGCGTCGTCGTCCGGTATGGCGTCACGCCGACCGGCGCGGTGCAATCCGCGCTGGACGACCTGAAGCACCTGCCGCAACTGGGCGTGATTTTGAACCAGGCGCGCATCCGGACGCCGCGCTGGCTGCGGGCGCTCGTCCCGCAGGAGTAGCCGCGATGAAACTCTTTCTGCTGCTGCTCTTCTTCTCGTTCATCGGCGGTCTGGCGCTGCATCGGCGCCCGCTGCGGCAGGTCGGGTGGATGCTGCTGGGCCTGTGCCTGGCGATCAGCGTCGGCTACTGGGTCTTCCGCATGATCTAGCGCAGACGCAGGCCGCATTGTGTGCATGCTCGGAGGAGCGGATCGCATGCTATCTGCGCGCTGCAATCGTACGAACGGTTGGTGATGGTTGACACTTTCACAACCCGACTGCACCGGAGCGTGGACGCGCAGCTTCGCCGCGGGCGGAGGGTGCGCGCCCTGGGCTTCGGCTGCCTGGCCGCCGCGAGCATCGCCGTCGGCCTCGTGCTGATGCGCAATGACGCCGACCCGGTGACCTTCGCCTGGTTCATCTTTTTCGCCGGGCTGGCGGCTACGGTCTACCAGCCGCGCTACGGGATCTACCTGATGCTGTTGTTCACGCTGCTGGGCGACTGGATCATGTTCCCGTGGTACCCGTTCTGGAAGAACTTTTCGAGCGTCGAGTCGATCTTTTTCGTCCACCGCTATCTGATCGTCAGCCCGCTGGAGACCTACATGGTCGTGACGTTTGCCGCCTGGCTGGGGCGCGGGTTGGTGGCGCGGCAGCTCCATTTCTTCCGCGGGCCGCTCTTCTGGCCGATTGCGGTGTTCATGGGCTTCATCGGTTGGGGGCTGGCGTTCGGGCTGGCGCTCGGCGGGAATGCGAACATCGCGCTCTGGGAGGCGCGGCCGATCAGCTACCTGCCGGCGCTCTTCGTGCTGACGAGCAACCTGATCACCATGCGCCGGCACGTCAACCAATTGATCTGGGTGCTCGCCCTGGCGCTCTTCGCCCGCGGCATCGAGGCGGTCGTGTACGTCGCCACGGTGCTGCATTGGCAGATCCACGGCCTGGAGCGGATCGGCAACCACGCGATGTCGATCTATTTCGCGTCGTTCTTCGTGCTGGCGATCGCCGTCTGGCTGTTCCGCGACACGCTGGCGAAGCGGGTGCTGTTCCCGCTGATGCTGCCGCCGATGGTGTATGCCTTTTTCGCCAACCAGCGGCGCGCCAGCTTTGTCGCGCTCGGCGTGGCGTTCGTGCTGCTGGCGGCGGTGCTGTTTCAACTGCGCCGCCGGCTGTTCTGGGCGCTCATCCCGCCCCTGGCGCTGGCGGCCGGGCTGTACTTCGCCGCCTTCTGGAACCACGGTGGGATGCTCGGCTTCCCGATCGAGGCGTTCAAATCGGTGATCGGCATGGGGAACGCGCGCAACGCGGCATCCAATGAGTACCGGCTGATCGAGAACGCAAACATCATGTACACACTGCGCCTGGCGCCGTTCGGCGTCGGCTTCGGGCGAAAATTCTACATTCTGTATCAGTTGCCCGATATCAGCTTCTTCGAGTGGTGGGAATACCAGACGCACAACTCGGTGCTGTGGATGTGGATGAAGATGGGGCCGTTCGGCTTTGTGGTCATGCTCTTCATGTTCGGCATGGCGATCATCGTCGGGGCGCGGGCGCTGATGCGGCTGCCCGGCGGTGTGCTGAGCGCCGCGGCGCTCACGGCGACCCTGTATATCGTGATGCACTGCATCTACGCGTATGTCGATATCTCGTGGGATCTGAGCAGCATGGTGTACCTGGGCGTGGCGATGGGGCTGCTCAACCGGCTCGACGCGATCGCGGCCACGCCGGTGCCGGTCCCTGCCCCGCGCTGGCCGTGGCAGCGGGCAGGAGCGCACCGGTGAAAACCCTTTTCGTCACACCCTTCAGTCCGTACCCGCCGGACTTCGGCGGCGCGATCCGCATCTACCACATGCTGAAGATGTTCGCGTCGCTGTCGGACGTGACGCTGCTGATGTACGCCGGACGCGGCCCGAGCGGCGACAGCGTCGGCCACCTGGAGACGATCTGCGAGCGGGTGGTCGCCGTGCCGGGCCCGCCGACGGAGGCGGCGCCGAAATGGCTGCTCCAGGCGCGCGGCACTCTGGGGTCGCGGCCGTTCCAGTATTTCACGCACTATTCGCAGCGCTTCCAGCGGGCGCTCGACGAGACGATCCAGGCGACGCCGTTTGATTATGTGGTGGTCAACCTGTCGCAGATGGGGTATTTTCGCTACCCACGCATCGCCGGCAGCTACATCCTGGATCTGCAAAACATCGAATTCGAGTTGCTGGAGCGCCGCGCCGCCGTGCAGTCGCATCCGCTCCGGCGGGCCGCCCTGGCGCTCGAGGCGCGTAAGTTCCGGCGCGATGAACTGGCGATCTGCCGCCGCTTCGACCTGATCTTCACCCCCTCCGAGCGCGAGCGCGACCAACTGCGCGCCCTGTTGGGCCCGAGCGCCATCGCATGCCTGCCGAACAGCATCGACCCGGACTACTTCGCCATGCGAGCAACCGAGCCGCCCGGAAACGAGATCGCCTTCATCGGAACGACCCATGTGGATGCCAACCGCGACGGGCTGGTGTATTTCATGGAGCGCATTTTCCCGCTGATCGAGCGGCGGGTGCCGGATGTGCGCTTCAGCATCGTGGGCGGCAACCCGCCGCCGGTGATCCGGCAGTACGGCGTGCGGCCGAATGTCGAGGTCACCGGCTATGTCAAAGACGTACGGCCGTACATGGCGCGCGCCCGGGCACTGGTTGTGCCGTTGCGCAGCGGCGGCGGCACCCGTCTGAAGATTCTGGAGGGGTTGAGCTTCGGCGTGCCGACGGTCTCGACAACGATCGGCGCGGAGGGGCTCGATCTGGTCCACGGCGAGCATATTCTCCTTGGCGATACGCCGGAAGCCTTTGCGGCCGGCGTGGTGGCGGCGCTCGGCGACGCCGGGCTGCGCCAGCGGCTGCGCGCCGCCGGGCGCGCCGTGGTAGAGCAGCGCTACTCGTGGCAGGCGGTCGGACGGGTGCTGGAGCAACACCTGCGCGGCATCGCGCGGCCCGAACCGGCGGCCGGCGGGTCGCCGAAGCTGGCGGAGAGCCCGCGATGAGCGATGGGACAGCCCGCATCCGGCTCGGCTTTCTGGACGGCCTGCGCGGCCTGGCGGCGCTGTATGTGCTGCTCGGACATGCCTATGTCGCCATCCGCGAGCCGGTGGACGCCGCAGCGAGCCCGGCGCTCCTCAAACTGCTCAAGCTGATCGATGCCGGGCACTTCGCCGTTGCGGTGTTTATCGTGCTCTCAGGGTACCTGCTGATGCTGCCCGTCGCCCGCCGGGCCGACCGGCGGATACCCGGCGGGACGGGCGGCTACCTGCGCCGCCGCGCCCGCCGTATTTTGCCGACCTACTACGCCGCGCTCGCGCTCTCGGCCGGGCTGCTGCTGGCGTTTCCATGGCTGCTCCGGCCGGGCGACCTGACCTGGGGCTCGATTCTTTCGCACGCCGCGCTGCTGCACAACCTCAGCCCGCGCTGGGTGCAGTCGATCAACGGGCCGATGTGGAGCGTGGCGCTGGAGTGGCAGATCTATTTCCTGCTCCCGCTCGTGCTCTTGCCGCTGATGCGGCGCTGGGGCGCCGCGGCCGCGCTGGCCGCCGGGGTCGCGCTCGGGCTGGCGCCGCACTTCCTGTTGCCGGCGAACGCCAACTTCGACTGGACCTATCCCTGGTACATCGGCCTGTTCGCGCTCGGGGCGGCTGGCGCCGTCGTCAGTGTTGCGCCGACGCCCGCGGCTGCGGCACTGCGGGCGTGGGTGCCGTGGGGGCTGATCGCCGGCGGGCTCGGCGTGCTCACGCTGTTCATCCTGCTCTTCCGGCTGCGCTGGGCGTGGGAATATCTCTGGTTGACCGATCTGCTCCTCGGCCTCACGGTGACCTGCGCGATTGTCTACCTGGCGCGCATGCAACTGGCGCTGGCGGCGGGGCAGGGGCAGGGCTGGACGAACGCCCCGGCGCAGCTGGCGCTGCGGGTGCTGGACAGCCGTGCGGTGGCGGGGCTCGGGCGCTTCTCGTACAGCATGTACCTGATTCACGAGCCGCTGCTACGTCTGACCGCCGGCTTTCTCCTGGCGCTCGGCCTGCCGGCGCCGGCCCTGTTCGCGGCTCAGTTCCTGCTGGCGGTTCCGCTGGTGATCGGCCTGTGCTACCTGTTCTACCTGCCGTTCGAGCGGCCGTTCGTCCGCCACGCCGGCCGGCCGCCGGGGCGGGCGGGGCAGCCGGGTACCGCGCCACTGCCCGCCAAGGAACCGGTCTCCTGAACGGCATGCACGCCGGCGTGGCGAGATGGCACGCCGGCCAGGTGACAAAGAACCCGGCACGGCCGGTTCATTGTTCGTTTGTTCCGTGTTCTCGATCGTCCAGGCTCATCGCGGGAGATATGTACATCATGCGGCTTCAACTCTCAATCATATTCCTGATCACGGCGCTGCTTGCCGCCGCCTGCAGCACGACAGCCCCCGCCGCCCCCGCCGCGCCCACCCAACCGGTGGCACCACCAACGGCGACCGTCTCGCCACTCGGGCAGCTTGGCGCGCCCGGCCTCCCTGCCGCGCCGACCGCCACCGCCTCGCCGCCGCGCGAGACCGTCGCAGTGCAGCGCGGGCCAGTCGTGGACGAAGTACGCCTCAGCGGGCGGGTGGTGCCGGTCACGCAGGAGCTTGCGTTCAACGAGGACGGCATCCTGACGGCCATCCGGGTGGAGCCCGGCGCGAAGGTCAAGAAGGGCGATGTGCTCGCCGAGCTCGATCTCGGCGACCTGGATGGTCAGCTCAAGCAGCTCAAGGTGATCGCCGAACAGGACCAAATCGCGCTCCAGCGGGCCATGCAGGCGGGCCAGCTCGAGGTCAAGCGCGCCGAACTCGAACTTGCCGCCGCCAGGGACGCGCTCGCCAAGCTGCGGCAGCCGCCCACCGCCGACGATCTGGCCAAAGCCCGCGCGGTGGTGCAAAAGGCCGAAGCGAACCTTGCTACGACCCGGAACAACGCCTCCGAGGCCAAGAACACCGCGCAGCAAACGCTGACGACGGCGGCGCGCCAGCTCGCCCAGACGCAGGAGGAACTGGTCAGGGCGACGGCTGAGTACCAGCGCCAGCCGAGCGACGGCGCGCGGCAGGCCTACGATTTCGCCCGCGACAAGGTGCGGCTGGCGGAAGATGCGCTCGCCAAAGCCCAGATCGCCTACGACACCGCCCGCAACAACGAGATCGCCGCGGTGCAGGCCGGCGAGGCGGAGGTCGCGAGCGCCCGGGCCGATCTCGACAAATTGCTGCGCGGCCCGGACCAGTTTGCGATCGAGGCGGCCCAACGGGCGGTCGCGGCGGCCCAGCTCGCCCTGAACGGCGCCCGCCAGCGCGCCCAGCCCGACCCGGATCTCGCCAAGCGCGTCGCGTCCGGGCGGCTCGACGTGCAGCGCATCGAAGAACAGATCGCGGCGCGGCGACTCTACGCGCCGTTCGACGGCGAGATCAACGGCATCAAGGCGCGGCCCGGCGCGGCAGTGCGCGCGACGACTCCGATCATGGTCATTCTGGATAACACCCGCCGCGAGATCGCCGCCACGGTGACATCCGCCCGCGACGATGAGCGCGCCCGCAGCCGGCTGATCGTCGGCCAGCCGGCTCAGGTGACCTTCAGCCGCCTGCCCGGCAAGACCTTCAACGGTGTGATCACCCGCGTGCCGCCGGCCGCAACCGCGGCCGAGGACAGGACCTTCTCGATCAGCTACGATGCGGCCGGCGCCCCGCTCGAACTCGGCGAGACGGCGGATGTGCTTGTCACTCTGGGCCGCGCCGACAACACCCTGTTCCTGCCGGCGGATGCCGTGCGCATCGCGCGCGACCGGGCGACGGTGGAACTGAAGGATGGCGACATGCCGAAGCAGGTGGAGGTGCAGGTCGGGATCGTAACGCCGCAGCGGGTCGAGATCCTGGCCGGCCTGAAGGAAGGCGATGTCGTCTATCGTGGCGCGACGCAGAGATAGGAACGCACGCATGCGTCCGTACGAGATCGCCATGCTGATCGAGCAGGTGCTCGGGCATGTCACCTACACCCTCAACCTGTACGACAGCATCGCCCGCGACAGAGAGATTCACGCGCGGTGGGCGCCGCTCACCTGGGATGGGGGCGCCCTGCCGCCGTGGCTGCCGCTTTCAGGCAATTGGACGGTGCGCGCCGGCCTGCAGGCGCGCCGTGCGCTGGCGGCGATGGCCCGCGACGGTGCGCCGGACGTGCTGTTCTTCCATACGCAGGTTCCGGCGACGCTGGCGCTGGACTGGCTGCGACGCATCCCAAGCGTGATCTCGCTCGACGCCACCCCGCGGCAGTATGATGAGATCGGGCAACGCCACGGCCATGCGCGCGGCGCCGAGCCGCTGGAGCGACTCAAGGGCGCGCTGCATCGGGCCGTATTCCAGGCCGTGGGCCACCTGGTGACCTTCAGCGCATGGGCGAAGCAAAGCCTGGTCGAAGACTACGGCCTTCCGGACGAGAAGATCACCGTCAACCCGCCAGGAGTCGTGTTGCGCGACTGGGCGCGCCCGACGCCGCGTGGGCCGCACGATGGGCCGGTGCGCGTGCTGTTCGTCGGCGGAGCGTTCGAAGCCAAGGGCGGCATGCTGTTGCTGGAGGCGCTTCGCGCGCTCCGCGCCGAGCGGATCGAGCTGCATCTGGTGACGAGCGAGCCGCCGCCGCCGGAGCCTGGGCTGTTTGTCTACACCGGCCTGCGGCCCAACGCGCCCGAACTACGCCGGCTCTATCACGACTGCGACGTCTTCTGCCTGCCAAGCGCCAGCGACGTTTCATCCTTCGTCCTGATGGAAGCTGCCGCCGCGGGCTTGCCGGCGATCTCCACGCCGATCGCCGGCATTCGCGAGATTGTGCGTGCCGGGGAGACCGGGCTGTTCGTGCCGGTGGACGATCTGCCAGCGCTGACCGATGCGCTGCGGCGGCTGATTCACCGCCCAGAGGAGCGGCTGGCGATGGGCGAGCGGGCTGCGGCGCTCGCGCGCGAGCGCTTCGATGCGGAGCGGAATAGCCGGCGGCTGTTGGAAGTGCTCAAACGCCTCGCCGGGCGGCGACACGCCGCTGGCGGCGAGGCGTCGGGAGAGGTTCGGGTGTAGCATCGCCCTGGGCGTTGCAGCCGGCGCGCCGCGGCTGCAGGCGGGCGGCGCCCCGGCATGAGGGTGACCAGCCGATGAGCAACGACGGCACGCGCCACACAACGCCACCCGTGCTATTGACGGTCTCTGGCAGCATCGACACGGCCGCCGCGGAGCAGAGCGCCCGCGGCGAGCGCCCGCGCGCCGATTATCTGGAACTGGCGCGCGTGCTCCCGGCCGACGTGCTCGACTACCCCGCCGCGTGGCGCGCCGGCGGGTGGGTTGGCCGGCTGTTCGCGCGTCTCGGGGCGCCGAACTTGATGCTTGCGTGGGTCTGCTTTCGCTGGCGCGGCCGCTACGAGTTGATCTTCACCGACGGCGAACAGGTCGGTCTACCGTTCGCCGCCCTTGAGCGCGGCCTGGGCGCTGGCCGGTGCCGCCCGCGGCACGTCATGATCACCCACATTCTTTCGAAGCGAAAAAAGAGTGTGCTGCTTGACCTGCTCGGATTGCAGCACGCGGTCGATCTCTTTCTGGTGTACGCGACACATCAAAAGCGCTTCATCGAACAACGCTGGCACATCCCGCCGACGCGTGTGATCTATACGCCCTTCATGGTGGATAGCCGTTTCTACGCGCCGGAGCTGGCCCCGCCGCGCCCGACGCCCCGCCCCCAGATCTGCGCCGTCGGGCGCGAGGCGCGCGACTACCCGACGCTCCTAAAGGCGGTGGACGGCCTCGAAGCGGACGTTGTGATCGCGGCGGGCAGCCCGTGGTCGCGCCGCGCCGACAGCCTCCGCCGGGCGCCCCTCCCGCCGAATGTGCAGGTGCGGCGCTTCAGCTTCGTCGAGTTGCGCCAGCTCTACGCCGATAGCCGTTTCGCGCTGGTGCCGCTGGCGAACGTCGCATTCCAGGCCGGGATCACATCCATCTTGGAGGCGATGGCGATGGGCCGGGCGGTGATCTGCTCCCGCGTGCCGGGCCAGACGGATATCGTGGCGGACGGCGAAACCGGGCTCTATGTGCCGCCGGGCGATCCGGCTGCGCTGCGCGCCGCGATCGAGCACCTGCTGGCGCATCCGGAGGAGGCCGAGCGGATGGGCCGCGCCGGGCGCGCCCGAGTCGAGCAGTATTTGAACCTGGACCGCTACGCCGAGCGGCTGGCCAGGTACGCCGCCGAGTGTCGCCGCGCGGCCCCGGGCGGGATGGCGCGCCTGGGCGATGAACCGATGCAGCGATGAGGCGATGCACCGAGCCGCTGGCGGAAGGGTAGCGGTCTGCCACGCCGCCGCGCCGCGGGCGACCGCGCACCTCCGATCAGCTTGACGACAGTGGAACTGCTACTGACAATGCTACAGGCGATCATCCTGGCCGCCGAAATCGTTCTGGCCGCCATGGTCGGCTACCTGCTGCTGCTGACGGCGGCGGCCTTGTTCGCCCCGCGCCGCACCCCGCCGCGCGCCGGGCCGCCAACCAGCCGCTTCGCCATCATCGTGCCGGCGCACAACGAAGCACGCCTGCTGCCGCAGTTGCTCGAGAGCCTGCGCGCGCTCGACTATCCGCGCGAGCTCTTCGCGGTCCACGTCGTCGCCGATAATTGCAGCGACGACACGGCGGAGCTTGGCCGGGCCGGCGGCGCCGTGGTTCACGAGCGTGTCGACACACAGCACATCGGCAAGGGCTACGCGCTGCAATGGCTGCTCGAGCGGCTGTGGGCGCAGGGCCTGGCGTATGACGGCGCGCTGTTCCTCGACGCCGACTCGCTGGTCTCACCGAATCTCCTGCGGGTGATGGACGCCCGGCTGGCGCGCGGCGAGCGCGCGATCCAGGCCTACTACGCTGTGCGCGACCCGGGGCGCGTCTGGAGCATCAGCCTGCGCTCGGTCGCCCTGATGCTGTTGCACTACCTCCGGCCGCAGGGGCGGATGGTGCTCGGCGGCTCGGCCGGGCTGAAGGGCAACGGCATGGTCTTCGTGGACGACGTGCTGCGGCGCTACCGCTGGCCGGCGGCCCTGACCGAGGACCTGGAGTACCACATGCTGCTCATCCTGGGCGGCGAGCGGGTGACCTTCGCGCCGGACGCCGTGGTCTGGGCGGAGATGCCCGGCTCGCTGGCCGCGGCGCAGTCGCAGAACGCGCGCTGGGAGCGCGGTCGGCTGGAGGCGGTGCGGGCGCATGTGCCGCGCCTGCTCGCGGCCGCCGCCCGCCGCCGGAGCTTTCTGCTGTTCGACGCGGCGATGGAGCAGATCATCCCGCCGTTCGCGATCCTGGCGGCGGCCAGCCTGGCCTGCCTGGCCGCCGCGGCGGCACTGGGCAGCCCGGTGGGGGTGGGACTGGGCCTGGCGATCCTTGCCGGGCAGGCGGCCTACACCCTGGCGGGCCTGGCGCTGGCCCGCGCACCACGCCGGGTGTACGCCGCGCTGCTGTACGCGCCGGCCTTCATCCTCTGGAAGGTCGCGCTCTACGCGCGGCTGCTGCTCGGCATCAAACCGAAGAGCTGGGTGCGCACCGCCCGCAACGACGTTTGATCGTCTGGCGCAGCGCGCCGGCGCATGGTATCATATCCCCGGATCAGCAGGAGGATGCCATGATCACCGAAGAGCTTGTGCGCAGCGCGCTGAAGAATGTCTACGATCCCGAGATCGGGCTGGATATCGTCAACCTGGGGCTGGTATACGGCGTCGATGTGCAGGATAACGGCAAGGTCGTGCAGATCGACATGACGCTGACGACGCCGGCCTGCCCCGCCGGCCCGCAGATCATCGAGCAGGCGCGGCGCGAGGTGTTGCAGTTGAAGGATGTGTACCAGAACCTGGACGATGTGCGCATCAACCTGGTCTGGACGCCCTTCTGGAACCCGAGCATGATGAGCCAGGAAGCGCGCGACGAGCTGGGGTTCTTCTAAGCGGCGGGAGAATTTGCTGGGTCTCAGAAGCTGTTTGAAGCAGGAAAGTTTGGAGAGCGCAGCCCTCCACATCCCCCGCTGGGAGCGTTTCAGATAGCCTCTTCACCCCCCGAGACCCTTCGCGCTCCACGGCGCGTGAAGACGATATCCGTGGCAGGTCGCGGGACCGCCCCGCCCTTCCGCCAGAGGACGCGGGTCATCAATCGGCCCGCATGGCGATCTCCGACCCTGCCGCCAGCGCCGCCACCTCCTCGGCGCAGCCCCACGAGAGCGTCACACCGGCGCCGCCATGCCCGTAGCAATGAATGACGCGCCGGTCGCCCCGCGCGTCGGCTTCGAGCCGCACGGCAGGCCGCCCAGGCCGCAGCCCGACCTTGTGCTCCAACACCTCGGCGGCGCGCAGCCCTGGCTCGAGCGCTATGCACCGCTCCAGAATCGCCTGCGCGGTCGCCGGGTCGGGCGCCGTGCGCTCGTCCCCGATGTCCGCTGTGCCGCCGAGCACGATATCGCGCGAGCGGGGGATGATGTAGGTCAGCCCGCGCGGGCCGTAGTCATCGAGCCAGAACCGCTCCAGCCCGATCTGCGCCACCCGCACCACCTGACCGCGAATCGCGTAGAGCGACGGGTCGCCGGCGAGCTCGCGCGCGCCGAGGCCGGCGCAGTTCACCACCAACCCGGCGTCGGCCAGCGCCTTGTCCAGGCTATGGAGCGGCCGTAGCGCGACCCGCCCGCCAAGATCGCGGAAGCGCGCCTCCAGGTAGGCGAGGTAGATCGGCATCTCGATCACGGGCAGCGACAGGACATAGCCCCCCAGGTAGCCTTCCGGCAGCTCGTCGGCGCGGGCGTGGCGGAACGGCATGCCCGGCTCAAGCCACCACGGATCGCCGGGCGGCTCGGGGAAGATCTCCAGCCCCTGGCGCATCGTGATCCCGGCGGCGGGGTCGGCGGCGAGCGCCGCCAGCACGGAGAAGGTGCGCGCGCCCCAGGCCGCCACCCGCTCGCGCGGGAAGGCGTTGTAGGGGTACCAGATCGCGGCGGCGACGCTGGACGTGGTGCGGTGCGGCGCCTCGCGCGCCCAGATCTCCACGTCGAAGCCGGCCTGACGCAGCCGGATGCCGCACGACAGCCCGATCACGCCGGCGCCGATCACCACTGCCTGCATCGCCGGAGCCTCCACGGGCGAAGAATGAACGACACAGGGCGAAAGTGAGCGGTCCGTGTTGCGAGCATATGGCCGCAATCTACAGACAGCTTTCGTCCTCTGTCCTCCGTCCAACTATTTACAGCATCCAGAAACGGCGTCACGCTCGCCGGCGCAGATTATACCCCAGCGTCGCCAGGCTGACGACCGCCAGGCCGAAGACAGCGAGCAGCAGCGTCGCGTTCCGGTTGAGTTGCAGCGGCTCCGCCAGCAGCAGCACCGCTGCCGCGCCGAGGACGGCACCGGCGAGCGCCAGCCAGAACGATCCCCGCTGGCGGAACCAGCGACCGGCCATCGTCACGCCGCCGGCCGCCCCAAGGATCAGGCCGAGCGCGGCGGCGAACAGCGCCTGCACCAAGTCGAGCGGCCAGTCCTGGCGGCCCGAACCGAACTCTCCCATCAGCATGCCGCCGAGGATGCCGAGCACTGCGCCGGCGATCCCGCCGCCGAGCAGCTCCAGCAGCACTGGAATGAGTCGTGATTGTCGCATGTCTGCGGTTGCGTTCATCGGTCACTTCCCGGGTGTCTGTTGTGTTAGACGCACAGAAGTGGCCAGGGGTTCCGCAGACGCACGAGCGGGTCAGCCACCTACGCCGAGCGAACCGAGCCAGACGCCGACGCCAAAGACGACCGCGCCGCCGACGATCACCTGCACGATCGTCTTGCCGAGCGGGCTGTGCATGTAGCGATAGCGGATGATCGCGATCGCCAGTAGCTCGAGCACCACGACAACATAGGCCAGGAGCAAGGCCACATGCAGGTCGGGGATCAGAAACGGCAGGGTGTGCAACATGCCGCCGATCGTCGTCGCCACGCCGGTGATGATGCCGCGCGCCACTGGCGAGCCGCGCCCGCTCACCACACCATCGTCGCTGAGCGCCTCGGCCAGGCCCATGCTGATGCCCGCGCCGATGCTGGCGGCAAGGCCGACAAAAAACGCGTCGATCGGCTTGCCGGTCAACCCGGCCGTGGCGAAGATCGGCGCCAGCGTGCTGACGCTGCCGTCCATCAGGCCGAGCAGCGCCGGCTGGATTCGTTGCAGCACAAATCTGGCGTCGTGCTGCGACTCGGTCTCCCGAAGAGCGGGGGGGTGGTCGGTCATAAGCATGCTCATGGCGTTCCTTTCATTCATAAAAGTGGGCCTAGCCGCCATTCAGTGCTCGTCCCCTTCCGGCTGGAGCACAAGGCGGTCCTGCGGGTCGAGCCGGGCCAGCAGATCGTCGCCCAGTCGGGCGAAGATCCGCTGGGCGAACAGCTCCATCCAGATGAACTGGCGGGCGATCAGCACCATATGCGGGTTGGTGGTCACCGTCGCGCTGGTCGCGCTGTGGCCGCTGGCGATCAGGAATTCTCGCTCATCGGCGACGACGATCAGCGTCTCGGCCATATGGTGCAGCTCCGTCTCGCGGCGCGGGTGGCGCACCACCTGCCCGAGAGCGAACGGAGCTGTGCCGGTGAGGATGACGCCGAGACGGACGCCGCGCTCATGGGCGGCGGCCAGCGGCCCGCGCAGTTCGTCCACATCCGGGTCGCAGAGCAGCAGCATCAGCTCCCGCTGCGCCCCGCCGATCAGCTCGGCGGCGTACTGCAGCGCCTCTTTGCGCCCGCTGAAGTTCCACAGCCGCCCCTCGTCGCGCCGCTCGTAGAGCGGCAGCAGCCCGGCGCGCAGCACGGCGGCGCGCTCGTGCGCCTCGCGCTCGTAGCGGTCGAGCAGCACGTCCGGCGCGACAGGGCGGTAGAGCGTCGCCTTCTCATCGACCGTCTTGAGCGCCGCGCCGCGCGCCTCCAGCCGCCCGAGCGCCTCGTAGACCATCGAGCGCGGGATGCCGGCCGCCTTGCTGAGCTGGTAGCCGGTGGCCGGGTATTCGCGCAGCAGCGCCAGGTAGACTTTCGATTCGTACTCGGTCAGGCCGAGCGCGATCAGTTGGTCGATCAGATCAATGCCCCGAACGTCCATCTTTCGACCGCCCTAAGTAATGATGTTAGATGATAGTAATCCATACTCAAACTACTAGTGAGATTATAAACTACTATCGAGGTCTTGTCAATCCTTCCATCGAGACTATCTGAAGAGCTCCCGGGGAGGTGCGTTCGAGGGTAGGTTTTCCCGAGGCGTCCAAGGAGCTGCGGCCCTCACCCTAGAGTGTGGAGATCGGTCCGCCCCTAAAGGGGATGGGGCCATGCTAACCCAGGGCAAGCACGAAAACCCCACCCCCAACGGGCCGGCGGCCCGGCCCGAAAGCGCTCCTCTCCGCCACGCGGTCGGCGGCTAAGTTGCCGACCGCGTGGCAAAAATTTTCGAGGGACCGCCCTTCAACCCTCTCCAGTTGTGCTTTTGATCGGGAAACGGCAGTGTAGCCACCCTTTCACCGGACCGAATGCGGTATGATCGATCCAGCAGAGGGAATCACATGCAGCGCCTGCTGTACGAGCAATCTTGCGTCCGCTGCCCGGCACTCGTCGTCAGCCGCCGGCGGATCGTGCATGGCTGCGGCGACCCGGCGGCCCGGATCGTATTCGTCGGTGAGGCGCCGGGCCGCCACGGCGCGGACCGCACCGGCGTGCCGTTCCGCGGCGACCGCTCGGGCGCGGCACTTGGGCGCATCCTGGCGGCGCTGGGGTTGGCCGGCAGGAAAGCTGACGACCTGGAGCTCCGTTGCTTCGTCACCAACGCTGTGCGCTGCTGCCCGCCCGCTAACCGCACACCGACGCCGGCCGAGCAGGCCAACTGCCGGCCGTTTCTCTGGCAGGAACTCGACTGGATCGACCCGCGGATCATCGTCCCGGTCGGGCGAGTGGCGCTACGGGCGGTGGGGCTGCGCTACCTCGGGCGCGATCCGGGCGCCATCCGTCCGCTCCATGCGGTGCGGCTGGCGGCGGGCGAGCGGCTGATCGTTCCGCTCATCCACCCGGCGCGCATCTCCCGCGCGCAGGCGGCGGCGTTCGTGGCGGTGATGCGGGAGGTATTGTTGGGGTGAGCAGGCGATACGATGATACGGTGGCAAGGCGACCCGGTAGCACAATGACACCGTACCACGATAACATTCGTTGCTTTGTTCCTCTGTGCTAGGGACGACCATCGGCTCACTTCGCCGTAAGATAGAAGAAATCCCGCTTGTCGGGGACGAGATACTTACGCGGCTCGTCTGGCATGGCGCTGATCAGCGGCACGCCGATCAACCGGCCGCGGGCATCGCGCTGGAAGGTGACGAAGCGCACCCAGTAATTGTTGATGTCGAGCTGTAGCGCCGTGGCCGCGCCGGCCGCCCGCAGCACCTCGGCCAGGCGCTCGGCCGTCAGCCCGTCGCCCACGGCGTAGAGCAGCGTGCGGCGATCAGCGCTGAGGCCCAGGCCGGAGCGCCAGGTCTCCGCCTGCAAGTCCACCGTGGCGCCCCAACCCAGGCCGCCCTGCCGCGCCCGGTCGGTCACCTCGCCGCCGTCCACCAGCAAGCGGCCGTTCTGCCGCCAGGCGGCCAGGCCGTCGTCAGGGCCGATGTCGCGCCCCCAGATGCCGAGCTGCACCGAGCCATCGCGCAGCACGCCGACCGTCGCGCGGCCGGGCACAGGCGGAAGGTACTCTTCCCCGTCGGCGAACATGCCGTCCGCCCCGTGGATGGCCTTGAACGCGCCGTTGAAGGCCGCTAGCAACCGATTGCTCGCCTGTGTCTCCGGCGGGATGCGCGCCGGGCGGTACGCGAGCGTGCCGGTGACCACCGGCGGCTCTTCAACGCCGGCCACGATGTGCAGGAGGGCGCGATCGAGGTCGATGGCGACGATTGCGACCTGGATATCGGGCCGGGCCGGGTCGGGCCGAAGCACCGTCACTGCCATGGCCGCAGCGCCGCCATCGCCGATGCTGGGGAGCGGCTGCCAGATGCCTTCATCGGGGAGCTGACCGTCGTCGATCAGCGCCGGAAGCGGCGCGGGCGGCCAGCCGGCGCGTGGGGCCGGCCGCGGGCGTGTGGCGGAGCCGGGCGGCACGGGCGTGGCCGGCGGCGCGAGTGGCGCGGGGGTTAGCGTAAGTGTCGGCGACGGCGCGGCCAGCCGGATAGTTGGGTGTGGGGTGGCTGCTGGCTCCTTGGGCACGGCGACCGGCAGTGCGGTCGCGCTCGGGAGCGGGCGCGGCGTGGCGCTCGCCGGCGGCGCCGTGCTGGCGCGGCGTGTCGGGGCCGCCGCTGCCGGGC